>CAWFSB010000025.1:0-47986 GCA_963818355.1 uncultured Acidobacteriota bacterium | reverse complement strand
CATCGGGGGCCGGGTCGCCGGGGTCGCGGTGCGCGACACGCTCGGCGGCGCGACCTTGGAGGTCCGCGCCCGCGTGGTCGTCAACGCGGCCGGGCCCTGGGCGGACGAGCTGCTCGCGCGCGGCGGGCTCGGGCGTGCCCCCGCCCCGCTCCTGCGCGCCCGCAACGTCGTGCTGCGCCGCGCGCCGGTGGTGCCTTGCGCGGTGGGCGGGAAGAGCGAGGGCCGCTTCCTCTTTCTCGTGCCCTGGGAGGGGCGCACGATCGTGGGCACGTCGTACGAGCCGGCCGACGAGCCCCCCACCGACCCCATGGCGTTCCTCGATGAAGCCGCCCGTGCCTTCCCCTGGGCCGGGATCGAGCGCGGGGACGCCACTCTCGTCCACGAGGGGCTCGTTCCGGGCCGGGGCGGCGCGTCGGGCCTCTCCACCCGGCCGCGGCTGCACGATCACGAGGCCGAGGACGGCCTCCCGGGCCTGGTCAGCCTCCAGGGGGTCAAGTACACGACCGCGCGCGCGGTGGCGGAGCGCGCGGTGGATCTCGTCCTCCGCCGCCTCGGCCGCGGGATGGGGGCCTGCCGAACCGCGGTGACGCCTCTTCCCGGGGCCCGTCGGCTCTCCGGTCCGCTCGAGGACCGCGTGCTTCGCGCCGTCCGCGACGAGATGGCGCTGACCCTCGCCGATGCCGTCCTGCGCCGCCTCGACCTCGGCACCGCCGGGCCGCCTCCGGCGGACGAGCTCGGCGCCGTGGCGCGGGTCATGGCGGCCGAGCTCGGCTGGGACTCGGGCCGGGAGCAGGCCGAGCGGGCGGCGCTCGCCGGCTCTTACCCCCGCTCCATCCGCCCGCCCTGCTAGAATGCCGGCCAATCGGCTGCCGGGCAGGGGCCCGGAGAGCCGTCGATGGCTTCTCATGACTCCACTGCCCGAAAGCCGCGCACCGTTCCCGCCGCCCGCGCGAGCGGCGGCGGCCCGCCCGGGCGACGGGGGCGACGATCGGCTCCTCCGCACGCTCGTCTCGCTGGTGGGCGACCTCACCGTCGAGCGCGAAGAGGGGGGGCTCCTGCGCTCGACGCTCGAGCACGTGGTGGTCTCGCTCGAGCTGGCGGGCGCGGCCGTTCTCGCCCCGGGCGAGGACGGCGAGCTGGCGGAGGCCTTCGATCACCACCTCGCCGCGGACCCCGCGCTCGTCCGCGACCTCGCGCTGGCCGTGCTCGCCCAGGACGTCCCGCTCGTGCAGGAGCTGGCCGGGGCGGGCTGGCTCGCCGCGACCCCGCTGCGCGCCCGCCAGCGCTCGCTGGGCGTGCTGGTCCTCCACGAGGGGCCCTCCGCCGAGCCCTCGCTCGATCGCGAGCTGCTGGAGGTGCTCGGCAAGCAGGTCGGGACCGGCGTCGAGAACGTGCGCCTCTTCGCGGAGCTGCGCGCCTCCTCGGCCCGGGCGGAGGTGCTGCGCCGCATCACCTCCGCCGCCACCTCGGGAAGCGACCTCGCGGCCATCGTCCCCGCCTTTGCCGCCGAGCTCCAGGCCCTGCAGCCGTTCGACCGACTGGCCTGCGGCTTCGTGAACGAGACCGGCGACTACATCGAGATGGTGAGCTACCCCGAGGGCACGTCGTGGGGGCTCGGGAGCGCCCTCCCGGTCGTGGGCAGCGGCCCCGGGTTCGCGGCCCTCAACAACCGGCCGGTCCTGCAGAAGGACCTCGCGCACGAGCACCGCTACCTCGAGGACACCCGCCTCGTCGAGGAGGGGCTGCGCTCGTACGCTCTCTTCCCCCTCAGCTCGCGCGAGCGGGCGATCGGCGTCCTCGCCCTCGGGTCCTGCGCGAGCGGCGCCTTCGACGAGGGCACCCTCGCGCGCCTCCAGCCGCTCGCCGACGCGGTGGCGCTCGCCTTCGAGAACGTGCGGCTCTACCAGAAGACGCGCGAGCTCTCGATCACCGACGAGGTCACCCCCCTCCACAACTTCCGCTACTTCCACCAGGCGCTCGACCGGGAGCTCAAGCTCGTCAACCGCTACGGCTCGACGCTATCGCTGCTCTTCGTGGACCTCGACCGCTTCAAGCCCATCAACGACCAGTACGGCCACCTGCGGGGCAGCCGCACCCTGCGCGAGGTGGGCTTCCTGATCCGCGCCGCGGTGCGCGAGACCGACATCCCGGCGCGCTACGGCGGCGACGAGTTCGTGGTCATCCTGCCCCAGACCGAGGGCGCGCCGGCCCGGGTGCTCGCGGAGAAGATGCGCCGCCTCGTCGAGGGCCACACCTTCCTCAAGGAGGAGGGGATCAACGCGCGGCTCGGCGTCTCGCTGGGGGTGGCCACCTACCCGGCGGAGGCCACGACGAAGGAGGCGCTCATCCGCCTCGCGGACAAGCGCATGTACGAGGACAAGGAGTCACGGAGGACGGGACGGTGATCGAGTCCGCGGGGACGCTCCTCTATCGCCGCAACGGGGGGAAGATCGAGGTGCTGATCGTGCACCCCTGGGGCCCCTACAATCGCCGCGCCCCGTGGAGCATCCCGAAGGGCCGCACGAACCCCGGAGAGGACGTCGAGACCGCGGCGCGGCGCGAGACCCGGGAGGAGACGGGGGTCGAGGCGGGTCCGCTCCACTCCATCGGCAGCGTCGACCTCGCCCGCAGCCGCAAGCGCATCCACGGCTTCGCCGGCCCCGCCCCCGAGGACGCGGCGCCCCGCGGCGACCAGAAGGAAGTGGACGAGGCGAAGTTCGTGGCGATCGACCGTGCGCGCTTCCTGCTGCACCCGGCGCAGGTGACCTTCCTCGACCGGCTCCTGTCGACGCTCGACATGGAGGACGCGCCGCCGCGCCCACCCGCCCCCCCGATCAGCTCGCCGGAGTGAGCTTCAGGAGCCGGGCGGGCCGGTGGTGACGGGCCCCAGGTAGCGGTCCAGCCAGTCGAGCGTCTCGCGCACGACGTCGGGGAACGGCGGGACGTGGCCGCTCTCGAAGAGCACGTGCTTCTTGTCCGCCTCGGGCGTGCCGAGCAGGCGGAAGAGCGGCCGCTGGCTCTCGTCGAGCGGGAAGGTGAAGTCGTGGCGCCCGTTCTCCATCAGCACCGGAACGCGCACGCGGGGGGCGAAGTTGAGGGTCGACACCTCGGGAGGCCGTCCTTCGAGCATCCCTCCGCTCACGAGGACGAGCGTGCGGAAGCGGCTCTCCACCGCCCCCACCACGGCCCCGTAGTTGGCGCCCATGGAGAGGCCGTAGAAGGCGAGGCGGGAGCGGTCGATGTCGGGCCGGCTCTCGAGGTAGTCGACGGCGCGGCGCACGTCCTTCGTCCTCTGGATCACGAGCTCGCGCACGGCGTTCGGCCCGCTGGCCGCGGCCTGGCGGCGCTCGAAGGTGCCCTGGTAGACCGGGAACAGGACGGCCCGCCCGCTCCTCGCCAGGAAGCCGAACTCGCGCGTCCCGAGCCCCTCGCTCGAGCGGATCACAGTTCGCGCTGCTGGGCGGGAAGTACACGACGGCCTGGTACGGCGGGGTGGCGTTCCGCGGAAGGAAGAGCTGGGCGAGGATGCGCTCGCCGCCGTAGGCCGCGGCGAAGCTCACCTTCTCGACTCGCCAGTGCTCGGGGCGATCGTCGGTCGACTCGAGCTTCGCGGCGAGGTCGCCGCGATCGTAGTCGAAGTAGCTCCGGTACACGGCGAAGACGTCGTCCCCGACCGGGCGCTCCTTCGAGTAGTCGCGGTACACGCGGGTGAGCGGCCCGAAGGCCGACTCCGGGGGCGCCGCCTCGTAGACGGCGCAGCGCACGCCCAGGATCGGGCTGCGGTCCAGGGGATCGAGGGCGTCGGGGCCCGTGTAGAGGTAGGTCGGGTCGCTCCACGCGCCGCCGAGCGTGTAGCGCCGGTCGCCGGACGCGTTCCACGCCCACTCGCGGACGTTGCCGGCCATGTCGTAGGTGCCGAAGCCGCTCAGGCTCGGTCGCGCGCCCACCCGGCCCGGTCCCTGCCCGCCGAAGTTGCTGTAGCGCAGCAGGTCCGAGAAGATCCCGAGAGTCGGCGGCCCGGAACCAGTGGTGGAGCGTCGGCAGGCTCTTGCCGGCGAACTCTGCGTAGGCCGCGGCCTCGTGCCAGCTCACCCCGGAGACCGGGAAGTCCGCCTGCCCCTCCGGGAAGCTGCCCACCTCCCAGGTCGCCGGCCCGGGGCGGCCGGTGCGGTCGCGGAAGAGCGCCATCGCCTCCGCGAACGGGATCGGCTTGCCGCCACGCAGGAACGGGTGCTTCCACAGCTCGGGCCGACGGTAGCCGCCGGCGTCGACGAACGCCTTCCACTCGCGATTCGAGAGCTCGTGGCGGTCGAGCCAGAACGCCGGGAGGTCCGCGGGGGGAGCGCCGGCGAACTGCGAGCGGCCGGCGGGGACGTAGCACCATCCCGGGCCGGGCGTCCTTCTCGGGGACGAGGGTCAGCCGGGAGGGAGTCTGGGGGACGACGACCGCCTCCAGCGGAGTGAAGCCGGGCTTGGTGATCCGGACGCGGTGGGGCGTGAAGGGGAGGAACGCGCCCTCGACGGGGGAGACGCCGAGCCGCTCCCACTCGCCGTCGGGCTCGCCGTAGGGCTTCGCGAGGACCTCGGCCCCGGCGGGCTCGGTCGTGATCGCGGCGGGAAGCGACCGTCACGGCCTTCCAGAGCTTCTCGAACTCGGGGTCGCCGGCGAGGTGCGCGCGCGCCTTCTTCGCGAGCCGGAACGCGGCGACCATCTCGTCGCCGTCGATGAGCCGCTGGATCTCCGGCATCGCCTCGCGCCGCGCCCAGCGCTCCTGCGCGCCGCGGCGCCAGGCCCAGAAGCCGAGCGCGCCAAGCGCGGCCAGGACGAGCGCGAGACCGGCCGCCCACGCCGGCCGCCGCAGCAGGCGTCCCACGGACGGGACCGAGTCGCGCGCGAGGAGCGCCTCGAGCTCCGGCACCAGCGCCTGTGCCGAAGCCGGGCGCGCGGCGGGGTCCTTCGCCAGGCAGCGATCGACGAGCTCCTCGAGCCGGGGGTCCACCTCCGGGCGCAGGCGGCGCAGGCGGGGCGGCGTGTCGCGCAGGATCGACGACAGCAGCGACAGCTCGCTCGCCCCGTCGAAGGGCCGCTGGCCCGTGAGCATCTCGTAGAGCACGGCGCCGAACGAGAAGACGTCGGACCGCGCGTCCACCGGGCGGCCCTCGGCCTGCTCCGGCGACATGTAGGCGGGGGTGCCGAGGACGACGCCGAGGCGGGTGCCCGCGGGCGAGCTCAGCGTGGGCGCCACCGAGTCGGTCGCGGCGCGCTCGGGAGAGACGAGCTTGGCCAGGCCGAAGTCGAGCACCTTCACGAGGCCCGGACTTCGTGATCATCACGTTCCCGGGCTTGACGTCGCGGTGGACGATCCCGGCCTCGTGGGCGGCGGCGAGGCCTCGCGCCATCTCGAGCGCGATCCTCAGCGCCTCCGCGCATCGGCAGGCGGCCCCGCTCGAGCCGCTGGCGCAGGCTCTCGCCGTCCACGCAGCTCCATCGCGATCCAGGTGCCACGGGCCGCGTCCTCGCCGATGTCGTGGACGGTGACGATGTGGGGGTGGTTCAGCGCCGAGGCCGCCTTCGCCTCCTGCAGGAAGCGACGCGTGCGCTCCGGGTCGGCCACCGCCTCCGGGCGCAGCAGCTTGATCGCGACCGTCCGCCCGAGGCGGGTGTCGCGGGCGCGGTAGACGACGCCCATGCCGCCCTCGCCGAGCTTGTCCGTGATCTCGAAATGCCCGAGCGTCTCGCTTGCCACAGTGGAGGACCTTTCCCGGGGACTTGCCGGCAGACTAGTGCCCCGGGGACCGGGGGTCAAGACGCGCGGCGGCGGAGAGCGGCGATCAGCATGTACCCCGAGGCGGGGACGAGCGCGTCGAGACGCGTCACCGCCCACACGAACGGGTAGATCGCGGAGTACGCGCGGAATGTCTTCCGGTTGCGGGCGAGGTCGTCGCTCGTCACCACCATGCCCTTGGCCGAGGACTTCTTGCCGAGCCGCTCCATCCCCCAGTTGAGGCGCGGTGTCCACCGCCTCGGAGAAGAAGCGCGAGTAGGTGCGGTGGCGCTCCATCTCGAACGCGGGCGCGAGCAGCTCGCGCAGCCGCTCCTGCGTGTAGCCGGGGCGCAGGTGGCCGTGCTTCTCGTCGGTCTGGCCGAGGGCGTGGCGCAGCCGCCGCAGGAGCGTCCGCTTGAGGTGGGGCGTGTTGACCACGAGGAGGCCGCCCGGCCTCGTCACCCGCGCGAGCTCGCGCGCGAAGGCCGCCTCGTCGGGCACGTGCTCCAGCATGTCGACGACCGCCACGCGGTCGAAGCTCGCGTCGGGGAAGGGCAGCCGGTCGCCGCGGACGAGGTGGACGTCCTCGCCCACCAGCGAACGGATGGAGGAGACCGCCTCCTCCGTCAGGTCGCCGGAGGCCCAAGAGCCGCCCCGCTCGCGCAGCAGCAGGCTCACGACGCCGTTGTCGGAGCCGAGGTCGAGGCAGCGCAGGCCCGCGGTGGGGCCGAGCATCCCCGCCACCTCGGCGAGCTTCCTCTGCTTCAGGACCGAGCGGCGGAAGAGGGCCACCGCCCACTCGCGCGCGGTCGCGGGCTCAGCCACGGCGCTCCAGCCTCAGGATGACGGGGGAGCCGAGGGCGCGCGTGAGGCCGAGCGCCGAGGCCGCGCCCTCGAGGCCGCGGGCGAGGCCGGCCGAGCCGAGCCCCCGGTGGAGGGCCATCGGGAAGAAGAACTGCGGCCGGCGGCCGGTGGGCGCGAAGCCGTGCGCGGCGAACGCCCGCTCGATCTCGCGCGTCGGAGAACACGGTGAACGGACGCGTGTTCCCCTCGACTCCCTTCTTGAGGCCGAAGAAGAGGTCGGCCGCCGCATTGACGCTGCGCCGCGTCGGGTAGTCCACCACCACCGCGCGGCGGGAGAGGCGGCACAGCGTCGCCACCAGCTCCGGCCAGCGGGCCACGTGGGGCAGGAGGCGGTAGGAGAGGACGACGTCGAACGAGCGGTCGGGGAGCGGCGGGGACAGCAGATCGCCGGTGACGAAGCGAGCGCGTCCCGCGCCCGTCCACTCGCGCACGCGTGCCTCGCAGGAGGCGTCGCTGCCGAGGACGGTCACCGCGTGCCCCGCCGCCACGAGCGGCCCCGTCACCTGGCCGTGCCCGCCGCCCACGTCGAGGACGCTCGCGCCGGGGAAGGGCCGAAGGAGATCCAGGGTCGCCTCCGCCTGCCGCTCGAGGAAGAAGCGGCCGACCGGTCCCGCGAATCGGCGGGCGTAGCCCTCGGACGAGGTCTCGACGTCGGCGTCCTCGCGGCGGAAGGGACAAGCGGCTCAGCCTTGCGCGCCCTTCGCCTCCCGCAGGACGTCCACGAGGGCCCGGATGAGGTCGTTGTCGGTGAGGATCCCCACCACGTGGCCGCCCGCCACCACGGGCAGGGCGCCGTACTTGGTGTTGAGCAGGACCTCGGCCGCCTCGAGGAGAGGGGTGTCCGCGGTGGTGGTCACCGGGTTCTGGATCATGATGCGCGTGACGGGGGTCTCCTCCATCACGCGGTTGAAGTCGGCCTCGGAGTCGGTCAGCGTCGAGGGCTCGGCGCGCTTGAGGTCGCCCTCGGTGACGAGGCCCACCAGCATGCCGCCCACCGTCACCGGCAGCCGCCGCACGCCCCGCAGGCGGACGATCTCGAGCGCCCGCATGAGCGGCTCCTCGGGCTCGATGACGATCGGGTTCGGCGTCATGTAGTCCGACACCAGCAGGGCGGAGAGCTTCATCCGCCCATGGTACAACCGCTACGGCGCCGGTGGCGTGGCTTCCGGTTCCGGCGCCGCCGGCTCCTCGTCTTCGGCCACCGTCTCGGCCGGCGGCTCGGCGCCGAGGCCGGCCCCGTCGCGGCCGAGGTAGCCGGCCTGGCCCATGAGCCACAGCACCCGGCGCGTGGCCCGCTCGTGGCGCGCCGCGCTCACCCGCGGGTTGAGCCGGCGGGGGTTCGGGATCATGGCGGCGAGGCCGGCGGCCTCGGTGGCCGACAGGTCCGAGGCGGGCTTGCCGTACCAGTGGCGTGCGCGCCGCCTCGCAGCCGTAGACCCCGTCGCCCCACTCGATCAGGTTGAGGTACAGGGCCAGGATGCGGGCCTTCGAGAGGTCCGCCTCCAGCCACCGCGTCACCACGAGCTCGCGAACCTTGCGGCCGAGCGTCTTGCGCGTGCCGAAGTAGAGGTTCTTGGCCAGCTGCTGGGTGATCGTGCTGCCGCCCCGGGCGAAGCCGCCCCTTCTCGACGTTCTTCTCGATCGACTCCTCGATGGCCTTCCAGTCGACGCCCTCGTGCCCGAAGAAGTTCTGGTCCTCCGAGGAGAGGACGGCGTGGATGAGGTGCCGGGAGACGCGAGAGAGCGGGACCCAGGACTGGGCGACCCTCGCCTTTCGTCCCTTCGCCTTCGCCTCCTCCTGCTCGCTGCTCCATGAGGCGGGTCCGCGCGGGGTTCGTTCGGAGCGAGCGCCCTCACCTCGGACCGGGCGGGCAGGCCCGCCCAGACCCAGGCCGCGAGCGCGGCGAGGACGGCCGCGGCGGCGAGAGCGAGGCGTAGGGCGAGACGGCGCCTGGCGAGGCGGCGCATGGCAGGAGGCGGTATACCATGAACGCCATGGACTTCGATCTGAGCCCGGAGCAGGCGCAGCTCCGGAAGACCGTGCGCGGCTTCGCCGAGAAGGAGCTCGCCCCCCACTCGCGAGAGTGGGACGAGAAGCAGGAGTTCCCCCGCGAGGTGTTCTCGAAGCTGGGCGGGCTCGGCCTCGCCGGCTGCTGCTGGCCGGAGCAGTACGGCGGCTCGGGCCTCTCCACCCTCGACTGGGCGATCGTGATGGAGGAGCTCTCCCGGGTGGACGCGGGGGTGGCGCTCTCGCTCGCCGCGCACCACAGCCTCTGCTCGGCCCACCTCCACCTGGCGGGCACCGAGGAGCAGAAGCGTCGCTTCCTGCCGCCCCTCGCCCGCGGCGAGAAGGTGGGCTGCTGGGGGCTGACCGAGCCCGGCTCGGGCTCGGACGCCGGCGGGATGCGCACGACCGCGGTGCGCGACGGGGACGACTGGGTCCTGAACGGCTCCAAGAACTTCATCACCAACGGCGGCATCGCCGACACCGCGGTGATCATGGCGGTGACCGATCGCGCGGCCGGCAAGAAGGGCATCTCCGCCTTCGTCGTCGAGCGGGGGACGCCGGGCTTCCGCGCGGGAAAGAAGGAGGACAAGCTCGGCGTGCGCTCGTCGGTCACCTCGGAGCTCGCCTTCGAGGACTGCCGCCTGCCGGCGGAGAGCCTGGTCGGCCGCGAGGGCATGGGCTTCGTCGACACGCTCA
Organism: uncultured Acidobacteriota bacterium; assembly: GCA_963818355.1. Classification (GTDB taxonomy): domain Bacteria; phylum Acidobacteriota; class Vicinamibacteria; order Fen-336; family Fen-336; genus DATBSL01. Next base: position 38,653 of record CAWFSB010000025.1, on the reverse strand, counting down.
AGATCCTCGACAAGGGGCGCGTGGGGATCGCCGCCTTCTCGGTGGGCATCGCCCAGGCCTCGCTCGAGGCGTCCATGCGCTACGCGCTCGAGCGCAAGCAGTTCGGCCACCCGATCGCCGACTTCCAGGCGATCCAGTTCAAGATCGCGGAGATGGCGACGAAGACGGAGGCGGCGCGGCTGCTGACCTGGCGCGCGGCGGCCATGGCCGACGCGGGCCGGAGCCACACCGCCGAGTCCGCGATGGCCAAGCTCTTCGCCAGCGAGGCCGCGGTCGAGATCGCGCTCGAGGCGATCCAGGTCCACGGCGGGTACGGCTACCTGAAGGACTACCCGGTGGAGCGGTATCTCCGCGACGCGAAGATCGGCACCATCGGCGAGGGCACGAGCGAGGTGCAGCGCCTGGTCATCGCGCGCCAGCTGCTGCACCTGCGGCCGGTGGTGCGGTAGTGGCGGTGGCCGCGCCGACGCCGGACGGCCTCGTGGCCGGCGTGCGCGCCGGCGACACGCGGGCGGTCGCCCGCGCGATCAGCCTCGTCGAGGACGCCCGGCCCGAGGCCCGGGCGCTGCTGGCCGCGCTCTTCCCCCACGCGGGGGGCTCGCTGGTGGTGGGCGTGACCGGCCCGCCCGGCGCCGGCAAGTCCTCCCTGGTGGACCGCCTGACCGCCCACCTGCGCCGGCAGGGCCGGACGGTGGGCATCGTGGCCGTGGACCCGACCTCGCCCTTCAGCGGCGGGGCGATCCTGGGCGACCGCATCCGCATGCAGGCCCACGCCACCGACCCCGGCGTCTTCATCCGCTCGATGGCCACCCGCGGGCACCTCGGCGGCCTCGCCGCCGCCACCGACCAGGCGCTCCTCGTGCTCTCGGCCGCCGGCAAGGACGTGATCCTGGTCGAGACGGTCGGGGTCGGCCAGGACGAGGTCGAGATCGTGGGCACCGCGGACGTGAGCGTCGTGGTGCTGGTCCCCGGCCTCGGCGACGAGGTGCAGGCCCTGAAGGCCGGGATCATGGAGATCGCGGACGTGTTCGTGGTCAACAAGGCGGATCGCGACGGGGTGGACCGGGTGGTGGCCGAGATCGAGTCGATGCTCTCGCTCGCCGCGGCGGACGCCGAGCCCCCCGCGGTGGTGAAGACGGTGGCCACGCGCGACGAGGGGATCGCCGAGCTGCTGGAGGCGGTCGAGGCGTTCCACCGGCGTGCGGAAGGCTCGGGCGCCCTCGCGAAGAAGCGCCGGGCGCAGATGCGAAGGCAGCTGGAGGACGCGGTGCGGCAGCGCGTGATGGGGCACGTGTTCCGCCGGGTCGTCCCGCCCGAGGAGCTCGAGCGCACCCTGGAGCGGCTGGCGGCGCGCGCGATCGACCCGTTCACCGCCGCCGACGGGATCGTGGAGAGGATGGGGCTCGGATGAAGCACCTGAAGATCGACCACCTCGGCATCGCGGTGCCGAGCCTCGAGCAGGCGACCGCCGCCTACGAGGCGCTCGGCTTCCGGGTCGAGTCGACCCACGACGTCCCGACCGAGAAGGTGCGGGTGGCGTTCCTGCCGGTGGGCGAGTCGCACCTCGAGCTGCTGGAGCCCACGGACCCGTCGTCGGTCCTCGCGCGCTTCCTCGAGAAGCGCTCGGGCCTCCACCACGTGTGCGTGCTGGTGGACGACCTCGACGCGGCGCTCGAGGAGATGAAGGCCCGCGGGGTGCCGCTCCTCGACCAGGCGCCGCGGGTCGGGGCCGGCGGCTGTCGCGTGGCCTTCGTGCACCCGAAGGGCGCGCTGCGGCGTACTGCTCGAGCTCAAGGAGGCGGCGAAGCCGTAGGCCCCGGCGGCCGTTTGCCCGCGGACGGCCCCAGCGCGTACCATCGCCGGTCGGCCCGCACCGGATCGGCCGGTGGGGCCGCGACGCGCCACGGCGGGAGAGCGAGCGATGGGCGAGCAGGCGGACATCGGCATCATCGGGGGCACCGGCCTCTACCAGATGGAGGGCTTCACCGACGTCCGGGAGGTCCCCGTCGAGACGCCCTTCGGGCCGCCGTCCGACAGCCTGATGGTCGGCTCCCTGGAGGGCCGGAGGGTGGCCTTTCTCCCGCGCCACGCCCGGGGTCACCGCATCCTGCCCCACGAGCTCAACTTCCGGGCCAACGTGTTCGCCATGAAGAAGCTCGGCGTGGAGTGGATCCTCTCCGTCTCCGCGGTGGGCTCGCTCAAGGAGCGCTACGAGCCGCTCCACGTGGTCGTGCCCGACCAGTTCATCGACCGCACCCAGCAGCGCAAGTCCACGTTCTTCGGGAACGGCCTCGTGGCCCACGTGGCGTTCGCGCACCCCTTCTGCCGCAACCTGTCGAAGGTGATGGCCGAGGCCTGCGCGGAGGCGGGGGCGACCCACCACGTGGGCGGGACCTACGTGTGCATGGAGGGGCCGCAGTTCTCGACCCTCGCCGAGTCGGAGCTCTACCGCTCCTGGGGGGCGGACCTCATCGGCATGACCAACCTGCAGGAGGCGAAGCTCGCGCGCGAGGCCGAGATCTGCTACTCGACGCTCGCCATGGTGACCGACTACGACTGCTGGCACCCCGACCACGACGCGGTCACCGCCGAGCAGATCATGGGCGTCCTCGGGAGAAACGCGGAGACCGCCCGCAAGGTCCTGCGCGCGGCGGTCCGGCGCCTCCCCATCCCGCGCGGGTGCGAGTGCGCGACCGCCCTCAAGTACGCGCTCATCACCGCGCCCGAGCTCGTCCCGGAGGCCGTCAAGCGCGACCTCGAGCCGATCGTCGGCCGGTACATGAAGTAGGGAGAGAGCATGTCCATCCTGGTAGTCGGCAGCGTCGCCTACGACACCGTCGAGACGCCCTTCGGCCGGGCCGAGCGCGTGCTCGGCGGCAGCGCGTCCTTCTTCTCGGTGGCCGCCTCCTTCTTCGACCCCGTCAACCTGGTGGGCGTCGTGGGCCACGACTTCGGGGAGGAGCAGCTCGCCGCGTTCCGCGGCCGGCCGATCGACCTCGAGGGCCTCGAGCGGATGGAGGGGAAGACCTTCCACTGGCAGGGCAAGTACTCGCTCGACCTCAACTCCCGCGACACCATCTGCACCGACCTCAACGTCTTCGAGTTCTTCAAGCCCAAGATCCCCGCCCGCTACCGCGGCTCCGAGGTCGTCTTCCTGGGCAACATCGACCCCGTCCTCCAGCGCCAGGTCCTCGAGCAGGTCGAGCGGCCCCGGGTCGTGGCCTGCGACACGATGAACTTCTGGATCCACGGCAAGCCCGCGGAGGTGCGGGAGACCCTGAAGAAGGTGCAGATCCTCCTGATCAACGACCAGGAGGCCCGCGAGCTCAGCGGCGAGTGGAACCTCGTGAAGGCGGCGCGCGCGATCCGGGCGATGGGGCCGGGCACCCTGGTCGTGAAGAAGGGCGAGCACGGCGTCCTGATGTTCTCGGAGGAGGGCTGCTTCTCGGCGCCGGCGCTGCCCCTCGAGGTGGTGTTCGACCCCACCGGGGCCGGCGACACGTTCGCCGGCGGCTTCCTCGGCTACCTCGCGAGCACCGGGCAGACGGGCGACGCCGCCCTGCGCCGGGCCGTCGTCATGGGCAGCACGATGGCCTCGTTCTGCGTCGAGGCCTTCAGCCTCGACCGGCTGCTGAAGCTCACCCGCCCCGAGATCGACGCGCGCTACCGCGAGTTCGAGAAGCTCACCCGCTTCGAGAGCCTGTAGCCAGCCGCCGAGCCCCGGCGGCCCGCGGCCCGCGGGGAGGGCAGGCCCCGCCTTCGGCGGGCCGCGCCTACTGGCCTCGGGCCGCTCCAGCATCGTGTTGACGATGGTGAGCAGCTTGTTCGCGGTGAAGGGCTTGTTGATGTACATGACGGCCCCCGACTCGAAGCCCTCGGCGAGGGCCTCGCCGCCGCCCTTCGCGGTCAGGAAGATGACGGGTATCGCCTTCGTCCGCGTGTCCTGCTTGATCTGGCGGCAGACCTCGAAGCCGTCCTTGTCCGGCATCATGACGTCGAGGAGCACGAGGTCGAAGGTCTGCTCCCGCAGGAGCCGGAGCGCCTGCTCGCCGCCGCCCGCGGTCGTGACGAGAAAGCCCTTCTGCTCGAGGATGGTGCGCTCGAGGCTCAGGATGTTCTCGTCGTCGTCCACGACCAGGATCCGCTTGGCCATCAACCCCTCCGGCCGGGAGTCGCGCGCAGTGGCCGGGATTCTAGCATCGAGTCACGGGAGGGTGATCTCCCCGCAGACGCCGCTCGCGGCGCAGGCCCGGAATCTGCCCGCGCCGTAGGCGAAGGCGAGGAACTGGTTGTCGGGGTGATTGAGGCAGGAGGCCGCCTCCGTCCGCCCCGTTGCAGCGCTTCCCGTTCGCCGACCAGGTGGGCCCGACACGGCCGGTGTCGGCGGCGCGGCCCACGCGCGCGGCCTCGCAGGCCAACCGCTCGGGGTGGCCCTCGGGGCGCACCGGGCAGTAGAGGCGGCCGTCGGTGAACCCGATCTGCCGGCAGTAGGCGGCGCTCGGTCCGACGAGCGGCGTCGAGTCGAGGACGACGCGGTCCGCCTGCCGCCCGTGGACGCTCACGTTGATCTGGGTGACGGCGGGCGGCGCCGGCTCCCCGCACCCCGCGGAGGTCCCGCCGCCCGCGTCGGCGGGTCGGCCGGGCGAGGCGGGAACGGCGTCCTCGTCCGGCACGGCTCCCGGGGTGGGCGTGGGCGTCGGCTGCGGTGCGGGAGCCGAAGGGATGAGAGTGGCCGCGTTCGGGAGTGGCTCAGGACCCACGGGGGCCGTCGCTTCCTTCCCGCACGAGCCCGCGGCGACCGAGGCCGCGAGGAGAGTGGCGGAGGAGAAAGCGCTTCATCGGGTCGGGCGGCACCCGGGGACGCTCACACACGGGCCGCGCCCTGTCAAGCGGCGGCTACTTGTCGGCCTCGACCTCGCCGCAGGCCCCGTTCCGGCCGCAGGCCTTGAAGACGCCGCCCTGGAAGATGCGCAGCTGGTACTGGTTGTCCGCCGAGTTCTCACAGCCGCTCGCGCGGCCCGTGCACGGCTTCCCGCCGAAGGTCCAGGTCGGCCCCGGGCGGCCGGTGTCGGTGGCGCGGCCGGTGACGTAGAGCTCGCACGCCTGGCGCTCCGGGTTCCCCTCGGGCCGGACGGGGCACACGGCGCGCCCGTCGGTGAACCCGATCGTCGCGCAGTAGGTGGCATCCGGCCCGACGAGGGGGGTCGAATCGAGGATCCACGCATCGCCGCCCCGTTGGTGGACCTTGACGCTGAGCTCGGCAAGTGCGGGTGGAAGCGGGCTGCCACAGCCGCTGGAGCCTTCCGTCGAGCCCGGCGTCGGGCTCGGCTCCGGCGTCCCCTCCGAGGCCGGGGTGGGGCTGGGCTTCGGCGCGGGCCCCCCCAGGACCGGCGTGCCCGTCGTCGGGCTCGCGTTGGGCTCGGGCGTGGGCCCTGCCGCCACGGGAGGCGGCGGGTCGGGCTGCGTCGGGGTTTCGTCGGGGAGCGAGCCGCATCCCCACGCCAGCAGGCAGGACGCGGCGAGCAGCGTCCCGAGCGCCCGAGTCGTGAAGGCCCGCGTCACACGGACACGCTCACACGGGGCCACGCCGGCTGTCAAGACCGGTGTGCGCGGCATCACCGATCGGCCACGACCTCGCCGCAGACCCCGTCGCGGGTGCAGGCCTTGTAGAGCCCGCCCTTGTACACGTACAGCAGGTACTGGTTGTCCTCGTGGTTCTCGCAGCCACTGAGCTCCCCGGTGCACAGCTCCCCGTTGCGGTACCACGTGGGGCCGGACCGGCCCGTGTCCCTCGCGGTGCCGACCGCGTAGGTCTCGCACGCGATCCGATCGGACGTGCCCTCGGTCCGGATGGCGCAGAAGAGCCGGCCGTCGGTGAACCCGATCTTGCGGCAGTAGTCGCCGTCGGGGCCGACGAGCGGCGTCGTGTCGAGCGTCCACTTGTTCGCGCCCCGGAGGTGGATCTTGGTGTTCATCCGCGACACTTCCGGAGGGAGGGGGTTGCCGCACGCGCCGGCGCTCGGCGGTGGAGCCGGCGTCGGAGTGGACTCAGGAGTCGGTGCGGGCGGAGGCGCAGGCGCCGGAGTCGCCGTGGGCTTCGGGGCGGGTGTCGCCACCGGAATCGACGGGATCGCCACGGTCAGGACCCCGGACCCTGACTTGGGCGTCTTCGTGGGCTGCGTCGGCAGCTCTTCCGTGATCGTGTGGCAACCCGCCAAGAAGAGGGTCCCCAGTGCGACGCTGCAGGCAGTTCTCTTCATCGCGACCCCTTCTGTCTAGAATCCACATCAGAAGGTCACACACAAACTGCCTTGCTGTCAAGCTTTTCCGCTATCGCTCCAGGAGCCGGGCCACGACCGCCGCCGCTCGGGCGGATGCCCCCGGGGGGCCGAGCCGCGTCCGGATCTCAGCCAGGCCCTGGCGGACGGATTCGCGCCGGCCCGGGTCGTCCAGGAGGGCCAGCACCTCGGCCGTCACCGCCTCGGGCCGGAAATCGCCCTGGATCAGCTCCTTGACGACCTCACGGCCCGCCAGCAGGTTGGCCATCGCGTAGTGCGGCACCCGCACGAAGGGCCGGCCCAGCGCGTAGGTGAGGGGGGAGACGCGGTAGACGACGACCATGGGCAGGTCCATGAGCGCGGCTTCGACGGTGGCGGTGCCCGAGGCGACGATGCCCGCCGAGGCCGTGCTGAGGAGCGCATGCGTGTGGCCCTCGACGCGCGCCACGGGCAGCCCCGCGAGCTCCTGGTCGAAGAGGCGCGGGTCGAGGCTCGGGGCCACGGCGAGGGCCATCTGCAGGTCGCCTCGCCGCTCGCGGAGGAGTCGCAGCGCGCCCGCGATCGGCGGGAGGTTGTGCGCGACCTCCTGCCGCCGGCTGCCCGGCAGCACCGCCAGCACCGGTCGCGCGGCGTCCAGCCCCCGCGCGGAGAGGAACGCGGCGCGGTCCGTCGCCGGCCGCGCGAGCTCGACGAGGGGATGGCCCACGAACGTGACCGGGACGCCGGCCTCGCGGTAGAGCGGCTCCTCGAAGGGGAAGATCACGATCATCTGCGCGACGTTCTCCCGGATCGCCCGCACCCGGCCCCGGCGCCACGCCCAGACCTGCGGCGAGACGTAGTAGACGACCGGGACGCCGCGCCGCTTCAGCTCGCGGGCGAGGCGGAGGTTGAAGTCGGCGTAGTCCACGAGCACGGCGACCGAGGGCCGGTCGCGGTCCACCTCTTCGAGGACGGAGCGGAACACCCCGCGCAGGTGGCGCAGGTGGCGGAGCACCTCGAGAAGCCCCACCACGGCCAGATCGCTGACGTGGGCGAGGAGGCGGCCACCCTCGGCCCGGAGCCGGTCGCCGCCGAGTCCGAAGACCTCGAGCGGGCCCGCCTGATCGCGCAGGTGATGGACGAGGTCGCCGGCGTACAGGTCGCCCGAGGGCTCGCCGCAGGAGACGAGCACCCGGCGGGGCGAGGACGCTCTCGACGGAGTGGTCACGCGGGGGGCAGTATATAGGGAGAGTGTCCGCTGGAAGATGGTGCACTGTCCCTCATCGGGGACGATCACCTTCGCCGGCGCCACCCCCGTCGCTCCGGCAAGTGCCTTTTTGACAACGAGTTGAGGGCTTCGATGCCGGCGGGCGCCCGGGCACGCCGGTTGCATGGTGACGGTTGACGGTTGCCGGATGACCACGGAGGCCACAATGACTGCTCGGCCCACGATCCTGATCCTGGCCGCGAGCCTGGCGCTCGCGCCGGCTCTCCAAGCGCAGGACCACGCCGTCCCACGCGGTGGCGGGGAGGGAGGCGGCTCCTCAGGCGGGGGCGGCAGCCACCCGTCGCCGGGGGTGAGCTCCAGCGGGGGCGGCTCGCAGTCGAGCCCCGGCTACAGCGGCGGCTCGAGCTCGGGGTCCGGCTCGTACAGCCCGTCGACCGCCGAGCGCCGGCACCCCCGCGCGGGGACGGGGAGCGGTTCAGGCGGCGGCGGCTACTATCCCGGCTACCCGAGCTACCCCGGCTGGGGCGGCGGCGGGTACTACCCCCCGTACTGGAGCTCCTGGTGGCCCTACGGCTCCCTGGGCTGGTACGGCGGCTACTACGGCGGGTACTACGGCTATCCCTGGGGCTGGGGCGGTGGCGGGACGGTTTACCACCGCGTGGAGCAGGAGAGCGGGTCGGTGCGGGTGCTCGTGGACCCCGCCGAGGCGCGCGTCTACGTGGACGGCTACTACGCGGGGACGGTGGACGACTTCGACGGCCTCTTCCAGCGTCTCAACGTCTCGTCCGGGCGCCACGAGATCGCGCTCAAGCTCGAGGGCCACAAGACCCACCGCATGAGGGTGTACGTCGCGCCCGACTCGACGCTGAAGCTGCACTACGAGCTCGAGAAGGGCGTGGGCGAGAGCTTCGAGGACCTCTCGAAGGACGCCCCCGAGAGCGAGGCGCGGCGCGACGAGGAGCTGGACCGCCGCTGGTCCGAGAACGAAGCGCGCGCCGAGAAGGACGAGTTGACGGCGATCGGCGGGCGTCTCGAGCTGAGCATCCGTCCGGAGGACGCCTCGGTGTACGTGGACGGTGCTTTCCGCGGATCGGCCGGCGAGGCCTCGACGCTGCGGCTCGCGCCGGGGCGGCACCGGATCGAGATCGTCAGGCCCGGCTACAAGACCCTCGAGAAAGAGGTCGAAGTCGCCCCGGGCCAGACCACCAACGTGAAGGTGGAGCTGGAGCGGCCAGTAATCTGATTCTCATCTGGGGGGTGCTGCAGCGCGGTTCCCGTGAGCTGGCGCGCGTGCACCCCCCAGACCCCCCGCGCGCTCCGGCGGAGTGAATCCGCCTGCGCGCGCAGCCCGCTGCTGCGGGCCGGTGACTTACGGCATTCCGGCGGCGGTGGCTCCGGAGCCGCCACCGAACAGCTCGCGGAAGACGCGACCGGCCACGGCGGAGGCGCCGTGGCCGCTGCCGTGGCGCAGGAAGACGACGACCACGAGCCGCGGGTCGTCCGCCGGCGCGTAGGACGCGAACCAGCCGAGCTGCGCGCAGGTGCCGGTCTTCCCGGCCACCGCCACGTCGGGATCGAAGGCGGCGCTCGCGCTGCCCTCGTTGACCGCGGCCGCGAAGCCCGCGGCCAGGCCCTCGAGGCGCGTCGTCTCCGGCAGCCGCCACCGCTCCCGGGGCACGAAGTCCTCGGGGCCGCTCATCTGGGGCTTGAGGATCACACCGCCGTTCACCGTCGCGGAGATGAGCACCGCGAGCTGCACCCCGGAGGTCTCGATGCCCGTCGCGTGGCTCGAGAGGTGGCCGACCGCCTCCGGCCGGACGAACGACGGCACGCGCCCCGCCGTCTCCCCGGTGAGGTTGATGCCGGTGAGCTCGCCCAGGCCCAGCAGGCGGGCGTAACGCTCGACCTTCTCGTAGCCGAGCTGCTCGCCCACCCACTCGAAGTAGGGGTTGCAGGACACGGCCAGCGCGCGCTTCAGGTCGACCGGTCCGTGGCCCGCCCACATCCAGCAGCCCCTCGTGCAGCGGTGCGTCGTGTCGGGCGTGATCACGCCCTCCGAGAGCCCGGCGATCCCCACGACGATCTTGAAGACCGAGCACGGCACGAAGGCCCGCTGCATCCCGAGCGCCGGGTTCACGAGCGCGTGGACGCGGCCCGTGCGCGGGTCCATCGCCACCACGGCGCCCTGCGCGCGTCCCAGCGCGTTGCGCGCGGCCTGGCCGACGGCCAGGTCCCACGCCGACGCGCTCGCGGGCAACATGACCTGGGGGAGGGCCGAGCGGGCCCCGCGCCGCGCCTGGCGCGTGGCGGCGGAGGCGGGGAGGGCCGCGGCGAGGCCGAGCGAGGCGGCGAGCGCCGCGGCGACGGCGTGCGGGACAAGGACACGAGTGCGCACGGAGGGGGAGACTAGCACGGAGCGTGCCGGGTCCGCCCGCTTGCCCCGGGGGGCGCCTTGTCCGGGACCCCGCTCCGTGCGTAGAATCAAGCGTTTGAGGAAGCAAGGAGACAACGCGATGCGCAACCGGTCGAGCCTTTTCGCGATCCTGATGGCCTTGGCCGTCCTGCCGCCCGGACTCGCGGCTGCCCAGAAACTGGACAAGGACGACAAGAAGTGGCTCGACGACGTCCGCCCGATCATGCTGGGCGAAGAGGAGAAGATCTACAAGGGTCTCAAGGACAAGAGCGACCGGCTCCAGTTCCAACAGATCTTCTGGGCTCGCCGCGATCCAGACCTCGCGACACCGGAGAACGAGTTCCAGGCAGAGTATCTCCAGGCCCGAGCGACCGCCGACCAGAAGTACCGGGTCGCCGGGAGCGTCGGCTCCAACACCGACTGCGGCCGCACCTTCATCCTGCTCGGCAAGCCGGACGAGGTGCAGGACGACGCGGCGGGCAGCCCCGGTTACCTCGCCCCCCAGACCTGGACCTACCGCGACCGGCCCGGCCAGACGTTCCAGGGCGGCAAGGCCGTCATCGCCTTCGACCCCGAGTGCCGGGCGCCGGCCGGCTTCTCGGAGCAGCTCGATCGCATCGCCGCGGCGAAGGTTCTGCAGCCCAACATCGACTACCGCGTGGGCAAGGACGGGCACCTGACCAAGCTGGCGGACCTGCTCCCGAGGGACACCGCGGCCCGAGCCCTCTTCAAGCAGCCGCGCCAGGACTTCGCGACCGCGCTCCAGGTCTCGTTCCTGAAGGTCGCCGACGGTGGCACGGCGCTGCTCGGCCTCCTGCGTGGCGATGCCGGCGCCCTCGCGACGGGGGAGAGCGGCGGCGCGAGGACCGTGACCGTGTCGGTCGCGGCCAGCGCAGTGGCCGAGGACGGGAAGGAAGCCGGCTGGACGGAGCAGACGACGACCCCCGTGGTGGGCGCGGACGGCTCCTTCCTGGCTGCCTTCAAGCTGGGCCTGAAGGCGGGCAAGTACACGCTGAAGGCGGGGGCGGTGGACGTCAAGGGCGGCAAGGCCTCACTCGCCGTCCTGCCCGTCGAGGTGCCGGACTTCTCGAAGATGGAGACGGCACCCGACGGCACCTCCGTGAAGGTGGCCACGGTGGGCTCCATCTTCGTCGTCCGGGGGATCGAGGAGATGGCCGCTCCCGACCCGCAGCACCCCTTCGCGGCGTTCGAGCTCGGCAAGGTCCGGCTCGTCCCGGTCTTCGGGGGGACCGTGCACAAGGCCGACCAGGTGGAGTTCTTCTACCAGGTGTACGACCTGCGCCTCAACCCCTTGACCGGGAAGGCCGACGCGGTGGCCGTCATGAGCATCCTGAAGGACGGCAAGACCCCGGTGGCCAAGGCCCCGGCGAACCCGATCGAAACCGAGTTCGCGGGCTCGTCGGTCGGACCGCTCCCCCTCACCGCCTACGAGCCGGGGAAGTACGTCGTCCAGCTGAAGGTCACCGACAGGCTCGCGAAGAAGGAGCTGGTCCAGGAAGCCCCGCTCGAGATCCTGCCGTAGGAGGGGACTTGAACAAGGCGGAGCTCGTGGCCCGGGTCGCGCGGGACACCGGCCTCACGAAGGCCGACGTCCTGCGTGCCCTGGACGGGGTCCTCGAGCAGGTCGCCCGGTCGCTCAAGAAGGGCGAGCCGGTCAAGCTGGTGGACTTCGGGTCGTTTCTCGTGAGCCGCCGCAAGCCGCGCGCCGCCCACAACCCGCACACGGGCGAGGCCATGCGCGTGCCCGGTCGGCGCTGGCCCCGCTTCGCGGCGGGGAAGGGCCTGAAGGCTCTCGTGCGCTAGGTCAGGCCGCGGCCTTCGCGGCCGTCGCGTCGCCCTTCACGACCTCGAGCGCCTTCTCGAGAATCCGGTCCGGCCTCGCGCCCTCCGCGAGGTCCTCGTCGTCCTCGCGCTGTGCCGCCACCGGCACCGAGGGCGCCAGGCCCTCGCCGTGGATCGAGGTCCCCTTCGGGGACACGTACTTGGCGACGGTCAGCACGAGGCCGCCCTCGGGGAGAGCGACGGTCTTCGACACCGAGGCACGCCCGAAGGTGTGCTCGCCCACGAGCTTCGCCCGCCCGGCGTCGAGGAGGGCCGCGGCCACGATCTCGCCCGGCCCCGAGGTGCCGTTGTCCACGAGCACCGCCAGCGGCCCGCTCCAGGCGGAGCGCGCGGCGTCGGCCTGCAGCAGCCGCTCTTCCTTTCGCCGGTCGACGAGCTTCGCCACGGGACCGCCCTGGAGGAAGATCTCGGCCACCTTCGTGCCGTCGGCGGGCGCACCCCAGGCCGCGCCGCGCAGGTCGAGCAGCATGTGCGTGGCGCCCTCGCGCTTGAGCGCCTCCACCTGGGTCCGCACGTCCTCCGCGGTCGTGGGCGTGAAGTCGGCGACCTTGACGACGCCGGTCCCGCCCTCGAGCATTCGACCCCGCGCCGCGGCGGGCAGGACCCGCTCGCGCACCACCGTCACCTCGAACGGGTCGGCGCCCGCGCGCAGGACGCCGAGCTTCACCGAGGAGCCGGGGGCCCCGCGCAGGAGCCGCTCGGCCACCACCGCCGGCATCGGCCGGGTGTGCCGCTCGTCGATCGTCTTCAGGATGTCGCCGGTCCGCAGGCCCGCCTTCTCGGCGGGCGACCCGGGCCGCGGCGCCACCACCATCACGAACGAGAACCGCCGCGTCAGCACGACGCCGATCTCGGCCTCGTCATCCTTCGGCGGCTGCTGGTAGAGGCGGAACTCCTCGGCGTCGAGGTAGGAGCTGTCCCCGTCGAGCGCGTCCGACATTCCGAGGCGGGCCCCCGCCATGGCCCGGTCCACGTTGACCGGCTCGACGTAGGAGTCGATCACCAGCCGCACCACCTCGTTGAAGATCGCGAGCTGGCCGTAGCTCGTGTCGCCGAGCACCCTCCCGAGGAGCGAACCGACGGCGATGTAGCCGATCAGTCCCGTGGAGACGAGGGCGACCAGGAGGCGCGTGCGGTGGCTCATGAAATCAGGATACCACCCCCGGGCCGGGTCGTCCCGGCGTCCCCTCAGGGCCGGTCCAGCCAGTCCAGGGGGTCTTCCGGGCGGCCCTGGTAGCGCATCTCGAAGTAGACACCCGGCCCGTCAGCACCCCCCGGGTCGGCCGTCCCCAGCACCGTCCCCGCGGCCACGTCCTGCCCCGCGACGACCGCGATCTGCGCGAGCTGCGCGTAGAGTGAGTGGTGCTTGGCGCCGTGGTCCACCACGACCATGAGGCCGTAGCCGCGGAATCGGTCCGCGAAGACCACCCGGCCCTCGTGCACGGCCCGGACCTCGGCCTCCGGGGCCGCCTCGATCTCGAGGCCGTTGTGCACCGTGTAGGTGTCGAAGCGCGGGTGCTTTCGGCGGCCGAAGCCGGCCCGCACGCGCCCCTCGACCGGCCAGGGCAGGCTCCCCCGGAAAGCGCCCAGCGGCACCGCGACCTCGGCTCCCTCGAGGCCGGAGAGCAGCTGCTGGAGGCGCACCTCGGCCTGGGCGAGCTCCTCCACGTAGGCGGCGTTCGTCTCCTTCCTCTCGACGAGGGAGGTCAGGAGCTCCGTCTTGCGGGCGCGCTGGCCGTCGAGGTTGCGCCGCGCGGCGGTGAGCCGCGAGCGCAGCGCGATCGACTCGCGGGTGCGCTGCTCGAGCGTCGCCCTCTCGGTGGTGAGCGCGGCGAGGTCCGAGCGGAAGGCCGACACCTGCGCGTTGTCGCGACGGGCCAGGGTCGTGATGAAACGGTACCCGCGGAAGAAGTCGGAGGGGCGGTCGATCGAGAGGAGCAGGCGCACGTAGCTCATGTCCCCGAGCTTGTAGAGGGCCCGGGCGTGGGCGGCGAGGGCCGGCCGGGCGGCGGCCAGGCTCGTCTCCAGCTGCCGGACGCGCGCGACGGTGGCGTCGAGCTGGGCCCGCGTGCGCTTCAGGGTGATCTGGATCTCGGTCAGCTCCTCGGTGCGCAGCCGCAGCTCGAGCTCCAGCTGCTCCACCTCGCCGAGGAGGCTCTTCTCCTCGCCTCGTAGCCGGGCGAGCTCCTGCTCCAGGGCGGCGCGCCGCTCCTGGACCTTGCGCAGCCGCTCCTCGTCGGCCGTCGCCGCCCGGGGAGCGGCCGCCGCCGGCGCCTCCTGCGGCGCCGCGGCGAGGGCGAGCAGCAGGAGGACGGCGCTCACCAGAGGGGCTTGCCGTCGTAGTCGGCCGGGACCTCGGCCTCGAGCAGCTTCAGGACCGAGGGGGCGAGGTCCATGATGTGCGGGTCGGGGTTGGCGATCTTCCGGTTGCAGAAGAAGACCCCGTGGCTGATCTCGGTGGCCGTCGCGCAGTGGTCACCGGACCACTTCCGGTTGTTGTTCTCCACCACCGAGCGCCGGATCGTCCCGAGGGTGTCCTGCCAGCCCACCCGGTAGCCGTCGAGAAAGCCCACCTGCAGGTCGGGCGCCATCTGGATGTACTCGCCCTTGTAGATGTCGTCCCGCTTGTAGATGTCCTGGAAGATCCGCTCGCCGGTCTCGGGGTCCACGAGGGGCAGCAGCTTCGCCCGGATCTCCTCCTGCAGCTCCCGGTACTCCTGGCCCGCGGAGACGATGCCCTGGCTCTCCCGACCGCGCAGGTTGAAGTAGATCTGGCCGAGGCCCACCGCGTAGGCCTTGGTCTGCGACCAGTCCACCCCCTCGAAGAACTTGCCGCGGCCGAAGAGGTCCTGCAGCGTCTTCTCCGTGCTCGCGCCCTTGACGTTCATGTAGCCGTTCTGCACGAGCCAGGTGTTGAGGTTGACCTCGCGCCGGAACGAGTGGAAGCCGTGGTCCGACATGACCATGAACACGGCGTCCCTCGGGACCTTCGCCCGCAGCCGGCCCACGAAGTCGTCCGCCCGGCGGTAGACCTTCTCGATCGAGTCGCCGTACTTCGCGGCGAGCGCGGCGTCGTACATCGGGTGCCGCGGGTCGATGAGGCGCCACATCATGTGCGAGATGCGGTCGGTGGTCTCGATCGCGGCCACGAAGAGGTCCCAGTCGTCCCGCTTCAGGCTCTCCAGGATGATCTTCTCGCGATCGTCGAACGCCCGGTCCGAGTCGTAGAGGAACTCGGCCTCGTCGAGCCGCCCCTCGTTGAGGGGCTTGTCCGCCGACTCCGCCCACCCGAGCGTGCGGTAGAGGCCGATCTTCTCCGCGAGGTCCGCCGAGAACGCGTCCGGCTTCGAGATCGGGATCGGGGGGTTGCGCGGGTCCAGGTTCACCGGGGAGGCGTAGATCCGCAGCTCCCGGTCGGCCTGGCTCACGTGGAACTGCGTCATCCCGTGCACGCGCACGAGGAAGTTGACCTTGAAGGTGAGCGGGATCCACTCGCTCCAGTCGCCGGCCTTGAGGCTCAGCCGGTGGCCCTGGATCTCGATCTCGGCGCGCCCCTGCCCTTCGGTCCAGCGCACGGTCATCGGGAGGTTGAGGTCCTTGCCGGTGGCGAGCTCGTCGAGCCGGGCCTGCTCCTTGTCGGAGAGGCCGCCCGCCTTCTTCTTCGCCTTGAGGGCCGCCTCCTCCTGCTTGAGGATCGGGTTCTCGGGGCCCTTGAGCACGGTCTCGGAGACGCCGCCGTCGAAGAGGAGCCGCTTCAGGAACCCGCCGAACTCGGTGTTGCCCTCCTCGTACGAGGAGAGGTCGGTCGCCCAGTAGTAGAACGTCCCGAGCGTCCCGCGCACATCCGGCAGGGGCAGGCCCCCGAGCATCTCGCCGTGGTGCATCTCCTCGGGAGGGAACGTGACCGGCACGGTGAGCACGACGCTCCGGATGCCGTCGGCCGACGCGGTCTTCCAGAAAGACGTGCCGCCGCGCGTCGAGAGGAGTCTCGGCTTCTGCGTCGGGATGAGCCCCCAGAGGAACTTCGGCGGCTCCTTCCGGATCATGTTGAAGTCGGGAAAGTACGTGGCGAGGTCGCGGACCAGGAAGTCGTAGATGCTGTGCTTGCCCGGGTTGACGCCGGTGGCGAAGCTCGACCACGCCGTGGGCGACTCGGACGGCTGCGTCGAGCCCAGCCGCGCGAAGACGCCCTCGTCCGCGAGGGCCTTCAGGTTCGGCAGCTTGCCCTCGTCCATCCACTTGCGCGCCAGCGTCGGGTCCATCCCGTCGAAGCCGATGACGAAGACGCGCTGCTTCGCGCGGCGCAGGGGCTTGCCGCCCGGCAGGCCCTTCGTGCAGTCGGCGAGGGGGAGGGTGAGAGCGAGGCCGGCCACGAGGGCGGCGGCGACGGCCAGAGGACGGCGGTGTGAGGACAAGTACATGACGAAGCAGTTTACCCGACGGCCCACGTTGGCCGGTAAGCGCGCTGCCGTGCATGCCACTGCCGGCACGGGGGCGTCTGGCGGGCGAAGCCCCGTCATCTCAAAGAAAGCAGGGGACTGCCTGGCCGTATCGGCAGGCCAGTCCGCCGGGGCGCTCGGACTGACGGGACCGGCTTCGTAATCCTGCGCCCGGGGACTGGCGAGGGGATACGGCTTCGCCTGTACCGGGCGTCCTTTGAGATCGGGGGATTCCATCCCCCCGAACCCCCTGGGCTGCACGAACGTCTAGAATGGCCGACTAATGGATCGGCCTTCTTCCGTTCTCTGTCCTTCCTGCGGCACGCTCGTCGGGGTGCGTGACGCGCAGTGCCTCAGCTGCGGCCGGCGCAACCCCGGGATGTGGGGCTTCGCTCACCTGCTCCGCAACGTCGGCGACGACATGGGCTTTGCCATGCTCGTGATGTGGGGGTGCGGCGCGCTCTACCTGGCGTCGCTCGCCGCCGACTTCGAGGGCGTGCGCAGCTCGGGCCTGCTGTCGTTCCTCTCGCCGAGCACGCAGAGCCTGTTCCTGTTCGGGGCCAGCGGGGCGGTGCCGGTCTTCGGTTACGGGCGCTGGTGGACGGTCCTCAGCGCCGCGTGGCTGCACGGCGGGGTCCTGCACATCCTCTTCAACATGATGTGGGTGCGGGACCTCGCGCCGCCCACGGCACGGCTCTACGGCCCCGGCCGGACCGTCATCGTGTACACCGTGTCCGCGATCACCGGGTTCCTGGCGAGCAGCCTCGCCGGGGCCTTCCTGCCCTTCCTGCCGCGCTTCCTCGGAGGGGCGGGCTTCACCGTCGGCGCCTCGGCGCCGATCTTCGGCCTCATCGGGGCGCTGCTCCACTACGGCCGGCGCGGGGGCAGCTCCGTGATCGGCCAGCAGGCGAAGAGCCTCGCTCTCACGATGCTCCTCTTCGGCTTCATCATGCCCGGCATCGACAACTGGGCCCACCTCGGCGGGCTGGCCGGCGGGTGGCTGACCGCGAAGGTCCTCGACCCCCTCAAGCCCGAGCGCGGCGACCACGTGCTCGCCGCCCTCTTCTGTCTCCTGCTGTCGCTGCTGTCGGTCGCCTTCTCGGTCGTCGAGGGCCTGAAGCTGTTCCGCTCGTAACCGCGGGCGGCCCTTGCTCAGCCCTTCGGGCTCTTCGGCGTCTTGATCGCGCCGGGCTGCGGCGTCACCGCGCGGACGATCACCTTCTTGAGCGGGGAGACGACGCGCGTGGGCTCCCCGTCTTCCGTCCGCCGCATCTCGTCGCGCAGGGGGATGAGCGTCGGCTCGTGCGAGCGCGCGTCGGCCGCGGACTCGTTCTCCATGCCGCGCCCGAAGATCGACGCGAGGTAGTGCTTCAAGGTGAGGTTGGTCGGCCCGTAGCCCTTGTCGTAGAGGAAGTGCTCGCAGGCCTCGCCCATGGCCGCGGCCGAGGGGAAACGGCGGCCCGCCTGGCGCTCGAGGGCGCGGGCGAGGATCGCCTCGACCGCCTCCGGCACCGCCGGGTTGATCGAGGCCGCCTTCGGGATGTCGCCGGTCACCACCTTCTCCAGCACGTCCGCCGTGCTGTCGCCGGCGAAGAGCCGCTCGCCGGTCAGGATCTCGAAGAGCACCGTGCCGAGGGAGAAGATGTCGCTGCGCTGGTCGGCCCGCATCTCCAGCACCATCTCGGGGGCCATGTACGAGGGCTTTCCGGCCAGGTAGCTCTCGCGGATGCCGCTGCGCGCGGCGATGCCGAAGTCGATCAGCTTGACCGTGCCCTCGGTGGTCATCATCACGTTGCTCGGGCTCACGTCGCGGTGCACGATGCGGGCCTTCTCGAACACGTACTGCAGGCCGCGGCACACGCGGCTGGTGATGAAGACGCTGAGCTCGACGTCGGGCAGGCAGCCGAGGCCGCGGTGGCGCTCGAGGTACTCGACGAGGCTCCAGCCGTCGATGTACTCGAGGACGATGCACAGCTCCCCGTCCACCCGCTCGAAGTCGAAGATGCGGCCGATGTTCTCGTGGTCCAGAACGGCGTACCGCCTCGCCTCCTCGACGAAGAGGCGCAGGTGCTCGGGCTCGGGCGTCTTGAGCTGCTTCACGACGATCGGCCGCTGGAAGCCGGCCTGCCCCAGGAGGATGCCCTTGCGCACGGTGCCCATGCCGCCGGCGCCCAGCTGGTGGAGGATGCGGTACTTCGTCTCGGACAAAGTGGAGTCCCCCGGGGTCGCCTCGGAGGATTGCAGAGCCCCCCCGGGGTGTCAAGGCAGCGGAGCCGGACGCTATACTGGCTGGAGTGCGCGTGATGGCCCTCGACGTGGGCGACGTGCGGATCGGAGTGGCTCTGTCCGACGAGACGGGGACGCTCGCCTCGGGCCTCCTCACCCTGAAGTCGGTGGGCCCGCGCCAGGACGCTCAGGCCCTGGCGGCGCTCGCGCGCGAGCACGACGTGGGCGAGGTGGTGGTCGGCCTGCCCCTGCGCCTGGACGGGTCGCTCGGTTCCCAGGCCGAGAAGGTCCTGGCCTTCGTCGAGCGCCTGCGCCGCGTGGCGCGCCTTCCCGTGGTCGCGCGGGACGAGCGTCTGACCTCGATCGAGGCCGACGAGCGACTCGCCGAGGCCGGGGTCAGGCGCCGCGACCGCAAGGCCCGCATCGACCAGGCGGCGGCGGCCCTGATCCTCCAGGAGCACCTCGACGAGCGCAAGACGTCCACCGCTGCCGCCGGCCGAGGCGAGCCCGCGTGAAGCCGCGGAGCGCACTGCGGGCCCGCCGCCCTGGGCGGTGGCGCTGGCCGCGTCGCATCGCCCTGTCGTTCCTGGCGCTCGCGGCCCTCGCCGGCGGGGCCTTCGCGGCCTGGTGGCACGAGACGACGTCCCCGAAGATCGCCGAGGGCGCCCTCCCCGTGCGGCTGGTCGTGCCCCCGGGGGCCAGCGCCGAGGCCATTGCCCGCCAGCTGCACGCCCTCGGCCTGGTGCGCCACCCCCTCGTCTTCCGGGTGCTCGCCCAGGCGCGGGGCGTCGGCTCCAGGCTCAAGGCCGGCGAGTACTCCCTCAGCGGGCCGCTGTCGCTCGAGGGGATTCTCGACGCGCTCTCTCGAGGCGACGTCGTCCGGCGCGACCTGACCATTCCCGAGGGACGGAGCCTCGACGAGATCGCCGCCCTCGTGGCCGCGGAGGGGCTCGGGAAGGAGGCGTTCCTTGAGGCCGCCCGCGACCCGGCCCCGGTGCGCGACCTCGACCCGGCGGCCGCGGACCTCGAGGGCTACCTCTTCCCGGACACCTACGACCTTCCGCAGGTGCCGGAGGCCCCGCAGGCGCTCGTGCGGCGCATGACGCAGCGTTTCCGCGAGGTCATCTCTCCCGACCTCGAGCGCATCGCCGAGAAGGGCCTGACGGTGAGGCAGGTGGTGACCCTCGCCTCGATCGTCGAGCTCGAGACCGCGAGCGCCACCGAGCGGCCGCGCATCGCCGCCGTCTTCCTGAACCGGCTGGAGAAAGGGATGCCCCTCCAGACCGACCCGTCGATCATCTACGCGCTCAGGAAGGCGGGCCGCTGGGACGGCAACATCCGCAAGCGCGACCTCGACATCGACTCGCCCTACAACACCTACCGGCGGCCGGGCCTGCCCCCGGGCCCGCTCGGCTCCCCGGGCCGTGAGGCGATCCTCGCCGTGCTCGAGCCGGCGGAGACGAAGGAGCTGTACTTCGTGAGCCGAAACGACGGTACCCACGAGTTCAGCGAGACGCTCGCCGCGCACAATCGCGCCGTCGACCGCTACCAGCGGCGGCGCGCGAGCTCCTGAGCCATGGGCGTTCGCTCCCACGCCGCCGCCCCGCCGCCCCGCGCCCGGCCGTCCGGTCCCGGCCCGGGCGCAACGCTGGTGGTCGTCCTCGTCGCGCTCGTTCTCCTGCTCGCCAACGGCCGGCCCGTCGGCACCCCGGACCCGTCCGGCGCCGCCGGCTGGCTGCTCCGCGGAGCGCTCGCCCTCGCCGGCCTCGCCTTCCAGGTCGACGCGACGGGCGAGGCCCTGGTCGGCAAGGCGCTCGCCGCGGTCTTCGCCGCGCTCGCCGCGGGCATCCTCTTCGCGGCCGTCGTCCGCCGGCAAGGGCTGGAGGACGCGCGGTGGGCCGGGTGGCTCCTGGCGCTGGGGACGACGCTCGCCGCCGCGGCGCAGGCGTGGTCCGGCGAGGCGGCGTCGACGTGCGGGGTGGCGGTGGCCGTCCTCCTCCTCGTTCGATCGGAGACCGAGGAGGACCCCGGGCCGGCCGTGCGGGCGGGGCTCCCGCTGGGCCTCGCGGTGGCGCTCCAACCCACGACCGTCGCGCTCGCCCTCGTCCTCGTCGCCGCCGTCCTCTTCCTCTGGCGGCGCCGCGGCCTGCCCGTCCTCGCCTGGGCCGTTCCCGGGGCGCTCGTCGCGCTCGCCGGCCTCGGGGCCGGCGCTGCCACGCCGCCGTCGGCCACGGGGCTGCTTCCCGGGCTCGCCCTCCTTGCCTCGCCGGCCAAGGGCGCCCTGGTCTTCGCGCCGGTCGCGCTGGTCGGGATGGTCGGTCTCCTGCGCGCCCTGCGCTCGCCCGCGCGGAGGCTGTGGGACCAGCCATCGCCGGGCCGCCTCCTGCCGATCGCCTTCGGCCTCGCGGTCGCGGCCCACTTCACGTGGCTCGCCGCCGTCGGGGGCTGGGCGGCGGGCGACTTCTGGGGGCCGCGGCTCGTGGCTCCGGCCTGGCCGCTGCTGCTCCTCTTCGTGCCCGAGGGCTTTGCCGTCCTCGGGATCGGCGCGAGCCTGCTGGCGCTCGTGTCGGTCGCCGTCCAGGCGCTGGGGGCCGTCACCTACGACGGCCGCTGGGACCGGCTCCACCCGGGACCCGCCGGGGGCGCCGCCGCGTGGGACGTGCAGCGCAGCCCGATCGTGTTCCAGGCCGGAGAGCGGGTGGCGCGGGTGGCGCGTCCCGGGCTCGAGGGCCGGCGCCTCGTGGTGCGCGAGCGTGTCGTGGCGCCCTCGGGCGCGTCCGGCTCGTTCCTCTCGTTCGCGAAGGCGCCGCTCGGACCGACTGGTGTCGACGCGACGATGTCCGCGCTCCGGCTCGAGGCCGGAGCGCGCGCGGTCGCGGGCCGTCTCGAGCTGAAGGCGCCGGGCGACGGCCTCGGCTTCCGCGTCCCCGAAGGCGCGCGCCCGCGGCGGCTGGAGATCCGGATCGCCGGCCGCGGGACCGGCACCCTCAGCCTCGGCGAGGGCGACTTCGCGAAGGAAACCCGCTGGCGTGATCGCGCCGTGTCGGGATCCTTCCGCCTCAGATTCCTCTATTACTACCCGGAGTCGGGCGGCCCGGACCTGCGTGTCACCCTGCGGTCGGGCGGGCCGCTGGCGATCGAGTCGGTCGCCCTGGTTCCCCCGGGGGAGCCCGACGACGTCCTCCGCCTGCCGTGACGCGGTTCAGGCCCGGCGGGGCGGAGCGCCCGCCTCGCCCCACTTGAGCTTGGTGCGCAGGACCTCGTAGTAGTCCCGGCCGGGGGCTCTGACGAGCTTGAGCCGCCGCGGGCTGCCGGTGACCGCCACGTGGTCGCCGTCCGCGAAGGCGAAGGTCTCCTGCCCGTCGAGCGCGGCGTACACCTCGACGTCGCGCCCGGCGCGCAGGCGCACCTCGACCCGGGCCTCGTCGCCGACCACGAGCGGCCGGTTCGTGAGCATGTGGGGGCAGATCGGCGTGATGACGACCGCGGGCAGCGTCGGGTGGAGGATCGGGCCGCCGGCGGCCAGGTTGTAGGCGGTCGAGCCGGTGGGCGAGGAGACGATGATGCCGTCCGCGCGGAAGGACGACACGAACTGCCCGTCGACGGACACGTCCACCTCGATGATGCGCGACGGGCCCGCCTTCGTGATCACCACGTCGTTGAGGACGTCGGAGGTCACGTCGGCGCGGCCCTGGCGGTGCACGACCGCGCGCAGCAGGCGGCGCTCCTCGTGCTCGAAGCGCCCCTCGAGAACGCCCTCGAGGGCGGGGTAGAGCTCGTCGAGCGTGATCTCGGTGAGGAAGCCCAGGCTGCCGAAGTTCACGCCGAGGACCGGGATGGGCTTGTCGAGCAGCCGGCTCGCCGCGAGCAGCGTGCCGTCGCCGCCCAGGACCACGAGGGCGTCGGAGAGGCCCGCCAGGTCGCGCCCGGAGGCGACCAGGCACGAGTCGCTCAGCCCGGGGACGCTGCGCGCCGCGCTCGCCTCGTCCAGGCAGACGCGCACGCCGCGCTCGAGGAGCCACGCAACGAGGCCCTGGATGACGGGAGCCGCCTCCTGGAGGCCGGACCGCGCGAGGATTCCGATCGTGTTCATCGCTCCACCGCCTTGGTGAGAAGGGCCTCGAGCTCGACGGACGGAAGGGCCGCTCCGCCCGGGACGAGGTGCAGGAAGAACTCGCGGTTGCCCTCGGCCCCGGGCACCGGCGACGGGCAGGCTCCGCGCACGCCCCAGCCCAGCTCCTGCGCAAAGGCCGCCACCTCGGCGAGCGCCGAGAGGTGCAGCCTCTCGTCCTTCACGACTCCGCCCCGCCCCACCTGGAAGCGGCCCACCTCGAACTGGGGCTTCACCAGCACGACCGCCTCCGCGCCGGGGGCGAGGACCGAGACGAGCGCGGGGAGGATCTTCCGCACGGAGATGAACGACACGTCCATCACCGCGAGCGAGCAGGCCTCGGGCACCACCTCCGGCGAGAGCGAGCGCGCGTTCGTCCGGTCGCGGACCACGACCCGCGGGTCCTGGCGCAGCTTCTCGTGGAGCTGCCCTCGGCCGACGTCCACCGCGTAGACGCGCGAGGCCCCCCGCTCGAGCAGCGTCTGCGTGAAGCCGCCGGTCGAAGCTCCCACGTCCACCGCGACCCTCCCGGCCGGGCTCACCCCGAACGCGTCGAGCGCCCCGGCCAGCTTCAGCGCCCCGCGCCCGACGTGCGCGGGCCCGGCCTCCACCACCACCGCCGTCCCTTCCCCGACCCGCGAGCCCGGCTTCGCCGCGCGCTGCCCGTCCACGCTGACCCGGCCCGCCATGACCAGCGCCTGCGCCTTCTCGCGCGACTCGGCGAGGCCGTGCTCGGCGAGCCACACGTCGAGTCGGGTCATGGCGTCACGAGTGGCGGTCCACGATCAGGCGGGCGATCGCCGCGAGGAGCTCGCCGTGCGGCCCGAGAGGGGCGACCGCCTCCAGGGCCTCCTGCCGCAGCGCGGCCGCGAGCGCTCGCGCCTTCTCCAGCCCGTGGACGCTCACGTAGGTGGCCTTCCTCGCCGCCTCGTCCTTGCCCGCGGTCTTGCCCAGGCGCTGCGCGTCCTCGGTGGCGTCGAGCACGTCGTCCACCACCTGGAACGCGAGGCCGATGGCGGAGGCGTAGCGCGAGAGGCGCTGCAGGTCGCCGTCGCCGGCGCCGCCGAGGATCGCCCCGCCCCGCACGCAGGCGGAGAGCAGCGCCCCCGTCTTCGCGCGGTGCAGGCACTCGAGGTCGTCGGCCCCGATCGTCCGGCCCTCGGACTCGAGGTCCATGACCTGGCCGCCGATCAGGCCGGTCGTCCCGCACGCTTCGCCGAGGACCGCCGCGGCGCGCAGGCGGCGCCTCACCCGCGCGTCGTCCCAGGCCTCGGGGACCTCCGCGAGAAGGTGGAAGGCCCGGGTCACGAGCGCGTCGCCGGCGAGGATGGCGATCGCCTCGCCGAACACCTTGTGCGAGGTCGGCTTGCCGCGCCGCAGGTCGTCGTCGTCCATGGCGGGCAGGTCGTCGTGGACCAGGCTGTAGGTGTGGACCATCTCCACCGCGCAGGCGAGCGGCATCAGCTCCTCGCGTGCGCCGCCCACCGCCTCGCCCGCCGCCAGCACGAGCACGGGCCGGATGCGCTTGCCCCCCGCGAACAGGCTGTAGCGCACGGCCCGGTGGAGGGTGGCGGGCCAGGCCGACCCGGGCGGGAGCGCGCGAGAGAGGGCCTCGTCCACCGCCTGCCGCAGCGCTTCCATGGCGGCGGGGGCGTCGAGGCCGGCCGCGTGCGCCCCGGCGCTCACCGGTCTTCCCCGTCCTCGGGGAGGGCCAGGGGCTTCGTCCGCGGCTTTCCCTGGGCGTCGAGCAGGGGCTCGCCCCGCGCGTCCTTCATCAGCATCTCGATCTTGCCCTCGGCCTCCTCGAGCTTGCCGTGGCAGAGGCGCGAGAGGTGGATGCCGTCCTCGTAGAGACGCAGCGACTCCTCGAGGGGCAGCTCGCCCTTCTCCAGCTTCTGCACGACCTGCTCGAGCTGCAGCAGGGCCTGCTCGAACGTGGGCTCGTCGGTCTTCTTCACTCGGTTTCCCTCGAGGCGACGGTGGCGCGCAGGGCGCCACGGTGGAGTCGGATGCGCAGGCCCTGGCCGGGCTCGACCTCGGCCGCGTCGCGCAGGAGGCGCGCCGCGGCCTCGTCCCAGACGAGGGCGTAGCCCCGGCCGAGGACGGCCAGCGGCGAGAGGCCGTCGAGCGAGGCGGCCAGGCGCGAGAGCGCGGCCCGGCGCCCCTCGGCGCCCTTTCGGAAGAGGGCGAGGAGCCGATCGGACTGGCGGAGGAGACGCTCGCGGCGGGCCGCGACCTGCCGGTCGAGCCGGAAGGCCTCCAGCCGCTCGCGCAGGCGCCGCGAGTGCTCGCGCCCGCGCTCGAGGCCGCGGACGAGTCCCGTCTCCGCGCGGCGTGCCAGCTCGTCCACGCGCTGGGCCTTCGCGCGGACGCGGCCTCGCTCCGCCGCGAACACCCGGTGCGCGGCCGCCGCCTCCACGCGCGCGCGCACCCGCGCCAGGCGCAGGCGCAGGGCCGCGTCGCGGCGCCCCTCGAGGGCGGCCACCCGCGCCTGCAGCTCCTCCTTGGCCTGCACCACCCGCTCGGCGGCGGCCGAGGGCGTGGGCGCGCGCAGGTCGGCCACGAAGTCGGCGATCGTGAAGTCGGTCTCGTGGCCCACCGCCGAGATCGTGGGGACGAGGGAGGCCGCGATCGCGCGGGCCACCACCTCCTCGTTGAAGGCCCACAGGTCCTCGAGGCTGCCGCCCCCGCGGGCGAGGACGATCACGTCGAGGCCGCCGATCCGGTTGAGCGCGCGGATTCCCTGCGCGATCTCGGCCGCGGCGCTCTCGCCCTGCACCAGCGCGGGGTAGACGAGCACCTCGAGGTCCGCGTAGCGCGAGCGCAGGACCCGCAGGATGTCGCGCAGGACCGCCCCGGTGGGCGAGGTCACGACCCCGATGCGGCGCGGCAGCATCGGGAGGGGGCGCTTGCGCGCCGGGTCGAAGAGGCCCTCCTTCTCGAGCCGGTTCTTGAGCTCCTCGAAGGCCTGCTGGAGCGAGCCCTTGCCGAGAGGCTCGATCACCTGCACCGAGACCTGGTAGTCCCCGCGGGGCGCGTAGACCCGCACCGCGCCGCGGGCCAGCACCTTCATCCCGTCCTGCGGGCGGAACTTGATGAGCCGGGCGTCGGTCTTCCAGACCACCGCGCGGATCTGCGCCTGCTCGTCCTTGAGGGAGAAGTACCAGTGCCCGGAGCTGGCGAGCTTCAGGTTCGAGATCTCGCCTTCCACCCACACGTCCACGAACTCGGTCTCGAGGACCCCCTGGATCCTCTCCGTGAGCTCGGAGACGGTGAGCGCCCGCCGCCGTGCCGGGCGGGGCGCCGCCGCCTCGCCGAAGTCGAGGCCCTTCTGGCTCATGCGTGAGCGCCATTCTGATATGGGCCGGCCGGCGAAGTCCACCGGGCGATCGTGGAGCCGGTCGAGCGCCGGCGCTATCATGCTTGTCACCCTGAGGAGCCTCGGTCTTGCCGGGCGACGAAGGGTCCGCCGGCGGGTCGGCGGATGGGAGCCCTCATGAGAATCCGATCGCGCCTCTTCTTCCTGGGCAGCCTCGCCGTGGGCGTCGTCCTCGGCCTCTTCGTCTCGACCGGCCTGCAGCGGGCGCTGTCCCCCGCGTCGCGGCCCCCGGAGGCCGAGCCGACGGCCGCCGCCCAGGGCCGGCCGGCGGCCGCGCGGGCGGAGCTCGACCCGGAGGAGCGGCACACGATCGGCCTCTTCAAGGACGCCCAGCGCTCGGTGGCGTTCATCACCACCCGTGTCGAGCAGGTGGACTACTGGACCCGCAACGTCTCCGAGGTGCCGGCGGGCAGCGGGTCGGGCTTCGTGTGGGACGACCGCGGGCACGTGGTGACGAACTTCCACGTCGTGCAGGACGCCGACTCGGCGAAGGTGACGATCGGGGACGCGGAGTACGAGGCCACGATCGTCGGCTTCTCGCGCGACCAGGACCTCGCGGTCCTCCGGATCCAGGCCGCGCCCGAGAAGCTCGTGCCTCTCCGGGTCGGCACCAGCGCCGACCTCTCGGTCGGCCAGAAGGTCTACGCCATCGGCAACCCCTTCGGCCTCGACTTCACCCTCACCACCGGCATCGTGAGCGCCCTGGGACGCACCATCCAGGGGGTCAGCGGGGCGACCATCTTCGACGTGATCCAGACCGACGCCGCGATCAACCCGGGCAACTCCGGCGGGCCGCTCCTCGACAGCTCCGGGCGGCTGATCGGCGTCAACACCGCGATCTACAGCCCGTCCGGGGCGAGCGCGGGGATCGGCTTCGCGGTGCCGGTGGACACGGTGAGCCGCATCGTGCCGGAGCTCGTCACCCACGGCCGCGTGATCCGGCCGGTGCTCGGGGTGGAGCTCGACGATCGCCTCAGCGCTTACGTGACGCGCCGGCTCGGGGTCGAGGGCGCGCTCGTCCGCGGCGTCGTCCGCGGCGGTGGTGCCGCCGCGGCGGGGCTCGAGGGCACCCGCGTCGACCGGAGGGGGGGAGTGATCCCGGGCGACGTGGTGCAGGAGATCGACGGGAAGGCGGTCAAGAGCGTCGGCGACCTCCAGGGGAGGCTCGGAAGCTACCGCCCCGGCGACACGGTGACGCTCGTCCTCTGGCGTGAAGGCAAGACCCGGACCGTCCGCGTCCGGCTGGCGGCGCCCGAGTAGGCGCCCTCCGCGGGCTCCCGCGCCCCGGGCCCTTCACTGGCTTCGGCAAACAACCGGCCTCCTGCCTCGGCCGATCTGTGGCCAGCGGCAGGGAGGTTCGTTCGTAAGCTGTTTGTTTTCAGTGTCCTGCCGGTGGTACGGGGGTTGCTGTCACCTGAGGCGTGAGACCGGCACGCGTGATCCTCCTCGTCGAGTCGGACGCCGAATGCGGCCAGGCGCTCGCGCGCCTCGTCCGCCGCAGCGGCGACCGGGTGCGCCTCGTGCGCACGCCCGGGGCGGCGGTGGCCGCGGCCCAGCGGGAGAGCTACGACCTGGCCGTCGTGGACCTCTTCGTCAAGGGAGGCGGGGTGGATCTCGCGCGCCGGCTCACGCGCCGCGTACCGCGCGTCTACCTGAGCGTCGGCCCGAAGCTGCTGACCGACGAGCTCCTCGAGACCGCCATCGGCTTCCCGGTCCTGCGCAAGCGCGACCTGCCGCAGCTCATGGCCTCGAGCCAGGCTAGCCCCTTCGGCCGCTCCACCCAGAGCGCCCGAGCACGCTTGATCCAGCGGTAGAGCGTACGGGGCGACACGCCCAGGATCTCGGCCGCCTTCTCCCGTCGCCACTTCGCCTGCTCGAGCGCCGCCTGCACTCGCGCGAGGCCGGGCCCGTCGTCGGAGTCGCTCAGGTCGTCCGGCGGGGCGGGGGCGAGGGCCGGCGCGATCGACGGCGCGGCGGACGCGATCGAGACCGACACCCGCCCCGTCTTCTCGACGATCTCCGGCGGAAGGTCCGCGACGTCGATCTTGTCGCCCTCGGCCAGGAGCCCCGCCCGCTCCACCGCGAAGTGCAGCTCGCGGACGTTGCCCGGCCAGTCGTACTCCGAGAGCGCCTCGAGCGCGGCCGGGGTGAAGCGCTTCTGGTTCGGCAGCTGCTTCACGAAGTGCTCGACCAGCAGGGGGATGTCCTCCGGCCGCTCGCGCAGCGGTGGGATCACCACCTTCACGCCGTTCACGCGGAAGAAGAGGTCCTTGCGGAAGCGGCCGGCCGCGACCTCGCCCTTGAGGTCGCGGTTCGTGGCGCACACGAGTCGGAAGTCGGCCCGGCGCTTGCGCGTCGCCCCGACCCGGTAGAAGGTGCCCGAGTCGAGCACCCGGAGGAACTTGGACTGGATCTCGGGGATCATCTCCCCGACCTCGTCGAGGAACAGGGTGCCCCCGTCCGCCACCTCCACGAGGCCCGGCTTCTCGTTGGCGGCGCCGGTGAAGGCCCCCCGCTCGTAGCCGAAGAGCTCGCTCTCGAGCAGCGAAGACGGCACCGCCGCGCAGTTGAGGTCCACGAAGGCCTTGTTCGACCGCGGCGAGAGGCGGTGCGCGTGCTGGGCCACCAGCTCCTTGCCGACCCCGCTTTCTCCTTCGATCAGCACCGGGGTGCGCGCCGCCGCCACCATCTCGATCGTGCGCAGCACCTTCTGGAGCACGGGCGAGCGGGTCAGGATGTCGGAGGAGAGGTTGCGCTGGACCTGGAAGCGCAGGCGGCGGTTCTCCCGCTCGAGCCCCGTCTTCTCGCCCGCCTTCTCCACCCGCATCCCCAGCTCCTCGAAGTTCGGGGGCTTGGTGAGGTAGTCGAAGGCGCCGAGGCGCATGGTGTCGATGGCCGACTGCACGTTGGCGAAGCCGGTCACGATGATCGTCTGCAGGTCGGGGTGCTCCTTGCGGACGGTGGCGAGGATGTCCACCCCGTCCGCGTCGGGCAGCTTGAGGTCGAGGAGGAGCACGTCCCACTCCGCGGCGTCGAGCGCCTTGAGGGCGCTCTTCCCGGTGGTGCAGATCTTCACCTCGTGGCCCGCCTTCTGGAGGAAGCGGGTCACGGTCAGGCCGAACGTCTGCTCGTCCTCGGCGACGAGCACGCGGAAGCCGGTGGCGTTCATGGAGTACCTGTAGCGACGCGAAGGACGACGCGGAACGCGTTTCCGCCCTTGCGGGGCCGGTAGAGGAGATCGCCCCCGCGGCTGCGGAGCAGGCTCCGGGCGATGGCGAGCCCGAGGCCGGCCCCCCGCTGGGCATCGGCGGTGGCGTACGGCTCGAAGAGGTGCGCCCGCCCCGGCAACGGGACGGTGGGCCCGGTGTCGGAGACGTCGAGGAGGAGCGTCCGGCCGCGGCGCGAGGCGCGCACGGCGAGCGTCCCCCCGGCAGGCATGCTCGAGCTGGCGTTCATGGCGAGGGCCATGACCACCTGCTTCAGCGAGTCGGTGTCGAACGCGGCTGGCGGGAGGCCCGCCGGGACGTTCGCCCGGACGCGCAGGCGCGCGAGGGCCGGGTGCCGCTCGAGCAGGCGCAGGGCGAGGGAGACGGTCGCCTCGAGGTCCGCCCGGTCCCCGGGCGCGGAGCGCGAGGAGTCGAGCAGGAAACGCACGATCTTCTCGCAGCGTGCGACCTCCGTCCGGATGAGGTCGCGAAACTGGCGGGCCTCCCGAGCGGATCGGCGCTCGCCCTTCGCCGCGAGCGAGGCGAGCGCCTCCGCGCAGCCGGCGATCCCCGCGAGGGGGTTCGAGATCTCGTGGGCCACGCCCGAAACGAGCTGGCCGAGGAACGAGAGGCGGTCGGAGGCGATGAGGCGCATCTCCATCTCGCGCCGCGCCGTGATGTCGTCGAACCAGGAGACGACGTGGGTCACCTCGCGGCCGCGGTGCACGGGCAGGCGGCGCACGTGGAAGAGGCCGCCCTTCGTCTCCAGGATCTCCTCGTGGGGCCGGCCCGTGCGGAGCACCTCCCGCAGGACGGGCTCGGTGGTACGGTAGCCGGCGGCGCCCAGCACCGCCTTCAGGGGGCGGCCGACGGCCCGGCCGCGCGGGCGGCCGATCGGCCCCCGCTCGCGCCCCCGGTTCCAGGCCCGCACGACGAGGTCCCGGTCCACGACGTAGAGCCCGATCGGCAGGGCGTCGAGGACGGGCCCGAGGCCTTCGGGCCGGGGCTTGATTCCGGGGCTGGCCGGCACGCGGAGAGTATAGCCGGGCTCAGAGCCCGCCGATGTCGTTTTCGGTCAGGAGCATCCGGTCGATCGACCGGGCCCGGCCCGTCTGCTCGTCCACGTCCACGACCGCCGCCGAGAAGCGCGGGTCCGCCTTGGCCGTCTCGAAACGGCTCGGCATGCCGGTGAGGAAGCGGTGGATCACCGCGTCCTTCTCGACGCCGATGATCGAGTCGTAGGGGCCGGTCATGCCGAGGTCGGTGCAGTAGGCGGTGCCCCGCGGCAGGATGCGGTGGTCACAGGTGGGCACGTGGGTGTGGGTGCCCACGACGGCGGAGACCAGGCCGTCGAAGTAGCTCGCGATCGCGGTCTTCTCGGAGCTCGCCTCCCCGTGCATGTCCACGAGGATGACCTTCGCCTCCTCGCGCAGGCGCTCGATCTCCTTGAGGCCCAGGGCGAACGGGTCGTCCATCGCCCCGTTCATGAAGACGCGGCCGCTCAGGTTGAGGGTGGCCACGGGCACCTTCGAGCGCTTGCCCTTGCCGACGTGCGAGCCGCGGCCCGGCTGGCGCGCGGGGTAGTTCAGCGGCCGGAGGAGCTGCGGGATGAGGTCGATGACCCCGATGATCTCCTTCTTGTCCCAGATGTGGTTGCCGGAGGTCAGACAGTCGACCCCCAGGTCGAGGATCTCGTCGCAGACGTCCTTGGTGACGCCGAAGCCCCCGGCGGCGTTTTCGACGTTGGCGACGCAGTAGTCCACGTCGTACTTCTTGAAGACGACGGGGAGCGCCTTCTTCATGATGGAGCGGCCGGGGTTGCCCACCACGTCCCCGATCAGCAGGATGTTCATCCAGACAGGCTACCGGCCGGCCGCCAGCCGGTCAAACGGAGGGTTGCGCTCTCGCCCGGATCTCGGGTATGCGTACCACGGAGGCCAACATGAAGCACTCGCCTTCCGGCTGTCACCGCCCCGGCTGCGCCGCGGGGTCCTCGCATCTCTCGCCGCGCCCTGCCGTCACCCGCCGCCTCTTCCTCTACGGAGTCGGTGCGGCCACGGTGGGCGGGGTGACCCTGTCCGGCCTGGACCTGGGGGCGGCGGACGACCCGGGGTTGCCCCAGCGCGGCCCGATCCTGCGCCGGCCTCTCGTCGTGCAGCCCGTCCTCACCTACGAGGTGCCCCAGCGGCGCGAAGCGACCAGCTGGCGCTCGTGGGGCGGTATCCAGAGCGACGCCGACGCCGGTCAAGAGAAGGCCCGCATCGAGCGCGAGCTCGCCGAGATGGCCCGAGGCGCGGACTTCCCGCTGGAGGTTCGCCCCGTGCAGGCCCTCAAGTCCGTGGCGCCCGCCGCGAACCTCGCCCGGGGCGACCACGACGTGATGATGATCTTCGGCGCCGGCGGCTGGCTGGACATCCTCGAGGCCCTCTCCGCGAAGGACAAGTGGAACCTCATGTTCCTGCGCCACGACCCGGGGCCGGCCTACCTCTGGTACGAGATCGTGCACCCGCGCTTCCTGCGCAAGACGGTGGACGAGTACGGCCGGCCGGGGTGGGACCTTGACGACGTGGTCGTGGACCGCTACGCCGAGGTGCTCTGGCGGCTGCGCGCGCTCGGCGGGCTCAAGAACACCCTCGGGAAGAAGGTGGTCTGCATCGGCGGCGCGGCCGGCTGGGGGGAAGGGGGACGGACCGCACCCGACCGCACCCGGCAGCTCTGGAAGATGGAGCTGGTGGACTGGAGCTACGAGGATCTCGGGCCGCGCATCGGGGAGGCCTTGAAGAAGCCCTCGCTCGTCAGGGCCTGCGCGGCGTCCGCCGACCGCTACCTCGGCACGCGCGGGGTGGAGCTCGCCACGACCCGCGAGTTCGTCACCAACGCCTTCGTCCTCCACGAGGTGTTCAAGGACGTGATGGACGAGGCCGGGACCGACGCGATCACGGTCAACGAGTGCATGGGGACCATCATGGGCATGTCCAGGACCACCGCCTGCATGCCGCTGAGCCTGCTGAACGACGACGGCTACCTGGCCTTCTGCGAGTCCGACTTCGTGGTCATCCCCTCCGGCGTGCTCCTGCACTACGTCTCCAACCTGCCGGTGTTCCTCAACGATCCCACCTTCCCCCACGACGGCATCGTCACGCTGGCGCACTGCACCGCGCCGCGAAAGATGGACGGGAAGAGGCTCGAGCCGGCGAGGATCCTCACGCACTTCGAGTCGGACTACGGCGCCGCGCCCAAGGTCGCCATGAAGGTCGGGCAGGTCTGCACGAACCTGGTGCCGGACTTCGCCAGCAGAAGGTGGGTGGGCTTCGAGGCCACCATCGTCGGCAATCCCTTCCACGCCATCTGCCGGTCGCAGATCGACGTGAAGATCCACGGCAGCGGCGACGCGCTCGTGCGGGAGATGAAGGGCTTCCACTGGATGATGTCCTACGGAAGCTACATGCGCGAGTGCGGCTACGCCTTGAAAAAGGCGGGTGTCGACTTCCTGGACGTGAGCCGCTCGTGACGGCCCGTTCCGGACCGGCCATGGCAGCGATCCGAACGACAGGCATCCGGTGGCTGCTCGCCGTCGCGGCCCTCGTCGGTTCCGTGGTCCCGGCGGCCGGACAGCCGGATCCCATCCTCCGTGGTGCGGCCTGGCGCGAACTCGTCCTCGTCGAGCTGATCCCCGCCTGGCAAGCGCACGTCATCGACAGCCGGCACGGCGGCTTCCACATGAGCCTCGGCCGCGACTGGCAGCCGCGGCCGCCCCACGAGAAGATCCCGGCCATGATCGGCCGCCAGGTGTTCAGCTTCACGGCGGCCTACCTGCTGTCCGGGGACGAGCGCCACCTCGAGGTGGCGCGCCGCGGGGTCGAGTACCTGCTCGCCCACGCCTGGGACGACCGATACGGCGGCTGGTACGACCGCCTGACCGTCGACGGCGAGGTCCTGGACGCCACGAAGACGGCCGCCAACGAGCTCTACACCAACGTCGGCCTGGCCCTCTACGCCTTCGCCACCGGCGACCCGCGGTCCCGGCAGCGCGTCGAGGCGTCGCTTCGGATCCGGCGCACGCGGGCCGCCGATCCCGACCAGGGCGGCTACTTCTCGCAGCTCACCCGCGAGCTGGCGCCGGCGGACGACACGCGCAAGCTGAAGCACGCCCACTTCGGCTACGTCGGATCGCTGATCCATCTCTTCCAGGTCGGCCGCGACCCCGAGGTCCTGGACTGGTGGCGGGAGCTGATGGACCTGACCCGGCGGCGGATGACCGACGCCGATCTCGGGTGGGTCTACGGCTTCGATCTGCCCCTCGACCGCGCGTTCAGGCTGGCCGACCCGGAAGCCCACGAGTACATCAACATCGGGGGGCAGCTGACCGCGGCCCTGGCCTACGTGCGGCTGTACGAGCAGTCCGGGGACGCGGCCTACCTGGACGCGGCCCGCGCGCTGGCCCGCTCGATCGACCGGGGCTGGGACGACGAGCACGGCTGCTGGCTCGACCAGGTGCAGCGCCTTTCGCCGCACGCGCCCCACCCGGGCGCCAGCGTGCAGTGGTGGATCCACATCTACGGCGCCTTCCTCGACCTGCGCCTGCACGCCATCGACCGAGACCCGGCGCGACTGCGGCGCTTCGCGCGCGCGGAGCGCTTCTACCGGAGCCACTTCCTCGACCCCCGGTACGGGGGCGGCTTCGCCCAGGTCGCGCGCGACGGCGCGCTCGCCGACGACGGCGCCAAGGCTGCGCCCTGGCACACGTCCTACCACGACGTCGAGCACGGCCTGGTGAACTACCTGCTCCTGAGCCTCTACGTGAACGGCGAGCCGGTGACCCTCCACTTCCAGTTCGAGGGGGGCGCTGCCGCCCGCCGCTACGTCTCCCTGGTCGATGATCCAGGGGTCCGGGTGAGGTCGGTGACCGTGGACGGCAGGCCCTGGACCGACTTCCACCCGGAGGAGCGCTCGGTCTGGCTGCCCGCTTCGTCCCGGACGAGGCGTGTGGCCGTCACGCTGGCCCCTCCGGGCGCGCGGAAGGAGTGAGAGTGAGCATGACGACCAGCCGGCGTCGCTTCGTCGAGGCCGGCCTTCTCGGCGGGATGTCGGCCGCGCTGCCGGCCTCCTCTCCCGGAGCGGAGGCCAGGCCTTCTGCCCCCGGACAGCCGAACCCTCGCTACGCGAAGCTGGACGAGATCCTCCGGCAGCCGGTCCTGAAACGCGAGCTGTTCCCCGCGCCCGTCGTCATCGAGACTCTCGAGCTGCTGCGGCTCGGAGACAGCTTCCTCTGCCGGGTGCGCTCGCGCGACGGGGCCGAGGGCCTCTCGGTGGGGCACAGCGGGCTGAAGGTGCTCTACCCGCTCTTCGTCCACAACCTGCAGCCGTTCTTCGTCGGCAAGGACGCGCGGGACCTGGATCTCCTCCTGGAGAAGGTCTTCGTCTACAGCTTCAACTTCCGCTACAACGGCATCTCCATCGGCACGCCGCTCGCCACGATCGAGCTCGCCATCCTCGACCTGCTGGGGCGCATCGCCGGCAAGCCCTTCGGCCAGCTGGTCGGCGACATCCATCACCCGGAGGTGAGCGTCTACCAGGCGACGGAGTACCGCGAGAAGCCGGTCGAGGAATCCCTGGAGCTGATCCGGCGGGACGTCGCGGAGTACGATGCCCGCGCCCTCAAGATCAAGGTCGGCGGCCTCATGTTCATGACCACCGACCCGCGGGCGGTCGGTCCCCCGGGCCGGACCGAGGCGATCGTCCCGCTCGTTCGGAAGACGTTCGGGGACGGGATGGCCCTCTACGCCGACGCCAACGGGTTCTACTCGGTGGACGAGGCGATCCGGGTCGGCCGCCTGCTGGAGGAGCACCGGTACGGCTTCTTCGAGGAGCCGGTGATGTTCGACTGGTACGAGGAGACCCGTGAGGTCGCCGACGCGCTCAGGCTGCCGATTGCCGGCGGCGAGCAGGAGTACAGCCTGCACGGCTTCCGCTGGCTCATCGCCAACGACGCGCTCGAGATCGTGCAGCCGGACACGTACTACTTCGGCGGCATGATCCGCTCCCTGCGGGTGGCGCGGATGGCCGCGGCCTTCGGGAAGTCCTGCACGCCCCACATGTCGGGGGGCGGCCTCGGGTTCCTCTACATGGCGCACTTCGTGTCGGCTCTTCCCGAACGCCACGCCGCACCACGAGTTCAAGGGCCTTCGAACGAGCGTGCCGTTCGAATGTCCGACGTCGCCCCTGAAGGTCGTCGGCGGCAGGATCAAGGTCCCGACCGGCCCGGGCTTCGGCGTGGACATCGACCCGGCATGGGTGGGGAAGCACCAGGTGGTGACGGCCTAGCCACTCCGCAGCTCCGTCCGGAATGGGTAGAACGGTAGCGCCGGGTCCGCCTAGAGCTGCGAGTAGTCGAAGACGCTCAGGCCGTAGTAGCGGGCGGTTGCCCACAGGGCGACGAGCAGCAGGAGCCACGCGAGGGCCAGCCAGAACGCAGCGCGCCAGGCCGTGCGCGCGCGGCCGCGGGGCAGGTCCCCGAAGCCCCGAGCGAAGAAGAAGAAGGCGAGGAGCGCACTCGGGCGTAGAGGGGCTTGATCCACCAGCGAAGGAGGGCCCGGATCTGGCGGACGAGCGGCATCGCGTCGTAGGCCCAGACCACCGTGTCGGTGAACGTGCGGTCGCCGCGGCGCGCCGTGGCCACGACCACGTTGTTGCCCTTCCGGAGCGCGACGTCCTTCCAGACGTGGACGTGGCCCGAGGACAGCGGGTGGCCCCGCCGACTGGTCGTTGACGCGCAGCTCGACGTCCTCGACGTTCGCGTACACCTTCACGTCGGTCTCCGCCGCCTCGCGCACGACGTGCCGGCGGCTCGTGATGTACAGGACGGGCTCCGGGCTCCAGCTCGCCTTGTAGAAGTAGAACGCGTCCTTCCGGAGCGAACGGTCGTACGTCACCAGGCCCTTGTCGTTGGTCGCGTTCGTGCCGCCCTCGCGCCGCGAGTGGACGCCGAAGTCGAACATGTTCCAGACGAAGCCGCCCCAGACGAAGCGGCGCGCCTCGATGGCCGACCAGTTGGCCTCGTGGACGATCGACTGGTGCTCCTCGGGGTGCCAGGGGTGGGCGAACGGGAAGGGCCGGCGGGGCCGATTCTCGTGGTGGGAGGGATCCCCGCCCGCGCCGTACTCGCTGACCCCGATC
Organism: uncultured Acidobacteriota bacterium; assembly: GCA_963818355.1. Taxonomy (GTDB): domain Bacteria; phylum Acidobacteriota; class Vicinamibacteria; order Fen-336; family Fen-336; genus DATBSL01. The sequence continues at coordinate 2,355 of CAWFSB010000025.1, read as the reverse complement.
GGCCTGCCCGGGAGCGCGCGGGCCGCCTCGTCGAGGAACGGGCCGAGGCCGTCGGGTTGCCCGTTGTACCAGCCGAAGTAGCGGTTGAAGGCGATCGTGTCGGGGACCGACGCGAGGGGGTTCGTGGGCCCCAGCAGGCTCGCCGCCGTCGTCGGGCGGCCCGGGTCCTCCTCCTTCGCGAGCGCCTGGAGCTCCTTCACGTACGCGAGCTGCGCCGGCCCGCGCCCCCCGCGTTCCGTGAGCTCGTTGTAGAGGCCCCACAGGAAGACCGAGGGGTGGTTCGTCCCCTGGCGGATCATCTCCCGCAGCTGCTGCCGGCCGTTCTCCCGGAAGGCGGGGGTGTCGGCGTAGCCGCCCATGAAGCTGTCGACGAACGGGATCTCGGCCCAGACGAGGAGGCCTTTCCGGTCGCACAGGTCGTGGAAGTGCTCGGCGTGCGGGTAGTGGGCGAGGCGGACGGCGTTGGCCCCCACCTCGAGGATGAGCGCGAGGTCCGTCTCGTGGTCGGCGTTCGTGAGGGCCGCGCCCTGGCCCTTCCAGTCCTGGTGCCGGCTCACGCCCCGGATCTTCAGGGGCTTCCCGTTGAGGAAGAAGCCCTCCTTCGCGTCGAACCGCAGAGTGCGGAGCCCGAGGGGCTGCGTCACCTCGTCGACGAGCTGCCCGCCAACCGCCACCCGCACGCGGACACGGTACAGGTAGGGGTCCTCGCGCCCCTGCCAGAGGTGCGGCCGGGTGATCGACAGCCCCTGCGTGACCCGCGCCTCGCCCGGGGCGACGCTCTCGTCGCGGGTGGCCTCCGCGACGCTCGCGCCGGCGGCGTCGAGGAGGGTCGTGGTGAGCGAGACGGCGGCCGGTCCGGCGCCGCCGTTCGAGACGACCGTCGTCACCTCGACCTGCGCTTCGGCTTCGCTCACCTTCGGCTGACGGACGTAGACGCCGGGCGAGGCGTGGTCGAGGGGCGAGATGCACCGGGACCGGTGGTCACGAGCCAGGCCGGCCGGTGCAGGCCCCCGTAGATGTTGAAGTCGCCGCCGAGTGGCAGGACGTCGGGCTGGCTTCCGGTTGTCCACGCGGACGACCAGGGTGTTCTCGGCGCCCGGTCGCACGAAGGGCGTGATCTCGAACGCGAACGCGGTGTAGCCGCCGCGGTGCTGCCCGGCCGCGTGGCCGTTCACTTCCACGTCGGCGACCGTGTTGGCGCCCTCGAACCGGAGGAAGAAGCGCCGGCCCTTCGCGGATGCGTCGATCGGGAGAGTGCGGGTGTAGGTGCCCACGCCGCGGGCGTACTCCAGGCCGTCGAGGGCGTCCGTGGCGTTCCAGGTGTGGGGCAGGGTCACCGTTGCGCGCGGTCCGCCCGTCGACCGACGGCCCCTCGAAGGTCCAGCCTGTATCGAGAGGAACGACCGACCGGCCGTCGGCGGCGAAGCAGGGCGCCGCCAGAGCGACGAGGAGAGCAGGGAGAATCAGGCTCTGCAAGGGGCCTTCCAGGGGGTCTTGGAGAAATCCCGGGGGCGTGCCGAGCGGCCGCCCCCGGGATGACGTTACGTCCAGCGGCGGAAGAAGAGGGCCTGCTCGTAGACGGGTTTCGCCTTCTCCTCGAGCCGACGCGATCTGGGCACCGCTCAGGGGGTTGAACTCGCGGGCGAAGCGGAGGTTCTCCTCGAGCTGGCGCCAGCGAGTCGCAGCCGACGATCACCGTGCTGACCGGGAGGGTCAGGGCGTAGCGCAGCGCCTCCTTCATCCCGAGCGTGCCCGGGCGCTTGTCCGCGATGACGCCGCCCGCCCCGAGTGGCGCTGCGCCGAGCGGCGGAGGCGTGAAGGCCGAGCCAGCAAGCGCCCCCGCGCCGGGATCTTCATCCCGATGATCCCCATCTCCTTCTCGACCGCGAGTGGCAGCAACTGCTCGCGGAAGCTGAGGTGGTGCGGGTCGGCGGCGTTGACCGCGAGCAGGAGCGTGTCGAAGGGGAAGCGCGTGATCGCCTCGATCAGGACCGCCGGGTCGGCGTGGCCGGTCACCCCGATGTGGCGGGCGATCCCCTGCTCCTTCGCCTCCTGCAGTGCCTTGACCGCTCCGTCGGGCCGGAAGATCTCGCTCGACCTGCTCATGGTCTGCGTCGTGGACCTGCCAGAGGTCGAGGTGGTCGGTCTGGAGGAGCTTCAGCGACTGCTCCAGCAGCTTCAGGGAGCCGTCGCGCGTGCGGTCGTGGGTCTGGCGGCGAGGAACGCCTCGCCGCGCTCATGACCTGGCCGATGTAGGTCTGGCTCCAGGGGCTGTCGCCGCCGTAGCGGGCCGCGGTGTCGATGCCACCGAGGTCGAGCGCCTTCTCGACGATGGCGACCGCGGCCGCCGCGTTG
>CAWFSB010000024.1:0-140220 GCA_963818355.1 uncultured Acidobacteriota bacterium | reverse complement strand
GGCCTCCGGCTGGTGCAGGAGCTTCTCGATCTTCAGCACCCGCACGCCGCCGGGAACGGGCCACTCGACGACGTCGCCCTCGCGGTAGCCGAGGAGCGCGGTCCCGATGGGCGCCAGGACGGAGAGCCGGCCCGCCGCGATATCGGCCTCGACGGGGTAGCTGAGCGTGTAGGTGGCTGCCTCCCCGCTCACCATGTCGAGCACGCGGACGCTCGAGCGCATCGTCACGACGTCGGGCGGCACCTTTCCGGGGTCGACGACTTCCGCCTCCTCCAGTTCCTCCGCCAGCGCGCGCAGGTGCAGCTCTTCCCACCGACGCCTCATGCGCGCACTCTCGAGCAACCGGCTCAGTCGCTCGTGATCCGGCCGGGTGACGACGATCGGACGCTGGTCCCTGGTTCCCATGGCTCCTCCGAGAACACCAGGCCCCGGGGTGATCTCTCCCACACAGTAGGACGATCCAAAGAGTTCGACAATCACAAAATGTTCTGAGATCATTTCGATCTGATCGAAATGAGATCTCTGCCATGGACTGGCTGAACTACCACCACCTCCTGTACTTCTGGACCGTGGTCCGGCGGGGCGGCCTCGCGCCGGCCGCGGAGGAGCTGCGGCTCGCCCCCTCGACGATCAGCGTGCAGGTCCGAAGGCTCGAGGAGAGCCTGGCGGAGAAGCTCTTCCGCAAGTCCGGCCGTCGGCTCGTCCTCACCGAGATGGGCCGGCTCGTCTACGGCTACGCCGACGAGATCTTCTCGGCGGGGCGGGAGATGGTCGAAGCCGTCCGGGGCCGTCCCACCGGCCGCCCGATGAACCTCGTGGTGGGTGTCGCCGACGTGGTGGAGAAGCTGATGGCCCAGCGCCTGATCGCGCCCGCCCTTCGCCTGCCCCAGCCGATCCGGGTCGTCTGCCGCGAAGCCAGCCCCGCGCAGCTGCTCGACGCTCTCGCGCGCCACGCGGTCGACATGCTGATCACCGACGCGCCCGTGGGCCCCGAGGTCCGGGTGCGCGCTTTCAACCACCTCCTGGGGGAGAGCGGGGTGAGCTTCGTGGCCGCCCCCGCGCTCGCCGAGGCCTGCCGCCGCGGCTTCCCGCGCTCGCTCGACGGCCGGCCGATGCTGCTGCCCACCGAGAACATGGCCATCCGCCGCAGCCTCGACCAGTGGCTCGAAGAGCGGCAGATCCGGCCCCGCGTGGTGGGGGAGTTCGAGGACGGGGCCCTCCTGCGCGAGTTCGGCACCGCGGGCCACGGCATCTTCGTGACTCCCACGATGGTCGAGAGGCCGCTGCTGCGCACCTACCGGCTCGGCACGGTGGGTCGGACCGAGGCCGTGCGGGCGCGGGTCTACGCGGTCTCGGCGGAGCGGCGCATCAAGCACCCCGGGGTGGCGGCGATCTGCGGCACCGCGGGGCTCGGTCTCGGGGTCAAAACACCCGCCGCTTCAGCCGCTCGATCGTGAACTTTGCCGTGTCCGCCACCGCCATCACCGCCATCACGCCGGCCTGCACCGGGTCGGTCACCACGAGGTCCGCCGCGTCGGGAACGCTCCCCGCCATGTTGAGGCTGATGACGAGGAGCCCCTGCGCACGCACCTCGCGCACCGCAGCCTCGATCTCGCCGCCCATCAGCGAGCCGGCGAGAACGAGCGCGCGGGCCCGCGGCAGCCGCGTGACGGCACGGACCGCCTCCGCCAGCGCCTTCTCGCCGACCAGCGGGATCGTGTCCACCGAGATGTGCTCGCCCCGGATGTTGTGGCGGTCGGCCTCGGAGATGGCCCCGATCGCCACCTGGCCCACCTGGGCCCCGCCCCCCATGATGATGATCCGTTTGCCGTAGACGCGCTGGAAGGTCTCGACCAGCTCCAGCGCCAGGACCGACTCGAGCGCCCGCAGGTCGGAGACCAGCGCGTCCGACGTGCCGGGCAGCTCGACCTCGAAGTACACGCGGCTCTCGTCGGGGGTGCGCTCGGCGATCTCGACCGACGTGATGTCGCCCTGGTGCCGGGCGATGACACCCGAGAGCTGGTGGAGGATGCCCGGCCCACTGCGGGCGCAGACGTGGAGGCCGAGGGTCCGGTCGCTCATGACCCACGATCCTCCCATACATCACGGGGATCCGAACCTCTTGACCGGGAGCCTCCGAGGCATATACTCCGGCCCGACACCTAGCAATCCTCTTGCCGGCGGGGGCCCTCCACCACCCGATCCGCGAAATCCAGACGCATAACCGGTTTGCCCAGGCTAAGGACAGGAGGTCGTACGATGAGTTCGAACACACTCCGGATTCGGCGACTGGCCGGGACGGCGATCGCGCTCCTCTTGCTGGCTGCGGGCGCGCTGCCCGCTCTGGCGGCGGACGGCACGACACGGGGCCTCATCCTCAGGGTGCCGAAGCCCTACGATCGAGTCGTGCAGGCCGTGCGCGGCCTGGGCGGAGAGGTCAACCACCAGTACGAGAACGTCGACGCGATCGCGGTGAACGTGCCCGAGGAGCGGGTGTCGGAGATCCTGGCCCTCGTCGGGCCCGGCAAGGTCTCGAAAGACCCGATGATTGCCCAGCCGCACAGCATCAAGCGTGACCGCGGCGAGTGGGGCAATGTCCCCACTGTGATGGACGCGGGGGCCGCGGAGTCGCTCGACGAAGCCAGGCTCAAGGAGTTTGCCACCGCCCTTCCCAACGACTACAGCTTCAACAACGTGGCGATCGGCGCTTCCGCGCTGCATGCCGCGGGCTACCTGGGCCAGGGGATGACGGTGGCCATCATCGACAGCGGCACGGCGAACACCCCGGTGGTGCCCGCACTGGCCGGCCGGGTGATGGGTGGTGAGAACTTCGTGACTGCCGATCCCGTCGCCTCGGCCACCAGCCGGCGGAACGGACCTCACGGGACCTGGGTGGGCACCGTGATCGGCGGCAACGTGGTCTTCGGGTACTCGAACGCCGGCTCCTTCGTGAAGTCCCTCAAGAAATTCGCGCCGTCGGCGATCCAGGGCGCCTGCCCGGACCCACCGGCGGCCGCGGTGTGCGCCGTGCCCCAGATCGGCGTCGCGCCTCTCTCCCGGCTCTACGCCCTCAAGGTCTTCGACTCCCGGGGCGGCGGTGCGCCCGAGTCCCGGATCATCGCGGCGATGGACCGTGCGATCACGCTCCGCCGCAACTACAACCACGGGATGCCCTCGGTCCCGGTGGGCGGCGACGGCAGCGAGGACAACCCCTATGCGTACGACTCACTGAACATCCACGTGGTCAACATGAGCCTGGGCGGAGGGACGCTGTTCGCCGGCCGCGACCTCGAGGACCAGCTGACGGTGAAGATGCTGAAGGAGGGGATGGTCCTCGCCACCTCCGCCGGCAACGACGGCTTCGGCGCCATGACGGGCGGCAGCCCCGGCAGCGGGCTCGGCTCGCTGACCGTCGGCGCCTCCAGTAACCCGGCGCACGAGCGGATCGTCGCGGACATCTTCTACGTCCCGGGCGCCGGTGAGCTGTGGAGGCCGACGTCGCACGTCCAGACCGCCTCCTTCAGCTCGCGTGGCCCGACGGCCGACGGCCGCTTTGACCCAGACCTTGTGGCAAACGGTGATTGGACGTGGGCCCAGGGGACCTGCCAGGGCGGCGCCGCGTGCCTGGCGGGCACCGGCCTCGCCCCCAACAACTTCGTCTCCGGTACGTCGTTCGCGGCCCCCACGGTCGCCGGGGCGGCCGCCCTCCTGCGCCAGATTCATCCGGACGCCTCCGCCGCCCAGGTGCGCAACGCGCTCATCTCCACCGCGAACCCGCACCTCCTGGGCGACAAGTCGGGCCGCATCGACCAGGGCAAGGGCTACCTCGACCTCGAAGCGGCGGCGGACAGGCTCCCTCGGTGCGTCCCCGACCGGATCGAGAAGTCTCACCCCAGTCCCTTCGTCGAGAAGAACATCGAGCGCCTGGGCTTCCGTCCCGTGAGGTTCGTCCACGACACCTTCACGAAGCAGGTGCGAGGCCTGGTGCCCGGACAGGTGGCGCAGTTCTTCGTCGAGAGCGACCCGTACACCGACGAGCTTCAGGTCGACCTGACGAACGTCACGCCCGAGATGCCGCCCGCGCAGCAGAACCAGCTGTTCGGGGACGACGTCTACTTCAAGATCGTCGACGCGCCCACCTCGTACGAGGACCGCAACGTGACCGCGTACGTGGGCGGCGACACGTCGTTCGCCTTCGACAACCCCCAGACGGGCCTCGTCCGGGTGGCCCTCCAGGGTGACTGGACGAATGCGGGCAAGGTGTCGGCAGACCTCACCATCCGCCGTGTCCGCAAGGGCTCGGGCCTGCCGTCGGCCTTTGGGATGGTCCGGGAGGGCGATCTCATCCCGCTCGAGGTCGAGATGCCGGCCGGGGCCCTCGAGGCGACCTTCGAGACGCACTTCGTCCGGAGCTGGGCCTTCTACCCCACGAGCGACATCGACATGATCCTCGTCGATCCCGATGGCCTCGCGGGCACGCTAGGGTCGACGTTGTCCAGCCCGGAGCGGGTGGTCGTGGCGAACCCGAAGGCCGGAGTCTGGACGGTTCTGGTCAGCGCGTTCGCGCTGCCGGCCGAGCCGGACTACTTCTGGCTGTACGCCAAGGCGGACGGCACCCGGCTGAAGGCCACACGGTAACGGCGGCGCGCGGGGGGGGCTCGCCCCCCCCGCGGCCCTACTCCTGCGGCGGCGCTTCGCAGGAGCGGACGATCTCCAGGTCCGACAGGTAGGTGTAGGTCTTGCCGCGGGCCGCGAGCTGGATGGTAAGGCCGCGAACGGGCGCGGTCGCCCCAGGGGCGGCCGCGGGGGCGAGGCAACTCGGGGCGCCTGAGGGCCAGGTGGTCGGGCGAATGAAGTCCACTCGGACTTCATTCTCGGGAATGCTCAGACGCTCCGCCAGGTCACGCCGCGCGGCCCGATAGAGCCGTGTCGTCGCGGCCGCGTCGGCTTCCGCACCGGGTGTCGCGGTTCCCAGTCCGCACACGACCGTCCGCTGGTCGGCCACCCTGACGTCGAACGTCCGATCCTCGACGCGGAGGCGCACTTGAAACCCCTCTGTCACCACCTGGGCGTAGCTCGTGCCCTTCTCCGGGCAGCCCAGGCTCGCGTCGCCCCATCGCGCCGTCAGGGCCTCCACGAGGTGGATGCGGCTGTCGGGCGCATTCAGGCGCGAGCGGATCGCCTCGCGGGCGGCCGCCACCGCGGCTTCGCGGGCGGCATCCTCGCCGCCGAACAGGGCGATGGGAAGCAGGATCATCGGCGCGAGCGGCATCGTCACCTCCTCCCGCATCCTAGCCCGCGCCGCTCCCACGAATCCAGGCGTCCGCGAGGCGCGCCACCCTCCGCTACAATAGCGGGCAGGAGATACCCAGCATGCCGAAGAACCCGCAGTGGCGCCTGGTGGTCCGTCCGCAGGGCCTCTTCAAGGAGTCGGATTTCCGCTGGGTCGAAGAGGAGACACCGGCGCTCGAAGACGGCCACGTCCTCGTCCGCACGATCTACCTCTCGCTCGACCCCACGAACCGGGGCTGGGCCGCGGGCGACACCTACCTGCCGGCGGTGCCGCTCGACGGCGTCATGCGCGGGATCGCGATCGGGCGGGTCGAGGAGTCGCGCGCGCCGGGCCTCACGCCGGGCGACGTCGTGCAGGGCCTGCTCGGCTGGCAGCAGTACGCGGTCCTCCCGGCCCCGGCCCTCACGAAGCTGCCGCCCATCCCGCTGCCGCTCTCCGCCCACTTCGGCCTGCTCGGCCACATCGGCCTCACCGCGTGGGTGGGGCTCCTCCAGGTCGGCCAGCCGAAGGAGGGCGAGACGCTCGTGGTGTCCGCCGCGGCCGGGGCGGTGGGGTCCCTCGTGGGGCAGATCGGGAAGATCCAGGGGATGCGGGTCGTGGGTATCGCCGGGACCGACGAGAAGTGCCGCTGGCTCACCGAGGAGCTGGGCTTCGACGCGGCGGTGAACTACAAGAAGAGGCCCGTCCTCGCCGGCCTCCGCCGCGAGTGCCCCAAGGGCATCGACGTCTACTTCGACAACGTCGGCGGAGCGACGCTCGACGCCGTGCTTTCGCTGATCAATCTGCGCGCGCGCCTCGTGATCTGCGGCCTCATCTCGCAGTACAACGCCACCGCGCCGGTGCCGGGGCCCCAGAACCTCGGCAACCTGCTCGTGCAGAGGGCGCGGATGGAAGGCTTCATCGTCCTCGACCACCTCGACCAGGCCGAGAAGGCGTCGGCCGACCTCATCCGTTGGCACCTGGCCGGCCGCCTGAAGTACCGCCTCGACGTGGTGCACGGCCTCGAGAAGGCGCCCGCCGCCGTCAACCGCCTCTTCGACGGCTCGAACACCGGAAAGCTGGTCGTCCGGGTGTCGGAGGAGTAGCGGCCCCCCCGCCGCCTACGGGGTCGGCCCGAGCCAGCGCACGCGCTCGACCTGGCTCGCGCCGTAGGAGAGCTCCGAGGCCGCGACGTCGGACAGGCCGATCGTGCTCGGGCACGCGGGGCCGGGCCTGGGCCCGGACTGGCAGCCGAAGTGGATCGTGGCCGACTGGACGGTGCCCCGGTGCACGGCTTCGATCAGGCCGAGGGTCGCGACGTCCGTCCCCTTGACGGTCTCGGTGCCGGAAAGGGAGCGCGTGAAGCCGGAGAGGCCGATCGCACCGGGCAGCGGCCGGAAGTCCGCCTCCCCCGGGAGGCCCTGGACGACGAGGAAGCTCGCCCCGTCTCCGCCGCCGTACCCGACGGCGCCGGAACCCGTACCGCTCGCCGACCACACCTGCGTCACGATATCGAAGCTCCCCCGCCGCTCGCCGCCCGCGGAGCCGTCGGGCCTGAAGAGTCGATAGGTCCACTCGATCTGGCTGTAGCTGAAGGCCAGCCGATCGACGAGATCGGCGCCCTGGGAGAAGCTCGTGACGATCGCGCCGGACAGCCGGATCTGCAGGAAGCACAGCGGCTGCCCCTGCGTGTCCTGGCATACGTCGAGGTCCACCCGTGGGATCACCTGCGCCTGCGAGGCCATGTCGAACAGGGCCGCGCTGGTGCGGTCCGTGACCTTGAGGACGACCAGCTCGTCGTGCTGCACGCGCGGCGGCGCCGACACGGCGAGGCGGCGCACGGCGTGCCGGTATCCCGTCGCGTCGCTCCAGTTCCTGTGGTCCCGGTCCGTCGACTCGCCGAGGACGCCCTCGACGCGAAGGAAGATGCCGAGGCCCGGGGCGGCGGGTTCCTCGGGGATCGGCGCCGCGCCCGGGGGGCCCTGCGGCCCCTGCGGTCCCGGGGCGCCCGCGGGCCCCTGTGGCCCCGGCGGGCCCGGCGGGCCCTGTGGCCCCGGGAGACCGGGCGAGCCCTCGGGGCCCTCCGGTCCCGGCGGCCCGGGCGCCCCGGCAGCGCCGATCGTGACGTCGAAGGTGTCGCTGCGTCCCTCGCCGCGGCCCCGGCTGACGGTCAACCGGTAGCTGCCCGGTTCGAGGCCGGCGGGCAGGGCGGCCAGTACCTCGAAGGGACCCGAGCTCAGCACCGGCAGCGGCTCTCCGGCCAGCGTGACCCTCGGCGCACGATCGCCGAAACCCGACCCGCGAATGGTCAGGAGCTCCGTGTTCGCGTCGGCGAACGCGCTGGAGATCATCAGCTTTCCACGGTCCTCCCGGTCGTGAGCGGCGGCGGGGGAGAGGAACGCGAGAGCCGCGACGAGCCCGAGTGCGGCGCGGCCGGCCAGCAGCGAGTGCCGTGTCATAGAGAACCTCCTGGGGACGTCCGAGGAATGGCTGGCCGCGAGGCTAGCGCGTGCGCCCACGTCGCGTCAAACGAGGCTTCAGGCTCGCTCGGGCTCGAGCTCCAGGCGGTGGAGCGTCACCCCGTCGCGGTTGCGGATCTCGACCCGGAGGACGCCGCTCCTGCCCTCCACGTCGAGCAACCCGAAGAACTGCAGTCCGTCCGACGGCGGGCGGTTCGGCTTCATGCCCTGCGGGATCCCGAGGAATCGCACCTCGGGGCCGAAGGTGAGGTCGAGCGCGGCGGGACCGAACGTCCCCGCGTGGAGAGGCCCCGCCACGATCTCGTAGAACGGACGGAAATCGCGGAACCGCGCGCGCTCGGGGCTGTAGTGGTGGACCGCCGCGTAGTGCACGTCGGCGGTGATCCAGACGACGTTGCGCACGTCGCGCGCCTTGAGGAACGAGAGGAGACCGGCGATCTCGTGCTCGCGGCCGAGCGGCGTGCCGTCGTCGCCGTTCGCCACCGCCTCGAAGGCCCCCGGGCCGTCGCCGACCACGAGGCCGATCGGCATGCTGCTCGCGACCACTTTCCAGGTGGCGCGGGAGGCGGCGAGCCGCGCCTTCAGCCAGTCGAGCTGCACGGGGCCGAGGATCGCGGCGTCGGGGCCGGGCGCCTTCTGGCGGTTCGCGGAGTTGGCCGAGCGCTCGCTCCTCAGGTCGAGCGCGAAGACCTCCAGCGACGCGCCGAAGGGCAGCGAGCGGTAGATGCGCTCGGGGCTCGCAGACGACAGGCGCAGCGGGTAGTGCTCGAGGAAGGCGTGGCGCGCACGGGCGGCGAGGACGTCGACGCTGCGCTCGGTGTAGCGGGGGTCCTCGATGATCTCGCCGGGGTACCAGTTGTTGAGGACCTCGTGGTCGTCCCAGAGGACCACCTGCGCGACCTCGGACTCGAAGCGGCGCACGTGCGCGTCGAGGCGGTTGTAGAGGTGGTTCCCGCGGAACTCGTCGAGGGTCTCGGCCACCTTCGCCTTGGCCGGGGTCACGAGGTTGCGCCACACGCCGCCGTCGTCGAGCACGATCTCGGCCGGGAGGGGATTGTCCCCGTAGATGGTGTCCCCCAGGTGCACGAAGAGGTCCGGGCTGGCGACGCGCATCGACTCGTAGGTGGCGAGCCCACCCCGCGCCTCGTCGATGCCCCAGCCCTGCCCGCAGGTGTCGGCGGAGAAGGCGAGGCGCACGTCGGCCTGCCCGGCCGGGGGCGTGCGGAACGAGCCCGGCACGGGCAGGCTCCAGGCGCGCGGGTCGCGCAGGTCCTGGAAGAGCGCGCGGTAGACGATGCGCTGGCCGGGCGGGAGGCCCTCGAGGTCGAGCCGGGCGGTGAGGCCGTTCGCCTCGATCGCCGCCTCTCCCGCAACCCGGCGCGCGTCCGCGAAGGACTCGCGGGTGGACCACTCGACGAACAGGCGAGCGGGCCGGTCGCTCCGCGACCAGACGATCGCGCGACCGCCGGTCACGTCCCCCACGGCGGCCCCGTAGGGCGCGGCCGGTCGGGCCGACTCGGCCGTGACGAGGGCGGGCGCGCCGGCGGCCGAGCGGGGGGCGAGCGCCGCGCCCAGGAGGCCGCCGCCGGCCCGCAGCGCCCCGCCCAGGAACCTCCGACGCGACGGCAACCCCCGACTCGGCATCGTCACCCCCTCCACACGTCTCATTGTCAACCGACCGGCGGGCGCCGGTACAATCTCCACGCAACGAGGAGCGGAACCCATGCGAGCATCGATCCTGGTCGTCGCCCTGACGGGCACCGCCGTTCTGGCCGGGGCGCAGCCCTACCAGCCGACGTGGGAGTCGGTCGATCGCCGGCCCACCCCGGCCTGGTTCACCGACGCGCGATTCGGCATCTTCATCCACTGGGGCACCTACTCGGTGCCCGCCTACGCCCCGGTGATCCCGGGCAAGCTGGCCTACGCCGAGTGGTACTGGAACGCGCTGACGAACGGCAAGGCGCCGAACCCCAACCCGATCCAGGCCGGCACCTGGGAGTACCACCAGAAGCAGTACGGTGCCGACTACGACTACAAGAGCTTCGCACCGCAGTTCCGCGCCGAGCTGTTCGACCCGGATCACTGGGCCGACGTCTTCCAGCGCTCGGGCGCGAAGTACGTCGTGCTGACCTCGAAGCACCACGAGGGCTTCGCGCTGTGGCCCAGCCGCGAGGCGTCGGCCACCTGGGGCCGGCCCTGGAACGCCGTCGAGATCGGCCCGAAGCGCGACGTCCTCGGCGACCTCACGAAGGCGGTGCGGGCCAAGGGCCTGAAGATGGGCTTCTACTACTCGCTGTACGAGTGGTACAACCCGCTCTACCTATCCGACAAGCCGCGCTACGTCCGCGAGCACATGTTTCCGCAGTTCAAGGACCTCGTGACGCGCTACGAGCCGGCGCTCATCTTCTCGGACGGCGAGTGGGACCTGCCCTCGGCCGACTGGCGCAGCCCGGAGCTGCTGGCCTGGCTCTTCAACGAGTCGACGGTGAAGAGACGACGTCGTGGTCAACGACCGCTGGGGCAAGGACTCCCGCCACAAGCACGGCGGCTACTGGACGACCGAGTACACGCCGGGCATGAGCGCCGGCGACCACCCCTGGGAGGAGAGCCGCGGCATGGGCTTCTCCTACGGCTACAACCGCGCCGAGCGCCTGGAGCACTACCACACCGGCCGCCAGCTCGTGATCATGCTGTGCGACATCGTGAGCCGCGGCGGCAACCTGCTCCTCGACATCGGCCCCGACGCGGACGGCACCATTCCGGTGGTGATGGAGGAGCGGCTCACCCAGATCGGCTCGTGGCTCGAGCGTGAACGGCGAGGCGATCTACGGCACCCGGCCGTACACCACCGCCAAGCAGTGGAGCGCCGGCGAGGTCCCGAAGATCGAGTACGACAAGGAGTACGAGACCCCGTACGACGTCACGAAGCTCACCGAGAAGCCGGCGCCGGGCCAGGCCTCGATCGAAGCGTTCTTCACCACGAAGGGCAAGGACGTGTACGCGATTCTCCCGCGCTGGCCGGGCCGCCGCTTCACGGTCAAGGACGCGGGCGGCCTCGACGTGAAGTCGGTCGGCCTCCTCGGCAGCCCCGCTCCCCTGAAGTTCGCGAAGGCCGGGACCTCGATCACCGTCGAGCTGCCCGACCTGCCCGAGGAGCTGCTCGGCCAGCCGGCCTGGGTCGCTGAAGCTCGGACGGTGACCCGGTCGTCTTGGTCCTTGGACTCCTGAACCGACGGTTCAAGAATCCAAGGCGTTCCTACGCCCGCTCGAAGACGGTGGCCACTCCCTGGCCGAAGCCGATGCACATCGTGGCGACGCCGGTCGACTTGTCCTTGGCCTTCATGAGGTGAAGCAGCGTCGTGATGATGCGGGCGCCCGAGCAGCCGAGCGGGTGCCCCAGGGCGATGGCGCCGCCGTTCAAGTTGACCTTCTGGTCCATCGCCTCGAGGAGGCCGAGGTCCTTGAGCACGGGCAGCGACTGGGCGGCGAACGCCTCGTTGAGCTCGAAGAGATCCACGTCGGAGACCTTCATGCCCACGCGGTCGAGCGCCTTCTTGACGGCGGGCACCGGGCCGTAGCCCATGATCGAGGGGTCGACACCCGACCGCCGACATCGACGTCACGCGGGCCATCGGCTTCTTGCCGAGGGCCTTCGCCTTCTCCGCCGACATGACGAGGAGCCCGGCCGCGCCGTCGGAGACGGCGGAGGCGTTGCCGGCGGTGATCGTCCCGCTCTTCGGGTCGAACACGGGCTTGAGGGCGGCGAGGCCCTCGAGGGTCGTGTCGGGCCGGATCACCTCGTCGGCGTCGCAGCGCTTCAGGGCACCCTTCTCGTCGTGGCCCTCGATGGGGACGATCTCGTCCTTGAAGCCTCCCGACGTCGCCGCCGCGTGGGCGCGCTGGTGGGAGCGCAGGGCGAACTCGTCCTGCGGCTGCCGGCCGATCTTGTGCATGCGGGCGAGGTACTCGGCGGTGAGGCCCATCGCCCCCGCGGCCTTGGCGTTGCGCTTCGAGTTGGCGGGGTTGAAGTCGATGCCGTGCATCATCGGCACGTGGCCCATGTGCTCGACGCCGCCCACGAGGAACACGTCCCCGTAGCCGGCCATGATCGAGTGGGCCGCGGCGTGCAGCGCGGTCATGGACGAGCCGCAGAGGCGGTTGACCGTCTGCGCGCTCACCTCCTTGGGGATGGGGGTGAGCAGCTGCGCGAAGCGGGCCACGTTGAAGGCCTGCTCGAGCGTCTGCTGCACGCAGCCCCAGATGATGTCCTCGATCTCGGCGGGGACGACCTCGGGGTTGCGGCGCAGGAGCGCATGGATGACCTCGGCGGAGAGGTTCTCGGCGCGGACGCTCCTGAACATGCCGCCCTTCGAGCGGCCCATCGGGGTCCGGACGGCGTCGACGACGACCACTTCCTTCATGGCCTCACTCCCCGTGGAAGCCCCGGCCGGACCCGGCCAGAGCGGTGAGCTGCTTCGTGGGCGCGTAGAGAGCACCCAGGCCCTCGTGCTTCTCCGCGGCCTTCAGGAGGGCCGGCGTGCCGAGCGGAGTCGGCCCAGCGGAAGATCCCGCCCCGGAAGGGCGGGAAGCCGAGGCCGTAGAGAAGGGCGATGTCCACCTCGACGGGGCTCGCGACGATGCCGTCCTCGAGGCAGCGCGAGCACTCGAGGAGCATCGGGAGCATCGTGCGCTCGACGATCTCCTCGTCGGAGACCTCGACCTTGCCCTTCGCGAGAGCGGCCACGATGGCCTTCGCCTCGGGGTCGCTCTGCTTGCTGGGCGGGCCCTTCTTCTCCGGCTTCCAGGCGTAGAACCCCTTGCCGTTCTTCTGGCCGAGGCGGCCCGCCTCGAACAGCGCCTCGATGGCGCTGCGGCCCTCGTGGCCCATCCGGTCGGGGAACGCGCCGGCCAGCACCTTGTCGGCGTGGACGCCGGTGTCGATCCCCACCACGTCGAGGAGGAGCGCCGGCCCCATCGGCCAGCCCCACTTCTCCATCACCTTGTCGATCCGCTCGTAGTCCACCCCGTCGGCCACGAGCTGCTGGAAGCCGGCGAAGTAGGGGAAGAGGACGCGGTTGACGAGGAAGCCGCCGCAGTCGCCGACCACGATCGGCGTCTTGCCCATGGCCTGGGCGTAGGCCACGGCGGTGGCGATCGCCTCCGGGCTCGACTTCTCGCCCCGGATCACCTCGACGAGCGGCATCCGCGGCACCGGGTTGAAGAAGTGCATCCCGCAGAAGCTCTCCGGCCGCTTCAAGGCGGTGGCGAGGCGCGTGATCGAGATGGTCGAGGTGTTCGAGGTCAGGATCGCGGTTTCCGGGAGGAGGCCCTCCACCTCGGCCAGGACCTTCTTCTTGACGGCCTCGTTCTCGACCACGGCCTCCACGACGAAGTCCACCGAGCCGAAGTCGCCGTAGGAGAGCGTGGGCGTGATGCCGGCCAGCACCTGCGCCATCTGGCCGGTCTTGAGCTTCCCGCGTTCGACCTGCTTCTCGAGGAGCTTCACCGCCTCGCCCATGCCGGCCTCGAGCGCCTTCGGGGCGACGTCCTTCATCAGGACGCTCACGCCCTTCGACGCCGACTGGTAGGAGATGCCGCCGCCCATGATCCCGGCGCCGAGGACGGCCGCGCGCTTCACCGGCCGGGCCGCCTTCGCGTGCTTCTTCGAGATCCTCTTCACGGCCTGGTCGCCGAGGAAGACGCTGACCAGCGCGTGGGCCGTGGGCGTCTTCGCGATCCGCGCGAAGGTCGCCGCCTCGATCGCGAGCGCCTCGTCGCGGGTCTTGCGGGCACCCTTCTCCATGGCCTCGATGGCGGCCACCGGGGCGGGGTAGTGCGGCCCCGCCTTGCCCGCCACGAACGCCTTCGAGCCCAGGAAGACCATCCCGGCCTCGATCGCGTTGAGCTTCAGGGGCGCCTTCTTCTCCTCGCGCCGGGCCTTCCAGTCGAGCTTGCCGTCGGCCGCGTCCTTCAGCATGCCGAGGGCCGCCTCGCGCAGGTCGGCGGGCGCCACCGCCGCGTCCACGGCGCCGACCTTGAGAGCGTCGGCGGCCGACCACGATTCGCCGCCGGCGATCCACTCGATCGCGGTGTCGGCCCCGCAGAGGCGGGAGAGCCGCACGGTGCCGCCCCAGCCGGGGAAGAGGCCGAGCTTCGTCTCCGGAAGGCCGACCTTCGCTTCCGTGGACATCGCGCGGTAGCTCGCGGCGAGGCACAGCTCGAAGCCGCCGCCGAGCGCAATGCCGTTGATCGCGACGACGGACGGCGCGTCCAGGTCCTCGATCGCGGAGAAGACGGCGTCCGTGTCGAGGAGCCATCGGGCGAGCTCCTCCTCGCTCTTCTGGAAGTGGCCGAGGAACTCGGTGATGTCGGCGCCGACGAAGAAGACGTCCTTGCCGCTCGTGATCAGGACGCCTCGCAGGTCCTTGCGGGCCTGGAGGTCCTCGACGGCCTTCTTCAGATCGCCGACCGTCAGCGCGTTGAACTTGTTGACCGAGTCGCCTTGCAGGTCGAATCGCAACTCGACGAAGCCGCCGTCGAGGGGAAGGACCTTCACGGCCTGTCCTTCGTAGCTCATGGATTGCTCCTTGCCGAAGAGGTGCGCGTGGCGAGAGTCTCCGGCCATTCTAGTGCCGCGGCCCACCGACCGGTGCGTGATTCGCATGATCCACGCGGGGCTCGGGGGCGGATCGCACGCCCTGATCGTTCTGGCCGCTTCCGGGCCGCGTCGCCCCGGAGGACCCGCGCCGGGTTTACCATCGCGCGTCGCCGGCCGTCTCCCCGGCGGCCCGCGGAGGCCCCCGTGCTTCGACACCCTGCTGCCGTGAGTCTGATCCTCTGTCTCTCGGTCCCCACTGCGCCCGCCGCCGAGCCCCTCCGCATCGCCGAGGTCGAAGGCCGTCTCCTCGCCGAAGCGAAAGAAGGTGCGGAGCGCCACCGCAAAGGCGACGCCACGCTCGTCTTCGTGCGGAGGGACGGGAAGCCCGTCGCGGGAGCCACGGTGCTCGTGCGCCAGCAGACCCACGAGTTCCTCTTCGGCGCGCTGCTCTTCGGCCTCGTTGGCCACGGCGGGGAAGACGTCCACCGGCCCGAGGCGTTCAAGAGCCGCTTCAAGAGCCTGTTCAACCTGGGCATCCTGCCTTACTACTGGAGCGGCTACGAGCCCGTGCCGGGACGCCCCCAGTGGCCCCGGATGGCGGGCACCATCGAGTGGGCCCTGGCGAACGGGCTGACGCTGAAGGGCCACCCGCTCGCCTGGACCCACACCGCGGGGACGCCGGGATGGCTGAGCGCGATGCCGGTCGAGACGACGGAGGCACTCCTGCAGGCGCGGGTGACGAGCACGGTCGCCGGTCTCGCCGGGACCATCGACCTGTGGGACGTCGTGAACGAGCCGGTGAACACGGTCACCTGGCGCATGGCCCACGCCGAGAAGGCCCCGGGGGACGGCCCGCGCTACCGCTTCGTGCCCGTCGGCGAGGTGGCCGACTGGATCGAGCCCCTCTACCGGGCGGCGCGCGCGGCCAACCCGAGGGCGACGCTCGTCCTCAACGAGTTCTACCAGGTCATGCGGCCCGAGGTCCGACAGCGCTTCCTCGAGCTCGTGCGGCTGCTGCAGGCTCGTCGCGCGCCCGTCGACGCCCTCGGCCTGCAGGCCCACGAGCCCCTCGACGCGTGGTTCCCGCCCGAGGAGCTCCGCCGGACGCTGGACCTCTACGCGCCGCTCGGGCTGCCCCTCCACGTCACCGAGTTCATCCCGCAGTCCTCGGGCAAGCCGATCACGGGCGGCTGGCGCGAGGGCACGTGGACCGAGGAGGCTCAGGCCGACTTCGCCGAGCAGGTCTACCGCATCGCCTTCGGCCACCCCGCCGTGGAGCTCATCAACTGGTGGGGCTTCTCCGACCGCGACGCCTGGATGCCCGGCGGCGGACTGGTCACGGACGAGTACGCCCCCAAGCCCGTGTTCGAGCGCCTCCAGCGCCTGGTTGGCGGCGAGTGGCGCACCTCCCTCGACGCGACGACGGACGCGGCGGGCCAGGTCTCGTTCCGCGGGTTCTACGGCCGGTACGCGGTCACCGTGCGCGAGGCGGACGGGACCGACCACGCGTTCTCCGTCGCCCTCTCGAAGAAGACGGGCCAGGAGAACCGCTTCCGCCTCGCGGTCGGTCCGTAGGGCCGAGCGAGGCGGAAGGAGGAGAGTGACGATGACCCGACTGTGCACCCTGTTCTTCATCGCGGCCTGTCCGTTCCTCTGGGCTCAGGACGACGCACCGAAACGCCCGCGCCGCGGCGAGAGCTTCTTCGGCCTGCACTTCGACCGGCACCTCGGGCGGGAGGACCGCGGCATCGGCCGCACCCTCACCGCGCCGATGATCGAGTCGCTGCTCGACGCGGCACGCCCGGACTTCATCCAGGTCGACACGAAGGGGCACCCCGGCATCGCCAGCTACCCGACGCGCGCGGGAACCCCGGCCGCGGAGCTCGAGAAGGACCCGCTGAAGCTCTTCCGTGAGGTGACGGCGCGCCGCGGGGTCGCTCTCTACTCGCACTACTCGGGCGTCATCGACCAGCAGGCGATCGCGCTGCACCCCGACTGGGCGGTGGTGAACATCGACGGCTCGCGCAACTCCCAGGCGAACTCGTTCTACAGCCCGTACGCCGACCGCATCCTGATCCCGCAGCTGAAGGAGCTGGCCGACTACGGCATCGACGGCGCCTGGGTGGACGGCGACTCGTGGGGCACGAAGCCGGACTTCCGCGACGAGGCGAAGGCGGAGTTCCGCGCCACCACGGGGCTCGAGCCGCCGAAGACGACGGACGACCCGAGCTACGTCCCGTACCTCGCCTTCACGCGGACGAAGTTCAAGCAGTACGTCCGCCACTACCTGGAGGTGATGCACGCCTACGATCGGCGCTTCCAGGTCGCCAGCAACTGGGCCTACAGCTCGTTCATGCCGGAGCCCGTCGAGCTCGACGTCGACTTCCTCTCCGGCGACGTCGCGAACGGCAACACCGTCTACTCCGCGGCGTTCGAGGCGCGCTGCCTCGCCCCGCAGGGCCGGCAGTACGGCAAGCCGTGGGACCTGATGGCCTGGAGCTTCGTGTACAGCTTCGACGAGCCCCTCATGAGGCAGTCCCCCAAGGGCACCGTCCACGTGCTGCAGGAGGCGGCGGAGACGATCGCCACGGGCGGCGGCTTCCAGGTCTACTACGGCCAGAACGCGGACCTGTCGATCCCCGGGTGGATCCTGCCGCAGGTCGCGGAGGTCGGCCGGTTCATGCGGGAGCGGCGCGCGTTCACCGCGGGGGCCGCGGCCGTCCCCCAGATCGCGCTCCTCTACTCCGCGGCGGCCTTCCAGCGCACCTCGAAGGTCGTCTACGAGTCTCCCGGGCGCGAAGCCGACCCGCTGCGCGGCTACAGCGAGATGCTGCTCGACGGGCGCCACGCGTTCGAGATCCTGATGGAGCACCACCTCGCCGGACGGCTCGACGACTACCCGCTCGTGGTCGTGCCGGAGTGGGCCTACCTCGAGCCGGGGTTCCGCGACGCCCTGGTCGACTACGTGCGCCGGGGCGGCAGCCTGCTCGCGGCCGGCGTCGACGCGGCGCGCCTCTTCGAGAGTGAGCTCGGGGTGCGCTTCGTCGGCCCGCCGGAGCGACGGGCCCGCTTCGTCGGCTTCGAGGACGGTGTCGCGACCGTCGACGCGCGCTTCCAGGACGTGGATCCGCTGCCGGGCGCCGAGGTGGTCGGGCGCGTCTGGAAGAGCAAGGACCTGCGGGAGCCGTCCGGCATCGCCGCCACCGTGGCCCCGCTCGGCCGGGGCCGCATCGGTGCGATCTACGCGGACCTCGGGTCCTACTACCTGCGCGCGGCGACGCCGACGCACCGTCGCCTGGTGGGTGCCGTCGTGAGCCGGTTGTTCCCCGAGCCCCGGTGAAGGTCGACGGCGCGGGGCCGCTGCACCTGACGATCAACCGGCTCGGCAGGCCGCACGCTCGCTGAACCTCGTCAACGCGGGCGGCCCGCACGCGAACCCGACGTCAGCACGTACGACGAGATCGTGCCGCTCCCGCCGCAGCGGGTGACCCTGCGTGCCGCGAAACGGCCCGCCGCCGTGACCCTCCAGCCGGGCGGTCGTCGCCTCGACTTCGACTACGCCGACGGCGTCTCGAGCTTCACCGTGCCGAGCGTCGACGTGCACGCGGTCGTCACGGTGGAGTAGGGCCGCGGGGCGCCCGCGCGCGTGGCCGCGTGCAAGGTGAACCCATCGAGCGACGCGCACAGCGGCTTGTCGTAGGCCATGGTGGTCCGGGCGCGCTATCCCAAGGCGGCCCGCAGGGCGTGAACATGGCTTGGCCCGGTGCGGCAGCAACCGCCCACGAGCCGGGCGCCGGCCTCGCGCCAGGCCCGGCCACGCGTCCCCCAGTCCGCCGGATCGGACAGGCCGTGCCAGGTCTTGGCCACGGCGTCGTAGCTCTCCCCGGAGTTCGGATAGGCCACGAGCGGCTTGGTGGTGACCCTGGCCGCGGAGCGGAGCAGCTCTTCCACGTGTGACGGTGCCGTGCAGTTCACGCCCACCGCCACGACCTGGGGCAGCCGCGCGACCGCGCGCACCGCATCGGCGAAGGACGTTCCGTCGCAGAGCCGCGATCCGTCCCGGCAGCTGAAGCTCACCCAGGCCCGCGCTGCAGGCCGCTCGCCGAGCAAGCGCGCCAGGGCGCGTGCCTCGACCGCAGAAGGGATCGTCTCGCAGGCCAGGAGGTCCGGTCCCGCATCCAGGAGGAGTTGCATCCGGTCGCGATGAAAGGCCGCCAGGCCGGCCTCGTCCCGGTCGTAGTCACCGGTGTACTCCGATCCGTTGGCGAGGGAGGCGCCGTAGGGGCCGATGCTGGCGGCCACCAGCGGGCGCGGCCGGCCCCGCCGGGGGCCCGTCTCGGCCCAGAAGGTGTCGCGGACGGAGAGAGCCAGGCTCACCGAGAGGCGCAGCAGGGACTCCGCCTCGGCGGTGGTGGCCCCTTCGCGCCGAAACCCTTCGACCGTGCCCTGATAGCTCGCGGTCGTGATGCAGTCCGCACCCGCGTCCAGGTAGGCGCGGTGCACGGCGGCGATGGCCTCGGGCCGCTCGCGCAGGAGGAGGGCGGACCACAGCGGGTGGGCGAGGTCGAAGCCGGCGCGCTCCAGCTCGGTGGCGAGGCCTCCGTCGAGGACGAGGCCTCCCGGGGCGGAGAGGAAGGGCCGAAGGGGGTCGTCGGACGGGGGAGTGGCGGCTTCCTGCGCGCGGGGACCGGTGATCATTCCGGCAGTCTAGCCGCGGTTCTCCCGATGGCACGCTTGGGGAGACCGCGCGCCGAGGCCGCTATACTCCCGCCGACTTCAGGAGGTCGCACATGAACCGACGCCTGGCCCTCGTTGCCGCCACCCTCGTGCTCGCGGCGCCCGTCCGCGCGCTGGACGCCCCGCCGTCGTCCCGCGCCGATTGGCTGAGGGACGCTCGGCTCGGCGTCTTCGTTCACCTGCTGCCGGCGAGCGCCGAGGACCTCGTGAAGCTCGACGAATTCGACGCCGAGGCGCTGGCCGCGCAACTGGAGAACGCGGGCGCCCGGTATCTCGTGCTGACGCTGGGGCAGAACTCCGGCTTCTTCAATGCGCCGAACGCAGCCTACGACCGCCGCACCGGCTACCGCCCCGGCGAGCGCTGCTCGCGCCGCGACCTGCCCCTGGCGCTCCACCGCGCGCTCCAGCCGCGGGGCATCCGCCTGATGCTCTACCTGCCCTGCCAGACGCCGAACGAGGACGCGCGCGCGCAGGAGGCCTTCGGCCTGCCGCAGGGACCGAAGGACCAGCCGATCGACGCCCGCTTCGCCCGGCAGTGGGCGGAGGTCATCCACGAGTGGTCGGCGCGCTACGCCGACAAGGTCGCCGGGTGGTGGTTCGACGGGGGCTACGCGGGCGTCCGCTTCGACGAGGAGATCGCCGGCGTCTACGCGGATGCGGTCCGGCGAGGCAATCCCGCGGCCATCGTCACCTTCAACCCTGGCGTGAAGCTCGTCCGCCACACGCGAGCCGAGGACTACACGGCCGGGGAGCTGAACGAGCCGTTCTCGATCGTGCCGTCGTCACGGTGGGTCGACGGCTCGCAGTGGCATGCGCTCACGTTCCTCGGCTCGCGCTGGGGCTCGCGTGACACGCGCTACCCCACCGAGCGCTGGCAGGCGTGGTTCCGTCAGGTCGTGGCCGGAGGCGGTGCCGTCACCCTCGACCTCGGGCCAAACTGGGACCCGAAGTCCGGACCGATCGGCTCGCTCGCCGAGGCTCAGCTCGCCCAGGTGAGAGCGCTCGGCAGGACGACGAGCGCCCACTCCCCGGGGACGTCCACGACGACCCGTCCCTCGAGAGAGACCTTCGCCTCGACCGTCGCGACTGCGGGGGCGACGACCTGGGCCCGGGCCGCACCCCTGACCCCGAGGGCCGCGAGGTCCAGAGTGAGCGTGACGCCGTGCAGCGGACGCATCGTGTCCCTCTCCGGCTCGTAGGCGCGGTTCAGCAGGTGCACGACCGCGCGGCCCGGGGCGACGCGCGGCAGCACGCGCACGGGCACGTCGGCCTCGACCGTCGCCGCCGGCCGCACACGCGCGAGCGCTTCCTCGACCGTGGCCACCACCCGGCCGCCGGCCCGCGCGGCGTCGAGAGTGATGCGGTCCTCGGGCAGGAGCGCGTCCGGCTCGGGGCCCAGGACGACGGGCGCGCCCAGGTCCTCGGCGCGGAGATGAACACGACGTCCGACCGCTTCAGGGCGGGCAGGGGCGACCGCGCTGCGGCGTCCGGGGCGCCGGCGTTCGCGGCGTCCAGCGCCTCGGCGCGCGTCGGTGCGCGTCCGGCGAGCCAGGACGCGGCCGAGGCCAGCGTCGCCCGCCGGAGCAGCTCTCGTCGGCGCACGCTACTTCACGGCGTGCAGCGCGAGCAGCAGCCAGCCGAGCATCATGCCCAGGCCGCCGATCGGGGTGACCGCGCCCAGCCAGCGCGGCGCGCCGAGCGCCATCGCGTAGAGCGTGCCGCTGAAGAAGGCGCTTCCGAGAAGGAACGACCACCCGGCCGCGTCCCCGCCGGGCCGGTGGTGCTGCAGAAGCCCGAGAAGCACGAGGGCCAGCGCGTGGAAGAGCTGGTAGCGCGCCGCGGTCTCCCACCACGCCAGGCCCTGCTCGGTCGCCACCGTCTTGAGCCCGTGCGCCCCGAAGGCCCCGAGCCCCACGCCCAGCAGTCCCCACAGCGCGCCGGCCATCACCCAGTTCATGCGGGACATCCTATCGCGCCGCCTTCATCATCTCGTCGCGGCGGGCCTTCCACTCCGCGCCCGGCTTCCACTCCGGCCAGGAGGACCCCGAGGCGAGCGCGTACCCGGCACGGAGGTAGAGGTCGAGGTCCTCGACCGCGCCGCTGAGGTCCCAGTCGGGCTTCACCGCGTCCGACGGCTTGTGGTAGTCGTTCCGGATGTACTCCTGGAGGACACGCGTTCCGTAGTCGGGGGGCTTGCCGACGAACTCGATTCCGCCGCCCGCGTGTATCGACGGCACGCCCTTGCGGGCGAAGGGGAAGTGGTCCGAGCGGAAGTAGGAGCCCTTCTCCGGCATGGGATCGGGCTTGACCACGCGGCCCTGGGCCGCCGCGGCCGCTCCGATCGCCTGGTCGAGGTCGGAGAGGCCGAGGCCGATGATCGTGAGGTCCCGGGTGCGTCCGTGCACGTTGAGCGCGTCGAGGTTGAGGACGGCCAGGGTCTTCGAGAGCGGGTAGAGCGGGCGCTCGGCGTACCCGGCCGAGCCGAGGAGGCCCTGCTCCTCGGCGGTGACGAAGAGGAAGAGCACCGAGCGAGCCGGACCCGGCTTCGCACCCTTCATCGCGCGGGCAAGCTCGAGGAGGCCGGCGGTCCCGGAGGCGTTGTCGATCGCGCCGCGGTAGATCGTGTCCCCGTTCACCGCGGGACCGATCCCGAAGTGGTCCCAGTGCGTCGTGTAGACCACCCACTCGTCCTTCCGCTTCGCGTCGTTCCCCTCGAGCCTGGCGGCGACGTTGGCGGAAGGGACCTTGCGGATCGAGTTCGTGAGCGACACGGACGCCGTCGTCCCGAGCGGGACCGGCCGGAACTCCCGCGTGGCGGCCTTCTTCTCCAGCGCGTCGAAGTCCTGCCCGGCCATCTGGAAGAGGCCCTTCGCCTGCTCGAGCGTGATCCAGCCCTCGACCGCGGCGCGGCCCCGGTTGCCGTCGGGCGTCTCCAGGTCGAACTGCTCCGTCGTCTTCCCCTGGACGATCGCGAAGGGATAGCCGGCGGGCTCGGTCTGGTGGACGATGAGGACGCCCGCGGCGCCGAGCTTCGCCCCCATCTCGTACTTGTAGGTCCAGCGGCCGTAGTAGGTCATCGCCTTGCCGCCGAACGTCTTCGGGTCGAGCTCGCCCGGCTTCGCGGGGTCGGGCACCGGCGGGTCGCCGACCAGCACGACCATCGTCTTGCCGCGGAGGTCGACACCCTTGTAGTCGTCCCACTGGAACTCCGGCGCCTGGACGCCGTAGCCGACGAACACGAGCTCGGAGGCGTCGAGGTCCGCGCGCGCGACCACGCGCTTCGTCCAGGCGACGTAGTCGTCGCGCCAGGCGAGCTTCCGCTCGGTGGGACCCTTGCGAAAGGTGAGAGGAGGCGTTCCCTGCACGGTCGCCCCCACGAGCGGCACCTTCTGCACCCACGTGCCGTCGGGATTCCCCGGCTCGAGGCCGATCTTCCGGAGCTGCTCGGTGAGATAGGCCACGGTGAGGTCCTCGCCCTTCGTGCCGGGAGCGCGGCCCTCGAAGGCGTCGGAGGCGAGCACCTTCGTGTGCTCGAGGACGGCCTTCCCGTCGATCGCGGGGAAGGTCGGCTCGGCGGCCCGAGTGGGCGAGACGAGTGCGGCCGAGGCGGCCACGGTGGCAGTCAGGACGAGGATGAGTCGCTGCGCGGTCTTCATGCCCGCATTATCCAATACGACGCGTCCAGCCGTTTGCCCCTCAGCCGGCTCTCTGCGACCCCTCACCGCGGTCTCACGTCCCGCTCAGGGGCGTTCTCTCCCCGCGCTCGTAACCACCAGCAGGAACGGTGATCCGATCTCAGGCCGCGGTGGACCGCGGCCCGGGGAAAGGGGGAGAGATGAAGGTCATGATTCTCGGCGCGGCGGCAGTCCTCGTCGCCGCATCGGCGCAGGCGTACCGCCCGGAGGACCTCACGGCCATCGGCCAGGGACGCGGTCTGTACCTGAGGCACTGCGCCGCCTGTCACGGTGCCGATGCTCGGGGCACGGGCGCGCGGGCCGCGAATGGCCCGGGTGCGGTGCCGGACTTGACGGCGATCGCGGCCCGGGACGGTGGGTTCAAGAGGCTGCACGTCCAGGCCCAGATCAGGCACTCCGCCGGTGGCGCCATGCCTTCGTGGGATCGGGCCCTGGCGAGTCCCGGCTTCGTCCGCGGGGATGGCGCCGCGGCGAAAGACATCTGGCTCCTGACGCGGTATCTCGACTGGGCACAGACGCCCGGCGTGACGGTGGCCGCGAAGCCCGAGGCGGAGGCGCCGGTGCCGCCGAAGACGAAGGGCCGGTGAGTCGAGAGCGGTTCCGGGCTCCGCAGCGCCGCGGGGCCCGGACCGCGCCGCCTACTGCAGGCTGAGCAGGTACTCCGCGATCGCGCGGACGTCGCTCTCGGGCAACCGGGCCAGGTTCTCCTGGATGGCGGCCATGCCGCCGCTCGACAGGTCCTCGTAGCCGAAGGTCTCGCCGTTCTGGAGCGCGAGGACGAGGTCGTCCACGTCCTTGTACTTCTTCCGGGCGAGAAGGCCGCGCAGGCTCGGCACCTTGCCCTCACCTCCCGGGTGCGGGCCGCCGGCCATGTGCCGGCTCAGGTCGGCGACCATCAGGAGGTCCTTCGGCGTGTGACACTCGCCGCAGTGGCCCGGCGCGTTGGCGAGGTAGGCGCCCCGCGTCCAGGAGGGGGTGCGACCCGGCTCGGGCGCGAAGGTGGGTTGGCGGAAGGCGACCCTCTTCCAGAGGCCGACACCCCGGCGTGCGAGGGCGAGCAGGGGGACGCTCGCATCGGGCGCCTGCGATCTCACCGCGGGAAGGCTCATCAGGTAGGCCCGCAGGTCGAGGAGGTCCGCCATCGTCATCGAGCGGTACGACGCGTAAGGGAAGGCGGGGAAGTAGTGCGTCCCTCCCGGCGAGATCCCCAGCCGCATCGCGTTGACGAAGTCGACCTCGCTCCAGCGGCCGATGCCCGTCTCGACGTCCGGGGTCAGGTTCTGCGGATGGAAGGTGCCGACGGGCGTCGGGAAGGGGGTGCCGCCCGCGGGGAGGCCGCGGTCGGAGCCGGGCGCGCCCTCGGGCGCCTTGTGGCAAGCCAGGCAGCTGCCCGCGTGGTACAGCGTCTCACCGTTGCGGAGATCGACCTCGTGGGTCGGGATCGCGTCGGCGGGCAAGGGATCGGGACGAGTGAGCCCCCAGAACGCGACGGCGGCGACCGCCACGACGGAGGCGATCGCCGCCAGGAGACGGCGATGGGAATGCATCAGGCCCTGGGACTGGCCTTCCCGGGGGGCTCAGATATCCCTCGGACGCCGGCCGGGAACCGCCCTCGGGATGGCGTCACTGCTTCGGAAGGCGGTACTTGTCGTGGCAGCTCTTGCAGCTGCCCCCGAGAGCTCCCAGCGCGGGGCCGAACGCGGCCTCGTCCGAGACGGACTGGAGAGCGACGGCCGCCGCGTGGCCGTCCTTCATCCCCTTCTCGAAGCCGGCGGCGTCGGTCCAGATCTCGGCCTTGGCCCGCGACTCGCCCCCGCCGCTGCCCGCCGGGAAGAGCCCCTGCGCCTTCTTCAGGTTGTCGGCGATCGTGGTCGCGCTCGCCTTCACCACCGCCGCGTCGAACGGGGCGGCCTTCTTCGCCATCGCCCCCAGGGGCTTCATTGCGTCTCCGACCGCCTCCATAGCCATGTGACGGTCGTGGAACGCGTCGGCGGCGATCACCGCCACCGCCGCTCCACCGACCACGACGGCCACGACGAGGGACCCCACGGCCTGCTTCGAGATTCTCACCGATTGCCTCCTGCGGTTGTTCACCTGATTCTAGCCGAGTTCCATCAGGCCTCCTGCCCGCCGGGGCCTGCCAGAGCCGGCTGACCACCCGGATCAGCACGAGGCCGGCGACCACGAACACCGCGGTGCAGGCGAGGCGGCCACCGTGCGGCCGTAGAGGACGTTGCCCACCGCGAAGAGCGCCGCCCAGATGGTCGTGCAGCCGGTGAACCAGCCGAGGAGGGCGAGCGGGATGTTGTCCCCGGCCGTGCGGGCCGCGTCCTCGCCGAGGCCGGCCTCCTCTCGGATTCGACGCCAGCCCGGGCCGAACGGCCGGACCTTCTTGAAGAACTCGACCAGGACGCTGCGGTCGGTCTGCGGCCCCACGTAGGCCGTGGTCGACCCAGCACACCGTGGTGACCGCGATGGTGACGAGGAGCGCGACGTGCGTGCTGAAGTGCACGCCGTTCCGGGCGAGCACGAGCAGCGCCAGCGAGACGAGGAAGGAGCTGACCATGGCCACCACCTCGCACCAGGCGTTCACCCGCCACCAGAACCAGCGCACGAGGTACAGGAGCCCCGTCCCGGCGCCGATCTGGAGGATGACGTCGAAGGCGTCCTTGGCGCTGTCGAGGAGGTACACGGTCGCGGAGGACAGCAGGAACAACAGGACGGTGGCGAGCCTCCCCACCAGCACGTAGTGCTTCTCGGGCGCGTTCGTCCTGATGAAGCGCTGGTAGAAGTCGTGGACCAGGTAGGACGCGCCCCAGTTGAGGTGGGTCAGGATGGTCGAGGAGTTCGCCGCGATGAGGCCGCCCACCATGAGGCCGACGAAGCCCACCGGCAGGAACTTCAGCATGGCCGGGAACGCGATGTCGTGGCCCAGCAGGCTGGGGTCGAGGTTCGGGAAGGCCTTCTGGATGTCCGAGAGCTCCGGGTAGACGAGGATCGAGGCGCAGCGCGGTCAGGATCCACGGCCAGGGCCGCAGGACGTAGTGGGCGACGTTGAAGAACAGCACCGCGCCCAGGGCGTCCTTCTCGGACTTCGACGCCAGCATCCGCTGCGCGATGTAGCTGCCGCCGCCCGGCTCGGCCCCGGGGTACCAGACCGCCCACCACTGGACCGCGATCGGCATGACGAAGACGGCCACCGCCAGGTCCCAGTTGCTCGTGAAGTCCGGCAGGACGTTCAGGTAGCTGCCCCCGTGCGGGCCCTTCATGGTGGACAGCTTGGAGTACATGAGCGCGACGAGGCCGCCGACCTGCGGGGCCTGCAGCGCGAAGTAGGCGGCGGCGATGACGGCGGTCATCTTGATGAAGAACTGGATCATGTCGATGACGAGGACGCCCCACAGGCCGGAGTGGGCGGCGAAGGCGACGTTGAGCAGCCCCACGAACAGGAGGGTCTCCCAGCGCTCGAAGCCGAAGAGGATGCCGGCGATCTTGCAGGCCGCCAGGTTCACGGTGGCCATGATCATGCAGTTGAAGAGGAGCCCGAGGTAGATGGCGCGGAACCCGCGCACGACACTCGCCGCCTGTCCCGAGTAGCGGATCTCGTAGAACTCGAGGTCGGTCATGACCCCCGAGCGCCGCCACAGGCGCGCGTAGAAGAAGACCGTGGAGACCCCGGTGAGCACGAACGCCCACCACACCCAGTTCCCGGCGACGCCCTGCCGCCGCACGATGTCGGTCACGAGGTTCGGGGTGTCGCTCGAGAAGGTGGTGGCGACCATGGACAGGCCGGCCAGCCACCAGGGCACCGAGCGGCCCGAGGCGAAGAACTCCGCCGTGCTCTTGCCCGAGCGCTTCCCGAAGAAGAGGGCGGGCACGAAGCAGATCGCGAGCGTCGCGACGATGATGACCCAGTCGAGAGCTTGGACGTGCATGGGCCGGATTGTACTCGCGCCGGCCCGCACGGCAAGGGGACATTGGCCCTGTCATCCCGAGGGACTCCGATTGGACGGGTCCCGAGGGATCCGCCGGCCCGGAATCTAGCCGTTGGCCGGCTGGGCGGCCGAGGCCCGCAGCGGGAGCCGCCGGTCGGCCAGCGACTCCGCCAGGCTCCGGTGCACCGACGCGTCGAGCAGGTAGAAGCGCCGGCCGCCCTCGTCGACGGCCGCGGCCCGGTCCTGCGCCGCGAGCAGCAGGACGAGCTGCAGCTCGCCGGGGCTGAGCGCCGCGGCCTCGAGCCGTGCGAGGCCCTGAGCGCTCGGGGAGACCTTGCGGAGCAGGTCCCGCGCGAACACCTGCTCGTCGGCGGAGTCGAGCGCGGCGCCGGCCTTCAGCCACCGCTCCTCGGGCGAGCCGAAGAAGAAAGGCCCCGAAGCGTAGGCGAGCAGGAACACGATCAGGTCGATGAAGGCGGCGAGGGTGAAGGCGAGGACGTGGCGGCTGGTCGGGGCGGTGAGAAGCTCCGTGAACGCAATCACGAGGTCCTCCTGCCCCGTGGCCGCCCGGTCCACGAAGGCGGAGTAGGCCGGCACCGCGGGCGGCTCCACCTTGGCGTGCAGCGTGTCGCGCACGTCGCTCCACGGGATCGCGTCGAAGACCTGGCGGAAGCCGCGCAGCTGCTGCTCGGTCGGGTCGAGCGGCTTCAGGCCGGCGCGGAAGTCGGCGAGGGCCTTCTGCGACTCCTGGAGCCGCGCGACCGTCTGCCGGGCGAGGCTCGCGTGCCGGTCGAAGGCGGTGTAGCGCAGCCCGGGGCCCTGGCCCTCCGGATAGGCGCCGCCGTAGCTCTCCGCCTCGCGGGCCACCGCCTCGCGGACCCGGGCGAGGTACGGGTCCTGGTCGGTGGCGCGGGAGATGTAGCCGTGGGCCTTCTCCGCCGCCGTCATCTCGTCGAGGGCGAGCACGTGCTTCTGGCCCTCGGCGATGGCGGCGGTGAGGAGCTCCTGCGACTTCCCGGCCGCCGCGTCGAGCTCGTCGTACAGGGCCCGCTCGATGGTGGCCGGCCGCTCGCGCGAGGCGAACCAGGTGTGGAGGCTGACGTAGGAGAAGGCGATCGAGACGGCGGCGGTCACGGCGTAGACGGCGACGAGCAGGCCGCGCCGGGACTCGGTCACGCCGACGAGCCAGGCCACGAGCACGAGGGCCGACTGCACGCCGAGCGACGCCAGGAACGAGAACCAGGGCGAGAGGTAGAGAGCCATGCCCTGCTGCGTCGTGTACCAGGACACGACCGAGAGCAGCACGCTCGAGACGAAGAGGCAGGCGACGAGCGGGCGGCTCACCGCGGCCTGGCCGGCGCTCGACGGCTGGAGTGGCACGGGCATGAAAAGCTCCGCTACCCGGCCGCCGGCGCCTCCGCGGCGGCCCCGGCCGGCTTGATCTCGGTGCGGCACGAGGGGCAGAAGGCCCACTCCGGCTTGAGCGGGTAGCGGCAGGTGGCGCAGAAAGAGGCCGAGAGGTCGCGCCCGCAGTGCGGGCAGAAGGCGCCGCCGTTCACCTCGCGGCTGCAGCCGGGGCAGGCGAGCGTCTTCGCGTCGTCCGGCCGCGCGATGAGGTAGACGACGAGGCCGACGAGCGAGGAGATCACCGTCAGGAAGGCGAAGAGGGGCGCTCGCCGCACGCCCCGCTCGCGCGCGTCCACGTACACCCAGGTGGGGAGGAGGATCCAGAGGAAGACGAAGGACAGCGCCGCCGCCGCGCCCGCCAGGCCCCCGGCGACCTCGAGCCGCTCGTCCTGCCGGTAGTACTCGCGCTCGCTCCGCGCCCGCTTCAGGTAGAGGCTGCCGAGGGCGACGCCGTCCGCCGTCTTGAGGGGGGCCGAGAGCACGAAGCTCCCGTCGGAGTCGTCGGCGTGCCGGCGGAGCCGCTCGAGGAGGTCGGCCGGCTCCTCGGCGTCGCCGGCGAGGACGCCCGAGAGGGCGAGGTCTTCACCCTCGTCGAGGTGCCCGAGGAGGAAGGACTGCCGGTCGAAGAAGACGCCCTCCTTGAGCCTCGGGGTGACCTCGCGGTCGTACACCGCGTTCAGCCGGCTGAACGACTCCTTCGGCACGCCGAAGAGGAACTCGCCGTCCGTCCCCATGGCCCAGACCTGCATCGGCCCGCTCGCCCGCTCCTCGAAGTAGCGCGCCTCGATCTCCCCGACGAGGGTCGGGTCCACCGGCAGCTTCGCGATCCGCTTGGCCAGCTCGCCGAGGTACTTGCGCGAGCGCTCGACGACCTGCTCCCGCTCGCGCTTCTGGTCGTACTCCCATCGTTCGTGGTCGGAGTGCAGGAGCGCGAGGGCCGCCCCGCCCATCAGGAGGGCGACCGCGAGGACCGTCGCGGCCCCGAGCGCCATGCGCGTGATCAGCTTCTTCTTGGTCGTCATGAGGACCTCCGCTGCGACTCGAGGATGAGGACGGGGGCGATCGCGAGGGTCACGATCGAGCCCAGGGCGAGGAACGCGAAGGCGGCGACGGCGCCGCCTTGCCAGGCGGCCACCGAGCCGGCGAGGACGGCGGCGGCACACGGCAACGTCGCGCGGAGCCCGTTCGCCCGCCGCTCGCGGACCGGCCGCACCGCCTCGATGCGGGCGAGGACGCGCTCGAGGCCGTCCGCCGGCGGGGCCTCGACCGGCCCCGCGAGAAGCCCACGCTCGGCCCAATCGACGTCGGCCAGGAAGGCGCGGCACGCGGCGCAGTCGCGGGCGTGCGCCTCGCACGCCGCGCGCGGCGCCGCGTGGAGCTCGCCGAAGTGCAGAAGGAGCAGCTCGCCCGGCGTCGGGTGCCTCATCGCGCCTTCCCCTGTTCCTGGCCGAGGGCCTCGCGCAGCGCGGCGACGGCACGGTGGAAGCGCGACTTGAGCGTCCCCTGGGGGGCGCCGGTCACCTCGGCCATCTCGGCGAAGGTGAGCTCGCGGCTGCAGCGCAGCACCACGACCTCGCGCATGAAGTCCGGCAGGCCCTCCAGCGCGCGGGCGAAGGCGCTCGCCTGCCGCGCCTCGTCCAGGCGCGAGGCGACCCCACCCTCTCCCGCCGTCGCGTCCGGCAGGTCCATCCCGGTCTCGTCGATCGAGACGTGGGGCGTGCGGTACCGCTTTCGGGCCATCTCGCTGCGCGCGGTGTTGAGGGCGATCTTGTAGACCCAGGGCCGCACCTCGCCCCGGGAGGGGTCGTGCGTCGAGGCGCCCAGCCACACCCGCGTGAAGGCCTCCTGCAGCCACTCCTCGGCGACCGCCCGGCGTCCGCTCGCCAGCCGGAGGAGCATGGCGAAGACGGGTCGCTCGTAGCGGCGGTAAAGGACGGTGAACGCGTCGGCGTCGCCGCGGGCGACCCGTTCGAGCAGCGCGCCGTCGGAGAGCGTGGCCATGGCGGGGACGCCGGATGGTACCGGCTCGGCGGTGCTCCCGGCCAGGGCGGGCAGCATCGGGAAGGGCAGGACGGCGGTCGCGCTCATGGTATCGGGGTCGTGGCTCCCTGAAGGCCAATACCGGGCGAGGCCGCCGCCGGTTGCAGGCGGGGAAAAGAAAAGACCCGGAGGCCTGGGGCCATCCGGGTCGGGTTGGGCTCGAAGCCCGACGCGCCTCTAGGGCGCGTCTTCGTTTGTCAGCGCAGGGACCCGAAGGTCCCTTCGAGGGCGGGTGGCGTGCTGCCGACTTCCATCGGCATCCTCCGCGGCGTTCGCCGCATGCCTTCCGATCCGCCAGGCTCGGCCCTTTCCTCTGCGGTCTCACCACCGCGGGCGCGGCGCACTGGTAACTCGTAAGGTGGGCCCGGAAGCCCCCGCTGTCAAGGGGAAACTGGGGGCCTCAGTATCCGAAGGTGATGCCGACCGTGATCGTGAAGAGGTTGGCCTCGGTCTGACGGGGGACGATGAGGGGCGGGGTGCCGCCCGGAGAGGGACGCAGGTCGCCCTCCGCGAGGTACCGGACCGTCCCGTTGCCGACGTACTGCACGCCCACGTCGATGGCGACGCTCCGAGAGACCGGGAGGAGCAGGCCGGCTCCCGCCGACCACGCGAACGTCCAGTCGTCGTAGTTCGTGGTGGAGTTGTCCCCGTAGTAGTCGTAGCCGTGGCCGAACGAGGTCTCGGTCGCGAAGTACCCGAAGCCGGCGAGTGCGTAGGCGTAGGGACGCACCGGGCCCGAGCGAGCGATGAACTGGGGGCCGAGCCCGACGTTCAGCAGCCAGTTGTCGGTCGTGCAGGTCCTCGGTGACGAGGCCGCCACGTGCCCGGCACCGACACGCCGATCGTCCGGCTGCCGTAGACCAGGCCGCCCGTCTGCAGGCGGATGCCGAAGGGCCCGCCCCCGGGTGTGAACACGACGTTGCCGACCACGCCGAAGCCCTCGTCGGTGGCGTCCGCGAACTCGCCGAGCGGGATGCCGATGAGGAGGCCCCCGCCACCCAGCCACTCGGACGGCTTCGGGGGGGCGGGCTGGGCCGCGGCCGTCTTCGCGGCGATGCCCGCCGCCGCGAGGAGGAAGAGGACGCGAGGGAGTCTCATCGGACAGGTCCCTTCCCGGGCGGAAGGTGCGTCGCCCTGAGCCCATTCTATCGCCCCGGCCCTCGCCCGCAGCCCTCGCTCGTGATCCGGTGGCGCCGCAGAACGGCTACAATGCCCAGGCCGCACCCCCCCCGGAACAGACTGAGAAGGAGCGCCCGCGTGATCGGAACGACTGTCTCGCACTACAAGGTCACCTCGAAGCTCGGCGCCGGTGGGATGGGCGAGGTCTGGCGGGCCCAGGACACGAAGCTCGGCCGCGACGTGGCCCTGAAGGTGCTGCCCGCGAGCTTCGCCGCCGACCCGGAGCGCCTCGCCCGCTTCGAGCTCGAGGCGCGGGCCCTCGCCGCCTTCTCCCACCCCAACATCGCCGGCATCCACGGCCTCGAGGAGGTGGACGGGCAGCGCTTCCTGGTCATGGAGGTGGCCGAGGGCCAGACGCTCGGCGAGCGCCTGGCGAAAGGGCCGCTGCCGGTCGAGGAGGCGGTGCGCATTGCCCTGCAGATCGCCCAGGCGCTCGAGGTCGCGCACGACAAGGGCATCGTCCACCGCGACCTCAAGCCCGGCAACGTGATGGTGAGCCCCGACGGCCGGGTGAAGGTGCTCGACTTCGGCCTGGCCAAGGCCCTCGGCGCGCACCCGCTCTCCGGCGGCTCGGGGATCGACGCCTCGCACTCGCCGACGCTCGCCATGACCCAGGCCGGCGTGCTGCTCGGGACGGCGGGCTACATGAGCCCGGAGCAGGCGCGCGGCAAGGCGGTGGACCGCCGCGCCGACATCTGGTCGTTCGGCTGCGTGCTCTACGAGATGCTGGCCGGCCGCCGCGCCTTCGACGGCGAGACGGTGACCGACGTGCTCGGTGCGATCGTGCACAAGGAGCCGGACCTCGCGAGCCTGCCCGCGCACGTGCCGTCGCGCATCCGGCAGCTGCTCCAGCAGTGCCTGCAGAAGGACGCGTCGCGGCGCCTGCAGTCGATCGGCGACGCGCGGGTGGCGCTGCAGGAGTGGCTCGAGAACCCGAAGGAGGCGGAGCCGCAGGCGGTGGCCGCGACGCCGGCCGGCCGGCGGTGGCTGCCGTGGGCGGCGGCGCTCGTCGCCGGCGCGCTCGGCCTCCTCGCCGGGGCGACGCTCCTCGGCCGCCGCGCCGCCCCGCCCGAGCCCGTGCGCCGCTTCGAGATCAACGTCACCGAGGACGCGGTGTTCTCGCGCCTCGGTTCGGGCCTGGTCGCCTCGCCCGACGGCCGCGCCATCGCCTACACGACGGGCATCGAGGGGGAGAAGCAGAAGCTCGTCGTGCGCCCGCTCGACCGCTTCCAGGAAACCGTGCTCTCCGAGGGCGAGGGCCCGGGTGGCCCCTACCACCCGTTCTTCTCGCCCGACGGCGCGTGGATCGGCTTCGTCACGCGGACCGAGCTCAAGAAGATCTCCGTGACGGGCGGGTCGCCGATCACCCTCGCCCCGCTCGACCGCAGCCGGGGCGCCACGTGGGGGCCGGACGGCACCATCGTCTTCTCGCCCTCGGTCTTCTCGGGCCTCGTGCGGATCTCGTCGAACGGCGGCCAGGCCGAGCCGCTGACGACGCTCGACAAGGCGAAGGACGAAAGGACGCACCGCTGGCCCCAGTGGCTCCCGGGCGGGAAGGCGGTGCTCTTCACCAGCCAGTCGGGAGACACGAGCACGTTCGACACCGGGACGATCGAGGTGGTGCGGACGGACACCGGGAAGCGATCGGTCGTCCACCGCGGCGGCTATTACGCCCGCTACGTTCCGACCGGCCACGTCCTCTACGTGCTCCGGGGAACGCTCTTCGCGCTCCCGTTCGACGTGGACAAGATGCAGGCGACCGGCTCGGAGATGCCCGTCCTCGAGGGCCTCGAGACAAACCCCGCGGAAGGCTCGGCCCAGTACGGCGTCTCGGACAACGGCCTGCTGGCCTACCTCGACGACGTGGTGGAGATCTCGCCCTTCACGATCGTCTCGGTGGACCGGCAGGGCCGGAGCGAGCCGCTCTGGAAGGAGCCGGGTATCTACGGCACGCCGCGGCTGTCGCCGGACGGCCGCCGCCTCGCCGTCTCGGTGCAGCGCGACGACAACTGGAACATCTGGGTCTACGACCTGGACCGCGACGTGGCCACGCGCGTGACCTTCGGCCAGCGCTACGACGCCGACTCCGTCTGGTCGCCGGACGGCCTCTGGATCGCCTACGAGTCCGAGGTGGACGGCAAGGACGGGGTCTTTCGCAAGCGGGCCGACGGAACGGGCGACGCCGAGGCGCTCCTCGCGCCCGGCAAGCTCACCTTCCCGGCGCCCAACTCCTGGTCACCGGACGGCAAGAACCTGATCGTCCAGAGCGCGGGGCAGGGCGGTCGGAACGACCTGTGGATCCTGCCGGCGGACGGCAAGGGCGAGCCGCAGGCCTTCCTGAAGACGCCCTACCAGGAGAGCGGCGGCCACTTCTCGCCCGACGGCCGGTGGATCGCATACGAGTCGGACGAGACCGGGCGGCTCGAGGTCTTCGTGGCGTCCTTCCCGCCGGGCGGCGGCAAGTGGCAGATCTCCGACGGCGGCGGGGCGCAGCCGGCCTGGAGCCGCGACGGAAAGGAGCTCTTCTTCCGCAGCGCGGACGGCATCATGTCGGTCCGTGCCGCGGCGGAGGGCGGGAGCTTCCGCGCGAGCAAGCCCGAGCCGGTCTTCCGGGGGGCCTTCCTCGGCGGCCTCCGGGGCGTCACCCTGCCCGGGTTCAACTTCCCCGACTACGACGTCTCGGGCGATGGCCGCCGGTTCGTGATGTTCCAGGGCGGCATCGACAAGCGGCCGGCCACGCGGGCCAAGGTCGTGCTCGGCTGGTTCGAGGAGCTGCGGCGGCTCACGTCCGCGGGCGGTCGTTAGAGCCGCGGCAGTCGCCCTACCTCGGGCGCCAACTGGGCACTCGCCGCAGCAGCTCCTCCGCACCGATCTCGCGGCAGAGCGCCTCGAGGTCGGCGCGGCGCGCGCCCCGCCACTCGAGCTCCGCGAGGCTCTCCGCGAGGGGCACGTCGGTGCGCAGGGTCGCGAGCTGGCGGTAGAGCGCCGCGTCGTCGCGCCGTCTGCGGAGCGACGCGGCCAGGCGGTCGCGCCCGCGCACCGCCACGTCCCAGGCCGCGGGGTCGTCGGGGATCGCCTCGAGCCGCCCGTACCGGGCCAGCACCGTGCCCGCCGATTTCTCGCCCCAGCCCGGGATGCCCGGGATCCCGTCGGCGGCGTCGCCCACGAGGGCGAGCCAGTCCGGGATCGACGACGGCTGAACCCCGAACTTCGCGACCACCCCCGCCTCGTCGCGGTCGGTGCGCTGGCGACGGTCGCGGCAGATGACGTGGCGGCCGACGACACACTGCGACAGGTCCTTGTCGGGCGAGCAGATCACCACCTGCTCGACGCCCGGGTGGTCGCGCCACCGGAAGGCCGCGGTGGCGAGGGCGTCGTCCGTCTCGAACTCGACCATCGGCCAGACCACGATGCCGAGGGCCGCCGCCGCCCGCTCCGCCGGCTCGAACTGCGCCCACAGGTCGGGGTCGATGCCCTCGCCGGTCTTGTAGCCGGGGAAGAGCTGGTTGCGGAACGACTCGATCACGTGGTCGAACGCGCACGCGACGTGCGTGACGCCGGGCTCGTGCAGGAGCGAGAGAAGCGTCGCGAGGATGCCGCGGACCGCCCCGACCGGCCGCCCCGCGGCGTCGTGGGCCGGCGGGACGCCGTAGTAGGCGCGGAAGAGCTCGTACGTGCCGTCGACGAGGTGGATTCTCACCGGCGCCTCACTCCTCGCGCACGAGGATCGCCCGCGCGTAGAGCAGCTCGAACCCCTGGCGCTGGACGTTCTCCTGCGACTTCGACCCGGGCTGGGTGATGACGACCGCCACGTCGCAGCCGGCACCGGCGGCGATCTCGAGCCGCGCCGCGAGCAGCGCGCTCTGCACGCCGCGGCGACGGTGGGCGGGCAGGGTCGCCGCGCCGCACAGGTGGGCGACGCCCTCCGAGAGGCGCAGGCTGGCCCCGCCCGCGGGCACGCCGTCGCGCCGCGCGAGGGTGCGCGAGAAGCCCTCCGCCGAGGCCATGTCGGCCATGACGCTCTCGACGAGGTCGCGCGGGAAGGACTCGTCCGAGACGACGCCCTGCGCGTCCGGGCTCGCAAAGCCGGTCACCACCACGTCGATCCACGTGCCGAGCTCCGCGATCGAGCTCGGGGCGACCGCGATGCCCTCCGGGAGCGGCGCCATGGGGCCGGCGGGCAGCCTGCGCCCGAGCACGTTCTCGAAGCCCTGCAGGCGGTACCCGCGCCCGGTGAGCCGGCGGACGACGGCGGGGTCGCCCAGGCTCGCCACCTCCGCCTGCACCGCCACGCCCCTCTCCGCGAAGGCCCGTTCGACCGCCGCGAGCTCGCCCTCGTCGAGCGGCCCCTCGAACCCGAGGCCCGCCACCTTGTTGAGGGGGGAGCCGGCTCCGGTGAACGTGGCGATGCCGCCGGCGAGCGGCGTCGCGAAGACGCCGGTGCCGGGGCGCCGCCGCGCGGCCGACGCGGCGCTGTCGGCGAGCAGGCGGCACTCGGCCCGCTCGATGCGGGCAGCGAGGGACGTGCTGGCGAAGAGCATGGGGACGCCGGCATCTTAGCGGAAGCGAAGCGCCACGCGCGCGGCCGCGCCGTGGTATAAGTGCGCCCTTTGTCACGACCCATGCACTCCTCCTCCGCGGCCCGGAGCCGCGCTCCCCGAGCCGACAGCTCCCTCCTCGCGTCGCTCAACCCCGCCCAGCGCGACGCGGCCTCGACCACCGAGGGCCCGCTCCTCGTCCTCGCCGGCGCGGGCACGGGCAAGACCCGCGTCATCACGACGCGCATCGCCTACCTGCTGTCGCTCGGGGTGGACCCGTCGAGCATCCTCGCCGTCACCTTCACGAACAAGGCGGCCGGCGAGATGAAGGAGCGCCTCGCGCACCTCGCGGGGGAGAAGGCGCGCGAGATCACGGTCGGCACCTTCCACGCGTTCTGCGCGCGGGTCCTGCGCGAGCACGGCCACGCGCTCGGCCTCCCGAAGCGCTTCAGCATCTGCGACGCCTCCGACCAGCTGAGCGCGGTGAAGGCGGCCATGCGCGAGCTGCGGGTCCACGAGACGACCATGCACCCCTCGGCCGTCCTCGCGCGGATCTCGCTCGCCAAGAACCGCATGGAGACGCCGGAGTCGTTCCTGGAGAGCGGCAGCGGCGGGCGCGACCAGCTGGTGGGGTCGGTCTGGCAGCGCTACCGGGAGTACCTCGCCCGCACGCGCGCCCTCGACTTCGACGACCTCCTGCTCGAGACCGTGCGCCTCCTGCGCGAGCACGAGGAGCGTGCGGCGCGCACTACCGGAAGCGCTACCGCCACGTCCTCGTCGACGAGTACCAGGACACGAACCACCCGCAGTACGAGATCGTCCGCGCGATCGGGGGCGAGCACCGCAACGTCTGCGTGGTGGGGGACGACGACCAGTCGATCTACGGCTGGCGCGGGGCCGACATCCGCAAGATCCTCGGTTTCCACCGCGACTTCGAGGGCGCCAAGGTCGTCCGGCTGCAGACCAACTACCGCTCGACCCGGCCCATCCTCGACGCGGCCAACGCCGTCATCCGCCACAACGCCTCGCGCCACGACAAGGCGCTCGAGTCGGCGCGGGGCGAGGGAGCGGAGGTCCGCTTCGCGCAGCTGAAGGACGAGACCTCCGAGGCGCAGTTCGTGGTGGGGGAGATCGCCAAGGTCACGAAGCCCGGCCGGGCCCGCCCGGGGGACTTCGCCGTCCTCTGCCGCACCCAGGTGCAGTTCCGCCCCTTCGAGGTGGAGCTGCGCGCGGCGGGGCTCCCCTACGTGGTGGTCGGCGGCATGTCCTTCTTCGACCGCAAGGAGGTGCGCGACGTCGTCGCCTACCTCAAGCTCGCGGTGAACCCGCGCGACGAGACGTCTCTCCTGCGCGTCATCAACACGCCCCCGCGCGGGGTGGGCAAGGCCAGCATCGACAAGGTCCTGGACTTCGCCACCCGGCACGGCATCCCCGCGAGCGAGGCCTTCGACCGGGCGGGGGAGATCGACGGGCTCTCCCCGCAGTCCGTCGAGGGCTACCGGGCGCTGCGCGCGACCCTCGAGCGGGCGGACCTCGCCGAGGCGGGCCGGCAGCTCGTCGACCGCCTCTCGGCCTTCCTCGGCTCCGTCGACTACCGCGCCGAGGTCGCCCGCCTCTACGCCGACCCGATGACCCGCGAGGCGCGCTGGGCCGGCGTCGAGGAGATCCTGAACTTCGCCGAGAACTACGTGCGGCGCTCCCCGGAGCCGACGCTCGGACGGGTTCCTCGAGGAGCTCGCGCTCACGCAGCGGCGACGAGCCGGAGGAGAAGCCGGAGCGGCGGCGACGCGGTGACGCTCATGACCCTCCACGCGGCGAAGGGCCTCGAGTTCCCCCACGTGTTCCTGGTGGGGATGGAGGAGGGGTTGCTGCCGCACGCGCGCGCGGCGGCGGAGGGCGGAGTCGAGGAGGAGCGCCGCCTCGCCTACGTCGGCATCACGCGCGCGATGACGACGCTCACCCTGAGCTGGGCCTTCGAGCGCGCGAAGTACGGCCGGCGCGTCGCGCTCCGTGCCCTCGCGCTTCCTGTTCGAGGCGCAGGGCGAGGACCTCCCGCGGGGCTGGGTGGGCGTCGAGGCGACCCTCGCGCCCGAACGGACGACCTCCCGCCCGCCGGCCGCGGGAAGAAGAAGGCCGGCCGGGCGAAAGCCGGGGCGGGGAAGGCCGCGAAGCGGAAGCCGCGGTCGCGGTGAGGCCCGGTCGCGCGGGGCTTCAGGCCGCGCCGTCGAACGCCATCCTGACGAGGGCGACCAGCTTCGCGTCGACCTCGTCGGTCGACGCGAGCGGCACCACGTACTGGCACATCCCGCCCGGCGGGAGAGCCTTCGCGCGCGGGTCCTTCACCTCGCCCTTGATGTTCAGGCCCAGCTCGAAGCGGTCGTTGGTCTTCGGCCCGAGCATCGCGAACTGCTTCTTGCGGCGCAGGGAGACGTAGCCCTTCTTCGGGGCGATCTCGAACTCGCCGAAGCCGGCGATCGCCTCCATCAGCCGGTCGTGGATCGGGCGGAGGTGCTCCTTCTTGCCGGAGTAGATCTCCCCGAGCACGTCGTCCGTGGACGCCCCCTTCGCCTTCGCGGCGCTCTCGCCGTCCGATTCCTTCGCGACGTGGGTGAGCGTGTTCGCGTCGCCGTGCCCCAGCCCGTACGTCTCCATGAGCCAGGCGCGGATCTCGCCGTGCTTCGCCTTGCCGCACCCGGCGATCGCGGCTCGCAGCTGCGCGAGGCTCTTGCCGGTCTTCTTCTCGATGTTCGAGATCTGCGTGGCGACCGCCTTGTTCACATCGGCCATCGGATTCCTCCTGGTTTGCGGGTGCCCCCGATCAGCTCGCGGTGGCGCGCGGGGTCGCCATGCCGTACCTCTGCGTGGCCCAGCCGACGGCGGCGCCGAGGATGCTGCCGGGGAGCATGATCTCGAAGTAGTAGTGGTGGCCGCTCTCGTCCGGCATGGCGGCCACGCCGTACGCGAGGAGCAGGCCGACGACGAAGCCGAACGCGACGCCGGCCGGCACCGAGCGGACCTTCCGGGCGAACCAGCCGGCGGCGACGCCGGCGATCATGCCCTTGACCGTCGAGCCGACGACGATGCCGAGGATCATCGGCCGCACGGCGGGCGTGAACCACGCGGTGAGGCCGTCGAGGACGCCGAGACCCCCTCCGAGGAGGAGTCCGAGCAGGACCTTGTTCATGAGCTCTCCCTTTCGTTCCTGGGCCCGATTTCGGGCTCCATGGTTCTATTCACCG
Source organism: uncultured Acidobacteriota bacterium (assembly GCA_963818355.1). Taxonomy (GTDB): domain Bacteria; phylum Acidobacteriota; class Vicinamibacteria; order Fen-336; family Fen-336; genus DATBSL01. The sequence goes on along the minus strand of CAWFSB010000024.1, from coordinate 101,100 downwards.
TCGCGGCGGGTTCCTTTGAGCGCGGAGAGGCCTTTTCTACCGCCCGAGCCAGACGAAGATGGCCGTTCGCATCAGGAGGTAGGCGGCCACGACACCCACGGCCGTCTTGTTCCGGCGCACCCAGCGGCTCGCCTTCTCCCACGGGGCCTCCCGGTAGGCGCTCACCCCTTCTCCGTCGACGAAGCGGACGACGTCGTCGGCCAGCTCCGCGGCCGAGGCGTAGCGGTCGCCCGGAAGGGCGGCCGTCGCCCGGGCGACGATGGCCGCGAGCGGCCTCGGGAGGCTCGCTCCCGCCGGGGCGCCCGCGGCCGTCGCCAGCTCGCGCAGGATCGCCCCGAGCGCCCAAACGTCGCTGCGCGGAGAGATCGCGGCGGTGTCGCCGCGCTCCTGCTCCGGGGCCATGTAGCCCCGGGTTCCGACGACGTCGCCGTCCGAGGTGAGCGGGGCGCCGCTCGCGACCTGGGGGAGCGAGGCGCCCTCTCCCCGGGGACCGTCGCTCGGGCGCTCCCGGGAGGCGACCTCGCTCTCCGGCGTGCCCGCGGGGCGCTCGAGGAGTTTCGCGACGCCCCAGTCCATCACGATCACCTCGCCGAACTCGCCGACCATCACGTTCTCCGGTTTGAGGTCGCGGTGGACGACGCCCTGGGCGTGCGCGAAGGCGACCGGCTCGCAGATCCTCGTGAACAGGCGCAGCGCCTCGGCGAGCGAGAGGCCCGACCGCGCCAGAGCGTCGACCGTGGTGCCGCGAACCCTCTTCATCACGTAGAACGTGCTTCCGTCGGGGAGGGTCCCGGCGTCGTGGACGGGGACGATCCCGGGGTGCTCGAGCCCGGCCAGGATCGCCGCCTCGCGCTCGAGGCGCCTCTGCGCGCCGGCCGCCGCGACGCCGTCCCGCAGCACCTTGATCGCGACGCCGCGCCCGAGCGTTTCGTCCTCCGCGGCGTAGACGACGCCCATCCCGCCGCGATCGATCTCGCCCTGCAGCCGGTAGCGGGTCCCGGAGAAGTCGGGACGCTCGGGCAGGGCCGAGAGCCGCGCCAGGGCACCGTCCGAGATCCAGGTCACGGGTCGACTCCCAGCACCGCGCGGGCCTCGGCGCGGAACTCCTCCTCGGACGCGGTCACCTCGCGCAGGGTCTCGAGCACGAGGACCCGGAAGCGCCGGCGCGCCGCGGAGAGGTCGTTCGTGATCTTGGTCTCGGTCACGCCGAGCGTCGCGGCGAGCTCCCGGTAGGAGGGGCGCGCCTCGCCGTCCTCGAGGTCCATCGCCTCGAAGACGCGGAACTGGAGCCCGCGGCCGGCGCCGTCGAGCTCCGCGCGGAGGCGCGCGACGCACTCGCCGAAGAGCGCGCGAACCCACTCCCGGCGGAGGAGCTCCTCCGGGTCCGGGCCAGGGGCTGCGACGCGCGCGAGCTCCCTCTCCGCCGCCTCGAAGTCGAGGGCCACCGCGCCGCCGCCGCGCTTCTGGCGGCTTGCGGCCTTCCTCTGGTTGGACGCGTAGCGATCGACGAGGAGGCGCAGGAACGTGCGCAGGCTCGCGCGCGAGGGGTCGAACGCGGCGAGCGTCTCCCGCTCGAGGGCGACGGCGAAGAAGCCCTGGACGAGGTCCTGCGCGTCCTCGCTCGAGCGGTTCCACTTGATGCGGACGTACTTGTAGAGCGGCTTCCAGTAGAGCGCGACGAGCCTCTCGCAGGCCCGCTGCCGCTGCGCGTCGTCGTCGCTGCGGAGCGACTCGACGACGCTCAGGCGCGTGGCGGGAAAGCGTCCGCCCGGACCTCCGATGGCCGTGTCGTGCTCCATTCCCCTGAGTAGGTCCCGGAATGATACGCGAACGGACCGCGCGGCGCGGGCTGGCGGACGGGGCGCGTGCGCGCCTTCCCGACTCGGGTTAGACTCGCCGGCTCCTTCCCACCCATGGAGGTTTGCCGCCCGATGCAGAGAAGCCGCGCCTGTCTCGCGGCCGGGGTCGCCCTCGGCCTTCTCGCCGCTCCCGTCTCCGCGCAGGAGACGCCGGTCGCGTTCGTCGGCGCCCGCGTGATCCCGGTCGCGGGGCCGGAGATCCCGAAAGGCGTCGTGGTCGTGCACCGTGGGAAGTTCGTCGCCGTGGGCGCCGAGGGGACCGTGGCGATTCCCCCGGGCGCCCTGCGGCGCGACGTGTCGGGCAAGGTGGTGATGCCCGGGCTCGTCGACACCCACTCCCACATCGGCGGCGTCCAGGGGGCCGACGCGTCCGCGCCGATCCAGCCCGACGTGCGGGCGATCGACGCGATCAACGTCGCCGACTCGGCGCTCCAGAAGGCGCAGGCCGGCGGGATCACCACCGTCAACGTGATGCCGGGGTCCGGCCACCTGCTCTCCGGGCAGACGGCCTACCTCAAGCTGCGCGACCGCAAGACGATCGACGAGCTGCTGCTGACCACCGAGCGGGGCGTGACGGGCGGCATGAAGATGGCGAACGGGACCAACTCGAGGCGGCCGCCGCCGTTCCCCGGGACCCGCGCCAAGTCCGCCGCGCTGGTGCGCGAGCAGTACGTCAAGGCCCGCGAGTACCGGAAGAAGCTGGCCGAGGCCGCGGCCGACCCGAAGAAGGCGCCGGCCCGGGACCTGGGGATGGAGGCGCTCGGCGAGGTGCTCGACGGGAAGCGCATCGTGCACTTCCACACCCACCGGCACGACGACATCCTGACCGCGCTCCGGCTCGCCGAGGAGTTCGGCTTCCGGGTCGTGCTGCAGCACGTCAGCGACGCCTGGAAGGTGGCGCCGCAGATCGCGGCCAGCCAGCAGGTGATCGGCAGCTCGATCATCGTGGTCGACGCCCCCGGCGGCAAGCTGGAGACCGCCGACGTCTCGTTCGGCAACGGCGCCGCGCTCGAGAAGGCGGGCGCGCGGTTCGGCTTCCACACCGACGACGGCATCGTCGACTCCCGCTTCTTCCGGCGCGAGGCGGGCCTCGCCATCCGCGCGGGCCTCTCGCGCGAGAAGGCGATCGAGGGCCTGACCCTGGCCGGGGCCCGCATGCTCGACCTCTCGTCCCGCGTGGGCTCGCTCGAGAAGGGCAAGGACGCCGACCTCGTGGTGCTCTCGGGCGACCCGTTCAGCGTCTACACGAACGTGCTGGAGACCTGGGTCGAGGGCGAGAAGGTGTTCGACCGCAGCGACGCGAAGGACCGGCTCTACGCGACGGGCGGCTTCGGGGCCAGCCACGACTCGCAGGGCCACCTGCACGTGCACGACGAGGACATGGAGGAGACGCGATGACCGCCCGGGCCACCTCTCTCTCCGCCGCACTGGCGGCGCTCCTCGCCGTGCCGGCGGCCGCCCAGCTGGCCGTCCGCGGGGAGACCGTCTACACCATGGCCGGCGCCCCGATCCGGGACGGCGTCGTGCTCGTCGGGCAAGAACGGCAAGATCGAGAGGGTCGGCCGCGCGGTCGACGTCCCGATCCCGGCGGGCTACCCGACCCTGAGCGCCAAGGTGGTGACGCCGGGCCTGGTCGACGCGCGCGCCACCGTCGGCTTCACCGGGTGGCTCAACCAGAGCCACGACCAGGAGCAGCTCGAGACCTCCGCCCCCCTGCAGCCGGAGCTGCGCGCGATCGACGGCTACAACCCCCAGGACCGGCTGATCGAGTGGGTCCGCGGCTTCGGCACCACCACCGTCCACACCGGCCACGCGCCGGGCGCCGTGATCTCCGGCCAGACGCTGATCGCGAAGACGAGGGGCGCGTCGGTCGAGCGCGACGTGTTCGTGGAGACGGCGATGATCGCGGCGACCCTCGGCGAGGGCGCCCGCGGCCCCGACGGCAAGACCCCCGGCACCCGGCCGAAGATGGTCGCGCTCCTGCGCGCCGAGCTGATCAAGGCCCAGGAGTACCTGAAGAAGAAGGAGACGGCGGAGAAGGGCAAGGAGCCCGAGCCGAGCCTGCGCTCCGAGGCGCTCGTGCCGGTGCTGAAGGGCGCGCGCCCGCTGCTCGTCACGGTGCAGCGCGCGAGCGACATCCTCACCGCCCTGCGCGTGGCCGACGAGTTCAGGATCAAGGTCGTGCTCGACGGCGCGGCCGAGGCGCAGGCGGTCGTCGACCCGATCCGGAAGGCGGGAGTCGGCGTGATCGTGCACCCGACGATGGCGCGCCACGGGGGGCAGCTGGAGAACGCCAGCTTCGAGACGGCCTCGGTGCTGAGGCAGGCGGGGATCCCCATCGCGCTGCAGACCGGCTTCGAGGGCTACGTCCCGAAGGTGCGCGTGCTGCTGTTCGAGGCCGCCGTCGCCGCGGCCAACGGTCTCGGCCTGGAAGGCGCTCTCGCCGCGTCGACGATCGACGCCGCGAAGATCCTGGGGATCGCGGATCGCGTCGGCTCGCTGGAAGTGGGCAAGGACGGCGACCTGGCGTTGTTCGACGGCGACCCGTTCGAGTACGCGACGCGCTGCACCGGTGTCGTGATCGAGGGCGAGGTGATGAGCCGGGACGCGCGCTAGGCGGGCGCCGCCGGGCGCCCCTCCCGCGCCTCGAACCGCTTCTCCGGCGGGTACGGGAAGATGTCGGGCACGCGGCCCGCGCGGTGCTCCTCCTGCATCGCGCTCCAGAAATCCGTCCCGAGGAGGTCGGAGTGGCGCCCGAGGAACGCCTCGCGCGGCTCCCCCTGCAGGCCGAGGAAGGGGAGGAACTCCTCGGGGAAGACGTCGTTCTCCCCGACGAAGAACCAGGGCTCGCCCGACATCTCCTCCTCGTCGTAGCGGGCCCGCGGCACCTCGCGGAAGCGGCAGTCGGTGAGCACCGCGAGCTCGTCGTAGTCGTAGAAGACGATGCGGCCGTGCCGGGTGACGCCGAAGTTCTTGAGCAGCATGTCGCCCGGGAAGATGTTGCTGCGCGCGAGGTCGCGGATCGACTCGCCGTAGTCGAGGATCGCGACCCGGCCCTCGGCCGGCGTCGACTCGCGGAGGTAGAGGTCGAGCGGCCGCAGCCGCCGCTCGGTGTAGAGGTGGTGCAGCACCACCTTGTCCTCGCCGATCTCGACGCTGCCCGCGGTCTCGGTGCGGAGCTCCTCCAGCAGGCGCCTCGGAGAAGCGGCGCCTCTCGAACTCCAGGTGCTCGAACTCGCGCGCGTCCACCAGCCGTCCCGCCCGGTCGTGCCGGAACACCAGCTCGTACTTCCTCATGACCTCGCGGCGGGTCGCGGTCTTCGGCGGGGGGAAGCGGTCGCGGATCATCTTGAAGACGAGGTCGTACGAGGGGAGGGTGAAGACCGCCATCACCATCCCCCTCTGCCCGGCCGCGATCTCGAAGTGGTCGTCCGAGGCCTGGATGTGGGCGAGCAGCGCCCGGTAGAGCTCGGTCTTGCCGTGCTTGTTGTGGCCGATCGCGTCGTAGAGCTCCGAGACGGGCTTCTTCGGCATGAGCGAGCGGAGGAAGGCGACGAGCTCGCGCGGTCGGTCGGTGTCCACGAAGAAGTACGAGCGGGTGAAGCTGAAGACGACCGAGGCCTCGTCCTCGGTCAGCAGCACGGCGTCCGCCGCCACCCGGCCGCGCGGGCTGGCGAGGGCGATCACCACGGGGTGGCTCCCCCCGCCCTTGCGCCACGCGCGCCCGACCACGTAGGCGCCCTTGTTGCGGAAGAAGATCGGGCGGGCGGTCTCGAGGGCCTCGACCGGGGCGGGGTCGGCGGCGTCGAGCTCGCGCGCGACGCGGGTGGCGTCGCGGCCCAGGTCCTCGTAGCCGCAGCCGAAGCGGTGGTGGTCGAGGAGCCGCGCCACGAGGCCCGCGGTGTCCTGTCGGCGCGGGCAGACGCGGACGACGGCGTCGAAGCGGGTGGGCAGCGGCTCGGTGGCGGCGGGGTGCACGAACTCGACCGCCGGATCGACGCCCTCGGTGGCGAACACGCGGCGGGTGACCGAGTTGAAGAACGTCTCGGCGAGATCCACGTCCGGGCGCCCGGGCAGGCCGCGCGCGTAGACCTTGTTGGCCGCCCGCCACAAGGGCCGCTCGTGGAAGCGGTCCCCCAGCCTCTTCTCCAGGCGATCGAGGGCCGTGGCCAGGCAGGCCCCGTAGAGGTCGAGGCGCTCGGCCGAGTCCCGCTGCACGGCGAGCCAGTCGCCGGCCTCGAAGTGCGCCCGCGCCCGTGCCGTGAAAGCCCGGAAGCCCTCGCGGTAGGCGTCGAAGGCGTCCCGGACGATGGCCGCGCCGTCGGGCGCTGCGTTCATTCCTCTCCCTAGCGCTCGGCCTCTTCCCGGGCGCGCTTCAGGATCTCGGGCGCCTCTTCCCCGAAGTACTTGACCACGAGGCGGCTCCACGTCGGGGTGCGCCTCACGCTCGTGAGGTAGTCGTCGAGGGCGGCGAGCAGCGCGCGGTCTCCCTTCCTCACCGCCCAGGCGAGCGCGCCGGGCGGGCCGACGAAGGCGCCCACCTGCAGCGCGGAGTCCTTCCGCCGCTCGGTGATCGCGTTCTCGATGCCGAGGACGATGGCGGTGACCGGGCCGGCCTTCAGGGCGGCGGGCAACCCCCCGCTCGGGATCGAGTCGTCCACGTTCCCCGGGGGCACGCCCGCCGCCGCGACCGCGTTCGCCAGGCTCGTGCCCTTCACGGTGCCGACCTTCTCCGAGCGCAGATCCTCGACGCTCGCGACCACGCGGTGAGGCTTGCGAGTCACGACCACGGCGCGCGTCGGGAAGACCTCGACGGTGAAGTCCACCAGGCGGCGGCGGGCCTCCGTCGCCGTCACGCGGCCGGCCAGGACGTCGGCGCGGCCCTCCTGGAGCATCGGCACGAGCCGGTCCCAGGCGGGCGCGGGGACCACGACGAGCTTGACCTTCTGCAGGGAGGCGAAGGCCTCGAGCAGCTCGCGGTCGAGGCCGACGCCCGGGCGGTCGGTGAAGAACTCGTCCTTCGGGTCGTCGACCATGGCGAGGACGCGCAGCTCGCCGCGCTTCTTCACCTCGTCGAGGTCGGCCGCGGAAGAGAGGGGCGCCGCGGCGAGCGCCACGAGCAGGGCGGGGAGGACGGCCGTCGCGTGTCGCATGTCGGGATTGTGCGGCGGTCGCCCGCGAAGGGCAATCGGAAACGGAGCCGCCTATGATGCTTCGATGAAAGCCGCCGGCTCGGCGCGCGCGGGCACCGTCGCGGCCGTGCTCGCCTTCTTCCTGTGGGGCCTCTTCCCTCTCTACTGGAAGATGCTGGCCGGGGTGCCCGCGGTGGAGGTCGTCGCGCACCGCACCGCCTGGGGGTTCGTGGCGGTGGCGGCCTGGGTGACGCTGCGCGGCCGCTGGACGGACGCGGGCGCCGTCGCCTCCCGGCCCGGGACGATCGCCAGGCTCGCCGGGAGCGCCGTCCTCATCGCGGTCAACTGGCTGCTCTACGTCTGGGCGGTGGTCCACGACCACGTGGTCGAGGCGAGCCTCGGCTACTTCATCAACCCCCTCGTCAACGTGCTGCTCGGCGTGCTCGTGCTGGGGGAGCGCCTGTCCCGCGCGCAGCGGGTCGCGGTGGCGCTCGCCGCCGCGGGAGTCGCCGTCCTCACCGTGGGGCACGGCCGCCTGCCCTGGATCGCCCTCGCTCTCGCCGTCTCGTTCGGCCTCTACGGCCTCGCGCGCAAGACGGTCGGCGCCGACGCCGTGGTCGGCCTGCTCTGGGAGACGGGGCTCCTCGCGCCGCTTCGCCGCCGCGTGGCTCGTCTCCCTCGAGGCCCGGGGGAGCGGGGCCTTCGGCCCGGCCCACCCGGGCACTTCCGCTGCTCCTCGCTCTCGGGGGCGCGGTGACCGCGGTGCCGCTCGTGCTCTTTGCGCAGGGCGCTCGCTCGCTCCCGCTCTCGACCGTGGGCCTTCTCCAGTACCTCTCGCCGAGCATCCAGTTCCTCCTGGCCGTCCTCGTCTTCCGCGAGCCCTTCACCGCCGCCCACGCGGCGGCGTTCGCGTGCATCTGGAGCGCGCTCGCGGTCCTGACCTGGGACCTGCGGCGCAGGCTCCGGCACGAGCGGGCGGCGGCGCGCGAAGCGGCCTAGAATCACTCACCGCCGGCGGATTCCTCGTCGCCCGGCAAGACCGGAGCCCCTCGGAATGACCGAGACGCCTGAACCCCGTCGCCCGTCTCCCGTCGCGTGGGTGCCGACCCTCTACTTCGCCGAGGGCCTGCCGTTCTACGCGGTCAACTTCATGGCGCTGCTCTTCTTCCAGCGGATGGGCGTGAGCAACGCCGTGACCACGGTCGTGGTCAGCCTGCTCGCCTGGCCCTGGACGCTGAAGCCCCTGTGGAGCCCGCTGCTCGAGATGTACCGGACGAAGAAGTTCTTCGTCGTCCTGATGCAGCTCCTGGGCGGCGTGGGCCTGCTCCTGCTCGCCCTCGCGCTGCCGTTGCCCGGCTACTTCGCCTGGTCGATCGCGATCCTCACGGTGGTGGCCTTCGCGTCCTCGACTCACGACATCGCCGCGGACGGCGTCTACATCGCGAGCCTCTCGCCGAAGGAGCAGGCCGCGTACGCCGGCTGGTGCGGCGCCTTCTACAACGTGGCGCGGATCTTCTCCATGGGCGGGCTCATCTGGCTGGCCGGCTTCCTCCAGCAGCGGTTCACCGACGGCGGCGTCGCCCAGCCGATGGTGCGCGCGTGGATGGCGATCTTCGCGGGGCTCGGGGCGATCCTGGTCGTGCTGAGCCTGTACCACTCGCGCGTGCTGCCGACCGGCGGGGAGGAGCGGAGCGCCCAGACCCTGGCGCAGATGGCCGCGACCTTCCGCGACGTGCTCGTCACGTTCTTCCGGAAGCCGGGCATCCTCCTGCTCCTCCTCTTCATCTTCCTCTACCGGGCCGGCGAGGGGCAGGTCATCAAGATCGGCCCGCTCTTCCTGCAGGGCGACCGCGCGACGGGGGGCCTCGGCCTCAGCCTCCAGCAGTTCGGGACGATCTACGGCACCTTCGGCAGCGCGGCGTTCATCCTGGGCAGCGTCCTCGGCGGCTACTTCGTTTCCTGGCTCGGCCTCAAGCGCGCGCTGCTGCCGCTCGTCCTCATCCTGAACGTGCCGATGCTGGCCTACTGGTACCTGAGCGTGGCCCTGCCGACGGACGCCGTCCCGATCACGATCGCGCTCAGCGTCGAGATGTTCGGCTACGGCTTCGGCTTCGTGGGGGTGATCCTGCTCATCATGCAGGAGATCGCCCCGGGGCCCTACCAGACCGCGCACTACGCCATCGGCGGCGCGCTCATGAACCTCGGCGTGATCCTCCCCGGCGCGGTGAGCGGCTGGATCCAGGAGCAGCTCGGCTACCGCAGCTTCTTCGTCTGGGTCCTCGTCTCGGCGGTCCCCGCCGTCGTGCTCTCGCGCTTCATCCCGATCCGGGGCGGAGCGCCGCCGCCTGTCGCCCGCGAGGCCGTGGCCGGAGCCGAGGGGCAGCCGTGACCCGGCTCGCGGGCCGGCTCGCCGCGGTGCTTCTGGCGGGGCTCGTCCGCTCCTCGGGCGCGGCGGAGCCCCGACCGCACGTCGCCGTGCGCGGGATCTACGGCGGGGTGCCCCAGGAGGTCCTCGACTCGGGCCGGAGCCTCGCCGAGTTCGGGATCGACGCCGTCTGGATGGGCTCGGGCAGCTTCACGCCCGAGCGGGTGGCGCTCCTCCGGTCTCAGAAGGTGGGCGTGTTCGCCGAGTTCAACACGCTGCACGTCGCGGAGTACCTGAAGGACCGTCCCGACGCCGCGCCGATCGGGCCGGACGGCCGCGTGTCGCCCCCGCCCGACGGGTGGCAGGGGATCTGCCCCTCGCACGAGCCGTACCGTCGGAGCCGAATGGACGCCTTCCGACGCCTGCTGCGGGAGTTCGAGGTGGACGGCGTGTGGCTCGACTACCACCACTCCCACGCGAGCTGGGAGCAGGCCGTCCCGAACATGCCCGACACCTGTTTCTGCGACCGCTGCCTCGGCCGATTCCAGAAGGAGACGGGCGTGAGGCTAGGGGACGCCTCGACGGCGGAGCGCGCCCGGCTGCTTCTCTCCACCCACCGGCAGCGGTGGGTTCGCTGGCGGTGCGACCTGCTGACCGACTGGGTGCGCGAGTTCCGGGAGATCCGGGATGCCACCCGTCCCGCAGCCCTCCTGGGGACGTTCCACAACCCGTGGAGCGACGAGGACCACGGCGGTGCGCGCCTCGAAAAGCTGGCGATCGATCTGCGGGCGCAGGCCGCCCACGTCGACGTCTTCAGCCCCATGCCCTACCACGCCCGCTTCGGCCACGCCGCGGAGCCGGAGTGGATCTCGCGACAGGTGGCCTGGCTGGGCCGCCACCTCGGCGTCGAGGGCGCGCCGGGGGAGAAGCACCGCATCTGGCCGATCGTGCAGATCTCCGACTGGGGAGAGGCGGTACCGCTCGAGCAGGTGCCGGCCGTGCTCGACCACGGCTCGCGCCGGCCCGCCACCGGTGTCATGGTCTTCGCCTGGAGCGGGCTGCGGAAGCAGCCCGAGAAGATCGAGGCGATCGGGCGCGCGTTTCGCGGGATGCGGCGGCCGGAGTAGCATGCCCCCGACAACTCAAGGAGGAAAGCCATGGCAGAGAGCGTCTACAAGATCATCGAGCTCGTCGGAACCAGCACGGAGTCGTGGGAGAAGGCCGCCGCGGCGGCGGTCAACCTGGCCGGGAAGAGCCTCCGCGACCTGCGCGTCGCCGAGATCGTGAGCCTCGACATGAACCTGGAGGACGGCAAGGTCAAGGCCTACCGGGCCAAGGTCAAGGTCTCCTTCAAGTACCAGGGCGGCAAGTAGGGCCGGGGGGGGCCGTGCTCGGCTCGCTCAAGAAGCTCTTCGAGGAGCGCGTCGCCCCGCAGGTCGGGAAGTCGTCGCCCGAGGAGCGGGAGCACGGACTGCGCCTCGCGGCGGCCGTGCTGCTCTTCGAGGTCGTCCGCGCCGACGGAACGGTGAAGGACGAGGAGCTCACGGTGATGCGGGCGGCCCTGCAAGGCGCCTTCGGACTCGCGCGCGACGAGGCCGAGGAGATCGTGCGCGTGGCCGAGGAGGCGTCGCGGGGTGCGGCGTCCCTGTACGAGTTCACGTCCCTCGTCGATCGCGAGCTGGGCTTCGACGAGAAGAAGCGGCTGGTGGAGCTGCTCTGGCTGGTCGCGTTCGCCGACGCGGCGAAAGACGCGCACGAGGAGCACCTCGTGAGGCAGGTGGCCGGGCTCCTCCACGTCCCCCACCCGGACTTCATCGACGCCAAGATCCGGGCCCGCGCGCGAAGCGGCCTCGACAAGGGCTGACGGGGCAGCCCGCGGTTGGACTCACCGGCCGACGACTCACGCGGGCGGCCCGCCCTCGGCGACTGGCCGCTCGCGTGTGCCGTGGCCCTCGCTGCCGCCCTTGCCTGCCTGGCCGCGGCTCGGCTCGTCGACCCGGGGCTCGCGCAGTCCCCCGCCGCCAACGTCTGGTTCGACTCCGACCTTCCCTATCGGCTCGAGGTCATGGTCCGGCCGGGCGGCTGGGAGAACGGGGGAGCCCACCCGCTCTTCCCGGCGCTCGGGCACCTGCTGCTCGCGAGCGCCACGGCCCTGACCGGCCAGGCCGACCCGTTGCGCGCCGCGGGCTTTGCGGGCGCGGCGGTCGGGGGCCTCTTCGCCGGGATCCTCTTCGCCCTCTTCCGGCGGATGGGCCTCGCGCGAGTCGACGCGACCCTGTTCGCCGCCATCTCGGCCCTGAGCTCGGGATCGCTCTTCTGGTTCCCGGTCCCGGAGAGCTTCGGCCTGGCCGGGGTCGGGGTGGCCCTCGCCCTGCTCGTGGCCGCCGCCTCGCGACCCTCGGTCGCGGCGCTGGCCGGCGCCTGCGTGGCGAGCGGGGCGACCGTGCTGACGAACGGCATCGTCGGCTTCCTCGCGGTCGTCGCGCACGACGGCCGGCGGTTGGGTCGCGCCTTGACCAGCCTCCTCGTCGCGCTCGGCGTGATGACCGCCGTGTGGTCGCTCCAGGAGTGGTCCTTCGGCACGCCGTTCTTCCTGGGCGACCGGCTGCTCGAGTACCGTCAGCACACCTTCCCGGTCACGCTCGCCCGCGCCACGGACGTGGCCCGGGGTCTGCTGTGCCACAGCGTGGTCGCGCCGGCGCTGCGCAACGACCGGCCGTCCTTCCGCGGCGTCGAGGTCGCCTCGAGCGGCCCTCTCGGCGCGATCGCGACCCTGGCCTGGGCGGCTCTCCTCCTCGGGGGCTCGTGGCGCACCCTGCAGTCCGCCCGACGCGGCGAGCGGCGGGAGCTGGCCCTCACCGCGGCCGGCAGCCTCGCGCTGATGTTCGCCATGCACCTCACTCTCGGCCGCGAGCTGTTCCTCTACGCGCTCAGCGTCCTGCCGCTGCTGCTGGTGCTGGCCGCGGGCTCGGCGCGCCCCGAGCGCGGGCGCACCCTCGTCCGCGTGGTCGCCTGCGTCCTCCTCCTGGCCGGCGGGCTCAACAACGCCCGCCAGCTCCGCCAGGCGGCCGGGGCCGCCCGGGACCTCGCGGCGCAGCGGATCTCGTCGGGCGCGGGCGTCAACGAGGGGCGGTGAGACCGCTGGCGGGGACCCGGACCCGCGCCTCGGGCAGGTCCCAGGGCACGTCTTCCGAGACGAGCCGCAGCTTCGACACGCGGCCGGGCCGCAGCCGCACGACGAGGCGCGCGGCTCTCTGCGTCAGCAGCTGGTTCGCGGCCCGTGCGCGCAGGTGGGCACCGCTGGGCTCCTCCGTGAGGTCGAGCCACTCGTCCCCGACGAGGCCGAGGACGCGCAGGCGCGAGGGGACACGGCCGAAGCGGCCGCGGCCGTAGTCGAGCTCCACCGCGGAGACGTGCCCGGGCGCTACGAGAGCCAGGCCCTCCGTGCCGGTGATCTCAGCCGCCGTCTCCACGGAGCCATCGACGGCGGGACCCGCGGCGGCATCGGGTGCTTCCGGCGTCTCCCACGCCCCGGCGCCGGGTGAGGGCTCTGGACCGAGACGGTTCCGATCGTCTCCGGGGAGCACGTCGAGCAGTCGCCACTCCGTCTGGCTCGCCGGGTCGGTTCGCCGCCCGCGCAGGAGGACACCCTCGGGCCACGACGGCTCCTCGCCGGGCCTCGCGTCGAGCACGGTGTCGATGCCCCAGGCGCGCAGGAGGAGCAGGCTCTCTTCCGACGGGAACTCGTTCCACACCTGACGGGCTGGCGCGTACCAGGCGGGGTCCAGTCCGGTCCGGCCGGCGGCGATGGGTCGCCCGTGCGACGGCTGCCAGAGCATGCGGTGGATCGAGGCGATTCGGCCCCACTCGTCGAACGGAAGCTCGAGGAGCCCTCCGCTTCGATCCGAGAGGCGCAGCAGCTCGTACGGCTCAGGTGGCGGCGGCGCGAAGGCCTTGCGGGTGTCCGCCTGCACGCGTTCCGCGAGGGCGACGAGGAGGATCACGGCCGCCAGGGCGGGGCCGAGCGCGCGCGGGCGCCCCCGCAGCCGAAGCTCGAGCGCCAGCGTGGCGGCGACGACCGCCGCCCACCCCGCCGGCAGGAGAAAGCGCTTGAGCTCCCTCATCTCCCGCAGCGGCGCCAGCAGCGACGAGAGAGGACCGAAGATCCCCTCGAGAACGGGATTGCCGTAGGTGTGGAGGCCGATGGGGCTGCCAAGGCCCAGGAGGAGGAACACGAATGCCGCGAGCCCGGCCGCGCTCGCGGCGAGGCCGAGCCCCGTCTCGCCGGTCGCGGGCTTTGGCCACAGGGCGAGGCGCACCCACCAGGTCGCGAGGGCGGACCACAGGAAGGCCCCGGCCGCGAAACGCGCGCCGCCGCCCGCCCCGGTCAGCGCGGCGAGGGTCACCGCGCCCGCCAGCCCGGCGAGGAGCATCGCAAGCAGGCGCCCCGAGGCGCGATGCGAGGGGGAGAGAGGCTCTGCGTCTTGCGGGCGCTTTCGGGCCCTCGCCGCGTCGGCGAGGCACAGCGCGGCCAGGCCCGCCACGAGGAGGACGAACCCGGTGCCCGGGTAGATCCCGTCCCAGGAGGAGGCCGGCCCCAGCCGCCACCCGGGCAGGCCGTACTCGGGCGGGCTCGTGAGCGGGTCCGTGAGCGAGGCCGGGTTCCAGCTCTTCTCCGAGGCGTAGGCCGCCGTCGAGTAGGCGGCCACGTCCGCGCGGTCCGAGACGTACGGCCGCAGGATGAGCAGGCAGAGCGCGGCGGCGGCGGCGGCGGCGAGCGCCAGTCCCGTCGCGCGGCTCCGGGCATTCGCCTCGCCTCGCAGGACGAGGACGAGCGGCGACAGAAACGGCGCCACGGCGAGCAGCATGACGGTCGTGTACAGGCTGGCCTGGACGGAGAGGAAGACGCACAGGGCGAAGGCGGCGGCCTGGATCGGGCGCCCGCTTCGCCAGTAGCGGACGGCGAAGAGGATGGAGAGGGGCAGCCACTGCAGGGACACGGCCTGCAGGCGATCCGCGAAGACGACCGTTGTCGACACCAGCACGGTGAGCCCGCCCCCGAGGAGGCACAGGCTGAGGCGGACCCCGAGCTCTTTCAGCATGAGCCCGGTGCCGAGCGTGAGCAGGGCCAGCGTGAGGATCTTCACCCAGGTGTAGACCGCCGCCGGCCGATCGCCCAGGGCGAGGCGAAAGGGAACCGCGAGGAGGGCCTCCGCGACGAGCGGCTCCGTTCCCCGCAGCGGGTTGGGGTCGGGAAAGAGGATCGGCGGCTGGAAGTAGCGCGACGGGTGGCGCAGGAGGCTGTCGACGCCGAAGCGCAGCAGGACCGCGCTCAGCAGCGGGTCGGCTCCGTGGTGGCGGCGGGTGACCACGGTCGCCCCGAGGTCCGGCGGAAGGCGGGCCACGAGGACGCCCGAAACCAGTCCCAGCGCGAGGAGAAGGGCTGGCGGGACGACGCGCCGGAGCATCGGCCATGTATAGCACGCGGCTCATCGCTCCGGGCCAGGCTCAACGCTGCCGCGGTGCGGGCGGCCTCGGTTGCGAGGCCCAGTGTACAATCCTCGCGTTCTCATGGGGATGCTGGCCGGACGGACGCGCGAGGCGACCCTCGTCTGCCTCTTCTTCGCGCTCCTCACGCTCGTGCTGGCGGCCCCCCTCAGCCTCTCGCCCGCGACGCACGCGCTGCCGCTCTCCGCCGACACGCGCCTCTTCCTCTGGACGATCTCCTGGGACGTCGAGGCGCTTCTCCACCACCCCCTGTCGCTCTTCGACGCGAACATCTTCTTCCCCGAGCCCCGCACCCTCGCCTACTCGGAGCACATCCTCGGCAGCGCCGTGCTCGGCGCGCCGGCGCTGCTCGCCACCGGCAACCCCGTGCTGGCGCTGAACGTGATCGTCCTGCTCTCCTGCGTCCTGAGCGGCCTCGGCGCCTACGTCCTCGCCCGCGAGCTCGGCGCGAGCGTCCCCGCCGCCCTGGCGGCCGGGGTGATCTTCGCCTTCGGCCCTCCGCGCTTCGTGCGCCTGGCCCAGGTGCACCTCGCCACCGTCCAGTGGATCCCGTTCGGCCTCGCCTTCTTTCACCGCTACGCGAGGACCACCCGTCGCGCCGACCTCCTCGCGGCCGCCGCCTTCTTCACCCTCCAGTCGCTCACCAGCGGCCACGGGGGGCTGTTCATGGCGCTGGCCCTCGGCGCGCTCGCCCTCTACCTGTGGGCCTTCGGCCGGTTGCCGGGTCCCCGGCGCCTGCTGGGTGATCTCGGCGTCGCCGGGGCGCTCGTCCTCGGCGTCAACGTGGTCTTCCTCGTGCCCTACCTGCGGGCGCAGCACGACGTGGGACTGCACCGCACCCTCGGCGCGGTCTACGACTGGGCCCCCAACGCCGTGAGCTTCCTCGCCGCCCCCACTCACGCCCAGCAGTGGCTGCTGTCGCTCGTTCCCGGCCTGCGCGAGAAGGTGGAGGGGGCGAGGGCCTATCTCTTCCCGGGGTGGATCACGCTCGTCCTCGCCGCGGTCGCGGTGTTCGCGCGCCGGAAGGCGGGCGTCACGGAGCCCACGCCGCCGTCCGCGCCTGCGTCCCCGGCCCCGACGTGGCTCAAGGGCCTCGATGCGGCGCTCGTCCTCGTCGCCGTGGTGGCGCTCACGATCCGCGTGTCGGACGGCATCGACTGGAAGGTCGGCTCGCTGAACCTGACGGCGCGGACCGCGGGCCGGGCCTTCGCCCTCCTCGGGATCCTCGGCGCGATCCGGCTCCTCCTGGCGCGGCTGCGGCCTTTCGCCTTCGCCCCGGCGCTGCGGCTGGCGAGGGATGCGTTTCGCAGGGTCGTCGAGCGTCGCGTGGGTCTCGACGCCGGCTTCTACGTCGTCCTCGCGGTGCTCTCGCTCTGGGCCTGCCTCGGGCCCGGTTACGTGCTCTACACGACGCTCTACCGCCTCTTGCCCGGCTTCGACCTCATCCGCGTGCCCTCGCGGCTCTTCATCCTCACGCTGCTGGCTCTCGCCGTGCTGGCCGCGAAGGGCCTCGACCGGCTCGTAGCGCCCCTCGCGGAACGGCGCCGGGCCGCGGCGGGCGCGACCGTGGTCGTGCTGCTCACCGCCGAGCTCGCCGCCTTCCCGCTCGAGACGCGGCCCTACACCCTCGACCTGCCCGCCATCGACCGCGAGCTCGCGGCGCGGCCGCGGCCGTTCACCGTCGTGGAGCTCCCGGTGGCCGACCCCGCCAACGCCACGCAGTCGGCCCGCCTGCACTCGCACTACATGCTCCACTCGATGGCCCACTGGCAGCCGATGGTGAACGGCTACAGCGGGATCATCCCGCCGCGCCACGAGCGGCTGTTCCGGATCCTGACCGCCTTCCCCGACACGGCCAGCCTCCGCGAGCTGGAGAGCCTCGGCGTGACCTACGCCGTCGTCCACCGCGAGTTCTACACCGAGGCGGAGTGGGCGCGGCTCCTGGAGCGGGCCGCGGCCTTCCCCGACCGTCTCCGGCTGGAGGCGGAGACGAGCGACGGCCGGCTCTACGCTCTCGTCGCCTCCCCGCCGCGCCCCTGACGCCGCCGCCCGTCTCCCGACCCCGCATGGAATCCCCCCGCCACCCCGTGTTTGCCGACATCGAGCAGGACGCCGAGGCGTCGGTCGCCGAGGCCTTCGCGCGGATCGCGGTCGAGTACTTCTCGGCCACGCGCACGGGTGAGGGCCGCGTGTCGACGGCTCAGGGACCGGACGAGCTGGCGCGCCGGTTCGAGGAGCCGCTTCCGCGTTCCGGCCGACCGATCGAAGACGTCCTGGAGCGCCTGCGGCGCGACGTGGTCCCCGACTCGAACCACCTCTGCCACCCGCGCTCGATGGGGCACCAGGTCTCGGCCCCGCTGCCGGCCGCGGTCTGGACGGAGTCTCTCGTCGCCGCGCTCAACCAGTCGGCCGCGGTGTGGGAGATGTCGCCGGTGGGCACGGTCCTCGAGGCGCGGGTCGTCCGCTGGATGTGCGACCTGGCCGGGCTCGGCCCCGAGGCGGGCGGCACGTTCACCTCGGGCGGCACCGAGGCCACGTTCGCCGCGCTCCTCGCGGCGCGGGCGGCGACCCTGCCGAACGCGTGGAAGGAGGGGATCGGCGCCGTGCCGCCGGTCGTGCTCCACGGCGAGCACGCGCACTACGCCGTGGCGCGGGCCGTGGGCGAGCTGGGCCTCGGCACCGACAACGCGGTGGCCGTGCCGTCGCGGGGCTTCCGGATGGACGTGGCCGCGCTCGAGGACGAGCTGGACCGGCAGCAGGCCTCGGGGCGGCGGGTCATGGCGGTGGTCGCGACGGCGGGCTCGACCGCCACCGGCTCGTTCGACGACCTCGAGGCGATCGGCCGGCTGTGCGAGGCGCGGAGGATCTGGCTGCACGTGGACGGCGCCCACGGGGCCTCCGCGCTCCTCTCGCCCACGCACCGGTTCCGGGTGAAGGGGATCGAGCGGGCCCGGTCGATCGCGTGGGACCCGCACAAGATGATGCTGATGCCGCTCTCGGCCAGCGTGGTGCTCGTCCGGCACGAGCGAGACCTCGACGCCGGCTTCACCCAGCGCGCGCCGTACCTCTTCCACGCCCCGGGGGGCGCGCGCACCTGGGACCAGGGGGTGCGCAGCTTCCAGTGCTCGCGCCGGCTGGACGCGATCAAGGTGTGGGTGGCCCTCCAGAGGTACGGGGCGGACGGCCTCGGCGCCCTCTACGACCGCCTGTGCGACACCGCGCGGAACCTCCACGACAAGATCGCGGAGCGGCGCGACTTCGAGGCGCTCCACGAGCCCGAGTCGAACATCCTCTGCTTCCGGTTCCTCGGCGACGGCGTCGCTCGACGACGAGCGGCTCGACGCCCTCAACCTGCGGCTGCGGGAGGCGTACAACCGCTCCGGCGAGGGCTGGATCACGACGACCATGCTCGCCGGCCGGCGGGTCCTGCGAGTGGCCGTCATGAACCCCCGCACCACGCCGGACGACACGGAGCGCACGCTCGATCGGCTCGCGGCGACGGGGGCGGAGCTGGCCCACGGCTGGAGCCGAGGATGAGGCCCGCCGCCCCTCAGCGTCGCGGTCGAGCCTTGCTCGCCTTCGGGTCGTCGAACGCCTCCGCGATCCGCGCCTTGACCAGCTTGCGGACGAGCGCCGTCGGCAGGACCGCGTCGGGCTGGAAGTGGATGGCCCCCTTGCTCGTCTCGTGGCCGGCGAGCTCGTCCCGAAGCGCCTCGGTGATCGAGCCGCTCATCGGGTAGTACGAGCAGTGCTTCGCCGTCGCGGCGAAGCCGGCGATCGGCTTCCCGTCCAGACGGAAGGCCGGGAGGCCGTAGCTGAAACCCTCCTCCGCCCGCGGCGCGGCGGACCGGACGGCCGCGCGCACCTTCTGAAGCGCCGCCCGCTGATCCGGCCTCACTCCCGCGAGATACTCGTCGATCGTCCGCGGCTTCGTCGTCATCGGCTCACCTCCGTGTGCCCAAGACCTGGCCGCCAGTCTACTCCGCGTCAACTGGGGTATCTTCGCGCCATGCCCGATCCGGCTTCGAAGCGGTCCGGCCCTGGCCGCCATGCTCCTGCTGCTGCTCGTGGGCGGCGTTCCGGCCGTGGCCCAGACGCAGGGCCGGCTTCGGACCCGTTCCCGAAGGAGCTCGTCGACTGGGTGCCCTACGAGGGCAACCCGCTCTTCGCCGGCACCGGACAGGACACCTGGGACCGCGAGATCCGCGAGCGCGGGTTCATCCTGCGGGAGGGCGGACGCCTGGCGGCTCTGGTTCACCGGCTACGACTCGACGAAGAGCGAGGTGAAGTCGCTCGGCTACGCGACCTCGCCGGACGGCATCCGCTGGACGCGGCACCCCGGCAACCCCATCTTCGACCGCCTGTGGACCGAGGACGTCTTCGTCCTGAAGCACGAGGGCGTCTACCAGATGTTCGCGGAGGGGACGAACGACGTCGCGCACCGGCTCACGTCGACGGACGGCCTGCGCTGGGAGGACCAGGGCCGCCTCGACATCCGCACCCGCTCGGGGGCGCCGCTCTCCGCCGGGGCCTACGGCACGCCGACGGTCTGGGTCGAGGGCGGGACCTTCTACCTCTACTACGAGCGCGACGACAAGGGCATCTGGCTGGCCACCTCGAAGGACCTGCGGGTGTGGACGAACGTGCGGGACGAGCCCGTCATCGCGCTCGGCCCGGACGCCTACGACCGGCACGCCGTGGCCCTCAACCAGGTCGTGCGCTACCGCGGCCGCTACTACGGCGTCTACCACGCGAACGCCGACCCGGAGTGGAAGGGCCCGTGGACGACGTGCCTGGCGGTGTCGGACGATCTCGTCCACTGGGAGAAGTACGCGGGCAACCCCGTCATCCGCAGCGACGACTCGAGCGGCATCCTGGTGGACGACGGCCAGCGCCTGCGCCTCTACACGATGCACCCCGCGGTGAAGCTCTGGCTGCCGCGGGGCACGCCGCCGCTCGCGCCGCCGGGGGCCGCACGCTGACCCGCTGCGCGGCCGCTGAGGCGTTCACGACTCGCGGCCGGACATCGGCTCCGGCAAGGGCTTTCCCTCGTGCTCGTACAGCTGGATCGAATCCTCGACCGTCTCGCAGAGCTCGGAGAAGACCGCCTTCGCGTCAGCCCCGTGACAGCCACCGTAGAAGAGCTCCGGACAGCTCCGGTGAAACAGGAGTCCTCCTCCGACCACTCGACCAGCTTGACGTACCTGTCGCCCTTGCTCATCGTTTCGACTCCTCGATCGACGGCCGCACCGCCTCGTGGGCCTCCGCTCGCTCGTGGCGGCTCGCGCGGTGACGCCGCGCACTTTGCCCGGCCCCGGCGTCACGTTCGCGCGCCCGATTCACTTCTTCGGCTTCATCGCCGCCATCATCTGCTTCGCGGCGTCCCGGTCCATCCGCACGAACGACGCGAACTGCTGGCCGGAGAGCAGCGCCTCCGCCCCGTCGATCGTCACCTCGTCCCCGGTCTGGTAGGGGCTGGCGTCGCTGAGCAGGTAGGCCACGAGGTTCGTGAGCTCCCAGTGCTCGCCGAAGCGCTTCCAGGGGATGCGGGCGAGGGCCTGCTTCTCGAGGTCGGACCCCGGCAGGAGCCGGCTGAACGCGCCCTCGGTGGGGAAGGGGCCGGGGGCGATGGCGTTCAGGCGGATGCCGTAGGCCGCCCACTCCACGGCCAGGCTCTTCACGAGCGCCCGCACCCCGGCCTTGGCCACGGCCGAGGGCACCACGAACGCCGACCCCGTGGCCGCGTAGGTCGTGGTGATGGCGAGCACCTCGCCCTTCTCCTTGCGGGCGATCAGGCGCCGGCCGAGCTCGGTCGTGCAGTGGAAGCTCCCGTAGAGCACGATCTGCACCACGGAGTGAAACGCGTTCGGCGAGAGGTCCTCGGTGGGGGACAGGAAGTTGCCGGCCGCGTTGTTGACGAGCTGGTTCGCGGGGCCGAGCTCGGTCTCCGCCGCGTCGAACGCGGCCTTGACCGCGGTGGGATCGCGCACGTCGCAGGGGAACCCGGCCGCGACTCCCCCCGCCTCGCGGATCGCCCGGGCCGTCTCCTGGAGCGGCTCCGGCCGGCGGCCGAGCACCGCCACCCTGGCCCCGAGGCCGGCCAGCCGAAGCGCCATCGAGCGGCCGAGGCCGGTGCCCCCGCCGGTGATGATCGTGGTCTTGCCCTTCAGCAGGTCGGAGCGGAACGGGTCGAACATCGCTGGCCTCCGGATTGAACGGGTGAGACTAGCACCTCGCGAGAGGGCCGGCCACGGCGCTCAGAACCCGCGTAAACTGTGGGGATGGCCGAAGACCGAGGATCGCCCGCTCGCGCGCTCGCGACCCGATCCGCCCCGCGGACCCGGGGCGACGGCGCGCCCGGGCCGGAGGAGCTGCGCCGGGCCCGCGAGGTGCTCGAGGCGGTGGTGAGCGACCGCTCGCTGCTCGCGCAGCTGCCGGACGAGGAAAGGACGCGGCTCCTGGTGGCCGCCGGGCGCACGATTCACCCCGACCTCGACCAGAAGCGGCGCCTCGTGAGGTCGCTGCGCTCGGCCCAGCGGCGCCGGGCCGAGGCGCACGACCGCTCCCTCCTCGCCGGCACCGGGATCCGGGCCGCGCGCGAGTCGGAGGTCTTCGTGCCGCCGCCGCGCATGCTGACGACGGGCACGCCCGAGGTGGAGCGCCCGCGCGAGGTCCTGAAGCCGAGGACCTGCTACGTCTGCAAGGCCGAGTACAGGACGCTGCACGCCTTCTACGACGCGCTGTGCCCCGCGTGCGCCGAGCTCAACTACGAGAAGCGCTTCCAGACGGCCGACCTCCACGGCCGCGTGGCCCTCGTCACGGGGGCGCGGGTCAAGATCGGCTACCAGGCGGCCCTCAAGCTGCTGCGGGCCGGCGCCACCGTGGTGGCCACGACGCGCTTCCCGCACGACGCCGCCCGGCGCTACGCGAGCGAGCCGGACTTCGCCGACTGGGGAGCGCGCCTCCAGGTGCACGGCCTCGACCTGCGCCACTCGCCGAGCGTCGAGATCTTCTGCAGCCAGGTCAGCCACGAGCTCGGCCGGCTCGACCTGCTCGTCAACAACGCCTGCCAGACCGTGCGCCGTCCACCCGGCTTCTTCGAGCACCTGCTCGACTTCGAGGAGCGCCCGATCGACGCGCTGCCCCCGGAGCTGCAGGCCGCTGGTCGCGTCGCACCACGAGTGCGTCCGCCTTCTCGAGGGCGCCTCGGGCCCGGCGCCCGACGCCGCCGGCGAGGCCTTCGGGCGGCCTCGTCGCCTGGCGCGGCGGCGGAGCCGGCCTCGGCCTGCGCCATTCGGCGCGCCTGTCCCAGGTGCGCTTCGGATTCGACGAGGGCGCGCGCCGCGAGGACCTGTTTCCCGACGGCGCCCTCGACGCCGATCTCCAGCAGGTGGACCTGCGGGCCGTGAACTCCTGGCGGCTCACCCTCGCCGAGGTGTCCACCCCGGAGATGATCGAGGTCCAGCTCGTGAACTCCGTGGCTCCCTTCATCCTGTGCGCCCGTCTGAAGCCGCTCATGCTCCGCGTGCCGGGGCGCGACAAGCACGTCGTCAACGTCTCGGCCATGGAGGGGATCTTCTCCCGCGGGACGAAGACCGACCGCCACCCGCACACGAACATGGCGAAGGCGGCGCTCAACATGCTGACCCTCACCGCGGCCCGCGACTACGTGCGCGACGGGATCCACATGAACGCGGTGGACACCGGCTGGATCACCGACGAGGACCCGTTCGTCCACGCCACCCGCAAGCGCGACGAGCTCGGCTTCCAGCCCCCGCTCGACATCGTGGACGGCGCGGCGCGCGTCCTCGACCCGTACCTCAGCGGCCTCAACACCGGCGAGCACGCCTTCGGCAAGTTCTTCAAGGACTACCTGCCGTCCAACTGGTGAGCCTCGCCCGGCCGCGCGGCATACAATCGCGCCGTCACCGGCCGCTCGGCCGGCTGGAGGCTCGATGAACACCCACACCTCGCACTTCCGGCGCCCCGTCATTCGCGTGCTGGCCGCCGGCCTTCTCGCCGGCTCGATCACCGGGGCGGCCGCGCTCGTCCGGGCGCAGGGCGCCCCGGTCGGGGACTTCGAGGCGAGCGCCGACGTCGGCGCGCCCCGGCTTCCGGGTTCCGCCACCTACAACGCGGTCTCGCAGGAGTACCGGCTCTCCGCCGCGGGCGTCAACATGTGGGGGCCGCGGGACGAGTTCCAGTTCGTCTGGAAGCGGATCAAGGGCGACTTCATTCTCCAGGCGAGGCTGCAGCTCGTGGGCGAGGGAGTCGACCCTCACCGCAAGGCGGGCGTCATCGCGCGCACGAGCCTCGACGCCGACTCGCCGTACGCCGACGCCGCGGTGCACGGCGACGGCCTGATCTCGCTCCAGTTCCGGCGCACGAAGGGGGCCGCGACGGAGGAGGCCCGCCCCGAGGTCAAGGGGGCCGACGTCGTCCAGCTCGAGAGGAAGGGGAACACCCTCACCCTCTCGGCGGCCCGGTTCGGCGAGATGTTCACGACCAGCCAGGTCGAGGACCTCGCTCTCGGCGACGACGTGTACGTGGGGCTGTTCCTGTGCTCGCACAATCCCGACGTGGTGGAGAGCGCCGTCTTCCGCGACGTGCGTCTCGTCCGCCCGGCCCGCGAGGGCTTCGTTCCCTACCGGGACTACCTCGGCAGCCGTCTCGAGATCCTCGACGTGCAGACCGGGAACCGCCAGGTGGTCCACAGCTCCGCGGAGCCCTTCGAGGCGCCGAACTGGACGCGGGACGGGCGCGCGCTCATCTACAACACCTCCGGCCGCTCCGAGGGGCGAGGGCGGCTCCGCCGCTTCGACCTCGCCACGAGGCAGTCGTCGCCGATCGACACCGGCACCGCCGTGCGGAACAACAACGACCACGTGCTCTCGTTCGACGGGGAGTGGCTCGGCATCAGCGACCAGACCGACGGCGACGGCCAGTCGGCCGTCTACACCGTTCCCGCCACCGGCGGGACGCCGAAGCGGATCACGCGCCTTGCGCCCTCGTACTTTCACGGCTGGTCTCCGGACGGCCGCCACCTCGTCTACACCGGCGGGAGGAACGGCGAGTTCGACATCTACAAGATCGCCGCGGACGGGCAGGGCGAGGAGACGAACCTCACCCGCCACCCGGGGCTCGACGACGGGCCGGAGTACACGCCGGACGGGCGGTACGTCTACTTCAACTCGACCCGCAGCGGCACGATGCAGATCTGGCGGATGAAGCCCGACGGAGCGGACCCGGAGCAGGTGACGAACGACGAGCACAACAACTGGTTCCCGCACGTCTCGCCCGACGGGAAGTGGATCGTCTTCATCACGTTCCCGAAGGAGGTCCCCCCCGCGGACCACCCCTACTACCAGAGGGTCACCCTCCGCCTGATGCCGATCGAGGGCGGCGCGCCGCGGGTGATCGCGTACCTCTACGGCGGGCAGGGCACGATCAACGTGCCGTCGTGGTCGCCCGACGGCACGATGCTCGCGTTCGTGAGCAACACCGCCATGGAGTAGCGATCAGCTCGCCACGACGGCGTGGGCCTCCTTGCGGAAGCTCAGGGTCTCGCCGTCGGGCGCGACGACGATCGTGTCGCCCTCGACGAAGCGCCCGGCCAGGACCTCGACCGCCAGCGGGTTCTCGATCATGCGCTGGATGGTCCGCTTGAGCGGGCGCGCGCCGAAGACCGGGTCGTAGCCGCGCTCGGCGAGCACCGCCTTGGCCTCGGGCGTGACCTCGAGCTGCAGCTTGCGCTCGGCGAGGCGCTTGCGCAGGTCCTTGAGCTGGATGTCCACGATCCTGGCGATCTCGTCCTTCCCGAGCGACTTGAAGACCACCGTCTCGTCGACGCGGTTCAGGAACTCCGGGCGGAAGGTGTGGCGCAGGACGTCCATCAGCTTGTCCTTGAGCCGCTCGTCGTCCTCGCCGCGGCGCGACGACTCCTGGATGAGGTCGGAGCCGACGTTCGAGGTCATGATCACGACCGTGTTGCGGAAGTCCACCGTGCGGCCCTTGCCGTCGGTGAGCCGCCCGTCGTCGAGCACCTGCAGGAGCGCGTTGAAGACGTCGGGGTGCGCCTTCTCGATCTCGTCGAAGAGGATGACGGCGTAGGGGCGCCGGCGCACGGCCTCGGTGAGCTGGCCGCCCTCGTCGTAGCCGACGTAGCCCGGGCGGCGCGCCGACCAGGCGGGCCACGGTGTGCTTCTCCATGTACTCCGACATGTCGAGGCGCACGAGCGCGTGCTCGTCGTTGAACAGGAACTCGGCGAGCGCGCGGGCGAGCTCGGTCTTGCCGACGCCGGTCGGGCCCATGAAGAGGAAGGAGCCGATCGGCCGGCGCGGGTCGCCGAGGCCCGCGCGGGCGCGGCGGACCGCGTTCGCCACGAGGAGCAGCGCCTCGTCCTGGCCCACCACCCGCTCGCGCAGGCGGTCCTCGACGTGGAGGAGCTTCTGCATCTCGCCCTCGAGGAGGCGCGAGACGGGGATCCCCGTCCACTTGGCGACCACCTCGGCCACGTCCTCGGCGTCCACCTCCTCCTTCAGCATCTTCTGCTTCGACTGCAGCTCGGCGAGCTTCTTGTTCTCGTCGACGAGCTGCTTCTCCAGGTGGGGGAGCGTCCCGTACTGGAGCTCGGAGGCCTTGCCGAGGTCGCCCTTGCGGGTCACCGCGTCGATCTGGAAGCGCGCCTGCTCGATCTGCTCCTTGGTGGCGCGGATCTTCTGGATGGCCTCCTTCTCCTGCTGCCAGTGGGCCTTCATGCCGGCCGAGGTCTCGCGCAGGTCCGCGATCTCCTTCTCGACCTTCGAGAGCCGTTCCTTCGAGGCCTTGTCGGACTCCTTCTTGAGCGCCTGGCGCTCGATCTCGAGCTGGATGAGCTTCCGCTCCACCTGGTCGATCTCGGTCGGCATCGAGTCGATCTCGATGCGCAGGCGCGAGGCGGCCTCGTCCACGAGGTCGATGGCCTTGTCGGGCAGGAAGCGGTCGGCGATGTACCGGCTCGAGAGCGTCGCCGCGGCCACGAGGGCGGGGTCCTGGATGCGGACGCCGTGGTGGACCTCGTAGCGCTCCTTGAGGCCGCGCAGGATGCCGATCGTGTCCTCGACCGAGGGCTCGCCCACGTAGACGGGCTGGAAGCGCCGCTCGAGGGCGGCGTCCTTCTCGATGTGCTTCTGGTACTCGTTGAGCGTCGTGGCGCCCACGCAGCGCAGCTCGCCGCGGGCGAGCATGGGCTTGAGCATGTTCGAGGCGTCCATCGACCCCTCGGCCGCGCCCGCGCCCACGACCGTGTGCAGCTCGTCGATGAAGAGGACGATCTCGCCCTCCGACTCGGTCACCTCCTTGAGGACGGCCTTCAGCCGGTCCTCGAACTCGCCGCGGTACTTGGCGCCCGCGATGAGGGCGCCGAGGTCGAGGGCCACCACGCGCTTGTTCTTGAGCGACTCGGGGATGTCGCCCTTGACGATGCGCTGGGCGAGGCCCTCGACGATCGCGGTCTTGCCGACGCCCGGCTCGCCGATGAGCACGGGGTTGTTCTTGGTGCGGCGGGAGAGGACCTGGACGACGCGGCGCACCTCGTCGTCGCGGCCGATCACGGGGTCGAGCTTCCCCTTGCGGGCGAGCTCGGTCAGGTCGCGGCCGTACTTCTCGAGGGCCTGGTAGCGGTCCTCGGCGTTCGGGTCGTTCACGGTCTGGTTGCCGCGGATGTCCTTGAGCGCCTTGAGGAGGGGATCGCGGGCGGCGCCCGCGCGCTTCAAGGCCTCGGCGACCGGGGTCTTCGAGTCCAGCGAGCGCCAGCAGCAGGTGCTCGGTGGAGACGTACTGGTCCTTGAGCGCCTCCGCCTCGCGGAGGGCCTGCTTGAGGATGCCGTCCAGCTTCGGCGAGATGTGGGTGGCCGAGCCCTGCGCCTTCGGCAGGGAGGCGAGGCTCTTCTCGACGTCGGCGGCGAGGCCGCCCGGCGTTCACCCCGAGCTTGCCGAGCGCGGAAGGGACGACGCCGCCCTCCTGCTCGAGCAGCGTCTTCAGGAGGTGCTCGGTCGTCACCTCCGGGTGGTCGCTCTTCTCCGCCAGGGTCTGGGCGGACGTCAGGGCCTCCTGGGCCTTCACCGTGAACTGGTCGAGACGCATGCCTTCCAGAATCCTCCGCTATAGAGAAGATAGGGCATGAGCTATATATTGTCAAGTAACCTGAGCGCTATCAGGCTAATTCTTTGGACCGCTGAATGTCTTCACCTGGTTGCGGCCGTCGGCCTTGGCCCGGTAGAGCGCCTCGTCGGCCGCGCGCAGGATGGCCTCGCCGTCGGCCCCGTCGTCCGGGAAGCACGCCGCCCCGGCCGACAGGGTGACGGTGACGTCCCCGCCCTTGAAGCGGAACCGCTGCATCTCCAGGGCGGCCCGCCAGAGCTCGGCGCGCCGGGCGGCCGAGACTGCCGAGGAGCCCGGCATCAGCACCACGAACTCCTCGCCGCCGTAGCGGCAGACGAGGTCGCCCTCGCGCGTGTGCGAGCGCAGCAGCTCCGCGGCCGCGACGAGGACGCGATCGCCCGCCTCGTGGCCGTGGGTGTCGTTGACCCGCTTGAAGTGGTCGAGGTCCAGGATCACCACGGCGTAGGCCCGGCTGTCGCGCCGCGCCCGAGCGGTCTCCCTCGCCAGCGTCTCCGCGAGGAAGCGGCGGTTGAACACCCCGGTCAGGGGGTCGCGCAGAGCCTGATCGCGCAGCTTCGCCTGCAGGGCCTCGATCTCGGCGAGCTGTGCCTTGAGCGTCTCGTTCGCCGTGCGCAGCCCTTCCTCCATCCGGCGCCGCTCGCTGACGTCCTGCTTGACCGCCACGAAGTGGGTGATGACGCCCGCCTCGTCGCGCACCGGGGAGATCGTCTGCTCCTCGGTGTAGAGGTGGCCGTCGCGGTGCCGGTTCACGATCTCGCCGTGCCAGGCGTCCCCGGCCAGGATGGTCTCCCACAGCGACGCGTAGAAGGCCTCGTCGTGCGCCCCCGACTTCAGCCGGGAGAGGGGCTGGCCCACGATCTCCTCCGGAGAGTAGCCGGTGATCCGAGTGAATGCGGGGTTGACCCAGAGGCACACGCCCTTCGGGTCGGAGATCGCGACGGCGGAGGCGGCCGAGCCGATGGCCGCGCTCAGCAGGCGGATCTGCTCCCCGGCGTGGTGGCGCCCGCTCACGTCCCTCGCGACCACCACTCGCCCCGTGCGCCCGCCCCGGCGGTCGTGAAGCGGCGAGACCGCGACCTCGAGCCAGCGCGGCGGCGTCCCCGGCATCTCGACCGTGCGCTGCCCCTCCTGCGTCTCGGCCACGCAGTCGGCGAGGGCGGGCAGGGAGCCCAGCGCCTCCTCGGCCCTGCGGCCCACGAGGCTCGTCCGGGAGGCGCCCAGCAGGCCCGCCGCGGCCTTGTTCAGGTCCGCCACGCGGTCGTCGGAGTCGAGGACGACCACGACGTCCGGCAGTCCCTCGAGGATGGCGTCTCGCGCCAGCGGGACGATGTCGAAGAGCCGCAGCCGGAACACCCCGACGCCGTACACCAACCCGAGGACTCCGAACGCGAGCGGCGTGAAGTCCACCGGCGACGCCAGGCCGGGCCACACCCTCCCCGCGAGGTAGTACACGTTCGCGGCCCACGGGGCAGCGATTCCCAGGAGAAGGACGGCGGCCGGAGCGCGGTACCGTTCCGGGCGGCGGAGCATGGCGCGCAGGAGGAGCACCGTGCCCGCGAGCATCAGGAAGTGCGAGTGCACCGTCTGCACGTGGTACCAGGGCCCCCCGGCCACGACCAGCGGCCCCCCCGCGTCCGAGAAGGGTCGGAGGCTGGCGTAGTGGAGGCTGGCGCCCGTCCCGGAGGACAGGAGGAGGAGCGTGAGGACCGGCACCACGGAGACGACCCCCAGCGCCCACCGGGAGGCGACGACGCTCCCGCCGGTGTAGCGCAGCGCGAACAGGAAGAAGAGCGGCACGAGAGTCACGATGCCGAGGTTCTCGACCCGGAGCCACGCCGTCTTGGCCTCCACGGACGGCGCCAGGGTCTCGCCCGCGTATCCGCCGGCCCATATCGCGAGGGCCATCATGGTGCCGGCGAAGGCGCGCCGGCCCGGGACGTGGCTCTGCCGCCAGACCCGCAGGGCGAGGGCGCCCGTCAGAATCGCGTTCGCGGCGAGCACCGCGGCGAACGCCGCCCAGCCGGGGCTCATCAGCGGAAGAACACCAGCGTGACCAGGAGGAAGACGGGCACGAGGACGCCGACGCTGTAGAGCATGTAGCCGCCGAAGCTCGGCATCTTCACGCCGCGCTCCTCGGCGATCGAGCGGACCATGAAGTTCGGGCCGTTGCCGATGTACGAGTTCGCCCCCATGAACACCGCGCCCAGGCTGATCGCCACGAGGGTCGCGTGGGACACGCCCACCACCTCGGCCGGCTGCCCCAGCCCCTGGGCCAGGGCCAGGAAGGTGAGATAGGTCGGCGCGTTGTCGAGGAAGGACGAGAGCGCCCCGGTCGCCCAGAAGAACTGCCACGGCTCGCGAACGCCCAGCTCGGCGCCCCGCGCGCGCAGGATGTCGAGCGCGGGCAGCATCGTGACGAAGATGCCGGCGAAGAGCGCCGCCACCTCGAGGATCGGCTGGAACGTGAATCGGTTGGCCCTGCGCAGGTCAGGGTCGGTGCGCACCCAGGACACCACGCAGAGCCCGATGATCGCGAGCTCCCGCCAGGGCGCGCCCAGGAAGGCGACGGCTCCGAGGACGCCGCCGAGCAGCGCGAGATTCTCCTTGCCGGCCAGGCGCAGGCGGCGCACCTCGTAGAAGTCCCGCTTCAGGTCCGCCTTCGCCTCGCGCGCGTGGGCCCGCCGGTCCCACAGGACGTAGATGGCGAGCACCAGCGCCGTCGTGAACAGCCAGGGGACGAAGAGGCGCAGCGTCCAGACGAACGGCACGCCCAGGAGGTAGCCCAGGAAGAGCGGCGGGTCGCCGAGCGGCGTCAGGCAGCCGCCGATGTTCGAGACGAGGAAGATGAAGAAGACCACGGTGTGGGCGACGTGCTTCCTCTCGCGGTTCGTCTGCAGCAGGGGCCGGATGAGGAGCATCGAGGCGCCGGTCGTGCCCGACGAACGAGGCGAGGACGGCGCCCAGGCCGAGGAACGCGGCGTTCGTGCGCGGCGTGGCCTCGAGGTCGCCCTCGAGGAGGATCCCGCCCGAGATCACGAAGAGCCCGCCCGAGCAGGACGATGAACGACACGTAGTCCGTGGCGGCGTGGACGAGCGACTCCGGGTGGGCGCGCAGGTAGAGGACGAGCACGGGCGCACCCAGCAGGGCGCGCGACCCCGAGCTTGCGCAGGTTGGACTCCCAGAAGTGCGGGGCGGCGAGGGGAAGCACGGCGATCGAGAGGAGCAAGCCCGCGAAGGGCAAGGCCCAGGCCAGGGAGGGGACGAAGGCTTCCGAGTGCATGAGAGCCGCAAGTCTACCGCGCCCGGCACGCCGTCGGGACGCGTAGAATGACGCTTTCGGCGGGGAGGAGATGGCGCACTACGACGTCGTGGTCCTGGGCTGTGGCCCCGGGGGGGAGCGGGCGGCCATCCAGGCGGCGCGAGCCGGAAAGACCGTGGCCGTCGTCGAGCGCGCCCACGTGGTGGGCGGCAACCGCGTCAACTGGGGCACGATCCCCTCGAAGACGCTGCGCGAGAGCGCCGTCTTCTTCTACCAGCTCACCCGCAACCGCCTCCACGGCATCCGCTACGAGGTCGGCCCCGAGCTGACGGTGGCCGACTTCATGCACCGCGAGCGGGCGGTCGTCCAGAGGGAGCTCGAGCTCATCAACGAGTCGCTGGGGCGCTACGCGGTCGAGGTCGTCCAGGGCCACGCGCGCTTCGCCGGCCCCCACGCGGTGGCGGTCACGCCGCCGAACGGCGCCGACACCCGCACCCTCACCGCCGACTTCTTCGTGATCGCCACCGGCTCGCGCCCCAACCGCCCCGACGACGTGCCCTTCGACGGCGAGACCGTCTTCGACTCGGAGACGATCCTGCAGCTGCCCCGCATGCCGAAGACGATGACCGTGCTCGGGGCGGGTGTCGTCGGGATCGAGTACGCCAGCATCTTCGCCGCCCTCGGCATCGCGGTCACCCTCGTGGACACGCGCGACCGGCTGCTGCCCTACCTCGACCGCGAGATCGTGGACGCGCTGCGTCGTGGAGCTCGGCCGGCTCGGGGTGAGGATCGTCCACTCGGACCGCTACGCCCGCGTCGAGCGCACTCCCGGGACGCCGCCCCGCGTCGCCTGCGCGACAAAGGCGGGCCGCCGCCTCGACTCCGACGTGCTCCTCTACTGCGTCGGCCGCGACGGCAACACCAGCGACATAGGCCTCGGCACGCTCGGGATCAAGCCGGGCAAGTACGGCCTCCTCGAGGTGAACGAGCACTACCAGACCGTCCACTCCCACATCTACGCGGTGGGGGACGTCATCGGCTACCCGGCGCTCGCCAGCACCGCCATGGAGCAGGGCCGGGCCGCCCTGCGCCACGCCCTCGGCATCCCGGGGCCCAAGGGGCGCACGGAGGTCCTGCCCTTCGCCGTCTACTCGATCCCCGAGGTGGCCTACATCGGCGAGACGGAGGAGTCGCTGGTCGCGAAGGGGACCGACTACGTGGCCGGCCGCGGCAACTACGAGAAGAACCCGCGCGGCCAGATCCTGGGCGAGTCGGGCGGGATGCTGAAGCTCGTCTTCGAGCGCCCGTCGCTCCGGCTCGTCGGCGCCCACGTGGTGGGCAGCGCGGCGAGCGAGATCATCCACATCGGGCAGGCGCTCCTGCGCTCCTCCGCCACCGCCCACGACATCGCGGAGACGCTCTACAACTACCCGACCCTCTCCGACATGTACCGCCACGCCGCGCTCAAGGCGCTGGCGAGGACCGCAAGCGGGGGGTGTAGCGAATCGTCGCGACCGGGACGGGCGTTGCCATCCTAGCCTTCCGACCGCGGACCGCCGTGGCGCTGAGCAGTGCGGGTGGCTACTCCAGCTTCCGCAGCACGAAGGCCTTCAGGTAGTACGTCTCCGGCACGCCGAGCACGACCGGGTGGTCGCGCGCCTGGCGGCGCTTCTCGACGACGGTGACCGTCGCCCGCGCGTCCACCGCGGCCGAGGCCAGGATCGCCTCGAAGTCCTCCTCGTGGATGTGGAACGAGCACGAGCAGGTCACGAGGCAGCCGCCCGGCTTCAGGATCTTCAGCGCGCGGAGGTTGATCTCCTTGTAGCCGCGGGCCGCCTTCTCCACCGCGTCCTTGCTCTTGGCGAAGGCGGGCGGGTCGAGGATCACGGTGTCGAAGCGCTCGCCCCGGTGGTCGAGCTCGTGCAGGAGATCGAACACGTTGGCGTCCCGGGTGGTCACGTTGCGCGATGCCGTTGAGGGCGGCGTTGGCCTTCACGCGCTCCAGCGCCTCGGCGGAGAGATCGACCGCGATGACCTCGTCCGACTGGCGCGCCACCTGGAGGGCGAAGCCGCCGTCGTAGGTGAAGGCGTCGAGCACGCGCCCGCGCGCGTACTGGCGCGCCGCGAGGTGGTTCTCGCGCTGGTCGAGGAAGAGGCCCGTCTTCTGCCCCTTGCGGAGGTCGACGCGGAACCGCACGTCCCCCTCGGACACCTCGACGACGTCCGGCACCTCGCCGTGGAGAACGGAGACCGTCTGCTCCAGGCCCTCGAGCGCCCGCACCCGCGGGTCGTTGCGCTCGACGATGCCCCTGGGCTTCAGCAGGTCCACGAGCGCGGCGACGATCTCGGCCTTCGCGCGATCCGTGCCCTGCGAGAGGGTCTGGATCGCGAGGTAGTCGCCGTAGCGGTCCACCACGAGCGACGGCACGCCGTCGCCCTCGCCGTGGACGACGCGGTACGCTTCCGCCCCTGCCGCCGCCGTCTCGCGCCAGCGGAGCGCCCGCTCGATCCGGTCGCGGAGGAAGCTCTCGGGAAGCGTCTCGCCGCGCTCGATCATGCGCAGGCGGATCTCCGAGTGGGACGACCAGAACGCGAAGCCGAGCGGCGTCCCGCGCACGTCCGCCACCCGCACCACCGCCCCCGGCGTGGCTCCGCCGACCTTCTCGATGTCGGAGCGGAAGACCCACGGGTGCCCGCGCTCGATGCGCGCCTGTCCCTTGCGGCTGACGACGACCGGTCCCTCGATGTTCATGGGCCGACCAGCATACACTCCCGCGGCCCGCCGGCCACGTGCAGGCGAGTCAGTAGCCGGCGGCCTTGTCGATGACGTCCCGCAGCGGCTCTCCCCGGCGGAACCGCTCGAGCTGCCGGAGGAAGACCCGCATGGCCTCGTCGACCCAGCCGGGCACGTGGTCGGCGCAGTGGGGCGAGAGGAGCACGTTCGGCAACCGCCAGAGCGCGTGGCCGGGCGGCAGGGGCTCCGTCTCGAAGACGTCGAGGGCGGCGCCGCGGATCCGGCCCTGCTCGAGGGCCGCCACGAGAGCCGTCTCGTCGACCACCGGCCCGCGCCCGACGTTGACGAGCACGGCCGTCGTCTTCATCGCGGCGATCGCCTCGCGGCCGACGAGCCCCTGCGTCTGCGGCGTGAGGGGCGCGGCCACCACCACGTCGTCCGAGCGCGCCATCAGATCGAGGAGCCGCTCGGGGGGGACCGTCTCGCTCGCCAGCGCGTCCCCGTGCGAGAGCTCGGGCCGGCGGCGCAGGGCCAGGACCTTCACCCCCAGCGGCCGCAGCCGGGAGGCCACGGCTCGGCCGATGTCGCCGTAGCCCACGATCCCGACGGTGCGCCCCTCGAGCCGCTCCATGTCGAAGGGCTCCCATGCGCCCGCGGCCTGCTGCGCGACGAGCCGCCGCAGGTCCTTGGCGAAGAAGAGGAGCGCGGCGAGGGCGAACTCGGCGAGCGCGGCGCTGAAGGCGCCCCGGCCGTTCGTCAGCGCCGCGGGATGGGCGACGACCTCGGGCACGAGCACGTGGTCGAGGCCGGCGGAGCGCGCGTGGATCCATCGCAGGCCAGGGGCCCGGCCCAGGGCCGCGAGGATGCGGGTCGGTCCGGCCCAGCAGTCGAGGAGCGCATCGGGCGCGGGCGCGTGGTCGAAGGCTTCCGGCTCCCAGCCGACGACGAAGCGGACGCCTTCGAGCGGCGACTCGAGCAGGTGAAGACCGGCGTCGCCCGGTCGCGCGAGGACCCACACCACGACCGGCGCTCCCATGCGAGCGAGAAGTTATCACGACCCGAGTGAGCGGGGTCACAGCCGGTGCGCACCGACTCACGAGTAAGCTACCTCACCCGCACACCGCACAACCGATCCGAGGAGGCCCCGATGATCCGTAACGAGGAGGCCCGGAAGCCCCTGAGCTTCAACGAGCGGCGCTCGCGCTCGACGGCGGACGACCCCGGAGGACCCTCGGAGCCGCGAACCATCGTGATCCGCCAGGGAAGCGGCTGGCAGTCTCTCGCCGTCCTCTTCCTCTGCCTCCTTCTCGCCGCCGCCGTCCTCCTGGGCCACTGGGTCGTGCGCGACTTCGACCGGAAGAACCAGGAGACCGCCGCCGCCATGGCGAGGGCCGAGCGGAAGATGCAGCAGCTCGAGTCGGGCTTCGCCTTCGAGGCCCGGAGGCGGCAGCTGCTCCTCGGCATGCGCAACCACATCCTGAAGGCGAACCCGCGGGTCAGCCTGGGCGAAGCCTACCGCTACGCGGAGCTCGCGCTGGCCGCGAGCGAGAAGTACCCCGCGGTCGACCCGCTCTTCCTGCTCGCCATCGGGCTCGTCGAGAGCGGCTTCGATCCGCAGGCCCGCAGTCGCGCGGACGCGCGGGGCCTCTACCAGATCTGGCCCTCGACCGGGCGGCTGCTGGCGCGCTCGCTCGGCTGGAGCTACGACGACTCGATCCTCTTCGACCCCGAGAAGAACACCCAGGCGGCGGCTCTCTACCTGGACGTGCTGTTCTCGACCTACAAGGACCCCCAGCTGGTCCTGGCCGAGTACAACGGCGGCCCCCTCAACGCCGGCTACCTGCGGGCCGGCGCGGGGGCGCTCGCCAGCGAGACCCGCAGCTACGTCCCGCGGGTGCTGGAGCTGTACCAGAGGCTCAAGCAGGAGTTCGAGGCCGGGACGGCACTCCTGGCCGAAGCACGGGAGGACTCCGAGCGCCGGGGGAAGACGCTGGGAGCGCCTTGAACCCCCGGCGCCCCGGCCCTCAGAACGACGCGGTCCGCTGCTGCAGCACGAAGTTGACGGTGACCGTCATGACCACCCCGACCGGCACTCCACCCAGCAGCGTGGGCGTGTAGGCCCACTTCTTCACCGCCTCGATCGCCGCGTCGTCCAGAGTGGGGATCCCCCGCAGCACCTGCACGCCCTCGACGCGACCCTGGGGGCTGATCGTGCACTCCAGGATCACCACGCCCTCGATCTTCGCCGCGATGGCGATGTTCGGGTAGACCGGGGCGACGTGCTTGACCTTGCGCGGCTCGCGGATGACGCCGCCGACCCGGACGACCTGTGGAGGCGGAGGCGGCGCTCCCTCCAGGCCGCCCACGACACCGCCCACGACACCGCCCGGCACGCCACCCTCGACGCCGCCCGGCATGCCGCCCTCGATGCCGATGTCCAGCCCCGAGTCCGGAGTGATGGTCTCGGGGACGTCGACCGGGGCGGTGAAAGCACCGGAGGTCTGCGTCGGGGCCACGCGCGGCGCCGTCGCGCGCTGCGCTGGCGCCGGTGGAGGCGGCGGGGGGGGCACCGGCGCGAGGGCCGGCGCCACGAAGAAGGCCCTGGCCACCGCAGCGTTCTCGGGGGGCAGCAGCTCCTCGCCGAGGAGCGGCACGATCACCACCGCCGCGGCGGCGAGGCCGTGGAGCACGACCGTGAGGGGCCAGGCCCAGACGTGTCCCGGCTCGCTCGCTCCGACTCGCGTCGTGAAGCGCGGGGGCGGCGTCACCGTGGTTTCCATGCTCGACCTCCTGCAGCCCCTGCGTCGGGCTGCCATGGGCGGGGTTGGTGTCCGCCATGTACAGAATCGATTGTTGTTTAGCAAACCATCAATCCTGAGAATACATAGCTCCGCCCCATCCCGCAAGTGGGCCTCGGCCCGTGGCCCGCGACGGCGGCGCCGACGCTCAGTCGCCCGTATTCGGGGCCGGCTCCGCGAGGAGCCTGGCGGGGGCGCGGGCGAGCGTGGCCGCGGCCAGGCCGAGCACCCCCAGGAACACGAGGGCCGCGACGAGCGAGCGGTCGAGGATCGCTCCCACCGCCGGGTAGACCATCGCCACCGCGAGCGTGCGGGCCGCCGAGACCGCCGAGAGAACCGTCGCCCGCCGCTCGGAGGGGATGAGCCGGTTGATCGGCCCGCTGAACAGCGGCGGCCGCCCGAGGCCCGTCGCGGCGGCGGCCACGATCAAGGCGATGCTGGCCGCGACGCTGGTCGTGGCGGCCAGTCCCAGCATGGCGAGCGCGGGCACGACGGCGGTGAGGCGGACGAGCCGGGCCTTCCCCCCGACCGCGCGCTCGACCCACGCGACGCGGGACAGGAGGGCGATCTGCCCCAGGCCCATGGCCGCGTGGACCACCCCGAACGCGGCGAGCGGCACCCCGACGCGCGCGAGCTGGAGCTGGTAGAGCCAGATCACGAGCCAGGCGACGGTGGCGCACGCGACCTGGTCGATCGCGAGCGCCCGCAGCTCCGGCGCGGAGCGGAAGTGGTGCAGTCCCCCGGAGAGGAGACGGAGGTAGCCTTCGCCCGGCGCCGCCTCGTTCCGGCCGCGGGTCGGCTCGACGAGGGTGAGGGCGACGAGCCCCGAGAGGCCCAGCGGGACCGCCTGGAGCAGCATCGGCCAGCGCACCCCGAATCGCGAGGCGACCACGGCGCCGAGAAGCGCGCCGGCCAGGATTCCGGCGAGCTTCGCTGCCTCGAGGCGAGCCATGATCCGTGAAGCCTCGGCCTGGCGCCCCTGGGCCAGGAGCGAGTCGTACGCGAGCGCCTCGTCGGCGCCCGAGATGAGCGTGATCGCGACCGCGAACAGGCCCTCGGCCACCACGAACACCGCGAGGTGCGGGAAGGAACCGTACAGCAGCGAAGCCGCGGCGAGAAGGAAGCCGCCGCAGGCGACCGACACCTTCCTCCCGAAGCGGTCGGCCACCGCCCCGGTCGGCACCTCCATCAGGAAGCACGCGACCATGAACCAGGTCTGGAGGGCGAAGATCTGGACGAAGCTCAGCCGGCCCCACTCGCGGAAGAAGGGAATGATCACCGCGCTCATCAGGTGCATCCAGCACAGGAAGCGCAGGGCGGCCAGCTTCGGGATGTTCCCCTCGACGCCGTCGAGCTTCGGGATCCGGGTCATGGTCGCGGGGCGATTCTGGCACGCAGCCGTCCCGCGCGTGTCCGGCGGCATCGCTCGCCCCCGGGCGGAACAAAGCGCGGGAACCGGCGTACTCCCTTCGAACCCATCCGCTCCGCTGCGAGGCGCCGTTCCTCCAAGAGCGTGGACGGGAAGGAGCAGAGTCGATGATGAAGCGCATCCTCTTTCTTGGACTCGTCGCCGGTCTGGCGGCCGGAGCGGCCGCCGCGCCGGGCAAGCGGTTCGACTGGACGACGGCGTCGCCCGCGGCGAAGCAGGGCCTGCTCGAGGTCCAGCAGCGCATCGAGAGCTTCCAGTTCGGGCCGGACACGATCGCGGTCGCGCAGAAGGTCGTGGCCGCGGACCCGGAGTTCGCGATGGGTGTCTACTACCTCTCGGCGGTGACGCCGCCGCCGGAGAACGAGAAGCACCTCGAGCGGGCGGTCGTGCTCTCGAAGAAGGCCTCGGACGGGGAGCGGCGGTTCATCGACGCGATGGTGGTCGCGCGCGCGAACCAGGGAGCGGACTTCCTGAAGGCGATCCCCGCGCTCGAGCAGCTGGCCGCGGACTACCCCGGCGAGCGGCTCGTGCAGGTCATCCTGGGCCAGATCTACCAGGGCACGGACGCGGGCAAGGCCCGCGCGGCCTTCCGCCGGGCCGACGAGATCGGCCCGCCGAGCCCGCGGGTCCGCGCGTTCCTCGCGAACGAGGACCTCGTCGCGGGCGAGTACGAGAAGGCCCGCCGGACCTTCCTCGACGTCGAGAAGTCCCTGCCGAAAGGGTCGGCGCCGTTCGCCGTCCGCTACGGCCTGGCGTTCAGCTACCTCTACGAGGGGCGGGTGGACCCCGCACTCGAGGCGCTCCAGGCCTACCTGGCCGAGTACCGGGACAGCGGGGCGGCGCAGGGCTTCCCCGAGGTCTTCATCTGGAACTCGATCGCCCGCGTCAACCTCGAGAACGGCCGGCTCGACGCCGCCATGAAGGCGTACGAGAAGGGCTACGAGAGCGTGCCGGGCAGCAGCCTGCCCGAGGACCAGAAGCAGGTGTGGCGGGGTCGGCTGCAGCACGGGCAGTGCCGGGTCCTCGCGAAGATGGGGAAGCACGAGCAGGCCTGGACCGAGGCCCTCGGGGTCAAGAAGATGATCGACGACGGCGGCGAGGCCGGGAAGCAGTACCTGCCGGCCTGGCACTACCTCGCCGGCTACCTGAAGCTGGAGGCCGGCGACTACGACACGGCCATCGTGGAGCTGAAGCAGGCCGACGCGCAGGACCCCTTCCACCAGCTGCTCCTCGCGCGCGCCTACGAGAAGAAGGGCGCCCGAGCGGAAGCCCGGGCGGCCTACCAGGCGGTAGTGGACTCCGGGCAGAACAACATCGAGCGCGCGCTCGCCTACCCGGAGGCGAAGAGGAAGCTCGCGAGCTGAGCCTGGCCCCGCCGGGGCGCGGGAGCGGGCACGATATACTCGTGAGACGCCATGCCCGATCCAATCCTCCTCGGCTCCGACCACGCCGGCTTCGACCTGAAAGAGAAGCTCAAGAAGGCCCTCGAACGCCTCGGCGTCCCCTACGAGGACATCGGCACGCGCTCGACCGACTCGGTCGACTACCCGGACTACGCGCACCGGGTGGCCGAGGGCGTGGAGAAGGGCCGCTTCGCGCGCGGGATCGTGGTCTGCGGCACCGGTCTCGGCGTGTCGATGGCCGCCAACCGCCACCCGGGCGTTCGGGCCGCGGTGGCGTACGACGAGGAGACGGCGCGCCTGAGCCGCGAGCACAACGACGCGAACGTGCTCGCCCTCGGCAGCCGCAGCCTCGACCACGGCCTCGCGGAGCGGATCCTCGAGGTGTGGCTGAAGACCCCCTTCGCCGGTGGCCGCCACGCGGGCCGCGTCGCGAAGATCGAGCTCCCGAAGACCGAACCGAGGTGAACCCGATGGAGAACCTGGCCCGGACCGACCCCGAGGTGGCGGAGGCCATCCGCAACGAGACCGAGCGGCAGGGCCGCCAGCTCGAGATGATCGCCTCCGAGAACTTCGTCTCCGAGGCGGTGCTCGAGGCGCTCGGCACCGTGCTCACCAACAAGTACGCCGAGGGCTACCCCGGGAAGCGGTACTACGGCGGCTGCGAGTTCGTGGACGTGGCGGAGACGCTCGCCATCGCCCGCGCGAAGGAGATCTTCGGGGCCGACCACGCGAACGTGCAGCCGCACTCCGGCGCCCAGGCCAACACCGCCGTGTACCTCGCCGCGTGCAAGCCCGGGGACACGATCCTCGGGATGAACCTCTCCCACGGCGGCCACCTCACCCACGGCCACCCGCTCAACTTCTCCGGCAAGTACTTCAACGTCGTGGCCTACGGCGTGCGCAAGGAGGACGAGCGGATCGACTACGAGGAGCTGAAGCGCCTCGCGGTCGAGCACAAGCCGAAGGTGATCGTTGTCGGTGCCTCGGCCTACCCGCGCACCATCGACTTCGCGGCGGTGAGGGCGGCGGCCGACGCCTCGGGCTCGCTGATCATGGCCGACATCGCGCACATCGCCGGCCTCGTCGCGGCCGGCATCCACCCGAGCCCGGTCCCGCACTGCGAGTTCGTGACCACGACCACGCACAAGACGCTCCGGGGGCCCCGCGGCGGCCTCGTCCTGTGCAAGGAGGCGTGGGCAAAGGAGATCGACCGGGCGGTGTTTCCCGGCGTCCAGGGCGGGCCGCTCATGCACGTCGTCGCGGCCAAGGCGGTGGCCTTCAAGGAGGCGCTCGCCCCCGAGTGGAAGGCCTACCAGAGGCAGATCGTCGACGAACGCGGCCGCGCTCGCCCAGGCGCTCCAGGGCGAGGGCTGGCGCCTCGTCTCCGGCGGCACCGACAACCACCTCATGCTCGTGGACGTCTTCGCGAAGGGCATCACCGGCAAGGTGGCGGAGAAGGCCCTCGACAAGGCCGGCATCACCGCCAACAAGAACACGATCCCCTTCGACGCGAACTCGCCGATGGTCGCCTCCGGCATCCGCCTCGGCACCCCCGCGATCACCACGCGTGGGATGAAGGAAGCGGACATGGCGCAGGTGGCGAAGCTCGTCTCCCGCGCGCTCCACGCGGTCGAGAACGAGACGGAACTGGCCGAGGTGAAGCGCGAGGTGCGCAAGGTGTGCGAGCGCTTCCCGCTCTACGCCGCCCGCCTCGCCTCGTACGAGAAGGTGCTCGCGAGGGCCTGAGCGAAGTCATTCCGAGTGTGGACCAGCGGTTCGCTGGTCGCCTCGGGCGACTCGGAGTACACTCCATTTTGGTTGAACCAGATCGGAGGTCGTTCCGAAATGGTCAGAATCGGACGGGCCTTGCAGATCTCCCTGCCGTCCCACCAGTCGGCCTTCCTCTGGGGGCCCCGCAAGACGGGAAAGAGCACCTACCTCCGGTCGGCCTTTCCCGAGAGCCTCACCTTCGACCTGCTCCAGACGGACTTGATGCTGGATCTCGCGAGACGGCCGGCACTCCTCCGAGAGCGCCTCCAGGCCACCCCCGCCGCGAAGCTCCGCGCCCCGGTGATCCTCGACGAGGTCCAGAAGGTCCCGCCCCTGCTGGACGAGATCCACTGGCTCATCGAGAACCGGGGCTGCGCTTCATCCTGTGTGGCTCGAGCGCCCGAAAGCTGAAGAGAAGCGGGGTCAACCTCCTCGGCGGCCGTGCCTGGCGCTACGAGATGCACCCGCTCGTCTCGATCGAGATCGGAAAGTTCAACCTCCTTCAGGCCCTCAACCGGGGTCTCGTGCCGGCGCACTACCTGGAGCCCGAGTACGAGCGCTCGCTCCGGGCCTACGTCCTGGACTACCTGAAGGAGGAGGTCTTCGACGAGGGGCTCACCCGCAACGTGGCCGCCTTCTCGCGCTTCTTCGAGGCCATGGGCTACTCCCACGGCGACCTGACGAACTACTCGAACATCGCCAGGGACTGCGGCGTCGACTCGAAGACCGTCAAGGAGTACTACCAGATCCTCGTCGACACGCTGCTCGGGACCTTCGTCGAGCCGTGGAAGAAGCGGCAGGAGCGGCAGGTCATCGGGAAGCCCCGAAGTTCTACCTGTTCGACGTGGGGGTGGCGGGCGCTCTCTCCCGGCGGTGCATTCGCGAGGAGCGTGGGGAGGCCTTCGGGCGAGCGCTCGAGCACTTCGTCCTCATGGAGATCCTGGCTCACCGGTCCTACCGGGAGCTCGATTACGCGGTCCACTTCTGGCGTACGAAGAGCGGTCTCGAGGTCGATTTCGTGCTCGGGGAGGGGGAGGTGGCTGTCGAGGTGAAGGGGACGTCGCGCCTCGACCCCTCGGACTTCCGCTCCCTCCGCGCCTTCGTCCAGGACCACCGTCCGCGTCGCGCCATTCTCGTCAGCAACGAGCGGGCACCCCGCCTCGTCGAAGGCATCGACGTCCTGCCCTGGCGGGAGTTCCTGGCCCGTCTCTGGGGGGGCGGGATCCTGAGCTAGGTCAGGCGACGGCTTCGCTCGCCTCGGCCGTCCGGGCGGGAGGCTCGACCCAGCGGCAGGGGACGGCCCCGCGAGTCGCCACCTCGGCCCGCGCCGCCGCCGCCGGGTTCGCCTCGTAGAAGGTCGGCGGCTCGTAGGTCCGGCCGCGGCGCAGGCGGCGCTCCTCGCGCCACAGTGTCGCGAGCACGACCGGGCCGACGACGCGCGCGGCGAGGCGCGCCCTCCAGCCGAACTCCCGCTCGATCCCGTGCCGTGTGACTCGCAGCCGGGCCGCGAGCACCGGGTTCGTCCGCGCGAACCACCGCTCGGAAGCCCAGAGCGCTCCCGCGTACTGGGTCTTGAGGTCCTTCGTCTCGAACGCGACGCGGTCGCGCACCCGGGGGTCGGGGTGGTCCTTCAGGGCGAGCCAGCCGCGCAGCAGCGTGCGCGCGATGCGGGTGACGCTCGGCCCGTTCACCTCGAAGTCGCGCCGGAACGCCCGCAGCAGGTACTCCGTCTCCTCGCCGTTCTTGATGCGGGGGTGGCGGTAGTTGAAGCGCAGCTGCCCGTGGGTGTCGGCGTCGGGGCACTCCTCGGCGGAGAGCAAGGTCCCCTTCGCCCGGTGCTCCGCGTGGAGCGGCGTGCCCGGCACCGGCGTGTAGAGCATGAACTGGTGGAACTCGGTGTCGTGCGCGACCGCGTGGTCGATCGCCTGGTCGATGTTGTCGGCCCCGTGCTCGGCGAGGCCGACGATGCTCGACCCGAGGACGCGGATGCCGAGGCCCTGGAGCCGCTGCACGAGGGACAGGGTGTCCGTGCCCTTGAGCTTGGCGTAGGCGCTCTCGCTCGCCCTCGAGGCCGAGCCAGACCCACGAGACGCCGAGGCCCACGAGCTCGTCGTCCGTGTACAGCCGGAGCGCGTTCGCCGAGCTGAAGACGTAGAGCGCCCACGCCTTCCCGTGCTCCCGCATCAGCTCGAGCAGCCGCAGGGCGCGCTTGCGGTGGAGGAGGAAGTTCTCGTCCATGACGAAGAACGAGCGCGCGTCGAGGGCCCGCTCGAGGCCCCGCATCACCTCGAAGAGCTCGTCGCCGCCCTCGTAGAAGCTGAAGAACCGGCCCTTGCCCCCGAACATGGCCGAGGTCGAGCAGAAGTTGCAGCCGAGCGGGCAGCCGACCGACGGGATCACGGTGGCCGCGGTCTCGCCCGTCGCCCTGGCCGAACGGGACGCCCATCGTCCGCGCGTCGAAGCGCGGACACGATCTGCGGGTGGCGGACCGGCGCCCCCGCGTCCTCGCCGAGGAAGCCGCGGAACCACGCGACGCCCTCGCCCGCGACCACGTGGTCGGCGTCGATCAGCTCGCCGAGCCCCGGCCGGTTCGCGATGTGGCCGCCCACGACGATCGTGGCCTTCGGCTGGTGCCGGCGCACGAGCTCGCACATGAGCTTCACCTTGCCGATGTTCGGCAGGATGCCGCTGATCCC
Organism: uncultured Acidobacteriota bacterium; assembly: GCA_963818355.1. Taxonomy (GTDB): domain Bacteria; phylum Acidobacteriota; class Vicinamibacteria; order Fen-336; family Fen-336; genus DATBSL01. Next base: position 57,982 of record CAWFSB010000024.1, on the reverse strand, counting down.
GACCACGTCGTACGGCACCGTCCGGATCTCCTCCTCGAAGCGCTCGAGGGTGGGGAAGTCGAGGAGCGTGGTGGGCGCCTCGAGGTTCGCCTGGATGAGCATGAGGCCCCACGAGCGGTGGAACATGCGCAGCGAGAACGGCCCCTGCACCCGTGTCACCTGGTTGTGGTAGAGCTCCATCGGGTTGATCGCGCGGCTGCCGTGCTCGTCGTCGCGGGCGTACGGCCCGAAGACGCTGGTGAGCAGCACGCGCGCGCGAGAGCCGAGCGGGTGGCGGGTGAGGGCGGTACGCTCCATCCTCCGCTTGTAGCACCCGCCCCGCGGGGCGACCGTCAGAGTTCTGTCACATCGCTGCGCGCGTGATCCGTTCGCATCACGCGTCATCGGCCGTTCGCCTCAGGCCGGCGCGTCGCCGCCCACCTGGTACGGGACGCTCGTGATGACGATGCCCGGCTGGAAGAGCAGCGCCAGGCGCAGCATCATCGCGGTCTGCGCGTGCAGCAGGTTGTGCCAGCTCCGGCGCGGCACGAACTGCGGGACCACGATCGTGATCACCTCGTTCGGCTGGCTGCGCGCGGCGATCTCGCGCACGTAGGCGAGCAGCGGCTCGAGCAGCAGCCGGTACGGGGAGTTCAGGATCACGAGCCTGACCCCCGCGCCCCACAGGCCCCACTTCTGCTCCACGGCCGCCGCGGCCTCCGGGTCCGTGGCGACGTAGACGGCCGTCACGTCCCCGGACAGCGAGCGCGCGTAGTGCAGGCCCGCCACCGTTCCCCGGTGCACCCCGCTCAGCGCCAGGATCACGCGGTGGCGGTCGACGCGCGCCGGGGGGCCGAAGTTCTCGAGCGAGAGCTGGGCCGCGAGCGTGCGGTAGTGGCGGTGCACGGAGTAGAACGCGGCCACCAGCAGCGGGATCACGATCAGCACCACCCAGGCGCCGGTCGTGAACTTCGTGGTGGCGAAGATGACCGTCACGACCGCGGTGATCACGGCGCCCACGCCGTTCACGACCAGCTTCAGGCGCCAGCGCGGGTCCGGGCGCAGCACGGAGCCGCGCTCCCTGACCTCCTGCCCTTCCCCGAGCCGGCCCACCTTGCGCCAGCGCCGCGCCATCCCCGCCTGCGAGAGCGTGAACGACAGGAAGACGCCGATCGCGTAGAGCGGGATCAGGCCGGTGACGCTGGCCTGGAACACCACGATGAGGAGCGAGGCGACGAGGGCGAGCACCACGATGCCGCGCGAGTAGACGAGCCGGCTGCCGCGGTAGGTGAGCTGGCGCGGCAGGAAGCCGTCGGCCGCCTGCAGCGCCGCGAGCCGCGGGAAGTCGGCGTAGGCGGTGTTCGCCGCCATGACCAGGATCGCCGTGGTCGCGCCGATCGCCGCCAGGTACAGGATCCCGCGCCCCTCGAACACCGCGCGCGCGAGCTGGGAGATCACCGTCTCGTGCTCCGAGGGCACCGCCCCGATCGGGCCGGCGAGGAAGCTGATGCCGAGGAACAGCGAGCCGAGGATGCCCGACATCCACATCAGCGTGACGCCGGCGTTGCTGGCTGCGCGGCTCCTTGAAGGCCGGGATGCCGTTCGAGATCGCCTCGACGCCGGTCACGGCCGTGGTGCCGCTCGAGAACGCGTGCAGCAGCAGGAACAGCCCGAACGCCCGCGTCGTCTCGATGTCGAGGGGCGGCGGGTCGGGCACCGGGTGCAGCGATCCGGTCAGGTAGGCGGACGAGGCCCGTGCCCACCGTCAGGTACATCATCCCGACGAAGAAGTAGGTCGGCAGCGCGAAGACGAGCCCGGACTCCTTGACCCCGCGCAGGTTGATGAACATGACGAAGCCGACCAGCAGCACGCCGAGCGCCACGCGCCAGGGGAAGAGGCCGGGGAAGGCGGACGTGATCTGCGCGACGCCGGAGGAGATCGAGACCGACACCGTCAGGATGTAGTCCATCAGCAGCGCCGCCCCGGCGACCTGCGCCGCGAGGTCGCCGATGTTGTCGCGCGCGACGATGTACGCGCCGCCGCCCGAGGGGTAGGCGTGGATCGTCTGCTCGTAGGAGATCGTCAGGATCACGAGCAGCCCGACGATCGCGGCCGAGACCGGCAGCACCCACGAGAGGGCGGCGGTGCCCGCCATGGCCAGGATGATCAGGATCTCCTGCGTCGCGTAGGCGGTCGACGACAGCGCGTCCGAGGAGAAGACCGCGAGCCCGACGCCCTTGCCGATCGCCTGGTGCGGCGCGTCGGCCGTCGACAGCGGCCGGCCGATCAGCCAGCTCCGCCAGCCGGACCGGCGGGTCGCCGCCGAGTCGCGCTGCACCTGGGCCGCCGACGCGCCCGGGCGCACGAACGCGGACTGACTCACGCGGTCCACCTTCAAGCGGTAGCCGACGCCGGTCTCGGTCAGCAGGTGGCGCGGCCGCGCCGGGTCGTCCTCGAGCTTGTGGCGCAGCTGCGCCATGTAGACCCGCAGGTAGTGCGTCTCGCTCGCGGCGCCGGGGCCCCACACCTCGCGCAGCAGGTGGCGGTGGGTCAGGACCTTGCCCGCGTGCTGGGCGAGCACGGCCACCAGGCGGTACTCGGTGCGGGTCAGGCGCACCTCCTCGCCGTCGCGGTACACGACGCGCGCGCCCAGGTCGATCCGCAGGTCGCCCGCCTCGACCACCGGCTCGCCCGAGTCCCGCACGCGCGACGAGTGGCGCAGCGCCACGCGCATGCGCGCGAGCAGCTCGCCGGTGCCGAACGGCTTCGTCAGGTAGTCGTCGGCCCCGGCGTCGAGCGCCTCGACCTTGTCCGTCTCCTGCCCGCGCGCGGAGACGACGACGATCGGCATGGCGCTCCAGGCGCGGATGCGGCGGACGACCTCGACGCCGTCGAGGTCGGGCAGGCCGAGGTCGAGCAGCACGAGGTCGGGCGCGCGCGTCTGCGCCTCGACGAGCGCCTGCGCTCGCCGGTGGCGGCGTCGATCATGCGGAAGCCGTGCGCCGGCAGCGTCGCGCGCAGGAAGCGCACGAGCTGCGGCTCGTCCTCGACGACGAGCACCAGCGGCTCGCTCCCTGCCGTCTCCCGGCTCTCGGCGCTCACGCGGCCTCCTCCGGGGGCGGGCCTGAGGGCGCCGCGCCGAGCGGCAGCGTCGAAGCGGAAGCAGGCGCCGCGGGGCTGCGCGCAGCGTGGCCGCGATCGTGCCCCCGTGGGCGGTGACGATCGCGCGCGCGATCGCGAGGCCGAGCCCGGCGCCCGGCCCGCCCGCCGCGCGGTGGAACTTGTCGAAGAGGCGCTCCGCCTCGTCCGCGGGGAAGCCGGGGCCCTCGTCGCACACCTCCACCACGGCCCGCTCCCCCTCGCGGCGAGCGCTCACCTCGACCCGGCCCTCGCCCGCCGTGGCGCAGCGCGTTCTCGAGCAGGTTGACGAGCGCCTGCTCCACCAGCACCGCGTCGACGGCCACGAGCGGCAGGTCGGGGGCGACGCGCGCCGCGATGCCTCGCGCGCCCGCCTGGCGCTCGACGCGGGCGAGCGCCGAGCCGACGAGCTCCTCGAGCGAGGTGCCACTCGCGCCGGGGCTGCGAGCGTCCCCGACTCGAGCCGCGTCATGTCGAGCAGGTTCCGGACCAGCCGGTTCAGCCGGTCCGCCTCGTCGAGCACGGTGGACGCGAGCTCGCGCGCGACCGCCGGCGCGGGCGGCGGCTGCTCGAGCAGCGCGCTCGCCGCGCCGGTGATCGCGGCGAGCGGCGTGCGCAGGTCGTGCGACACCGAGCTCAGCAGCGTGCTGCGCAGCCGCTCGGCCTCCGCCGCGACCCGCGCGCGCTCCGCCTCGGCCGCGAGCTGCGCCCGCTCGAGCGGCGCCGCGATCAGGCGCGCGAGCGCGCTCACCACCTCGCGCTGCTCGGGGGCGAGCGGCCGGGCCGCCGCGGGCAGCTCGAGCGCCAGCACGCCGAGCCGCGAGCGGCTGCCGTCGATCGGCTCGTAGAGCGCGCGCGGCCGCGGGCAGCGTGTCGGTCTCGGCTCCCGCGGGCCGGCCGTGCTCGAAGGACCACTGGGCGACCGCCGTCTCGTTCGGGTCGGCGGCGAACGCCGGCACGCGGCTCGCGCGACCGGCTCGAGGCCGTCGCCCGTGGCCAGGAACACCGCGGCCTCCCCGTGCAGCACCAGCGCGGCGTGGCGCGCGCCCGCGGCGGCCACCTCGCGCGGGTCGCGCAGCCCGCCCAGCTCCCGGCTGAGCGCGTAGAGCGCCGCGTGCGCGGCTCGCGCTGGAGCGCCATCTCGGCCACGTCGCGCACGCGGGCGGCGAGGCGAGCTGACCAGCAGCCCCACCACCAGCATCACCGCGAAGGTCACCACGTACTGCGTGTCGCGCACCGCGAACGTGAGGTGCGGCGGCACGAAGAAGAAGTCGAACACGGCGACGCTCGCCACCGCGGCGAAGGCCGAGGGGCCGCGGCCGTAGCGCGTCGCGACCAGCACGACCCCGAGCAGGTAGATCATCACGAGGTTCAGCTTGTCGAGCACGGCCGTGCAGCGGCAGCGAGAGCGAGCGTCGACCGCCGCCACCACCGCGGCCGCGAAGGCGTAGCCGCGCGGCGGGGAGCGCCGTGCCGGGCGCGGCTCGACGGGCTCGGCCCGGCCTCGCCCGCGATCACGAACACGTCGAGCTCGCCGCTCGTGCGCACGAGGTCGTCCACGAGCGAGCCGCGGATCCGGTCGCGCCAGCGCGGGTGCGCGGGCTTGCCCACCACGAGCTTGCTGACGTTGCGCTCGCGCGCGAAGCGCAGCACGGCCTCGCTGACGCTCGGCGCCGGTGATCGTCGCCGTCTGCGCGCCGAGCTGCTCCGCGAGCGCGAAGGCGGCGGCGAGGTGGCGCCGCTCCTCCGCCGAGAGCGCGGGCTGGCCGGGCGACTCGACCCACACGACGAGCCACTCCGCGCGCAGCCGCGCCGCCAGCCGGCGCGCGCCGCGGACGAGCCGCGGGCTCTCCGGGTTCGGGCGGATGCAGACGAGCACGCGCTCGGCGACCGGCCAGGTCTGCTCGATCGCGTGGTCGCGCGCGGTAGTCGCGCACCGCCGCGTCGACGTGCTCGGCCGTGCGCCGCAGCGCCAGCTCGCGCAGCGCGGTCAGGTTGCCCTTGCGGAAGAAGCTGCGGACCGCGCGCGCGGCCTGGTCGGGCACGTAGACCTTGCCCTCGGCGAGCCGCCGCAGCAGCTCCTCGGGCGGCAGGTCGATGAACTCGACCGCGTCCGCCTCGTCGAGCAGGTGGTCGGGCACGCGTCTCCCGCACCTGGACGCCGGTGATGCGCTGCGACGAGGTCGTTGACGCTCTCGAGGTGCTGCACGTTGAGCGTCGTCCAGACGTCGATGCCCGCGTCGAGCGAGCTCGACCGCGTCCTGCCAGCGCTTCGGGTGGCGCGCGCCGGGGGCGTTCGTGTGCGCGAGCTCGTCGAGCAGCAGCAGCGCCGGGCGGCGGGCGAGCGCCGCGTCGAGGTCGAACTCGCGCAGGCGCACCCCGCGCAGCTCCGCCGCGCGCGGGGCCAGGCGCTCGAGGCCGTCGGCGAGGGCCTCCGTCTCCGCCCGCCCGTGGGTCTCGAGCCAGCCGATCACGACGTCGCGTGCCGCCCGCGCGCGCGACGCCGCGCCGCCTCGAGCATCGCGTAGGTCTTGCCGACGCCGGGGGCCGCGCCGAAGAAGACCTTGAGCCGTCCGCGGCGTCCGCGCCTGCTCGTCGCGCTCGACACGGCGCAGGAGCGCGTCGGGATCGGGGCGCACGAGCACACGCTACACCCGTTGACATCAAGACCGCATCAAGATCCCGCGGTCAGTCATCGATCGCGTTCATGGTCGCTTCGACGCCCGCCTCACGCCCTCCCACGCTCCAGGAGGGACTCGCGGGCGGCGTCCGGGCCGCCGTCATCGCCGCCCGGCCGCGCGCGTCGATCACCATCGACACCGCCGCGACCAGCGCGGCCAGGGCCCGTCTCGCGTCGTTCCCGGCGGGCCGCCCGTCGCCCCACAAGTCCACCCAGCCGACCTGGCGCGCGGCCGCGACGAGCGGCAGGCGCACGCCCGTCGCCGGCAGGGGGGCGCCCTCGCGCCAGTCCCAGCGCTCCGCCGTCGCGGCGAGCGCCGCGGGACTCTCGGCCGGAGCCGGAGCGGACGCGGCGTCCCCGGCGCTCCCCGCGCGCGCGAGCAGCCTTCCGCCCGCGTCGCGGACGACGATCGCCGCGAGGGGAAACGCTCCGCGTGCCGCGTCGACGATCTGCTGCAGGCCCGAGTCGACGGGACCCGCCGAGGCGCCCTCGCGCAGCGCCGCCTGCAGCAGCACGAGCCGGCGGCTCGCCAGGAGCCGCTCGCGGCGGGGCGAGCCGAGCGCGGCCGCGAGCAGGCCGCACAGCGCGAGGCCCAGGAAGGCGATCAGGTCGTCCTTGTCGTGGATCGCGAGGTGCAGGTAGGGGCGCGTCAGGAAGAAGTCGAGGCTCAGCGCGGAGCCGAGCGCGGTCGCGAGCGCCGGCGCCGCGGCCGCCCAGCTCGCCGGCGACGATCGTGAGGGCGACGAACGCGAACGTGAAGTTCGAGGCGACGGTCAGCCCCCGCAGGGGCATCAGCCCGACGCCGATCAGGATCGCCGTGATCGGCCCGAACCCGAGGTAGAAAAGCCTGTCTGCGTCTTCCTGCACGGGAGCCTCCCTTCCGCTCTCAGCGCTTCGCGGGGAAGCGCCGGTCGAGATCGATGTTCAGCAGCAGCACGTTCACCCGCGGCTCGCCGAGAACGCCGAGCGTGCGTGGCTCGACGCGCGAGCGGACGAGCGCCTCGAGCTCGCCGGCGGCGACGCCGCGCGCGGCCGCCACGCGCGGCACCTGCCACAGCGCGGCCTCCGGGCTCAGGTGCGGGTCGAGGCCGCTCGCGGACGTCGTCACCAGCTCGAGCGGGACCGGCCCCGGCGCCTGCGGGTTCCCGGCCGCGAGCCGCGCGACGTCGGCCGCGACGCGGTCGCGGAGCTTCCGCGAGGTCGGCCCCAGGTTCGAGCCCGACGAAGCCGCGGCGTCCCAGCCGTTGGCGCCGGCCGCCGAGGGCCGCGGCTGGAAGTAGCCCGGCCGCGCGAAGCCCTGGCCGATCAGCTCGGAGCCGACGATCCGGCCGTCGAGCTCCACCAGGCTGCCGTTCGCCTGCTTCGGGAGCAGCGCCTGCGCGGCGCCGGTGACGGGCGAGCGGGTAGACGAGGCCGGTCAGCACGAGCGTCAGCGACGTCATGCGCAGGGCGACGATCAGCTCGTTTCGCATCGCAACCACCTCAGGCCAGCCCCAGCAAGGCCAGCAGCACGTCGATCGACTTGATCCCGACGAACGGCACCACGACGCCGCCCAGGCCGTACACGAGCAGCGAGCGGCGCAGCAGCGCCGCCGCGCCGAGCGGGCGGTACGCGCACGCCGCGCAGCGCGAGCGGGATCAGGGCGACGATGATCAGCGCGTTGAAGATCACGGCCGAGAGGATCGCGCTCTGCGGCGACGCGAGCCGCATCACGTTCAGCGGCGCGATCTGCGGGAACACCGCCACGAACAGCGCGGGCAGGATCGCGAAGTACTTGGCCACGTCGTTCGCGATCGAGAACGTGGTCAGGCAGCCGCGCGTCATCAGCAGCTGCTTGCCGACCTCGACCACCTCGAGCAGCTTCGTGGGGTTCGAGTCGAGGTCGACCATGTTGCCGGCCTCGCGCGCGGCCTGGGTGCCGGTGTTCATGGCGATCGCCACGTCGGCCTGCGCCAGCGCGGGCGCGTCGTTCGTGCCGTCGCCCGTCATCGCCACGAGCTTGCCCTTCGCCTGCTCGTCGCGGATCAGCTGCAGCTTCATCTCCGGCGTCGCCTCGGCCAGGAAGTCGTCGACGCCGGCCTCGGCGGCGATCGCCGCCGCGGTCAGCGGGTTGTCGCCCGTGATCATCACGGTGCGCAGGCCCATCGCGCGGAAGCGCACGAAGCGCTCGCGCAGGCCGCCCTTGACCACGTCCTTCAGGTGCACGACGCCGAGCACGCGCGGCCCGTCCGAGACGACGAGCGGCGTGCCGCCCGACTTCGCGATCGTCGCGACCGCCTGCTCCACCTCGGCCGGCATGCGCCCGCCGAGAGCGGCCACGTGGCGCGCCACGGACTCGGCCGCGCCCTTGCGCACCACGCGGCCGTTCAGGTCGCAGCCGCTCATGCGGCGTCTGCGCCGAGAACGGCACGAAGCGCGCCTCGGGATGCGTCAGCTCCCGGCCGCGCAGGCCGTGCTTCTCCTTGACCAGCACCACGATCGAGCGGCCCTCGGGTGTCTCGTCGGCCAGGCTCGCGAGCTGCGCCGCGTCGGCCAGGTCCTCGAGCCGCACGCCGGGCGCCGGCACGAGCTCGCTCGCCATGCGGTTGCCGAGCGTGATCGTGCCCGTCTTGTCGAGCAGGATCGTGTCGATGTCGCCGGCCGCCTCGACCGCGCGGCCGCTGGTCGGGATCACGTTGTGGCGGATCAGGCGGTCCATGCCCGCGATGCCGATCGCCGAGACGAGCCCGCCGATCGTGGTCGGGATCAGGCACACGACGAGCGCCACGATCACGGGCACGGAGAGGCCGGTCCCCGAGTAGAGCCCGAACGGCACGAGCGTCGCGCACGCGATCAGGAAGATGATCGTCATGCCGCACAGCAGCACGTGCAGCGCGATCTCGTTCGGCGTCTTCTGGCGCTTCGCCCCCTCGACGAGGCCGATCATGCGGTCGAGGAACGACTCGCCGGGATCGACGCCGATGCGCACGACGATGCGGTCGGACAGCACGCGCGTGCCGCCGGTGACCGCCGAGCGGTCGCCGCCGCTCTCGCGGATCACGGGCGCCGACTCGCCGGTGACCGCCGACTCGTCGACCGAGGCGATGCCCTCGATCACCTCCCCGTCGCCGGGGATCACCTCGCCGGCCTCGACCACCACCCGGTCGCCGCGGCGCAGGGACGACGCGAACACGCGCTCCTCGCGCCCGTCCACCAGTCGCCGCGCCTGCGTCTCCTGGCGCAGGCCGCGCAGGGCGGCGGCCTGCGCCTTGCCGCGGCCCTCGGCCAGCGCCTCGGCGAAGTTCGCGAAGAGCACGGTGAACCACAGCCACAGCGCGAGCTGGCCGGTGAACGACGCGGGCGGCGCGCCCGAGACCGGCGCCACCGAGGTCCCGCAGCCAGGCGAGCGTGGTCAGGACGCTGCCCACCTCGACCACGAACATCACGGGGTTGCGCACCATCCGGCGCGGGTCGAGCTTGCGCACGCTGTCGACGAGCGCCGTGCGCGCGAGCGCGGCGTCCCACGCCGAGGCCGCGCGCACCCGCGGCGGAGTCGCCGGCTGGACCGAGCGGTGCGTCCCGTCTCGATGGCTCATGGCTCAGAACACCTTTCCCGACTGCACGAGGAAGTGCTCCACGACCGGGCCGAGGCTCAGCACCGGGAAGAACGTGAGCGCGCCGACGATCACGATGACGCTCACGAGCAGCGCGGTGAACAGGGGGCCGTTCGTGGGCAGCGTGCCCGGGCCCGCCGGCGCCGTCTTCTTGCCGGAGAGCGTGCCCGCGATCGCGAGCGCGGGCACGATCATCCAGAAGCGGCCGACCAGCATCGCGATGCCCAGCGCCACGTTGTAGAAGGGCGTGTTCGCGTCGAGGCCGGCGAAGGCGGAGCCGTTGTTGCCGGCGGCGCTGGTGAACGCGTACAGGATCTCCGAGAGCCCGTGCGGGCCGGCGTTGTTGAGCGACGAGAGCCCGTAGGGCGCGACCGCCGCCCAGGCCGCGAAGACGCAGGATCACGAGCGGGAAGACGAGCACGTACAGCATCGCGAGCTTCACCTCGCGCGTCTCGATCTTCTTGCCCAGGTACTCGGGCGTGCGGCCGACCATCAGCCCCGCGATGAACACGGACAGGAGCGCCATCACGAGCATGCCGTAGAGGCCGGCGCCGACGCCGCCGAACACCACCTCGCCGAGCTGGATGTTGAAGAGCGGCACCAGGCCGCCGAGCGGCGTGAAGCTGTCGTGCATCGCGTTGACCGCGCCGCACGAGGCGTCCGTGGTCACCGTCGCGTAGAGCGCGGAGCTCGCGATGCCGAAGCGGGTCTCCTTGCCCTCCATGTTGCCGAGGCCCGGCGCGCCGCCGGTCGCGGCCAGCACCGGGTTGCCGGACGCCTCTGCCCAGTACGCGACGCTCACCCCGGCGAAGAACAGAAGCGCCATCGCCGCGAACAGCGTCCAGCCCTGGCGCTGGTCCCTCGCCATGCGGCCGAACGTGAACGTGAGCGCGGCCGGGATCGCGAAGATCAGCAGCATCGAGACGAGGTTGCTCAGCGGCGTCGGGTTCTCGAACGGGTGCGCGGCGTTCGCGTTCATGAACCCGCCGCCGTTCGTGCCCAGCTGCTTGATCGCCTCCTGCGAGGCGACCGGCCCGAGCGCGATCGACTGGCTCGCACCCTCGACGGTCGTGGCCGCCGCGTAGGGGGCGAAGGTCTGAACCACACCCTGCGAGACGAATACGAGCGCGGCCAGAAACGAGATCGGCAGCAGCACGTAGACCGTCGCGCGCACGACGTCCGTCCAGAAGTTGCCGACCGTGCCCGGGCCGCGGCCGTCGCCGCGCCGGGTGATCCCGCGGGCGAGCGCCACCGCCACCGCGATGCCCACCGCGGCGGAGGTGAAGTTGTGCCAGGCGAGGCCCGCCATCTGGCTGAGGTAGCTCATCGTCGACTCGCCGGCGTAGCCCTGCCAGTTCGTGTTGGTCGTGAAGCTGGCGGCCGTGTTGAAGGCCGAGAGCGGCCTCCACCGGGCCGAGACCCTGCGGGTTGAAGGGCAACAGGTGCTGCATCCGCTGGACGGCGTACGTGACGAGCATCGTGAAGGCGCTGAACGCCAGCATCCCGAGCGAGTAGGTCTGCCACGACTGCTCGCGGCCGTCCGCCCCGCCCAGGCGCAGCAGCAGCCGCTCGAGCCAGCCGAGCGGCCGCTGCAGGACGTGCCGCTCGCCCTCGAGCACGCGGTGCAGGAACGCGCCGAGCGGCGGGACGAGCGCGAGGATCACCACGAAGAAGAGCAGGATCTGGCTCCAGCCCTGGAGTGTCATCGGGGGCCCTCCTCAGAAGCGCTCGGGCCGCAGCAGCGCGTACGCGAGGTACGCGAGCAGCAGGACCGTGATCACGAGACCGACGACGTGCTCGAAGCCCACGGGACCCTCCCTCAGACGCGCTCGCACGCCCGGACGTACAGCCAGGACAGCGCGAAGAACGCGAGCGTGAGCAGGACGACGAGGGCGTCGCTCACTGGGCACCCCCCGCGTGACGGTGAAGCATTCCCAACCTCCACTCGGAAGGTAGGGCGGGGGACGTCAGGACGGTGACAAGAACCCGTCCGCGGGCGTCAAGGCCGCGTCAAGAACCGGCAGGAGCCCAGGCCTACGGCTTCAGGCGCTCCACCAGGAAGGCGAGCGCCTGGTCGAAGCCCTTCGCCTCGGTGTCGCCGCCGTGCAGGCCGCCCGGGATCGTCACGAATCGCACCGGGACGCCCGCCTTGGTGAGGGCGACCTCGAGCAGGACGCTCTGGTGGTGGGGGACCAGCAGGTCGGCGTCGCCGTGGACGATCAGAAACGGCGGGTCGCCCTTCGTCACGTACGTGATCGGGTTGGCCCGCGCCACCTTGTCCGGGTTGTCGCGGATGGGGCCGCCGACGAGCTGTGACTCGGGCGAGTCGGGCGTGTCGTGCACCATCGCCTGCGCGTTCAGCCGGTGCGCGTCCATCTGCAGGAAGTCGGTGGGACCGAAGAAGTCGACCACCGCCTGCACGCGGCTCGACTGGTCGAGGTGCGCGCCGACGTCGAGCGCCTTCACGTCGCCGGTGGTCCCGAGCATCGCGGCGAGGTGGCCGCCGGCGGAGCCGCCGTACGAGGCGACGCGCGACGGGTCGTAGCCGTAGCGCGCCGCGTTCGCGCGCAGCCAGCGCACGGCGGCCTTGACGTCCTCGATCTGCGCCGGGAAAACGGCGTGCTGGCTCAGCCGGTAGTTGATGGCCGCCACTGCGAAGCCGCGCGCGACGAACGCGCCCGCCGAGCGCGACGGCTCGCCGTCCTTGCTGCCCATCCGAAACGCGCCCCCGTGGATCGACACGACGAGCGGCCAGCCGATGCCGGTCGGCGGTAGGTACAGGTCGAGCTTCTGGCGCTCGTGGCCGCCGGCGACGTAGGCGAGGTCCTTGAGGACCTTCGTGCCCTCGGGCAGTGGCACGCCGGGCCCGGGTTGGGCCACCGCAGACGAAGCGCCCACGGACAGGAGCAGGAACGACAGCATCGCGCGCATGGGCGCATCATAGCCGCCGGCGGATCCCTCGTCGCCCGACAGTCCGACCGGAAGCTCCTCGGGATGACAGGCCGGTCCGCTCGGCAGGCCGAGGACGCTCCTCGGAGTGACAGCTGCTAACATCGCGGGGCCTTGACCGACCCCTCCCGCTTCTTCGAGCGCAACGGCCCGCTCGCGCGCGTGCTCCCCGGCTACGAGGTCCGGCCCGCGCAGCGGAAGCTCGCGCAGGCGGTGGCCGAGGTGCTCGACGCCGGCGGGCTGCTGCTGGCCGAGGCCGGCACCGGCACCGGCAAGACGCTCGCGTACCTGCTGCCCGCGGTCGAGCTGGGGCGCCGCGTCGTCGTCTCGACCGGCACGAAGAACCTGCAGGAGCAGCTCGTCCAGAAGGACATCCCGATCCTCGCCCAGGCCCTCGGCCGGGACCTGAATGTGGCGGTGATGAAGGGCCGGGCGAACTACCTCTGCCTCCTGCGCTTCTCGTCCTTCGCCAAGGCGGGGAGCTTCCGCCGCCTCGAGGAGATCCCGGTCTACCGCGCGGTCGAGGTGTGGGCGCCCGAGACGCAGACGGGCGACCGGGCCGAGGTCGCGGACATGCCGGACATCGTCGACTTCTGGCGCGAGGTCTCGGCGGCGAGCGAGAACTGCATCGGCCAGTCGTGCTCGCTCTTCGAGTCCTGCTTCGTCACCCGCATGCGCCAGCGGGCGCTCGAGGCCGACATCGTGGTGGTCAACCACCACCTGCTCTGCGCGGACCTCGCGGTGAAGGACGGCAGCTACGGGCAGGTGATCCCGCAGTACGACACGCTCATCCTCGACGAGGCGCACCTCATCGAGGACGTGGCGACCCAGTACTTCGGGGTGCACGTCTCCTCGCACCGGGTGGAGGAGCTCGCGCGCGACGTGGAGCGGGAGCTCAAGGCCGGCAAGCTCGACGCGCGCGAGGTGCGGGCCGAGTTCGAGGGCGTCCGCCTGCGCGGCGACCGGCTCTTCGGGCTCCTCTCCCGCGGGCGCGCCGGCCGCCTCGGCCCCGGCTGGATGTCGGCCCGCGTGGCCGAGGAGTCGCTCGGCCTGCTGCAGCGGCTCGAGGGCCTGCGCACGGCCCTCCTCGCGGTGCCCGATCGGCCGGAGGCGCTCACCGGCCTCGCCGGCCGCACCCTCGCCCTCGCCGGCGAGCTCGCCTTCCTGATTCGGGCCGAGGCCGACGACCACGTCTACTTCGTCGAGACCCGCGGCCGCGGCGTCTACCTGCGGGCGATGCCGATCGACGTCTCGGCGCGGCTGAAGGACGTGCTGTTCGACGAGGTGCGCTCGGCCGTTCTCACCTCGGCCACCCTGGCGGTGGACGGCGGCTTCACCTACGTGAAGGACCGCCTCGGCATCGAGCCGACCGACGAGCTGCTGCTCGCCTCGCCCTTCCACTACGAGGAGCAGGCGGTCCTCTACGTGCCGAGGGACATGCCGGAGCCGCAGTCGCCGGCGTTCGTGGAGCACGTGGCGGAGGAGGTGGTGCGGCTCCTCGAGCTCTCGCGCGGCCGCGCCTTCGTGCTCTTCACCTCCTACGCGAACATGAACGCGGTGGCGTCGCTCGTCGCGGGACGGGTGGACTACCCGCTCCTCATCCAGGGCGAGGCGCCGAAGGCGCAGCTGCTCGACACCTTCCGGGGGACGCCGCACGCCGTCCTCCTCGCCACCGCCTCCTTCTGGCAGGGTGTCGACGTCGCGGGGGAGCAGCTCTCCTGCGTGATCATCGACAAGCTGCCCTTCGCCTCCCCGGGCGACCCCGTGGTGTCGGCGCGCATCGAGCGGCTGCGCAGCCGCGGCCAGAACGCCTTCGGCGAGTACCAGGTGCCGGTGGCCGTGCTCATGCTGAAGCAGGGGCTCGGGCGGCTCATCCGCAGCGCGACCGACCGGGGCATCCTGGCCGTCCTCGACAGCCGCCTCCTGCGAAAGCAGTACGGCCGGCGTTTCCTGGAGAGCCTGCCCCCGGCGCGCCTCGTCCACGACCTCGACGAAGTGGCGCGCTTCATGGCGTGACCCGCCCCCGACGGGTGGGGGTGACCGGACGCACATATCCAACATCCGGTAGGCTGCTATACTCCGACGGTTCCGAACCGTGCCGTCATCGCCGGTCATCCTGAAGAGTCCCGTCCGAGCCGGGCGACGAAGGATCCGCCCTCCCGCGGATTGATCGCCGGCCCGGCTGGGGGGCCACCCGGGGTGACGCGCAGGCCAATACAGGAGGATTGATGATTCTGGATGTCCGAGGCCGCGTGCTGCGGGCGCTTCTGGCGCTGCCGCTTCTCGCCCTCTCCGCTTCCGCCCATGCGTCGGGCTTCGCCATCGAGAGCCAGGGCGCCCGGGCGATGGGCTTCGCCGGCGCCTACGTCGCCCAGGCGGCCGATCCGTCCGCCATCTTCTACAACGCGGCCGGCATCGGCTTCCTGAAGGGCAAGCAGTTCTACGGGGGCGGCGCCTTCGCGGGGCTCTCGACCGATTTCACGGGCAGCGGGCCGTTCCCCCCCCCGGGCACGTTCGAGACGTCCGACCGCGGCCTTCGAATACTCCCCGCCTTCTACTACTCGCAGCAGGTGGGCGAGAGGACGGTCGTCGGCGTCGGCGTGAGCCGGCCGTTCGGAAACGTCTCGCGAGTGGCAGAACCCGGACCAGTTCACCGGACGCTACATCTGCACGGAGTGCCAGATCTCCTCGTGGTCGATCAACCCCACGGTCGCCTACAAGCTCGCCGATCGGCTCTCGGTGGGCGCGGGCCTCGACGTCCGGCTGTCGAAATTCGAGCTCGCCCGCCGCCTGACCGCGAGCCCCAACCCCTTCCCGGTGCCGACCGACGTCGCGGAGCTGACCCTCGAGAGCGGCACCGACACCGGGGTCGGCTTCAACCTCGGCCTCCTCGCGAGCCCCACCGAGAACCTGTCCTTCGGCCTCTCCTACCGCCACGAGGTTTCGATCGATCACGGCGCGCAGGCCAACTTCGTGCAGATCCTCACCGGGAACCAGGCGGTGGACGACGTGGTGGCCCGGGCCCTTCCCGCCTCGCAGCCCGCCACCGCGAGCTTCACCTACCCCGGCAGCATCGCGGCGGGCGTCGCCTTCCGTCGCGGCTACTGGCTGGTCGAAGCCGACGTCCAGTGGATGCTGTGGTCGAGCTTCGACAACGTGACGATCACCTACGCCAACGCCCCCGCCTACGACACGGTCCTTCCCCAGGAGTGGGCGAGCACCTGGCGCGGAGCCCTCGGGGTGGAGTACCTGATCGGCGACGACTGGGAGGTGCGCGGCGGCTTCGGCTACGACCACAGCCCCGCACCCACGGAGACGATCTCGCCCTTCATCCACGACGCCGACCGCTACACGTTCGGCGGCGGCGGCAGCTGGAAGTACGAGCGGCTCCGGCTCGACTTCAACCTCCGGTACGTGGCCTTCCGCACGAGCTCGACGCTCGGGATCAGCCGCTACGACTACAACGGGAGCTACAGCTCGGGCGGGCTGCAGGTCGGCGCGTCGCTCGGCTACCGGTTCTAGCGCTCGCGGGTCGGGGCGTGCGGTGTCGGGATCTCGCCCGGGCGGCGGCGACGCTGCCGCGGTCCGGGCGAGTCCGCACGGCCGGGCGCTACGGTCGTCGCGTCCGGCGCCTGCTTCAGAAACGCCAACGGACTCCGACGAGAAGGTAAGGCAGAACTGCACCCCCGCCTTCCTCGCTGAACCCCCCGAACACCCCGGCCTCTCCGAAGACCCGCATCCGGTCCAGCAGGGTCCGCTCGTACCCGAGGCCCAACGCCCCCGCAAACGCATCGCCGGAGGAACCGGGCACATAGCTGAAGGTGAAGTAGGCGGCCGAGGGGAGGGATCGCCGTGTCCCGATCGACACCGAGGGCAGGATGGCGGCCTCGCCAGACCCGCCTCCCCACCCGCGCACGTACACGGCCTTCGCGCCGAGCGCCAGGCGATCAGCCACGACGACCTCGGCACTGGCCTCCCACACGAAACCGACAAACGTCCCGACGCCGGCGGACCCGGACAGGAAACCACCCGGGCCCCACTCGGCGCCTACGGCGCGAGCCGGGAGCGACAAGGCCCAGGAGAGCACGGACGCGGCCACGAGCACCGATCGCACCATTGCAGGCCCCCTTCGGCTTCCGGAGGCAGTGTCGAGCCACGACGGGGTGCAGGTCCTCAGGAAGCCGCGAGACCTCTCCAAGGAAGTCCCAAGCGCGGCAGGGCGCCAATGGCCGTCGCAGCGGGAGCTCGAGCGGTGGGCCCTCCGGCGCCAGATCGGCACCTTCGGTCCAGAGGTCCGCGGCGGAGTCCATTGACGCGCGGGCGACCCGGGCGATAAGGTCGGCGTCGCCTCCGAAGGAGAAACGATGCCCCGCCGCCGACCGACCGCCCTCGTCGTCGCCTTCCTCGCCGCCGCGGGATTCGCCTCGCCCTTCGGCGCGCGGGCCCAGGCCCCGGCCGAGCTGCCCTTCCGCAACCCCGAGCTCCCGGTCGAGAAGCGGATCGACGACCTCCTCGGCCGGCTGACGCTCGACGAGAAGGTCTCGCTGATGATCGAGCGCGCGGCCCCCGTGGACCGGCTCGCCGTCCCGAGCTTCCCGTGGTGGAACGAGGCGCTGCACGGTGTCGCCCGCACCGGCCGGGCCACGGTCTTCCCGCAGGCGATCGCCCTCGCCGCGGCCTGGGACACGGACCTGATGCTCCGCGTGGCGACCGCGATCTCGGACGAGGCCCGCGCCATGAACAACATGTGGGTGTCGCGCGACAAGCGCAACCTCTACCAGGGCCTCGTCTTCTGGTCGCCCAACATCAACATCGTCCGCGACCCGCGCTGGGGCCGCGGGCAGGAGACCTACGGCGAGGACCCGTTCCTGACCGGCGCCATCGGCACCGCCTTCGTGAGGGGCATGCAGGGCACCGACCCCCGCTACCTGAAGACGGTCGCGACCGCGAAGCACTACGCGGTGCACAGCGGGCCCGAGTCGCTGCGACACACGTTCGACGCGCGCGTCAGCGAGAGCGACCTGCGCGAGACGTACCTGCCGGCCTTTCGCGACCTCGTGGTCAACGGCAAGGCGGAGTCGGTGATGTGCTCCTACAACTCCTTCCGGGGGCAGCCGGCCTGCGGCAACGACGAGCTGCTCGGCAAGGTCCTGCGCCAGGAGTGGGGCTTCGCCGGTTACGTCGTGTCCGACTGCGGGGCGGTCATCGACATCCACGAGAGCCACAAGGCCCGCAAGTCCGCGGCCGAGGGCGCGGCCATGGCGCTTCTTGCCGGGACCGACCTCGAGTGCGGCGCCGGCTCCTGGATCCCGGGCGCGCCGGACTCCTTCCAGGCCCTCGGCGACGCGGTGGGCCAGGGCCTCGTGAAGGAGAGCGACCTCGACCTCGCGCTGCGCCGGCTCTTCCGCGCGCAGGTGAAGCTCGGCGTCTACGACCCGCCGTCGCGGCTGCCCTGGGCGGGCTACACCTACGAGACGATCGTCAACTCGCCGAAGCACCAGCAGCTGGCGCTCGAGGCGGCTCGCAAGTCGATCGTCCTCCTGAAGAACGAGAATGGCACCCTGCCGCTGAAGAAGGACCTCCGGTCGATCGCGGTGATCGGGCCGAGCGCCGACGAGGCGGAGGTCCTGTCCGGGAACTACAACGGCACGCCGATCGCGCCGGTCACCGTTCTCGCAGGGGATCCGGGCGGCGGCGGGGCCGGGGACGAAGGTGACCTTCGCCCGGGGCGGGCCGCTCGCCATCGGCCTCCCGGACCTGCACGTCGTGCCCGGATCCGCGCTCTCCACGGGCCCCGCCGCCGATCGCAGGCAGGGCCTCTCCGGCGCCTACTACGGCGGCCACTTCGACGGCGCGCCCGTGCTCGAGCGCGTGGACGCGGCGATCGACTTCGACTGGGCGGACGGGTCGCCCAGCCCCCTGCTCGGCGACGATTCGTTCTCGGTCCGCTGGACGGGCGCGATCACGGCGCCGACGACCGGCCGGTACACCCTCGGCGTGCGCTGCGCGACCGCCTGCCGTCTCTTCGTGGACGGCAAGCCCGTCGCCCAGGGCCGCTCCGACCACGAGCCGACCACGATCACCGGGGGCCTGACGCTGCGCGGCGGGCAGTCCTACCCCATCCGCGTCGAGCTCGAGCACGAGAAGTACGACGCCATCGCCCAGCTCCTGTGGGAGACGCCGGGCGGGCGGGGCGACGAGGCGGCGGAGGCGGTGGCGGCCGCGCAGGCCGCCGACGCGGTGGTCATGGTCCTCGGCCTGAGCTCGCGACTCGAGGGCGAGGAGATGCCGGTGCGGATCGAGGGCTTCGCCGGGGGCGACCGCTCGAGCCTCGACCTGCCGAAGGTCCAGCAGCAGCTCATGGAGAAGGTGATGGCGGCGGCGAAGGGCAAGCCCGTCGTCCTCGTGCTGCAGAACGGCAGCGCCCTCTCGATCGGCTGGGCCGACGCGAACGTGCCCGCCATCGTCGAGGCCTGGTACGGCGGGCAGGCCGGGGGGCACCGCGGTCGGCGACGTGCTCTTCGGCAACGTGAGCCCGGCGGGCCGTCTGCCCCTCACCTTCTACCGCTCGGTCGACGAGCTCCCGCCCTTCGACGACTACGCGATGAAGGGCCGGACCTATCGCTACTTCACCGGCGCGCCGCTCTACCCCTTCGGCCACGGCCTCAGCTACTCGCGCTTCGCCTACGCGAAGCTCGTCGTCCCGAAGAAGGCGGCGGTGGGCGCGCCCGTGGCGGTGGCGGTCGAGGTGCAAAACGCCGGCGCCGTAGCGTCCGACGAGGTCGTGCAGCTCTACGTGACCGACGCCGAGGCCTCCGGGCCGGTGCCGCTGCGGGCGCTCAAGGGCTTCGAGCGGATCTCGCTGAAGCCGGGGGAGAAGCGCGTGGTGCGCTTCACGCTCGACGAGCGGGCGCTGCTCGCTCGTCGGGCCGGACGGGCAGCGCGTGGTCGAGCCCGGGCGGTTCACGATCGCCGTCGGCGGCAAGCAGCCGGGCCTGACAGGGCACGGCCGACGCGGCGACGACGATGGTGCTGACCGCCGACCTCGAGCTCACGGGCGGCGGCGAAGGCCGTGGCGCCGTAGGGCGCGCCGGCCGCTCGCCGAGCGGATCACCACTCCATCGCGCTCGAAGGGCAGTGATGGCGCGCTCGCAGATGCGGCAGCACGTCGTCCATGGCGTCGTGAAGTTGACGCAGACCGTCGACCGTGCGCCGCGGCGATGCCGCTCTCGCCGGGTCCGCCGCGGGAGCGATCGACGGGCCGGCAGGCGGCGTCGCGACATCCGCGCCTTCTCGACGCGTTCGATTCGGCCGGGCCGGTGTCGGCGGCTCCGTGCACGCGCCTCGGCCGAGCTCTTCCTCGCTCGCGCAGGGGCTGGACAAATCCCGACTTCGGACGTGACTTGCAGCGTGAGGATCCACGCCCAGTCGGGCGCGCTCAATTGCCCACCCTCCGGGTCGCTCGTCGGCGGCCGGCTCATCCGCCGCACGTAGGTGAAGTCGCGGCGCGCGGCGGAGATCCTACCGCTGAGCAGTCCGCATCCAACGTGTGAACGCCGAGCTCGGCGGCAGGACATCGCGGCGCTGAAGAAGATGAGTGACCGCCCGGTGAACGGGCCGGCATTCGGCCGTCGCGGCGAAGATGAACCCGACGCGAACGGGCACGAGCCGGGCCCGGTTCGCGGCTCCGCGCGTCGGCTCCGGGCCGCGCGTCGACGGGCGCGTCATCACGATGCGGTCCTTCTTCGACGCGCTCTCGACGTCTCGATGAACGTGCCGATGCTCGCGCGCTCCGTGAGCGAAGAAGGCAACTCGATGCGCTCTCGGCCGACCGAGGCGGAGTGCTGGCGACGCTCACGAAGAGCTACGACCAGGCCAACGCGCAGGCCCTCGCCGCGCCGCTGCGGAAGGCGCACCCGCAGAAGAGCATCCGCACGCTGTCCTACATGTGCAGCGGCGGACGCCTGATCGGCCTCGGCGTGCGGAACAACGTCACGCGCATTGCCACGATGAAGCACGCCCAGAAGGCCGCGCCGGTCGACGTCTGGCACTACACCTGGCGGTCGCCGATGCTCGCGACGCGGGCGCGTGGCACACGCCGGAGCTGCGATCTGCTTCGACAACACCGCGCGCTGCGCCCAGGGCACCGGCAAGGGTCCGCTGGCCCGGCGCTGCGCGGAAGATCGCGACGGCGTGGGCGAGCTTCGCCAGCACCGGTCCCGAGCCTGTCCGGCCTGCTCTAGGCGCGCCCGTCGCCTCGGGCAGGGCCCGGTCAGGGCGTCGGGGCGGGGGCTGGCGGTGCGCTGCGCAGCCGCAGCGCGAGCGTCGCCGCGGCCACCACGACGATCGCGCCCAGCACGAAGAGCGCGTCCGGCAGGCGGCCCCAGATCAGCCAGTCGAGGAGGCCCGCGAAGACCGGCCCGGCGTAGAGGAAGGGGCCCACGCTGCGCCGCCGGCGCGTGCACGTAGGCGCGGGTGAGCGTCAGCTGGCCGACGGTCGCGAAGACGCCCATCAGCAGGAGCACCGCCCAGGTGGCGGGGGAGGGGCTCTTCCACCACCAGACGGCCGGCGGCAGCGACACCACCGAGGCCACGAGGCCGAAGTAGAAGACGATGCGCGTCACCGGCTCGGTGCGCGTGAGGCGGCGGATGCCGACCTGGGCGACCGAGGCGAGGACGGCCGAGGCGAGCCCGACGAGCGCGGCCGGCTCGAAGACGCCGGTCCCGGGCCGCAGGATCAGCAGCAGGCCCGCGAACCCGAGCGCCAGCACGCCCCACAGCCGCGGCGGGATCCGCTCGCCGAGCCAGGCCCGCTCGACGAGCGGGATGAAGAGCGGCATCGACTGGTTGAGGAGCACCGCGTCGGCGAGGCGCAGGCGCGCGATCGCGTAGAAGTAGCAGGCCACCGCCGAGACGCCGGCCAGCCCCCGCACGAGGTGGCCGCGGAAGTCGCCGGTGTCGAGCGCGTGGCGTCCCTGCCGCAGGAGCCACGGCAGGAGGAAGACGAGCATGATGAAGTGGCGGAAGAAGACGATCGGCGCGTTCGGCAGCTCGCGCGAGGCGACGCGCACCGCCGCCGCCATCGACGCGAACAGCAGCGCCGACGCCACCATGTAGAGCGCGCCACGCCGCAGGTCGGTCTGTGGGCTCCGGGGGCTCACGGGCCGCAATCATACGGCGGGGGGCGTGCTGACGCTCGGGACGGGCCGTCATCGGGACGCCGCGGACGGGTCCCGAGGAATCCGCAGTCTCAGCGCCGGCGGGGCTCATCGTCGCGCAGGAGCCGGTGACGGTCTTGACATTGATTTAGCAACTGCTAAAGTATCATCTCCATGGACGCCGTGCTCCACGCCCTCGGCGCCCCCCGGCGCCGGGACATCCTCCGCATCGTGCGCTGCCGCGAGCGCAGCGCGGGGGACATCCACCGCGCGCTCGGCGACGTGACCTTCGGGGCGGTGTCGCAGCACCTCGGCGTCCTGGAGCGGGCCGGGCTGGTGACGGCCCGGCGCGACGGTCGCAGCCGTCTCTACCAGACGCGGCCCGAGGGCCTCGAGCCGCTCAAGGAGTGGCTCGAGTCGATGTGGGACGAGGCCCTCGCCTCGCTGAAGGCGCTGGCGGAGGCCGAGGAGGCGCGGCGAGGAAGAGCCGGCGGCGGGCGGCGAGGCCGACCGGGCAGGGCGGCGACGCCGCGAGCACCCGAAGAGGGGAGAGAAGAGATGACCGGACTGGATCACGTCCTCGACCGCACCGTGACGATCGCCGCCCGGCGGGAGACGGTCTTCCGCTACTTCACCGACTCCGAGCGCTTCGCCGCCTGGTGGGGCCCGGGCTCGCGCATCGAGCCGCGGCCGGGCGGGGCCGTTCACATCCGCTATCCCGAACGCGGTCGTCGCGGGCGGAGAGGTCGTCGAGATCACGCCGGTCGAGCGCGTGGTCTTCACCTACGGCTTCGAGAGCGGCCAGCCGATCCCGATCGGGGCCTCGCGGGTCACGATCACGCTCGAGGAGACGGCACGGGGGACGCGTCGTTCGGCTGACGCACGAGCTGCCCACCGCCGCAGGCGCGCGACGAGCACGTCCAGGGCTGGCGCTACCAGCTCGCGGTCTTCGCCAACGTCGTGGCGAAGGAGGCGCACGCCGGGGTCGGGGCCCTCGCCGACCGCTTCTTCGCGGTCTGGGGCGAGACCGACGCGGCGAAGCGGAAGGCCGAGCTCCAGGCGGTCGCGATGGAGACGCTCGCCTTCCGCGACCCCTACTCCTGCACCGACGGGCTCGACGACCTGAACGCCCACATCGCCGCCGCCCAGAGGTTCATGCCGGGCGTCGTCCTCGCGCGCGAGGGCGAGGCCCGCCAGTGCCAGGGCCTCGCGATCGTGGACTGGAGCCGTCAAGGGCCCCGACGGCAACCCCCGCGGGAAGGGCTCGAACGTCTTCGAGCTCGCCCCCGACGGCCGCATCGCCCGCGTCACCGGGATCTGGGGCTAGCGCCTGGCGCGTGCTCCGGCCGTGGGCATGCCGGCCTCGACCGTCGCGAGTTCCTGTGAGTCCTGGGGGCGAGTGACCGCCGGGGCGGCCGCGGCCGCCGCCGCACCCGAGCTGCCGCAGCCGAGACGCCGCTCCGCCTCCGGCCTCGCCGAGCCCGAGTTCCGGCCGCTGCCGATCGGGCTCGATCCGCCCGACCGGCTGGCTGGCGCGGCAGCTGCGGATCCAGGGCGACGGCCTCACCGGCCACCTCGACCTGTTCTGGCCCGACGTCGGGCAGAGCCAGTGGTTCGGCGGCGCCGCCGAGGGCTGGGAGCGCGCGCCCTACTGGCTCGACGGCGCGATCCCGCTCGCCTTGATCCTCGACGACGCGCCGCTCAAGGCCCGGATCGCCCGGTACGTCGACCACATCGTCACCCACCAGCGCGCGGACGGCTGGTACGCGCCCTACCCCGCGGACGCCGCCACGAAGCGGTACGACCTGTGGGCGATCCTCCTCGTCGAACAAGGCGCTCGTCCAGTACCACGAGGCGACGGGCGACGCGCGCGTGCTCGAGGCCGTCGTGCGGAGCCTGCGGGCCCTGGCGGCCGGCCTCGACCGCACGCCGCTCTACGAGTGGGGCCGCTTCCGCTGGTACGAGGGGCTGGTGTCGGCGTTCTACGTCTACGAGCGCACGCGCGAGCCGTGGCTCCTCGACCTCGCGCGCAAGCTGCGCGCGCAGGGCGTCGACTTCGAGGCGCTCTACCGCACGGACGACATCACGGTGCCGACGCCGCGGCGCGGCCTCTGGAAGTGGACGAAGCACGTCGTCAACACCGCGATGGCCACCAAGGCGGCGGCCCTGTCGTGGCGCCTCGACCAGCGCCCGGCCGACCGGGCCTTCGCCACGCGCATGCTCGAGATCCTCGACCGGCACCACGGGCAGGTCACCGGTGTCTTCTCCGGCGACGAGTGCCTGGCCGGCCGGAGCCCGCTGCAGGGGACCGAGCTGTGCTCGGTGGTCGAGCTGCTGTACTCGCTCGAGCACCTCTTCTCCGTCTTCGGCGACCCGTCCTTCGGCGACCGGCTCGAGCGGGTGGCCTTCAATGCCCTGCCGGCCACGTTCGCCCCGGACATGTGGTCGCACCAGTACGACCAGCAGGTCAACCAGGCGCAGTGCACGGTGAACCCCGACCACCTGTTCACCACCAACGGTCCCGACTCCAACATCTACGGCCTCGAGCCGAACTTCGGCTGCTGCACCGCGAACATGCACCAGGGCTGGCCGAAG
The DNA here is from genome assembly GCA_963818355.1 of uncultured Acidobacteriota bacterium. Classification (GTDB taxonomy): domain Bacteria; phylum Acidobacteriota; class Vicinamibacteria; order Fen-336; family Fen-336; genus DATBSL01. Next base: position 33,888 of record CAWFSB010000024.1, on the reverse strand, counting down.
CTCGTCGCGCACCTCTGGATGAAGACGAAGGACGAGGGGCTCGTGGCCGCCGCCTGGGCGCCGAGCCGGCGTCGCCTTCGACTCCCACGGCGTGCCCGTCGCCGTCGAGGTCGACACCGACTACCCGTTCCGCGAGACGCTCGCGATCACGGTCCGCCCCGAGCGGCCCGGTGCGCTTCCCGCTCGTCCTGCGCGTGCCGGAGTGGGCGGAGGGCGCGACGGTGAGCCTCGCCGGCGGCGCCGCGCAGCCGATGCGGGCGGGCTCGCTCCACCGTCTCGAGCGCGAGTGGAGACGGCGAGACGCCGCTGGCCGTTCGCTTTCCCGATGCGGCCGAGGGTCACGACCCGCTACAACGAGGCGGTCGCGGTCGAGCGCGGCCCCCTCGTCTACTCGCTGGCGATCGGGGAGGCGTGGACACGGGTCCACGAGGAGCAAGCCCCACCGGGAGCTGCCGCACGGCGACTTCGAGGTGCGGCCCACGACCCCCTGGAACTACGGCCTCGTGCTCGACCCCGCGCGGCCCGAGGCGTCGCTCCGCTTCGAGGAGCGGCCGGTCGGCGAGCGCCCGTTCTCGCCCGAGGGCGCGGGGATGAGCGCCGTGGCGAAGGCGAGGCGCCTGCCCCGGTGGACGCTCGCGCACGGCTGGGCGGGCGAGGTCTCGCGCGCCGACCCCGACTGGGCCCACGCCGTCCCGCGGGAGCCGGACGGCCCAGTCGAAGAGGTCCGCCTCATTCCCTACGGCTGCACGAACATCCGCATCACGGAGTTCCCGCGGCTCGGACGGCTGAGGCCCTCACGGGCGAGGAGAGCGAGGCGGGCATCCTCCGGCCGCGCCCCCCACTCCGGTTCGGGCGCGGGCCCATCCGCAGCTCGAGCGTCGCGCCCCGGACGACGTCCGCGTGGGCGATCCAGGGCCGCTCGTGCGGCCGGCCGTCGAGGGTCGCCGACTGGACGTAGAGGTTCGCGGCCGACGCTCCCGGCGCTCGCACCGTGAATGTCCGCCCGCCGCCCACGTCGACCGCGCCTCCTCGAAGAGGGGGCTGCCGATCTCGTAGTGCGGGCGAGCCGGGGGCGACCGGGTAGAGGCCGATGGCCGAGAACACGTACCAGGCCGACATCTGGCCGGTGTCGTCGTTGCCCTTGAGTCCCGCGGGGCCGAGGCCGTACTCGCTCGCGAGGACCCGGCGCACCTCCTCCTGCGTCGCGCCACGGCGCGCCGGCGTGGTCGTAGAGGTAGGCGATGTGGTGCGACGGCTCGTTCCCGTGCCAGTAGCGGCCCTCCGCGAAGAGCCGGTCGAGGCGCGCGACGAAGGCCTCGCGCCCTCCGATGCGCCTCGATCAACCCGGCCACGTCGTGGGGGACGAAGAACGTGTAGTGCCAGGGCGTGCCCTCGGTGATCCAGGGCTGCTCCGCCGCCGGGGTCGAACGTCTCGACCCACCGGCCGTCCGCGTGCCGCCCGCGCACGAAGCCGATCGAAGGGTCGAAGACGTTCCGCCAGTTGCCCGCGCGCTTCGCGAACGCGGCCGCCACGTCCTCGCGGCCGAGGGCGCGGGCGAGCGCGGCGATCGCGAAGTCGTCGTAGGCGTACTCGAGCGTGCGCGAGACCTGCTCTCTCCGGTGGAAGGCCTCCTTCACCTCCTGCTCGAGCGGGATGTAGCCGAGCGAGAGGTACTCCGCGAGCGCCCGGCGGCCCTGGCCGTCCGCGTACTCCTCGTAGGGGGGCGTCTGCGTCGCGTTCTTCACGAGGGCGCCGCAGCGCCGCCTCGCCGTCGAAGCCGCGCACGCCCTTCACCCACGCGTCGGCGATGACGGACGCGCCGTGGTCGCCGATCATCGCGCTCGTGTAGCTGTTCCAGCCGGGGAAGTTCGGCAGGAAGCCGCCCTGCGTCCGCCTTGGCGAGCAGCGAGCGCACGAAGTGCGGCACGCGCTCCGGCTGGAGGAGCACGAGCAGCGGGTGCTGGGCGCGGAAGGTGTCCCAGAGCGAGAAGTCGTCGTAGTAGTCGAAGCCGACCGCCCGCTCGAGGGCGCCGCCGCCCCCGAAGCGCGGGTACGCGCCGTCCGCGTCGCTGAAGAGCCGCGGCTGCAGGAGCGCGTGGTAGAGCGACGTGTAGAAGACCTGCCGCTCGTCGCTCGAGCCGCCCCGCACGCGGACCCGCCCGAGGGCGTCCTCCCAGGCCGACTCGGCCCGGGTGCGGACCTCGTCGAAGCCGGCGCTGCCGACCTCGGCCTCGAGGTTCCGCGCGGCGGCCTCGGGCGACGTGAAGGACGTGCCGGCGCGGACGACGCACGACCTGCCCGGCCCGCACGCGGAAGCGGGCGTAGGCCCCGAAGACGTCGCCCTCGCCCGGTTGCTCCGTGCGCTCCCGCGCGCACTCCGGTCCCGCCCCACGTCCCCACCGCGTCGAAGGGGGCCTCGACCCGGGCGACCAGGTGGCCGGAGAACCCCGCGGGCCGGCCGCTCCCGGCGTAGATCCGCTGCACGGGGTTCGAGACGGCGATCGTGCCGCGGGCGGCGTCGACGCGCGCGAGGCCCCCGGGGACGGCCCCCTGCGTCTTGCGGTTGGCGTGCACGAGCAGCGACGCCTCGCCCCCGCGCAGGAAGGTGAAGCGCAGGACTCCCGCCCGCGCGGTGCCCGTCACCTCGACGCGGACGCCGTGGTCGGCGAGCGTGACCGCGTAGTAGGCCGGCGTCATCACCTCGTCCGCCCGGGAGAAGGAGGAGCCCCGATCCTCCGCCCCCGGTCGCAGCGGCCCGACGATCGCGGCGATCGTGACGCTCCCGTAGTCGTGCGTGCACGAGCCGCTCCACCAGTGCGAGGCCCGGATGCCCTGGATCCGCTCGTCCTGCGCGTAGAAGGGCGAGACGCACTTGTCCTCGCTCGCCTGCGTCTGCGGCGTCCAGTGGGTCATGCCGAAGGGGACGCCGATCGCAGGGTAGGTCTGCCCGCTGTTGACGGCGCCGATCCGCTGGTCCTTGCGGGCGGTGCCCACGATCGGGCCGGACGAGGTCGACGAGACGCTGGCCGCCGGGCGCCGGGCGCCGGAGCGATGCGCCACGGCGTCGAGCGGGGACGGTCACGGCTCGAGGGCCGCGAGCAGCGGCCCGGACTCCTCTGGCGAGCGGGCGCCGAGTCCGCGAGCTACCACTCACGGGCTCGCGCGGGGACCCAGGGCTGTTCGAGGTCGCCTACGAGACGACGTTCTGCGCCACCCACGTCCTGCACGAGGGCGGCAAGCCCATCGAGCCGCAGCACGGCCACGACTGGCGCGTCGAGGTGGTGGCGGCGGGGGAGACGCTCGACCGCCTGGGCGTCGTCGTGGACTTCGAGCACCTGAAGGAGGCGGTGGGGGAGATCTGCCGGCGCTTCCACTACGCCGACATCACGAGCCACCCGGACTTCGCCGGGCAGAGCCCCTCGGCCGAGGCCGTGGCCCGCTACTTCTTCCGCGAGGTGCGGCGGGCGATGGGGCCCGAGGGCGAGCGCCTCGCGCGCGTGCGGGTCTGGGAAGCCCCGGGCTGCAGCGCGAGCTACCGCGAGTGAGCCCCGCGCGCGCATGCTGACCGTCAACGAGGTCTTCTTCTCGATCCAGGGCGAGGGCTCCCGCGCCGGGCGGCCCTGCGTCTTCGTGCGGCTGACCGGCTGCCCGCTGCGCTGCGTCTGGTGCGACACGGCCTACGCCTTCCACGAGGGAGCGCGCCGGGACGAGGAGGAGCTCGCCGCGGAGCTCCGGCGCTTCCCCGCGCGGCTCGTGTGCCTGACCGGCGGCGAGCCGCTCGCCCAGCCCGACGCCTTCCCCTTCGTGACGCGCCTCGCTCGACGAGGGGTGGGAGGTGATGGTCGAGACCTCCGGCCACGTGCCGCTCGGGCCGCTCGACCCGCGGGCGGTCGCGATCATGGACGTGAAGACGCCGGGCTCCGGCGAGAGCCGGCGGATGGAGTGGGCGAACCTCGACCAGCTGCGCGCCGCGGACGAGGTCAAGTTCGTGATCGACGGCCGCGCCGACTACGAGTGGTCGCGCGACGTGGTCCGCGGCCGCAACCTCGCCGAGCGCTGCACGGTCCTCTTCTCGCCGGTCCACGGCGTGCTCGACCCCGGCACGCTCGGCCGCTGGATCCTGGACGACGGCCTGCCGTGCGCCTGCAGGTGCAGCTGCACAAGTTCCTCTGGCCGGGCGTGACGAGGGGCGTGTGACGAGAGCCCGCTGCGCCGTCGTCTGCGTGAGCGGCGGGATGGACTCCGCGGTGACCGCCGCGCTCGCCGCGCGCGAGCACCGCCTCGCCTTCCTGCACGCCAACTACGGCCAGCGGACCGAGGCGAAGGAGCTCGCGTGCTTCCAGGCGCTGGCCGACCACTTCGGCGCCGGGCGCCGGCTGGTCGTCGACTTCTCGGACCTGCGCCAGATCGGCGGCAGCAGCCTCACCGACGCGGCCATCCCGGTGCGCGAGGGCGAGCCGGTGGACGGCGTCGTGCCGACCTCCTACGTGCCCTTCCGCAACGCGCACCTGCTGGCGGCCGCGGTCTCGTGGGGCGAGGTCGTCGGCGCGCGGGCCATCTTCGTCGGCGCGGTCTGGGAGGACTCCTCGGGCTACCCGGACTGCCGCCCCGAGTTCTACCGGGCGTTCGAGGAGGCGATGCGCCTCGGCACGCGGCCGGAGACGTCGCTGCGCATCGTGACGCCGGTGATCGCGATGTCGAAGGCCGAGATCGTCCGGCAGGGACTGGCCCTGGGGGTCCCTTTCGAGAAGACCTGGTCCTGCTACCAGGCGGAGGAAACGGCCTGCGGGGCCTGCGAGTCCTGCCGGCTCCGGCTCCGGGGCTTCCGGGAGGCGGGGGCCCCCGACCCGATTCCCTATCGCGGCCCCGCGTGAGACACTAGCCCCATCAGTAGGGAGGAACCATCATGAAGCGTGCACTCGTCGTCGCCGGCCTGCTCCTGGGCGCCGGCTTCCTCGCCGCCCCGGCCCAGGCCCAGACGGGCAGCGCCCGCGGCAAGGTGCTCGACAGCCAGGGCCAGCCCATCGCCGACGCGAAGGTCCTGATCGAGTTCCAGGGCGGGATCACCCGCAAGTTCGAGACCAAGACGAACAAGAAGGGCGAGTACATGCAGGTGGGGATGCAGCCGGGACCCTACCGCTTCACCGCGAGCAAGGAAGGCTTACCAGGCGGGCGTCATCGACGTCCGCATCACCGCTCGGCGACCCCACCGCCATCCCCGACTTCAAGCTGACACGGCGGCCCAGGCCGCGGCGCAGCCGGGCAGCGCCGCGTCGGAGCTGCGCGCCCAGTTCGCGACGGCGGTCGAGCTGCAGAGCGCCGGCAAGCTCGACGAGGCGGAGGCCGCGTACAAGGCCATCCTCGAGAAGGCGCCGGACGTCCCCGAGGTCTACCAGAACCTCGGCTCCGTCTACGCGGCGAAGAAGGACGTCCCGGCCGCCGAGGCCGCGTTCCTGAAGGCGCTCGAGCTGCGCCCGGACTCCGCCGACATCGCCACCCAGCTCGCGAAGCTCTACCAGGAGAACGGCCAGCCGGAGAAGGCCATGGCCATCATGGAGAAGTCGGCGGGCGCCAACCCGGCCGACGCCAAGGCCCAGTTCAACCGGGGCATCTTCCTCCTGAACTCGTACAAGAACGAGGAGGCGATCGCCGCCTTCGAGGCCGCGATCAAGGCCGACCCGACCATGACCGAGGCGTACTACCGGCTCGGCGCGCTCATGGTGGGCCAGGGGAAGATCCCCGAGGCGATCGCGAACCTCGAGAAGTACCTCAGCCTGAACCCCACCGACGCCCAGAACGTCGCCACGGCCCAGGGGCTGCTCAAGGCCATGAAGAAGTGATCGCGGACCGCGTGGCCGCCGTCCGGGAGCGGATCGCCCGGGCGGCGGATCGCGCGTCGCGTTCGCCGGGCGACGTCACCCTCGTCGCGATCAGCAAGACGCACCCCGCCGACGCGGTGCGCGCCGCCTTCGCCGCCGGCGTGCGCGACTTCGGGGAGAACCGGGTGCAGGAGGCGGAGCCCAAGATCGCGGCCACCGCCGACCTGCGCCGCCTCGGGCCTGTGCTGGCACCTCGTGGGGCACCTCCAGTCGAACAAGGCGCGCCGGGCGGCGGCGCTCTTCGGCGTCGTGCAGTCGGTGGACTCGCTGGAGCTCGCGGAGCGTCTCGCCCGCTGCGGCGCCGAAGCCGGGCGGCCCGTGCGAGGGCTCGTCCAGGTGGACCTCGCCGGCGAGGAGACGAAGTTCGGCCTGCCCGAGGCGGAGCTCCTTCCCGTGCTCGAGGCGCTGCGCGGGAAGGAGGGCCTTCGGGTCGAGGGCCTGATGGTCCTGCCGCCCTACTTCGAAGACCCGGAGCAGGCGCGGCCCTACTTCCGCCGCCTGCGCTCGCTCCACGACCTGGCGCAGGCGGCGGGGCTGCTCGAGGGGCGCGAGCTCTCGATGGGGATGAGCCACGACTTCGAGGTCGCGGTCGAGGAAGGCGCTACCATCGTGAGGATGGGCACCGCGATCTTCGGGGAGAGGCAGGCCGCGGCCTGAGGCCGCGGCGGGAGGCTCGAAGACGATGCTGCTGCTGGCCAACGTGCTCGCCGGGCTCGGGTGGACGCTGTACTGGTTCCTCCAGCTCTACTCGTACGTCCTCATCGCCCGCGCCGTGGTCTCGTGGGTGAGCGCCGACCCTCGGAACCCGATCGTCAGCTTCCTCTACGCCGCCACCGAGCCGCCCTTGCGCCTCATCCGCCGCCGGCTGCCGACGAGCCTGCGCTACTTCCCGCTCGACATCGCGTTCCTGGTGCTCTTCGGCCTCGTCATCTTCGCCCAGTACGGGATCGTGCAGTCGCTCGTGGACTACGCCAGCGTCCTCCGCCGGCAGGCGATCGGCTGAGGGAGAGGAGGGTCAAGTGAAGCTCTCGCCCACGGACATCCAGAGGCAGACCTTCGGCCGGCGCTTCCGGGGGCTGGACCCCGACGAGGTGCGGTCCTTCCTGGCCGCGGTGGCCGAGGAGATGGCCGCCCTCCAGCGCGAGAGGGACGAGACCGAGCAGCAGCTGCGGCACCTCGAGCTCATCGTCAACGAGCACCGCGAGCGCGAGTCCATCCTGAAGAACACGCTGCTCACCGCGCAGAAGGCGTCGGAGGACATCCGGGAGGCCGCGCGCAAGGAAGCGGAGACGGTCGTCAAGCAGGCGGAGCTGCAGGGCGACCGCCTGCTCGAGCTGGCGCAGAACCGGGCGCACGAGGTGGAGCGGGGCATCCTGGAGCTGCGCGGCCACCGCACGGCCCTGCGCACCGACATCCGCGGCATCGTGACGCGCCTCATCCACCTCCTCGACCTGCAGGAGGAGGCCGAGGTCGAGGACAACCTCCGCTTCCTCAAGCGCCGCGAGGAGGCGAGCGGGCAGGGCTGAGCCGCCCGTGGCCCTCGACCTGCGGACGACCGGCGCCGGCCTCACCCTGCGGGTGCGCGTGTCGCCGCGGGCGTCGAAGGACGCGCTCGGCGGCGAGCGCGAGGGCGCGCTCGTGGTCCGGCTCACCGCGCCGCCGGTCGAGGGCGCGGCCAACGAGGCCCTCGCGCGCTTCCTGGGCAAGGCGCTCGGGGTCGCCCCCTCCGCCGTGCGCGTGGTGAGCGGGGCCTCGGGCCGCAACAAGGTCGTGAGCGTGGCCGGGCTCGACGCGGCCACCGCGCGGGAGCGCCTCGGGACATGATCGCCGCCGACCTCGCCGTCCGCCGCATCGGCCTCCTCGCGACGCTCGCCGGCCCCGCCCCGCGCACGGGCGCCGCGATGCGCGACCTCGGCCTCGCGCGCGACGCCGCGATCGCCGTCGCCGGCGGGCGGGTCGCCTGGGTCGGCCACGACGCCGGCTTCGACGCGGCGGTCGTCCTTCGGCCGGGGGCGGAGACCCTCGACGCGGGCGGGGCCGCGGTCGTGCCCGGGCTCGTCGACGCCCACACCCACCTCGCGTTCGCCGGCGACCGCGACGACGAGATCCGCCGGCGCCTGGCGGGGGCGTCGTACCAGGAGATCGCGGCGGAGGGCGGCGGGATCGTGCGCACGGTCGAGGCGACGCGCGCGGCGTCCGTCGAGGAGCTCGCGGACCTCGTCGCCTCGCGCCTCGACGAGATGCTGCTCTGCGGCACCACCACGGCCGAGGTGAAGAGCGGCTACGGGCTCGAGACCGGGGCCGAGATCCGGAGCCTCGAGGCCATCCGCCTGGCCGCCGCGCGCCACCCCGTCACCGTCGTGCCGACGTTCCTCGGGGCGCACGAGGTGCCGCGCGAGCACCGCGGGAACCGGGCCCGCTACGTGGACGTCCTCGTCGAGGAGATGATCCCGGCGGTCGCCGAGCGTCGTCTCGCCGCCTTCGCCGACGTGTTCTGCGAGGAAGGCGTCTTCACCGTCGAGGAGAGCCGGCGCATCCTGCTCGCCGCGCGGGCGCACGGCATGAAGCTGCGGATCCACGCCGACGAGCTCGGCACGACCGGCGGGGCGGAGCTGGCCGGCGAGCTCGGCGCGCGCTCGGCCGACCACCTCGTCTACGTCGCCCCGGCCGGGATGAAGGCCCTCGCCGAGGCCTCCTGCGTGGCGACGCTCCTCCCGACCGCGGCCTTCTACCTGCGCCTGGGCCGCTTCGCCCCCGCCCGCGACCTGATCGCGGCCGGCGCGCCCGTGGCCCTCGCCACCGACGTGAACCCGGGCGGCGGCCTCTCCCCGTCGCTGCCGTTCGCCATGGCGATCGCCTGCTTCTCCATGGGGATGGCTCTCGAGGAGGCCCTCGCCGCGGTGACGGTGAACGCGGCCTTCTCGCTCGACCTCCACCACGACGTCGGCTCGATCGAGGCCGGCAAGCGGGCCGACCTCGTCCTGCTGCGCTCGGCGCGGCTGCTCGACCTCGTGCGCGTGGGCGTCCCGGCCATCCGCGCCGTGGTCAAGGACGGGCGGGTCGTCGTGCGGGACGGGCGGCTCGTGGGGGCGCCGCCGGCGTGACCGCCGCCGTCGTCTGCCGCGCGTCCGCGCCCTCTCCATCCACGCCGACTACCGCTGCCGCCACGCCGGCGCCTGCTGCACGTCGGGCTGGGCCATCCCCGTCGAGCCGGAGACCGAGGAGCGCCTCCGCGCGGCGCTGCGATCCGGCTCGCTCCGCCCGGCCGAGCCCGACGGAGTCGGTCCCGACGACACGGAGTTGCTCGTGGGCGTCACGGGTCTTCCGCACGGGGCACGTGCGATCCTCGCGCACGAACGCGCGCCGGACGATGCGTCTTTCTGGATCCGCGCCGGGCGCGGTCGGGATCGTGCGCGGTCCACCGCGACCTCGGCGAGGACCGCCCTGCCCTCGGCCTGCCGCCAGTTCCCGCGCGTCGTCACGCTGACGCCGCTCGGCGTCTCGGTCACGCTGTCGCACTACTGCCCGACCGCGGCGGGAATGCTCTTCGTCATTCCGAGGAGCTCGTCACGCCGGGCGACGAGGAATCCGCCGGCCGCCCGATCGCTGCGCATCGTCGATGCTCCTCCGGCGTTCCCGGCGGAGTGGCCGTGGGAGGGCCTCGACGCGCGCGACGCCCTGCCGCCACTGCTGAGGCCCGGCGTGCTCATGGACTGGCCGAGCCTCGAGCGCTGGGAGCGCTTCGCCGTCTCGGTGCTGGCCGAGGAAGACCGAAGCCCCGAGGCGGCGCTCGACGTCCTGGCGCCGGTCGCCGAGAAGGCGCGCCGCGTGGACGCCGGCCGCCGGCCCCTTCGCCCCATTCTTCGAAGGCGTTCTCGTCTTGTCACCCCGAGGAGCTCCGCTCGAGTCGGGCGACGAGGGGTCCGCAATCCCGGCGGATTCCTCGGGACCCGTCCCACGGGAGTCCCTCGGAATGACAATGGCGTGGCAACTCGTGGCCGAGAGCGTTCCCCGCCGTGGGCTGCTCCCGGCCTGCGCCCGAGGGCCTCGGCGAAGCCGACGAGCGGTGGGTGGCGTCGGCCTGGCCGGCTTTCTCCCGGCCGATCCGCCGCTGGCTCGCGGCGAAGGCCTTCGCGAGCTGGGTGGCGCTCCAGGGAGAGGGCCTGCGCACGACGGTCGCCTTCCTGCGCGTTGCGCTCGGCGTGCTGCGGGCCGAGGCGGCGCGCGGCTCGCGCCGAGGCGGCCCGCGTGCTCGACGCGGACCTGCTCCTGGAGGCCATCCGCCGCGCCGACCTCCTTCTCGTCCACCTCGCCGACCCCGAGGCCCTCGCGCGGCGGCTGAGTCGCGTGCGAGGCCGCGGAGGCCCCGCCGCCGCGTGGTAGCATCCCGTCCCGACTCGCCATGAGCATCCTCGTCGTCGAGAACCTCGTGAAGACGTACCCGGGCACGCCGGAAGTCGCCCCCGGTCGAGGCGGTGCGCGGCGTCTCCTTCACGGTCGAGCGCGGCGAGTTCTTCGGCCTGCTGGGGCCGAACGGCGCGGGCAAGAGCACGACGATCGGCTGCATCAGCTCGCTCGTGAGGCCCACCTCCGGGCGCATCCTCGTGGACGGGGTGGACGTCGCGCGAGCGCCGCAGGAGGCGAAGCGCCGGATCGCGGTCGTGCCGCAGGCCCGCAACCTCGACCGCGACCTCTCCGTGCGCGAGGTGCTGACCTACCACGGCCGGTACTTCGGCCTCGCGGCCGCAGGAGCGCGAGGCGCGGGCCGACCGGCTGCTCGCCGAGCTGCAGATCGCGGACAAGGCGGACGCGAAGCCGCTCACGCTCTCGGGCGGACAGCAGCAGCGCGTGATGATCGCGCGCGCGCTGATGCACGACCCGAAGGTGGTGCTCCTCGACGAGCCCACGACCGGCCTCGACCCGCAGGCCCGGCGGCTGCTCTGGGAGGCGCTGCGCGGGCTGCACGAGCGCGGCACGACGTTCATCCTGACCACCCACTACATGGAGGAGGCGGACCGGCTCTGCCAGCGGCTCGCCGTCGTGGACCACGGGAAGATCCTGACCCTCGACACCCCGGCCGCGCTCAAGCGATCGCTGCCCGGGGCCCAGGTGCTGGACCTCTGGGTGCGCGCGCCCCAGCCGCTCGCCCCGCGGCTGCGCGAGGTCCCGGGGGTCCTCAACCTCGAGGCGGTCGGAGGCCGGCGCGGAAGGGGACGGGCTCGAGCGGCTGCGCCTCTTCGTGGACCCGGCCGACGGCCTCCTCGACCGCGTGCTGCACGCCGTGCGCGACGGCGGGGCCGACCTGCACCACGTGAACCTGGCCCAGCCGAGCCTCGAGGACGTCTACATCCACCTCACCGGGCGGGGGCTGCGCGAATGACCGCCTTCCTGGCCCTCCTGCGCCGCGACCTCGTCGTGGCCTCGCGCAACGTCGACCCTGCTGATCCTCTCCGCCCTCACCCAGCCGATCCTGGTGATCCTCGTCTTCGGCAACATCCTGCCGCGCCTCGGCCTCGTCGCGCCGGACATGGGGACGGTGATGGTGCCCGGCCTCATGGCCATCGCCATCCTCATGGCCGGCGTCCAGGGCGTCCTCATCCCCCTCGTGCAGGACCTCTCGGGAAGCCGCGAGGTGGACGAGCGGCTGCTCGCCCCGATCGAGCGTCTTCGGCGTCTCGGCGGAGCGGATCGTGGCCGGGGCCATCAACGCCGCGGCGGCGGGCCTCGTGGCCGGGCCGGCCATGATCCTGCTGATGCACGGCGTCGGCCTCGGGGACGTCCGGCCGCAGTGGGGGCTCCTCCTGCCGCTCGTCGCTCTGTGCGGCCTCCTCTCCGCCGCCTTCGGCCTGACGCTCGGCACCAACGTGCAGCCCCGCTTCAGCGGGCTGCTCTTCGCGGTGGTGCTCGGCCCGATGATGCTCTTCGGCTGCGCGTACTACCCCTGGGCCCGGCTCTCGGCGATCGGCCCCGTCCAGTACCTCTTCCTGCTCAACCCGCTCACGTTCATGAGCGAGGCCATGCGCCTCGCGGTGACGCCCGAGACGCCGCACATGCCGCTGCCGCTGCTCCTGGCGGGGCTCCTCGGCTACCTCGCCCTCTTCACCTTCCTCGGCGCCCGCTCCTTCGAGAGGCGGACGATTCTGTAAGGGGTCAGGTCTTGAATCGTGCTCGCGGCGGGCAGATTCAAGACCTGACCCCTTGGCTTGAACCGCCGGCCGCGGCCCGGCGTACAACGACACGCCCTCCTGGAACAGACCGGGAGGAACGAATGCCGAAGGCGGCCGCGGGCAAGCGGGAATCCGCCGCATCGGGATCAGCACCGGGGGCGGCGACGCGCCCGGGCTCAACGCCGTCATCCGCGCCGTCGTCCTGGCCGCGCACAACCAGGGCTGGGAGGTGGTCGGCATCCGCGACGGCTACAACGGGATCTTCCTGCCCGACCAGTACTCCGACGGGGGCCTCATCCCGCTGACGCCCGAGGCGGTCCGCGGCATCACCCACCTCGGGGGGACGATCATCGGCACCACGAACGCCGGGAACCCCCTCAAGTTCCCGGTGAAGCAGCCGGACGGGACGGTGGCCGAGGTGGACCGCACGGACGAGCTGGTGAAGGCCCTCGACGCGAACGGCATCGACGCGGTGGTGGCGGTGGGGGGCGACGGCTCGCTGACCATCGCCAACGCCCTGGCGAAGAAGGGCGTCCGCATCGTGGGCGTGCCCAAGACGATCGACAACGACCTCAACCGCACGGTGGTCACGTTCGGCTTCGACACCGCGGTGTCCTTCGCCACCGAGTGCATCGACCGCCTGCACACGACCGCGGCCTCGCACCGTCGGGTGATGGTCGTCGAGGTGATGGGCCGCTACGCCGGCTGGATCGCGCTCAACGCCGGCGTCTCCGCCACCGCCGACGTCATCCTGATCCCGGAGATCCCCTACGACCTCGCGCCGATCGCCGAGAAGATCCAGGAGCGCTACGCGCGCGGGCGCGCCTTCGCGATGGTCGTGGTGGCGGAGGGCGCGCGGCCGAAGGGCGGCGGCTACGCGGTCGTCGAGAAGAAGGCGGGCTCGGCGGAGCGGCTCGGCGGGGTGGGGGAGCGGGTGGCGGCGGAGATCGGCCAGGCCACCGGCCGCGACACGCGGGTCGTGGTGCTCGGGCACCTGCTGCGCGGCGGCTCGCCGACCACGTTCGACCGGCTGATCTCCCTGCGCTTCGGCGCGGCGGCGGTGCGGGCGCTCGCGTCGGGGAAGACGGGCGTCATGGTGGCCCTCGACCCGCCGACGGTCCGCTACGTGCCGCTCGCCGAGGCGTGCGAGCGGATGAAGGTGGTGCCGCTCGACTGCGACACGGTCGTGACCGCCCGCGAGCTGGGCATCTGCCTCGGGGACGAGAGCGAGTGAGCGTCCTCGAGTCCCGCGTCGACCTCGCCTCCCCGGAGTTCGGCGAGAACAAGGCCCGCATGGACGGCCTCGTGGCGGAGCTGCGCGAGCGGCTCGCCGTGGCGCGGGCCGGGGGCGGCGAGGAGGCCACGAAGCGCCACCGCGAGCAGGGCAAGCTCCTGGTCCGCGAGCGGGTCGAGAGGCTGCTCGACCCCGGCACGCCCTTCCTCGAGATCGGGGCGCTCGCCGGGTTCGGGATGCACGAGGGTCAGACGCCCTCCGCCGGCCTCGTCTGCGGGATCGGCCGCGTGCGCGGCCGCGAGGTCGTGGTCGTCGCCAACGACGCCACGGTGAAGGGCGGGACGTACTTCCCGATCACGGTGAAGAAGCACCTGCGGGCCCAGGAGATCGCGCTCGAGAACCGCCTGCCCTGCCTCTACCTCGTGGACTCGGGCGGGGCCTTCCTGCCGCTGCAGGCCGAGGTCTTCCCCGACCGCGACCACTTCGGGCGGATCTTCTACAACCAGGCGCGGATGAGCGCCCTCGGCCTCGCGCAGGTGAGCGTCGTCCTCGGCTCCTGCACCGCCGGCGGGGCCTACGTGCCGGCGATGAGCGACGAGACGGTGATCGTGAAGGGCCAGGGGCACGATCTTCCTGGGTGGCCCGCCGCTCGTGAAGGCGGCGACCGGCGAGGAGGTCACCGCCGAGGAGCTCGGCGGGCGCCGACGTGCACGCGCGCACGAGCGGTGTCGCCGACCACTACGCGCTCGACGAGGACGAGGCCCTCGCCCGTGCCCGCGACATCGTGGGGACGCTCACCTCCCGCAAGGAGACGCCGTGGGAGGTCGAGGAGCCGGAGGAGCCCCTCTACGACCCCGGGCGAGCTCGGCGGCGTCGTGCCCGCCAGCCCGCGGCGCGCCTACGACGTGCGCGAGGTGATCGCGCGGGTGGTGGACGGCAGCCGCTTCTCCGAGTGGAAGGCCCTCTACGGCACGACCCTGGTCACGGGCTTCGCCCGCATCATGGGCTACCCGGTCGGCATCCTGGCCAACAACGGCGTCCTCTTCTCCGAGAGCGCGCTCAAGGCCACGCACTTCATCTCGATGTGCTGCCAGCGGCGGACGCCGCTCGTCTTCCTCCAGAACATCACCGGCTTCATCGTCGGGAAGGAGTACGAGCAGAAGGGCATCGCGAAGGACGGGGCCAAGATGGTCCACGCGGTGGCGAACGCCGCGGTGCCCGAAGTTCACCGTGGTCATCGGCGGCAGCTTCGGCGCCGGCAACTACGGCATGTGCGGGCGCGCCTACCAGCCGCGGCAGCTGTGGATGTGGCCGAACGCGCGGATCAGCGTGATGGGCGGCGAGCAGGCGGCGTCGGTCCTCACCCAGGTGAAGCAGGAGCAGCGCGCGCGCCAGGGCAAGCCCATGACCGCGCGACGAGGTCGAGGCCCTGCGCGCCCCGATCCTCGCGAAGTACGAGGAGGAGGGGAGCCCCTACTACTCGACGGCGCGGCTCTGGGACGACGGCATCATCGCCCCCGCCGACACGCGAGCCGTCCTCGCGCTCGGGATCTCGGCCGCCCTCAACGCCCCGATCCCGGAGACCCGCTTCGGGGTGTTTCGATTCTGAGCCGCCCCCGTACCGGGTCCTCCGGCACCGCGACTTCCGGCTCCTCTGGGTGTCGCAGCTCGTCTCGCTGACGGGCTCGCAGATGCAGACGGTGGCCCTGCACTGGCACGTCTACCTGCTCACGCGCTCGCCCCTGGCCCTGGGCGCCCTCGGCCTCACGCGGGTGCTGCCGATCGTCCTCTTCTCCCTGTGGGGCGGGGTCGCGGCCGACCGCCACGACCGCCGGCGGATGATGTTCGCCACGCAGGCCACGATGCTGGCCGGAGCCGTGGCCCTCGCCGCCCTGACCCTCACCGGGCACGAGAGCCTCGCCGTCCTCTACGGGGCCAACGCCCTCCTCGCCGCGGCCACCGCCTTCGACAACCCCGCCCGCCAGGCGCTCATCCCGCGCCTGGTGCCGACCGCCGAGCTGCCGGCCGCGCTCTCGCTCAACCTGACGATGTTCCACGCCGCCTTCATCGGCGGCCCGGCGCTGGCCGGTCTCCTCATCGCCGGCGTGGGCCTGCCGCACGCGGGCCTCGCCGCGCTCGCCGGGAGCGGGGCCTCGGCCGACACGCGCTCGCCTCGGCCTCATCTACGCGCTCAACGCGCTGTCCTTCCTCGGCGTCCTCCACGCCCTCTTCCTGATGCGCACGTCGGGCCGGGTCGAGGCGGACGCGGGCAGCCACGCGGCGCCGCTCGAGGCGCTGCGCGAGGGCCTGCGCTTCGTCTTCGGCACGCCGATCATGGTGTGGACGACGGGCCTCGACTTCTTCGCCACCTTCTTCGCGGGCTCGCTCTCGCTGCTCCCGATCTTCGCGGACCAGGTCCTCCACGTGGGTCCCGCCGGGTACGGCTGGCTCGTGTCCGCTCCCGCGCTGGGCGCGCTCGTCGGCTCCTTCTACACGTCGTTCCGCCACCTGCCGCCGCGCCAGGGCCGGCTCCTCCTCGCCTCCGTGGCCTTCTACGGCGTCGCCACCGTCGTCTACGGCCTGTCGCGCTCGTACTGGCTGACGTTCCTCGCCCTCGCGCTGAGCGGCCTCGCCGACCTCGTCTCCACCGTGATCCGTCAGACGCTGCGGCAGCTGCTGACCCCCGACGCCCTGCGCGGCCGCATGACGTCGGTCAACATGATCTTCTTCATGGGCGGCCCGCAGCTGGGCGAGCTCGAGGCGGGCCTCGTGGCGTCGCTCTTCGCCTCGGCCGCCGTCGGCGCGACGGTCGTCCGTGGTCTCGGGCGGGATCGGGACCGTGCTCCTCGCCGCGGGCGTGGCGGCGGCGGCGCCCGTCGTGCGCGAGTACGTGCAGCCGACGGCGCCGCCCGCGGCCTGACGGGATCCAAGCGAAATCCAATCGCCGGCTCCCAACCTCCGGCCTACGCTTCGCGGCAGACGCGGGGGCCCTTCGCCCTCGTGACCCATCAGGAGGAAGCCGTGAAGATCACGCGATGCCTCACCGTTGCCATTCTCGTGCTCCTGCCCTTCCTGCTCGCGGCCGCGACGCTCTCGGCGGCCGCCGAACGATGCTCCTTGTCTCCGGCCGGCACCTGGACGATCAAGGTGGATTTCAACTTCATCCTGGATCCGCACGAAGCCGAACGAGACCGTGAAGTTCTACCTGCAGAACCTGCAGAACTTCACGGCCGACGGACGGACGACCTCGCTGCTCGCGACCGGCCCCGGCCACCCCAATGTCGGCGACACCCGGGTGGGCTGCATGGGTGAGTGGAAGCCTCGCGGGCATCGCGGCGAGTTCGACCTGGTGATGCGCTGCCTCTACAACCAGGCGTGGGACGGGATGTACGGGGAGATCCGGGGTACGGGCCGGGTCCTCGCCAACGGCAAGCTCTGGGCGAAGTTCACCTACATCGACTACAACGGCGACGGGTCCGTCTTCTGGGACGAGGGCGCTGGCGTGATGCTCGGAACCCGGATCCAGTGACACCGAGGGATTGAACGCGGCCGCGTGGACCCGTTGGGCTGAGCCCGCGCGGCCGCCTGCCAGCGTGGCATACTGCCCGCCTTGGCCCACCTCGTTCTCGCCGCCACCCTGCTCATCTGGTCGTTCTCGTTCCTGGCCGCGGCGCGCCTGCGCCAGGACCTCGGCCTCGTGGACGCCCTCGCCGCTCGCTTCCTGCCGGTGCTGCTCGGCGCGGGGCTGCTGCTGCTGTGGCGTCGGCCGCTGCGCCTGCCGCGCGCGGCGTGGTGGCGGATCGCGGCGATGGGCCTTCTCGGTGTGCCGGTCTACAACCTGGCCTTCCTGCACGGCCTCAAGACCGTTCCCACCGGCACCGCGGCCCTGATCATCGCCCTCAACCCCGTCTTCACCACGGTTCTCGCGCGGATCGTGCTCAAGGAGCCCTTCGGGCTGCGCCGCTCGCTCGGCCTCGTGCTGTCGCTCGCCGGCGTCTTCGTCGTCATCCGCTACGGGACCGACAAGCCGGTGGACTGGCCCTACCTCTCGAGCGCGCTCGTCCTGTCGCTCGCCCCCCTCGGCTGGGCCTTCTACACGGTGATCGGCCGCCGCCTGCCGGCGGCCGCCGACGCCCTCGACACCACGTACGCGCTCCTCTTCGTCGGCAGCCTGCCGCTCCTCGTCCTCGCGACACCCTCGCTCGGCCGCAACCTCCTCGCCCACCCCGGCGCCTTGTGGTCCGCCCTCTACCTGGCCGTGCCCTGCACCCTCGTCGCCTACGCCGGGTGGATCTGGGCGCTCAAGCGCCTGCCGGCGGGAGAGGTGGCCGCCTTCGTCTTCCTGAACCCGCCGCTCGCCAACCTCTGGGCGTGGCTCTTCGAAGGGGCGAGGCTGAAGCCCCCCTTCCTGCTCGGCGCCGGCGTCCTTCTGGCCGGCGTCGCGGTCATCGTCCTGCCGATGCCGCGGCTCGGCCGCGCGCGCCCCTCGGAGGTCTCCGCATGAGAAGCACGGCTGTCCTCGCTCTCCTCGCCGCCGGGCTCGCCCTCGCCTCGTCGGCCAGGGGCCAGGAGTACGACCTCGTGATCCGGAACGGGCGTGTGGTGGACGGCACCGGCGCGCCCTGGAGGCGGGCGGACGTGGCCGTCCGGGGGGACACGATCGTGGCGGTCGCTCCGAGGATCACGGCGGCGGCGCGGCGGTCGATCGACGCGGCGGGCCGCGTCGTGACCCCGGGCTTCATCGACATCCACACCCACGCGCGGCGCGGGATCTTCGAGGTGCCGACGGCCGAGAACTACGTCCGGCAGGGCGTGACGACGCTGGTCGAGGGCCAGGACGGCTCGTCGCCGCTGCCGCTCGGCGCCTTCCTCGCGAAGGTGACCGCGCTGCGGCCGGCGGTCAACTTCGCGAGCCTGGTCGGGCACGGCTCGGTGCGCGAGGCGGTGATGGGCCGGGCGGACCGCGCGCCGTCGGCGGCGGAACTGGCCCGGATGCAGGACCTCGTCCGCGCGGCGATGCGGGAGGGCGCGTTCGGTCTCAGCACCGGGCTCTTCTACGTCCCCGGGACGTTCGCCCGGACGGAAGAGGTGGTCGCCCTGGCCCGGGTGGCGGGGGAGATGGGCGGGATCCACGTCTCGCACATGCGGGACGAGGCGGGGGGCGTCGTGGCCAGCGTGCGCGAGACGATCGCGATCGGCGAGGAGGGACGGCTCCCGACCCAGGTCACGCACCACAAGATGATCGGCCGCGCGGCCTGGGGCCGGAGTGCCGAGACCCTGCGCCTCGTGGAGGACGCCCGCCGCCGCGGCGTCGACGTCACGATCGACCAGTATCCCTACACGGCCTCGAGCACCGCGCTGTCCGCGGCCCTCTTCCCGGCCTGGGCGCTCGAGGGCGGGACGGAGGCGGTGAAGAAGCGGATCGCGAGCCCGGCCGATCGCGCCCGCATCCGCGAGACCGTGGTGGAGAAGATCCGGAACGAGCGCGGCGGCGGCGACGCGGGCAACATCGGGATCGCGGCCTGCGGCTTCGACCCGTCGCTCGAGGGCAAGAGCCTCGCCCGGATCGCGACCGAGCGTGGGCTCGCTCCCACGGTCGAGAACGCGGCCGACCTCGCGATCGAGATCGTCGAGAGGGGCGGGGCCTCGGGGATCTTCCACGCGATCTCCGAAGAGGACGTCGCGCGCATCCTCGTGTCGCCCTTCACGATGGTGGCCTCGGACGGCGAGATCCCGGTGTTCGGGAAGGGCGCGCCGCACCCGCGCAGCTACGGCACCTTCGCCCGGGTCCTCGCCGTCTACGTGCGCGAGAAGAAGCTGCTGACCCTCGAGGAGGCGGTGCGGAAGATGACGTCCTTTCCCGCGGCCCGCCTGGGCCTCGGCGACCGCGGCCTCGTGCGGCCCGGGATGAAGGCCGACCTCGTCGTCCTCGATCCCGAGACGGTCCGCGATCGCGCGACCTTCGACGAGCCGCACCGGTACGCGGAGGGGGTCAGCCTGGTGCTGGTCAACGGCCAGGTGGTGCTGGACGAGAAGGGAATGGCCGGGGCGCGCCCCGGCCGCGTCCTGCCCGGCCCCGGGGTCACGCGCGCGTCACGCTGACGCCGCGCCGGCCGTGGCATACTGGCGCGCATGCCGTCCTCCCGCGTGGCGCTCACGCTCGACGGGCCGGTGGCCCACGTCGTCCTCGATCGGCCCGAGGCGCGCAACGCCTTCGACGCGGCGATGGTGCGCGAGCTGCACGACGCGGTCGGGGCGGCCTCCGTGCGCGACGACATCCGCGTCATCGTGCTCGCGGGCCGGGGCCCCGTATTCTGCGCGGGCGCCGACGTCGAGTGGATGAAGGCGGTCGCCGGCTTCACGCGCGACGAGAGCCTGGCCGACGCTCGCCGCCTCTTCGAGCTCTTCGAGACGATCGACCGCTCCCCGAAGGCCGTGGTGGCCAGCGTGCAGGGCGCGGCGCTCGGCGGCGGGGCGGGCCTCGCCGCGGTGGCCGACGTCGTGGTGGCCGAGGAAGGGGCGCGGTTCGGTTTCACCGAGGTGCGGCTCGGCCTCGTCCCGGCCGTCATCTCACCCTACGTCGTCCGGAAGATCGGGGCCTCCGCCGCGCGCGAGCTCTTCCTGACCGGCGAACGCTTCGGGGCGGCGCGGGCGGCCGCGATCGGTCTCGTCCACCGGGTGGTCCGGCTCGACGAGCTCGACGCCGCGGTGGACGCTGGCGTCCGCGAGCTGCTGCAGGCCGCGCCGGGGGCGGTGGCGGCGGCGAAGGACCTGGTGCGCAGCGTCCACGGCCGTCCCGCGGAGAGCGTGCGAGACCTCGTCTGCGAGCGCATCGCCGAGCGGCGCGCCTCGGCCGAGGGCCAGGAGGGCCTCCAGGCCTTCCTCGAGAAGCGCAAGCCCGGCTGGTGAGGGGTCAGGCCTTCGACGACGGGTCGAAGAGCTTCTCGAACTCCGGCTCGCCGTGGAGGCAGGCGAGGTCGGGGTCGCGGCGGGTCCACTCCAGGTTCTGGTAGCCCGCCACTTTCGCGCGCTTGAGCATGTCGATGGCCTCGGGCTTCTTCCCCATGACCCCGTACGTGCAGGCCGCGTTGTAGAGGATGTTGGAGTCGTTGGGCCGCAGGTCGACCGCCCTCATCAGCTCGCGGTCCGCTTCGGCGGCCCGCCCGGAGACGGCATAGTCGGCCGCGAGAAGGACCCGCGCGCGGACGTCCTCCGGCACGTCCTTGAGCTGCTGCTCCAGGACGGCGATCTCACGCTGCCGCAGCCGCTCCGCGTCCTCGCGCCGGCCGAGGCCCTCGAAGACGTTGATGTAGGCCACGTACAGGTTGTAGTCGTCGCCGTTGACGGCCAGCGCGTGGTCGACCGACTCGATCGCCTCCGCCCAGCGGTCGGACTCGAAGAGCGAGCGGGCCAGGATGTTGTAGGCTCCGTCGCAGTCGCGCTTCATCTCGATCGCCCGGCGCACGTCGCGCACCGCCTCGTCGTAGCGCTTCTGGGCGTAGAGGACGCGGGCGCGTCCCACCAGCGCCTCGGGCAGGCTCGGGTCGAGGGCGAGCGCCCGCTCGCAGGCGGCGCGCCCGCGGTCGAGCCAGCGCTCGTCCTTCTCGTGCCACTCGTAGACGACCCCGCAGGCGTTCGCGATCCCGGCGTGGGCGAGGGCGAAGCCGGGGTCGAGCAGGATCGCGTGCTCGAACATCTGCAGCGCGAGGTCGAGGTCGGACCGCGTCATGCGGCGCGAGTAGGCGCGGCCCTTCAGGTAGTGGTCGTAGGCGCGCGGGTCGCCGGTGGGCTTGGCCGCCAGCAGCTTCTCTTCCTGCGGGGTGAGGGTGATCCGCAGGGCCTGGGTGATGTTCCGCGCGATCTCGTCCTGCACCTCGAAGACGTCGGAGAGCTCGCGGTCGTAGCGCTCGGCCCACACCGAGGTGCCGGTGCGCGTCTCGACGAGCTGGGCCGTGATGCGGAGCCGGTTGCCGGCGCGTCGCAGGGAGCCGCCGAGGACGAACTGGGCGTTGAGCTGCTGGCCCACCTGCGGCCCCGTCACCGACTGGTCGCGGAACGTGACCACCGCGGCGCGCGGGAAGACCCGGAGCTCCCGGACCTTGGAGAGCTCGGTGATGATGTCCTCCGTCATGCCGTCGCGGAAGTACTCGTCTTCCTTCGCGCCGCTGAGGTTCTCGAAGTAGAGGACGGCCACCGACTTCTCGCGGGGGCCGGCGGGCGAGACCCGCCCGGAGTCGATCTCGCGCTTGAGCCGCTGGAGGTCGGCCCGCAGCTCGGTCGCGGACTGGTAGCGCAGCCGGCGGTCCTTCTCGAGCAGCTTGCCGACGATCTGGGAGAGGCCGTCGGGCAGGCTGCGGTTCAGCTCCGAAAGCGACGGCGGGTTCCGGTTGAGGATCGCCTCGAAGACGGTGGCCGTGGTGCCCCCCGCGAAGGCGGGGTGACCGCTGGCCATCTCGTAGAGCACGACCCCGAACGAGAAGAGGTCGGTGCGGGCGTCGACCTCCTCGCCCCGCGCCTGCTCGGGAGACATGTAGGCCACCGTCCCCAGGGTCGAGCCGGTGCTCGTCGCGAACTGGTCGGTGGGCATCGCGGAGCTGAGCGGCGACTCGCCGATGCGCCGGCTCTCGAGGAGCTTGGCGAGGCCGAAGTCCAGGATCTTGGCCTGGCCGCGCTCGGTGATGAAGATGTTGGCGGGCTTGATGTCCCGGTGGGCGATTCCCTTGCGGTGGGCGGCCTCGAGGGCGTCCGCGACGTGGATGGCGAACTCCACGACCTCGTCGACCGGCAGGGGGCGGCCGGAGAGCCGGCTCTTGAGGGTCTGCCCCTCGAGCAGCTCCATCGCGATGAAGGGCCGTCCCTGGTCCTCGGCCGCGTCGTGGATCGTGCAGATGTGGGGGTGGTTGAGCTGGGAGGCGGCCTTGGCCTCGCGCTTGAAGCGCTCGATGGCCTGGCCGTCCCGGGCCAGCTCGTCCGGCAGGAACTTGAGCGCGACCTGTCGGCCAAGGCGCGTGTCCTCGGCCTTGTAGACGACGCCCATGCCGCCGCCGCCGATTTTCTCGAGGATCCGGTAGTGGGAGAAGGTTTCGCCGATCATGCTCTGTTCATTGGGGCCGACCGGGCATGTTATGCGCCAGGTCAGGGGGCGTCAAACGGATCGCCGATCAGGACTCCGCCCCGGGGAGGGCTCCGGGGTATCATCCGCCGTGAGCGTCCTCCGCCTGCGCCTCGAGCCCCGCGACGCCGAGCCGTTCCGGCAGGAGGTGCGCGGGGAGTCGGTGACGATCGGGCGGTCCTCGAAGGCCGACCTCGTCCTGGCCGACCGCTTCCTCTCGCGCCAGCACGCCCGGCTCTTCCTGAAGGACGAGTCCTGGTTCCTCGAGGACCTCGGCTCGAGGAACACCACGTTCCTGAACGACCGCCCCCTCGCCCAGCCGACCCCGGTGCGGCCGGGCGACGTCATCCGCCTCGCCGAGAGTCTCGTGATCGTCGAGGAGCCCGTCCTCCCCCCGGGCGACGGCCTCGAGGGCCGAGACGACGAGGGCCTTCCCGGCAGCACGATCCTCCGGCCCGCGACCCCGATGCTCTTTCCGGAAGAGCCGGCCTCCGGCACGGGGGTGACCGCGGGCCTCGCCGGGCGGCTGCGCGTCATCAACGACGTGCACGGCGCGCTGGCCGCTCCGATCACGCGGGAGGCGCTGCTCGAGCTCGTCCTGGAGCGGGCCTTCGCCCATCTGCACCCCGACGAGGGCGCCATCTTCCTGCGCCGCCCCGACGGCACCCTGGAGCGCCCGGCCACCCGCCAGGCGCCGGGAGTGCGGGGCGAGCCTGTCTTCTCGCGGCGGCTCGTCCAGGAAGTCATCGACAAGGGGGTCGCCGCCCTGGTGACGGACGCGAGCGCCGACGAGCGGTTCGCGGGGGCCGAGAGCGTCGTGCTGTCCGGCACGCGGAGCCTGGTGGCGGCGCCGCTGCTCGACCGGGAGGGCTGCCTGGGCATGATCGCCCTGAGCGCGAAGCAGCAGCCGCACCCCTTCGGAGAGGAGGACATGGAGCTGCTCGTGGCCTTCGCCGGGGCGGCCGCGCTGCGCCTCCGCAACCTCGCCCTGACCGAGGAGACGGCTCGGCGGCGGCTGCTCGACCGCGAGCTCGACCTCGCGCACGACATCCAGATGACGATGCTGCCCCGGGCCTTCCCCGAGCGGCCCGGCATCGACGTGGCGGCCGTGCTGCGGCCCGCGCGCTCGGTGGGGGGCGACCTGTACGACGTGGTGGCGGAAGGCAGCCGGGTCTGGCTGCTCGTGGGCGACGTCTCGGGCAAGGGCGTCGGCGCGGCGCTCTTCATGGCGGTGACGAAGACGCTCTTCCACGCGATCGCCCCCACCGCTTCTTCGGTGGCCGAGGCGATGGGCCGCGTGAACCGGGAGCTCGCCCGCGACAACGAGCGCGCGATGTTCGTGACCGCCTTCGCGGCCCGCCTCGACCTCGTGACCGGCGAGCTCGAGTACGTCAACGCCGGGCACAACCCGACCTACCGCATCGAGCCGGGCCGGGCCCCGGCGCCGCTCGGCGGGCCCGTGGACCCCGCCCTCGGCGCGGTGGAGGACCACGATTACCGTGAGCACATCGTGCGCCTGCGGCCCGGCGACGCGCTCGCGCTGTACACGGACGGCGTCGTGGAGGCGCGCAACGCGAGCGGCGAGGAGTTCCACACGCTGCGGCTCGAGTCGTACCTCGATGGCTGCCGGGACGTCCCCGCCGCCGAGGTCGTGCGGGGCCTCGTGGGCCGCGTCGAGGACTTCGCCGGCGACACGCCGCAATACGACGACGTCACCGTCCTCGTGCTGCGGCTGCTGGGGCTGGAGGGATAGCCGGCCCCCTCGGCCGCGTCGGTTGGGCAACAGCCCCCTTTATTTGAACCCCCGAACGGGTCCCGTGCGTCTTAGCAGGTGAGGCCCAAGGGTGTCTCCGACCATGCGCAAGGGATTGATCGCCGCGGGCGTGCTGATCATCGTCGGGGGCGTCGCCGCCGTCCTGTACAGCAGGTCCAACTCCACCAGGGCCAATGGGTTGAAGACCGTACCCGTCGCCCGGGGGTCGGTGGTCGAGAAGGCGCTCGCGATAGGTGCCATTCGCCCCAAACGGGAGATTGCGGTCAAGAGCAAGATCTCCGGCATCGTGAAGACCTCCTTCCGGGAGATCGGAGACCAGGTCCGGCCCGGAGATCCCCTTTTCGAGATCCTCCCCGATCCCACCCCGATGGAGCTCACGGAGGCGCGCCGTGAGGTCGAGATCGCGAAGAACGTCTTCGACCAGGCCCAGAAGAAGTACGACCGTTCGCGCACCCTGCGGGACCAGGGCATCCTCGCCACGCAGGACTGGGACCAGGCCGACAAAGACGTCCAGGACGCCCGGATCCGTTTGGAGCTCGCCTCCGAGCGGCTCGCCCTCATCGAGAAGGGGCGAGTGAAGGGGAACCTCAAGGGTGACCGCCTCGCCGTCGAGTCGATCATCCGGGCCCCCATCGCCGGCACTGTCCTCGAGCTGCTCGTGAACGAGGGAGACCCCGTGGTGCCCCTCACGTCGTACCAGGCGGGGACCGCCCTCACCAACCTTGCCGACATGAACACGCTGCTCTTCAGGGGCACGGTCGACGAGATCGACGTGGGCAAGCTCCACGAGGGCATGCCCGCCCACATCAAGATCGGCGCCCTGCCCGAGGCCAAGGTCGAGGGGAAGATCTACAAGATCTCGCCGAAGTCCAAGACCGCCGAGGGCGCGACCCTCTTCGACGTGGAGATCGAGCTGCTGCCGGCGAAGGGCGTGGTCCTGCGCGCCGGCTACTCGGCCAACGCCGAGATCGCGGTGCGGGAGAAGCACGACGTGCTGGTAGTGCCGGAGCGGCTCGTGACCTTCGCGGACGGCAAGTCGACGGTGGAGCTGCCCGGCGCAACCGAGAAGGCCGAGCCGACGAAGAAGGAGATCAAGACCGGCCTCTCCGACGGCATGAACGTCGAGGTGGCGGAGGGGCTCAAGGAGAAGGACCTCGTCGTCGAGCGGCCACCCAAGAAGATCGAGTAGGCGAAGCGAGCCCCGCTCGAGGACACCATGAACTCCCTGTCCTTCCTCCGGCAGATGCTGCAGGACATCCGTCACCAGAAGGTGCGGACGCTCCTGACCCTCTTCGGCATCACCTGGGGGACGGTGTCGGTGGCGCTGCTCGTCGCCTTCGGAGAGGGGCTCCAGCGGCGGATCCAGAAGAACCAGAGGGGGATGGGAGAGAGCATCGTCATCGCCTGGCCGGCGAGTACCGCCCTGCCGTTCGAAGGTCTCGGGAAGGGCCGGCGGATTCGCGTCTCCGAAGACGACATCGAGGCGCTCCGGAGGGAGATCCCGGACGCCACGTTCTCCGGGGAGTACAACAAGGACAACCTCCGCTTCCGCCGCGAGCGGGTGAGGATCAATCCGGGCCTGTCGGCCGCCAACTCCGCGTTCGCGGTCATGCGGAACCTCATCCCCGACGAGCGGCGGCCGCTACGTCAACGACCTCGACCTCGACCGGCGCCGCCGCGTGGTCTTCGTGGGAGACAAGCTCAAGCAGGACCTCTTCGGCGACTCGGAGGCCGTGGGCCGGACGGTGATGATCGACAACGTCCCCTTCCTGGTCGTGGGCGTCCTCCAGAAGAAGGCCCAGGACTCGAGCTACCGCGGCCGGGACCAGGACATGGCCTTCATCCCCGACACGACCTTCAAGGGGCTCTTCGGCGCGCGCTACGTGGACAACTTCGTCTTCCAGGCCCGGCATCCCTCGCTCGTGCCCGAGGTCAAGAAGGCGGTCTACGCGGTGCTCGGGCGTCGCCTCAAGTTCGACGCCGCCGACAAGGAGGCGGTCGGCATGTGGGACACGACCGAAGGGGACAAGTTCCTCTCGGTCTTCTTCCTCACCTTCCGGACCTTCCTCGGGGTCATCGGCTCGTTCACGCTGATGGTGGGGGGCCTGGGGGTCTCGAACATCATGTACGTCGTGGTGGAGGAGCGCACCCGCGAGATCGGGATCAAGCTCGCGGTCGGCGCCAAGCCCCGCTTCATCCAGACCCAGTTCCTGCTCGAGACGCTGACCCTCACGGCGCTCGGGGGGCTCCTCGGTTTCCTCGTCACCCTGGGCGTCCTCTTCGTGTTCCCGTTCCTCAAGCTCGACGAGTACGTGGGAACCCCGGAGGCCTCGCCGATGGTCGTCCTCACCACCGCCGCGCTGCTGGGCCTCATCGGGTTCGTGGCCGGCTACTTCCCCGCCCGACGGGCGTCGCTCCTCGACCCCGTCGTGGCGCTCAAGCTCTCATGAGGCTCGCGGTCACCGAGCTCGCTCTCGTCTGGCGCCTCTTCCGCGCCGACCTCGGTCACCAGACGAAGCGGATCGTCCTCACCGTGCTCGCCATCGCCTGGGGAACGCTGTCGATCGTCCTGCTCCTCTCCTTCGGCGAGGGCCTGAAGCGCGCCTTCTCCACCGGGTCGCGGGGGATGGGCGAGGGCATCGCCGTCGTGTGGCCGGGTTCGACCTCGCGCGCCTTCATGGGCCTGCCCTCGGGCCGGCCCGTCCCGCTCAAGGAGGAGGACCCCGCCCTCCTCCGATCGCGCATCCCGGAGATCGAGAAGCTCTCGGTCGAGTACGCGAAGTACGTGCCCATCACCGTGGGCACGAAGAGCATCAACGCGCGCCTGCGGGGCGTGGACCCGGAGTTCGGGGAGATGCGGAACATCCTCCCCCAGCCCGGCGGCCGCTTCCTGAACGACCGCGACCTCGCGGAGAAGCGCCGCGTCGTGTTCCTGGGGGAGGAGCTGGCCCGCGACCTCTTCGGCACCGAGGACGTGGTGGGGCGCACCCTCCAGATCAACCAGTCGGTCTTCCTGGTGGTGGGGGTGGCCCAGAAGAAGATCCAGATGGGGATGTACAACGGGCCGGACAAGAACCAGCCCTCGATCCCCAGCTCGACCTTCAAGTCCATGTACACGGACGCGAAGGTCGACAACCTGGTCTATCGCCCGGTGAGCCTCGAGGTGGCCGACGTGGCGAAGGCGCAGGTCTACCGGGTGATGGGTGCGAAGTACCACTTCGACCCGGAGGACACGCGGACGCTCGGGATGTGGGACACCCGCGAGGGCCAGCGCATCACCGACAACATCGGCCTCGGCATCCAGATGTTCCTGGGAATCATCGGCGCCCTCACCCTCCTCGTGGGCGGGATGGGCGTCGCCAACATCATGTACGCGGTGGTGAAGGAGAGGACCCGCGAGATCGGCGTGAAGATGGCGCTCGGGGCGAAGGAGCGTCAGGTGATGATGCCGTTCGTCTTCGAGGCGCTCCTGATGACGGTGCTGGGGGGGATCCTGGGCACCCTGGTGTCGCTCGGCCTCATCGCGGTCATCGGCGCCCTGCCGCTGAAGGGCGAGGCCTTCGACTTCATGGGCCGGCCCACCTTCTCGCCCGCGATCGCCGCCGCCACCGCGGCGGTGCTCGGGACGATCGGCATCGCTGGCCGGCTACTTCCCGGCGCGCCGCGCCGCCTCGGTCAACCCCGCGGTGTCGCTGAGGTACGAGTGATGATGATCGAGATGAAGGGCATCCGGAAGGTCTACAGCACCGGGCGGGTCGAGGTGGAGGCCCTCAAGGGCATCGACCTCGAGATCGACCGCAACGACTTCGTGGCGATCGTGGGCCCTTCCGGCTCCGGCAAGTCGACACTCATGAATCTCCTCGGCTGCCTCGACACCCCCACCTCCGGCCTCTACCGCCTCTCCGGCGAGACGGTCGGCGGGCTCGACCGCAACCGGCTCGCCGAGATCCGCAACCGCCACATCGGCTTCGTGTTCCAGAACTTCAACCTCCTGCCCTACGCGACCGCCCTCGAGAACGTCGAGCTGCCGCTGCTCTTCGGGGGAGTCCCCACGAAGGAGCGGCGCGAGCGGGCCGAGGCCATGCTCGCGAAGGTGGACCTCGCCGACCGCATGGACCACCGGCCCACCGAGCTCTCGGGCGGCCAGATGCAGCGGGTGGCGGTGGCCCGCGCCCTCGTGAACCGCCCCACGATGATCCTGGCGGACGAGCCCACGGGGAACCTCGACACCACCTCGGGCAAGGGCATCGTCGGGCTCTTCCAGGAGCTGCACGCGGGCGGCCAGACCGTCGTGATGATCACCCACGACATGGCCCTCGCCCGCATCGCCTCCCGCCTCGTCCAGATCCGCGACGGCGAGATCGTCGACGACCAGTCCGTTGCCGCCTGAGGGTCGATAGCCGACGACCCGGTTCTGTGCTGAAGTAGCCGGCGTGCCGCTGTTCCGCAAGGTCCTGGTCGCCAATCGCGGGGAGATCGCGGTGCGGGTCATCCGCACCTGCCGCGTCCTCGGAATTCCGACCGTGGCCGTCTACTCGGAGGCCGACCGGACCGCGCGGCACGTCCGCGAGGCCGACGAGGCGGTCGCGATCGGTCCCGCCGAGGCGCGGGAGTCCTACCTCTCGATAGACGGGCTGCTCGGCGCCGCGCGCGCGACGGGGGCCGACGCCGTCCACCCCGGCTACGGCTTCCTGAGCCAGAGCGGCGACTTCGCCGACGCGGTGCAGGGCGCCGGCCTCGTCTTCGTCGGCCCGCCGGGCGACGTGCACCGGCGCATGGGGGACAAGAGGGCGTCGCGCCGCCTGATGGCGGCGGCCGGCGTCCCCGTCGTGCCCGGCTACGACGGCGACGAGCAGTCGGACACGCGGCTCCTGGCCGAGGGGCGCCGGATCGGCTGGCCGCTGATGCTCAAGCCTTCCCGCGGCGGCGGCGGCAAGGGCATGCGCGTCGTGCGGAGCGAGGCGGGCTTCGAGGAGGCGCTCGCCGCCTCGCGCCGCGAGGCCCGTGGGGCCTTCGGCGACGACGCGATGGTGCTCGAGCGTTTCGTCGAGCGGCCCCGGCACGTCGAGGTCCAGGTGATGGCCGACGCGCAGGGCGGCATCGTGCACCTGGGCGAGCGCGAGTGCTCCGTCCAGCGGCGGCACCAGAAGGTCGTCGAGGAGACGCCCAGCCCGGCCCTCTCCCCCGCGCAGAGGGAGGCCCTGTGCGCGGCCGGCGTCGCCGCGGCGCGCGCGGCCGGCTACGTGAACGCCGGCACGGTCGAGTTCCTGCTCTCCCCCGACGGGTCCTTCTCCTTCCTCGAGATGAACACCCGGCTGCAGGTCGAGCACCCGGTGACCGAGGCGGTGAGCGGGCTCGACCTCGTGCGGCTGCAGCTCGAGGTGGCGGCGGGCCGTCCCCTTCCCCTCGCGCAGCCCGACGTGGCGCTCCGGGGGCACGCCCTCGAGTGCCGCCTCTACGCGGAGGACCCGCACCGCGACGACCTGCCGTCCCCGGGGCGCGTCCTCCACCTCTCGGAGCCGGAGGGGCCGGGGATCCGGGTCGACTCGGGCCTCGACGTCGGCTCTGAAGTGAGCGTCCACTACGACCCGCTGCTCTCGAAGATCGTCACCTGGGGCCAGGACCGCCCGGAGGCGATCGAGCGGATGCGCGACGCCCTTCGGCGCACCGTGGTCCTCGGGGTCGTCACGAACATCGCGCGGCTCCGGGCGATCGTCGAGCACCCCGCGTTCGCCGCGGGAGAGCTGCACACCGGGTTCATCGAGGAGCATCTGTCGGAGCTCGTCCCGAGCCCCTGCCCGCCCCTCGAGGCGATTGCCGCCGCGGCCGCCGCGCTGGGCCGCAGGGGGGACGCTCGCGCCGGAGGGCGAAGGTCGGCCCCCGACCCGTGGGCGAGCCTGGGCGCGTGGCGCCTGGGCGAGGAACGCTGATGCGCCTGCGCTGCGGCGACCACAGCTTCGACGTCGAGGTGCGAGACGCGCGGGACGGGCTGGAGGTGCGCGTGGACGGCCACGCCTTCCGCTTCGCCCTCGACCCCGTGGGGCCGGGTGTATTCGTGGTCCGGGAGGGCGCGGGTGCCCGGACGCTGCACCTGGTTCGGGACGGCACGGCCGTCCACCTCTCCTGGGACGGCGTCGCCTACGCCCTCGCGGAGGAGCGCGAGGGCGCGCGAGCCGCGCGCCGGCACGACCCGGGTGCCCTCGAGGCCCCGATGCCGGGCCGGGTGGCCGCGGTCCGGGTCGCCGCCGGCCAGCGCGTGGTCAAGGGGGAGGAACTGCTCGTCGTCGAGGCCATGAAGATGGAGAACGCCCTGCGCGCGCCGAGGGACGGCGTCGTGCGCGCGGTCCACGTCTCGGCCGGCGACGCGGTGGCGCCGGGCCGGCCGCTGGTGGAGATCGAGTGAGCCTCCCGCGGCGCGTCACGGTCGTCGAGGTCGGCCCCCGCGACGGGCTGCAGAACGAGAAGAGCGCCCTCTCGATCGGGGACCGCGTCGCCTTCTGCGACCGGCTGGTCGCCGCCGGGCTGCCGGTCGTCGAGGTGGGGGCTTTCGTCTCGCCCCGGTGGGTCCCGCAGATGGCGGGGTCCGACGAGGTCCTGCGACGGGTGGCGAAGCCGAAGGGCGTGCGGCTCCCCGTTCTCGTGCCCAACCGCACGGGCTACGAGCAGGCCCTGGCGGCAGGGGCGCGTGAGATCGCGGTGTTCACCGCCGCGAGCGAGGCCTTCAACCGCCGGAACACGAACGCCTCGATCGACGAGTCCTTCGCCCGCTTCGCCTCGTTCCTGCCCGACGCGAAGCGCGACGGGCTCCGCGTGCGCGGCTACGTGTCGGCCGGCTTCGGCTGTCCCTACGAGGGCGCGGTTCCCCCGGAGCGGGTCGTGGACGTGGCGCTGCGGCTGGTGGACGCCGGCTGCGACGAGGTGTCGATCGGGGATACCATCGGGGTCGCGGTGCCGACACAGGTGGCGGACGTCACGGGGCGGCTGAAGCACGCGATCCCGGCGGATCGCCTAGCGGTGCATTTCCACGACACGCGCGGCACCGCCCTCGCCAACGTGCTGTCGGCGCTGCAGGAGGGGGTGAGCGTCGTCGACAGCTCCGCCGGCGGCCTCGGGGGATGCCCCTACGCGCCCGGCGCGTCGGGGAACCTGGCCACCGAGGACCTCCTGTACATGCTCCACGGGATGGGGGTCGAGACCGGCGTCGACCTCGCGGCGGTGGCCGGGGCCTCGCGCGCGCTCGCCGCCCGGCTCGGCCGGGAGCTTCCCTCCCGCTACCTCCAGGCCGGCCCGGCGCCGTCCCCGAAGGCGAAGCCGTGAGCGAGACGGCCACGATCCTCGTGGTGGACGACCTCCCGGCCAACCGCGACCTCATGACGCGGCGCCTGGAGCGGTCCGGCTTCCGCGTCGTCTCGGCCGCCAGCGGGCCCGAGGCGCTGGAGCTGCTCCGGCGGGCGCCGGTGGACCTCGTGCTCCTGGACATCATGATGCCGGGCATGACCGGTCTCGACGTTCTCAAGACCGTGCGCATGACGCCCACGACGGCGACGATGCCGGTCGTCATGGTGACCGCGAAGACGGACAGCGAGGACGTCGTGGAGGCGCTCTCGCTGGGCGCCAACGACTACGTGACGAAGCCGGTCGACTACCCGGTGGCCCTCGCGCGCATCCGCGCGCACCTGCGCACGCGGCAGGCCGTGCAGGCGGAGGCGGCGCCCCCGGTCGAGCCCCGCAACCCCGCCCAGGCGATGCCGGGGACGGTCCTGGCCGGCCGCTACCGGCTCGACGCGCTGATCGGCGGCGGCAGCTTCGGGACGGTCTTCCGCGCGCGCCACCTCGAGCTCGAGCGCGAGGTGGCGGTCAAGGTGCTGGCCACCAGCGCCGGCACCGACCCCGAGGCGCTCGCCCGCTTCCGGCGCGAGGGGGCCTCGGCCTGCCGCGTGCAGCACCCCAACGCGGTCGCCGTCCTGGACTTCGGGGTGAACCCGGGCGGCGTCGCCTACCTCGTGATGGAGCTGCTCCACGGCCATTCGCTGGAGAGGGAGCTCGAGGACAAGGCTCAGCTGCCGCCGAGGCGCTGCGCCGAGATCGTGGTGCCGGTCTGCTCCGCCCTCGCCGCCGCCCACGCCGCGGGCGTCGTGCACCGGGACATCAAGCCCTCGAACGTCTTCCTGCACCAGACGCCCCAGGGCGAGGTGCCGAAGATCCTCGATTTCGGGATCGCCAAGATGTCGGGCGAGGCGGCGATCGGCCAGAGCCTCACCGTGGACGGGTCGCTGCTGGGGACGCCCGCCTACATGGCCCCCGAGCGTTTCCGCCGCGGGCCTTACGGCACCAAGTCGGACATCTACAGCGTCGGCGCGATGCTCTACGAGATGCTCGCGGGCCGCCTGCCGTTCATCCCGAGCTCCGCCGACCCCCTGGCGCTCGTGGCGATGCAGGCCGAGGAGGACCCGCCGCCACTGCGCGCGCGCTGCCCCGAGGTGTCCCCCGCGCTCGCGGGGCTGGTGAACGCGGCTCTGAGCCGCAGCCCCGACGGCCGGCCCAGCGCGGACGTCCTCGCGCGGCGGCTGGCGCTCGTCGTGGCCGACCCCTTCACGCCCCTCGACGAGGAGATGGGCGGGCTCAGCTAGCTCACTCGACGCCCACCGCGGACCAGGCGGCCGCCACCTGCGCCGCCTCCGCCTCGCCGTAGAGGTCGCGGGCGGCGCGCGTCGTCGCCGCCCGCGCGTCGCGGAACGTGGCCGAGGGCGTGAGGTAGGCGGTGAAGCCGCGGTAGAAGATCCGCTCGGCCTTCTCCCGCCCGCCCGCGCCGAGGCCCTCCACGCGCCGCCCGGAGGTGCGGTTCACCCCGCCCTGGGCGAGCAGGTAGAAGGCCTGGTTCGCGATGCCGCTGTTGTGGTGCACCCCGCCGCCGTCGGCCGTGCCGCGGTAGCGCAGCGAGTAGTGGTCGGCGTCGCATTGGCCCAGCGAGGCCGAGCAGAAGAGCGCGGGGTTCTCCATCGAGCGCACCGCGGTCCGCGGCGGGTCGAAGCGGAAGGCCAGGTCTTCGCCGAGGAACCAGTCCGCCTGGAGCCGCCCCACGCCCGCCGCCTGGTGGAAGAACTCCGCGCCCGTCCCCATGACGTCGGAGAAGGCCTCGTTGAGCGCGCCCGACTCGCCCTCGTAGATCCCGTCCCAGGTGTACTGCGTCACCCCGTGCGTCAGCTCGTGGGCCACGACGTCGAGCGCTCCCGAGAACGCCGCGAAGTCACGGTCGCCGTCCCCGTAGTACATCGCGCTCGAGAAGGGGTCCCAGAAGGCGTTCGCGAACTCGAACGAACGCGGCACGAAGTGGGTCACGCTGCGCACCGCGAGGTCGCGGCCGTCGATGCCGCGGCGGCCGTGGCGCTTGAAGTAGTAGTCGTAGGTCCACCCGGCGTAGGCGTGGGCGTCCACGACCGCGCCGTCCGACCAGTCGTTGTCGCCGTCGGAAGCCACGAGCGCGGGATCGATGCGCCCGGTCGACAGCGCTTCCCCGGCGGCGGTGAGGCTGTACCGAAGGTCGTAGGTGGCGAGCGCCGGCGGCCGCAGCCGGTCCTCGGCGCGGAAGCCGCCCCCCGCGGAGTCCGCGGAGACCTTCTTGCGGTCGCCCCACACCCCGGCCCCGAGGCCGACCGCGGCCTCCGTTCGGAGGTCGGAGTAGCGGCGCACGATCCCTCCCGCGCGCGCGTCCACGAACACG
>CAWFSB010000023.1:0-80284 GCA_963818355.1 uncultured Acidobacteriota bacterium | reverse complement strand
CTCGAGGGGGCGCTTCGCAGCGCCCCCTTGCCTGGTCTAGTTGAGCACCCGCCGCCCCCCGAGCACGTTGAGCAGCAGCACGATGACCGCCAGGACGAGCAGGACGTGGATCGCCCCACCCATGGTGTACGAGCTCACCATCCCCAGGAGCCACAGCACCGCCAGGATCGTGAAGATTGTCCAGAGCATATTGCCTCCTCGGCCTCAGCCGACTGCACGTGCGGGCCAGCATGGATCTGAGAAGCAAGCGCTGTGCCACGCGCTTTCGGCGCGTGAACGCCGCGGTCCCGGCGGTTTGTGACACACGAGGGGCGCGTCATCGGGGACTCCCCTGTAGGCTGTAGAAATTACAGGGGCCTGGTGTCGCGCCTGCCGATCCAACGATCGCCGTCGGCGATCTCAGCCCCGCGCGCTCTCAGGCGAACAGCGCCCGCGCCCGCTCGGAGATGGCGATCACCGCGGGGTTGCGCAGCTTCCTCTCGACCGTGATCGCGTAGAAGCGCTGCCGGACCGTCTCGAGCCGTCCCACCAGCCGCACGCGGTACTGCCGCCGCACCTCCGCGTCGATCGCGGACGGCATGGCGAACAGCCCCGCGCCCGCCTGCCCGAAGGCGTCGATGAGCGCGCTGTCCTCGAAGGTGCCGACGACGCGCGGCCGGATGCCGTGCTTCCGGAACCAGTCCTCGAGCGAGAGGCGCAGCCCGGAGTCCCCGCTCGGCAGCAGGAAGGGCGCCCCGTCGAGCGAGCGCGGGAAGCGCCGGCGGTAGGCCGCCGCCATGCGCTCGGTCCCGAAGACCGACACGCCGCACTCGCCGAGCAGGTGGCTGTAGGCCCGCACCTTGACGGCCGGAGGGGCCGGGGTGTCGGCGAGGACGAGGTCCAGCGAGTACGATCGCCAGCTCGGCGACGAGACGCTCCGGCCGCTCGTGCACGCAGTCCAGCTGGATCGGCTCGGGGAGGTGGAGGGCCGGCTCGAGGATCTGGTAGGCGACCAGCTTGGGCACGACCATGGCCACTCCCACCGCGAGGCGCGCCGGCTGCGTGACCCGGCCCTTCACCGCCTGCTGCAGCTCGCGGCCGAGGGCGAAGATCTCGTCCGCGTAGCGATAGACGGTGCGGCCGACGTCGGTGAGAACCACGGTGCGCCCGGAGCGAACGAGCAGCTTCTCCCCGAGGGCTTCCTGCAGCTCGCGGAGCTGGCCGCTGACCGTGGGCTGCGAGACGTGGAGCTTCTCGCTCGCCCGCGTCACGCCGCCTTCGCGGACCACCGTCCAGAAGTGGAAGAGATGGTGATGGTTGAGCGTGATCCACGTCCCGACGATACATCGAAGCGCGCCTATGGGACACCCCCCAAACAGGTATTGGACCGCGTCGACGCGAGCTCCCTACACTGGCCCAGCCGCAAGAGGGAGCTCCGGGACCATGCCGCCGCCGCGACATTGACGATCGACGTCACGAGCGCGGGCTTCGTGCTCACGAAGGCCCTCCGCGGGCGACGTGCGACGGCGCGTGCTCCTCGCCATGAGCCGGTTTGGCCCGGAGGTCCACGGCGTGACGGCGCGCCTCGCCGCGGCGCACAACCCCCTGGGCGGCGTCGACCAGCGCTGCCGCGTCCGGGCACGCCTGCACTCCGGGCTCGTCGCTCCGTGCCGAGGCGATGAACGGCCTGATCGAGACGGCGGTCGGCCGCTCCGTGGCCCACCTCGCGCTGCTCGTCGCCGCCGCGCTCGAGGACGGCGACGGCGGCCGCCGGCCGCCGCACCGGCCTGCGCCGGCGGGGGTCCGTCGAGTGACTCCCGCCCTCGAAACGCTGCTCCGTCGGCTCGGCCGACGTCGCGCCCGGGCTCCCGAGAAGCCCCTCCGCGACGAGCTGCTGAGCATCGAGCGGCTCGAGGAGAGGGCCAAGGCCCTGGCCGCCCGCCTCACCGTCGACCCCACGCCGCGCCGCAACGCGCGCGACGTGTTCCCGCGCTTCGACGACAACGCGCGCGTCCTGCGCGAGGCGTACCTCAGCATGGCCGAGGACGTGCACCGGGGGGAGTTCGTCGACGTCGGCCGCGGAGTGGCTCCTCGACAACTACCACCTGGTCGCTTCCGAGATCCGCGACGTGCGCCAGAACCTGCCGCGCGGCTACTACCGCGAGCTGCCCAAGCTCGCCACCCGCGAGCTCGCCGGAGACGCGCGCGTCTACGCCCTGGCCGTGGAGCTCATCCGCCACAGCGACAGCCGCCTCGACCGGCAGCAGCTCCTCCGCTTCCTGAACAGCTACCAGACGGTCGCGCCGCTCACGATCGGCGAGCTGTGGGCCTGGCCGAGCATGCTCAAGCTCGCCCTCATCGAGAACCTGCGCCGCCTGGCGGAGGAGGCGCTCGACGCGCGCGAGGCCCGCCGGGCGGCCGACCGGTACGTCGCGCAGATCGACGCCGCCGGGCACGGGCGGCCGCCGCCGCTCCCGCCGGAGATCCACCCGGCGTTCGTCGTGCAGCTGCTGCAGCGCGTGCGCGAGTACGGCCCGCGCCTCTCGGCGGTGCGCGCCGCGGTCGACGCGCACCTCCTCGCGCGGCAGACGACCTCGGAGGAGGCGATCCGCAGCGAGCACCAGCAGCAGGCGGCGGCGCAGGTCTCCGTCGCGAACGTCATCACGAGCCTCCGCCTCTCGTCGACCCTCGACTGGAGCCAGTACTTCGAGTCGGTGAGCCTCGTCGAGGGGGTGCTGCAGCGCGACCCGGCCGCCGTCTACGGTCACATGGACTTCCTGAGCCGCGACCGCTACCGCCAGGCGGTGGAGGACCTGGCCGACGGCACCGGGGAGAGCCAGCTGCGGGTGGCCCTGCGGACCGTCGAGAGCGCGCGCCAGGCCGCCGAGAGCGGCGCCTCCGGGCGCGCGGTCCACGTCGGCCACCACCTCATCGGCAAGGGCCGCGACGACCTCGAGGCCGACGTGGCGTACCGTCCCCGCGTCTTCCGTCGCGCGCGACGCTTCGTCTTCGCCCACGCCACCGCGGCCTACCTCGGGGCGATCGTCTCTCCTGACCGCCCTGCTGCTCGGCCTGGGCTTCGGCTACGCGCACCGGCACAGCGACTCGCCCTGGCCGCTGGCCTGGGTGGCGCTCCTCCTGCTGCTGCCGGCGAGCGACGTGGCGATCGCCGTCGTCCAGAGCCTGTCGGCCCGCTTCGCCCCTCCGCGGCGGCTGCCCCGCCTCGACTTCCTGGGCGGGGTGCCGGAGAGCGCGCGGACCATGGTCGTCGTGCCGACGCTGCTGACGAGCGTCGAGCGGGTCTCGGAGCTGCTCGAGCACCTCGAGGTGCTGGCCCTCGGCAACCTCGATCCGCGCGTCCACTTCGCGATCCTCAGCGACTTCACGGACGCCCCCGCGCGCGAGATGCCGGAGGACGAGGCGATCCTGGGCGCCGCCCGCGCCGGCGTCGAGGCCCTCAACGCGCGCCACGCCGAGGGCCGGAGCGACCGCTTCTACCTCGTCCACCGCGTGCGGCAGTGGAACCCGGCCGAGGGCGTGTGGATGGGCTGGGAGCGCAAGCGCGGCAAGATCGAGGAGTGGAACCGCCTCCTGCGGGGAGCCACGGACACGAGCTTCACGGTGGAGGCCGGCGACGCCGCGGTCTTCCCCGCCGTCCGCTACTGCATCACCCTCGACTCCGACACGCGCCTGCCCCGGGACGCCGCGAAGAAGCTGATCGGCATCGCCGCCCATCCCGCTCAACCGGCCCCACTTCGACCCGCGTCTCGGGCCGCGTCACCGAGGGCTACGGGATCCTCCAGCCCCGGGTGAGCGTGAC
Source organism: uncultured Acidobacteriota bacterium (assembly GCA_963818355.1). Classification (GTDB taxonomy): domain Bacteria; phylum Acidobacteriota; class Vicinamibacteria; order Fen-336; family Fen-336; genus DATBSL01. Next base: position 76,485 of record CAWFSB010000023.1, on the reverse strand, counting down.
CATGGCGAGCGCCGCCGGCTCGCTCTTCGCGCGGCTCTACGCCGGGCACACCGGCGTCGACCCCTACACGACCGCGGTCTCCGACACGTACCAGGACCTCTTCGCCGAGGGGATCTTCACCGGCAAGGGGCTCTACGACGTGGATGCCTTCATCGCCGCCCTCGAGGGGCGCGTTCCCGAGAACGCTCTCCTCTCGCACGACCTCTTCGAGGGGCTGTACGCGCGCACGGCTCTCGTCACCGACATCGAGGTGGTCGACGACTATCCGGCGAGCGTCCTCGCTCACGCGCGCCGCCAGCACCGCTGGGTGCGCGGCGACTGGCAGATCCTGTGGTGGCTGTTCCCGGTCGTCCCCACCCGCTCCGGCCTCCGCCGCAACCGCCTGCCGCTCATCTCCCGCTGGAAGATCCTGGACAACCTGAGGCGCAGCCTGATGGCGCCCGCGACCGTGGCCCTGCTGCTGCTCGCCTGGACGATCCTCCCGGGAAGCCCCGGGCTCTGGACGGCCGCGGTCCTGGCCGCGCTCGCCTTCAGCCTCTACCCGCTGGCGCTCAAGACCCTGGGCGGCCCGCCGACGCAGCAGCCGTGGCGCGTCTTCCTTCGGGTGATGAGGGAAGACGCCAACACCGCGCTGGCGCAGACCGGCCTGCAGCTGACGTTCCTCGCGAGCCAGGCCTGGGAGAGAGTGCACGCGATCGGCCTCACGCTCGTCCGGCTGGCGGCCACCCAGAGGCGCCTGCTGGAGTGGGAGACGGCCGCGGCGAGCGCCGAGAGGGGACGCCACCGCGACGGCGCCGGCGCCTTCGTGAGGGCGATGATCGCGAGCCCGCTCATCGCGATCCTGGGCCTCGTGCTCGTGGCTCTCGCGCGTCCGGGCGCGCTCCCCGCGGCCCTGCCGGTGCTGGCGCTGTGGGCCGTCGCACCCTTCGTCGCCCACGCCTTGAGCAAGCCCGTGCCGGAGCGGCGCCTGGAACTCGGGCCCCAGGACCGCGCCTTCCTGGAGCGCGTCGCCCGCGACACGTGGCGCTACTTCGAGACCTTCATGGGCCCCGAGGACCACCATCTGCCCGCCGACAACTTCCAGGAGACCCCCGAGCCCCGGGTCGCCCATCGGACCTCGCCCACCAACATCGGGATGGGGCTCCTCGCGACCCTGGCCGCTCACGACCTCGGCTTCATCGACACCGACGCCCTCGCCCGGAAGATCGACGCCACCCTCACGACCATGGAGGGCCTGGAGCGGCACGAGGGGCACCTGCTCAACTGGTACGACACGCAGAGCCTGGCGGCGCTCCTCCCCCGCTACGTCTCGACGGTCGACAGCGGGAACCTCGCGGGCGCGCTCATGGCGCTCGCCCAGGGATTGCGGGAGGCGGGCCTCGAGGACCTGGCCCGCCGGGCCGCCTCCTTCGCCGAGGGAATGGGCTTCCGGTTCCTCTACGACCCGCAGCGCCGGATTCTCTCGATCGGCTATCGCCTCGCCGACGCCGAGGGCCCCGGCCGCCTGGACGTCTCCTACTACGATCTCCTGGCCTCGGAGGCGCGGCTCGCGAGCTTCATCGCCATCGCGCGCGGCGAGCTCCCCGAGACGCACTGGTTCCACCTGGGTCGGCTGGTCACGAGCGTCCACGGCACGCCGACCCTCCTGTCGTGGAGCGGCACCGCCTTCGAGTACCTGATGCCGCTGCTCGTGATGAAGAGCTACCCCGAGACCCTCCTCGACCAGAGCTGCCGAAGGGCCGTGCGCCGCCAGGCCGAGTATGCGGGCGAGCGGAAGGTGCCGTGGGGGATCTCCGAGTGCGCCTACAACCTCAGCGATCGCCTGCGGCAACTACCAGTACAAGGCCTTCGGCGTGCCCGGCCTGGGCCTGAAACGGGGCCTCGCCGACGAGCTGGTCGTGGCTCCGTACGCGACGGCCCTCGCCGCGATGGTGGAGCCGCAGCTCGCGGTGCGCAACCTGCGGCGCCTGTCGGACGACGGGCGCGCGGGGGCCTACGGCTACTACGAGGCGATCGACTACACGCACGGGGCCCCCGCCGAGCTCGGCGCGGGCGAGGCCAGCGACCCGTCCGACGGAACCGTCGTGCGGGCCTTCATGGCCCACCACCAGGGCATGACCCTCGTCTCGCTCGCCAACGTCCTGCTCGGCAACCCGATGGTGAGGCGCTTCCACGCCGACCCGCGCGTGCAGGCCACGGAGCTGCTGCTGCAGGAGCGCGTGCCGCGCGCGGCGGCGATCACCCAGCCCCGCCCGGTGGAGGAGACACGCGCGGCGGGCCCCGCCCCCGCGCAGGCTCTGCGTCGCTTCCGCTCGCCGCACACGCTGTGGCCGCACGCGCAGTTCCTGTCGAACGGCAGCTACACCACGGTCGTGACGAACTCGGGCGGCGGCGCCAGCTTCTGCCGCGGTCGTGTCATCACCCGCCACCGGGACGACGCCACGCGCGACCCGGGAGGCCAGTTCATCTACCTCCGGGACGTGCGCAGCGGGGCCGTGTGGTCCGCGACCCACCACCCGACCGGGACGGATTCGGACGACTACCTGGTGACCTTCCTCGCGGAGAAGGCCACGTTCAGCCGTCGCCACGACGGCATCGCATCGCTCCTCGACATCGCCGTGTCGACCGAGGACGACGTCGAGGTGCGGCGGCTGGCGGTCACGAACCACAGCGACCGACCCCGCGAGATCGAGATCACGAGCTACGCCGAGATCGTGCTCGCCCCGGCAGCGGACGACCTGGCCCACCCCGCCTTCGGAAGGCTGTTCCTCGAGACGGAGTACCTCCCGGAGCGAACGGCGCTGCTGTGCAGCCGCCGGCCGCGCTCGGCCGAGGAGGCGGCGCTGTGGGCCGTTCACGTCGTGAGCCTGGAAGGCCGCACGCAGGGCCCCATCGAGTGGGAGACGGACCGCGCGCGCTTCCTCGGCCGGGGGCGCTCGCCGGAGGATCCCCAGGCCCTCGACGGGCGCTCGCTCTCCGGCACCACCGGCGTCGTGCTCGACCCCGTGGTCAGCCTGCGCCAGCGCGTCCGGATAGCACCCGGAGGCTTCGTGCGGCTGTCGTTCGCCACCGGCATGGCGCTCTCGCGCGACACGGCCCTGGCGCTCGCCCAGAAGTACCACGGGCCGAGCTCGGCGGCCCGGACCTTCGCCCTCGCTTTCGCCCACGCGCAGAGCGCGCTTCGGCACCTCGGCATCACGAGCGAGGACGCTCTGCTCTACGAGCGGCTGGCGTCGCGCGTGCTGTACTCCGATCGCTCGCTGCGTGCGGGCCCGGAGATCCTGGCCCGGAGTGAGCTCGGCCAGGAAGGCCTCTGGCCGTACGGCATCTCCGGGGATCTCCCCATCCTGCTCGTTCGGGTGGTGGAGGAGGACGACCTGCCGCTGGTCCGCGAGGTCCTGAAGGCTCAGGAGTACTGGAGGCTCAAGGGGCTGCGTGCCGACGTCGTGATCCTCAACGAGCATCCCGTCGGTTACCTCGACGAGATGCACGGACAGCTGACGGCGCTCCTCGACAACGGCCCGTGGCGGGCGTGGAACCACCAACCCGGCGGGCCTTATCTGCTCCGGGGCGACCGCATGGGAGAAGCCGAGCGCGCCCTGCTCGCTTCCGTCGCCCGCTCCGTGCTCAGCGGCGATCGCGGGGACTTGTCGGCACAGCTGGAGCACGCGTACGCCCACTGGCCCGAGCCGGAACCGCCCGACCTCGTGCCCTCACGGCCAAAGGAGCCGGGCGCGGCGTCCGACGCGCGTCTCGAGCTTCCCCCGCTGGCCCTGGCCAACGGCCTGGGTGGCTTCGCCGACGACGGGCGAGACTACGTCGTGGCGCTCGACGGGGAGACGCAGACGCCCCTGCCGTGGGCGAACGTGATCGCCAATCCCGTGTTCGGCACGGTGGTCACCGCCTCCGGGTCCGCCTACACCTGGGCCGGCAACAGCCGCGAGAACCGCCTGACGCCGTTCGCGAACGACCCCGTCAGCGACCCGACGGGCGAGGCGCTGTTCGTCCGTGACGACGAGACGGGCGAAGCCTGGTCTCCGACCCCCGGACCGATGCGCCGCACGGCGACGGGCCGCCTTCCTGATCCGGCACTCGGCCGGCCTCACCCGCTTCTCGCAGGTCGCGCACGGGATCCGCCAGGAGCTCGACGTCTTCGTCGACGTGTTCGATCCCGTGAAGATCTCCCGGCTGACCCTGACGAACGAGGGCGGCTCCCCTCGTCGCCTGAGCGTCGTCGCCTACAACGAGTGGATCCTGGGTCCGCCACGCGAGGGCCAGGCGCTGCACGTCGTGAGCGAGCTCGACTCTGCCACCGGCGCGATCCTGGCCCGCAATCCCTACAACACCGAGTACCCCGGGCACGTGGCCTTCGCCCACGCGAGCGAGGCCGCGCGCTCGGCCACCGGCGACCGGGCGTCGTTCCTGGGCCGCAACGGGTCGCTCGCGCAACCGGCCGCCCTCGCCCGCGAGGCGCTCTCCGGCCGCTTCGGCGCGGGCCTCGACCCCTGCGCGGCGTTGCAGCTGTCCTTCTCGCTCGGCTCCCGGCGAGACGCGGTCGGTCGTCTTCCTGCTGGGCCAGGCCCGGGATGCCGTGGCGGCCCGCGAGATCGTCGCGCGTCACGGGTCCCCGGACGGCGGCCGAGAGAGCGCTCGACGCCGTGCGTCGGGCCTGGGACCAGACGCTCGACGCAGTGCAGGTGAGCACCCCGGACGACTCCTTCGACCTGCTCATGAACCGCTGGCTCCTCTACCAGGACCTGAGCTGCCGGCTGTGGGCGCGGTCCGGGTACTACCAGCCCGGCGGCGCGTTCGGCTTCCGCGACCAGCTCCAGGACGCGATGGCGCTCGCGCTCGCCCGGCCGGACCTCACTCCGCGAGCACCTGCTGCGGGCGGCCGGCCACCAGTTCGTCGAGGGCGACGTCCAGCACTGGTGGCACGAGCCGAGCGGCCGGGGCACGCGCACCCGCTGCTCGGACGACCTGCTCTGGCTGCCGTACGCCGTCGCCCACTACGCGCGGACGACCGGGGACGCGGGTGTCCTCGACGAGATCGTGCCGTTCCTGGAAGCCGCGCCGCTCGCCCCGGAGTCGCAGGAGGCCTACATCCAGCCGCGCGTGTCGGCCGAGCGGGGCTCGCTCTTCGAGCACTGCGTGCGCGCGATCGACAAGGGCCTGACCGCCGGCGCGCACGGCCTGCCGCTCTTCGGCAGCGGAGACTGGAACGACGGCATGAACCGCGTGGGCTGGCAGGGCCGCGGCGAGAGCACCTGGCTGGGCTTCTTCCTGCACGCCGTGCTCGGCGAGTTCGCGCCCCTGTGCGACGAGCGGGGCGACGCCGAGCGGGCCGAGCGCTACCGCCGCGAGGCCGCCCGGCTCGCGGCCATGCTCGAGCGGACGTGGGACGGCGAGTGGTACCGGCGCGGGTACTACGACGACGGCTCGCCGCTCGGGTCGGCCCAGAACGACGAGTGCCGGATCGACTCGATCGCGCAGTCGTGGGCCGTGCTCTCGGGCGCCGTGCCGCAGCGCTTTGCCGACCGCGCCATGGACGCGGTCCGTGCGCACCTGGTGCGGCGCGGGCACGGGCTGGTCGCGCTGCTCACGCCGCCCTTCGACCGCTCGTCGCAGGAGCCCGGCTACATCAAGGGCTATCCGCCCGGAGTGCGGGAGAACGGGGGCCAGTACACCCACGCCGCCGTCTGGACGGTGATGGCCATGGCACGGCTCGGGTACGGCGACGAAGCGACGGAGATCTTCCACATGCTCAACCCGGTCAACCACACGCGCACCGCGCCCGACGTCGAGCGCTACAAGGCCGAGCCGTACGTCCTCGCCGGCGACGTGTTCGCGCACCCCGCCCACGCCGGACGGGCGGGCTGGACCTGGTACACCGGCTCGGCGGGCTGGATGTACCGGGCCGGCCTCGAGAGCATCCTCGGCTTCCGTCGCCGCGGCGCGACCTTCGAGATCGATCCCTGCATCCCGCAGGCGTGGCCCGGCTACTCCATCGCGTGGCGCTTCGGCGAGACCCTCTACGCGATCGACGTCGCCAACCCGGATCGTCGCTCGCGCGGGGTCGCCGAGGCGGTGCTCGACGGCACCTCCGTCGACCCGGCCGCGATCCCGCTCTCCGACGACGGCGGGCGGCACGAGCTGAAGGTCGTCCTCGGCGAGCGGGTCACCGCCGCCCCGCGGAGCTGAACTCGTCATCCCGAGGGACGCCGATTGGACGGGTCCCGAGGGATCCGCCGGGGTTGCGGATCCCTCGTCGCCCGGCCCGAACGGTGCTCCTCGGGATGACAGGTCCTTGCTCGCTGAATGAGGTAGTCTTCGATCCAGGGTCGCTTCGAGCCGGGAACCGGGGGGCCGCTTCAGAAGGAATGACATGAGACGAGAGCGCACTGCCAGCCGCCGCCAGTTCATGACCACCACGGCCTCCGCCGTCGCCGCGGCGACGATCCTCCCCCGCCACGTCCTGGGCGGCCCGGGGTTCGTGGCCCCGAGCGACAAGGTGAACGTCGCCATCATCGGCGTCGGCGGCCAGGGACGCAGCAACCTCCGCTCGCTGCTCCACGAGGACGCCTGCCAGGTGATCGCGATCGCCGACCCGTGCGAGGAGTGGGATCTGCGGCCCGTTCTACTACGGCGGAAAGGCCGGGCGGGGCCCGATCCGGGCCGAGATCGAGGAGCACTACGCGGCGAAGACCCCGAACTACAAGTGCGCCGTGTACGAGGACTTCCGGGTGCATGCTGGAGAAGGAGAAGGCGATCGACGCCGTCCTGATCGCGACCCCGGACCACCTCCACGCCTACGTCTCGATCACCGCCATGAAGGCCGGCAAGCACGTCTACTGCGAGAAGCCGCTGACCCACGACATCGCGGAAGCCCGCACCGTGGCCCGGGTCGCCAGGGAGACGGGCGTCGCCACGCAGATGGGCAACCAGGGCCGCTCGACCGAGGGGCATCGCCAGACCGCCGAGTGGATCTGGGACGGCGCCATCGGCCCCGTCCGCGAGGTGCACGCCTGGGGCGGCGCCGCGGCCTTCGCCAAGGGACCCGGGCGCCCGGCGGGCACTCCGGACGTGCCGCCGGGTCTCGACTGGGACCTGTGGCTGGGGCCCCGCGAGTTCCGTCCGTACCACCCGGCCTATGCGCCGTTCGGCTGGCGCGGGTACTGGGCCTTCGGGGGCGGGGCGCTGCCGGATCTCGCGATCCACCACCTCGACCCGGCGTTCAACGCGCTCGAGCTCGACACGCCGCAGACCGTGGAGGCCACGGCCTACGGCGGCGTGGACGCGGAGGTCTGCTCGGCGGGAATGCTGGTGACCTGGCGGTTCGGCGCCCGCGGGAACAAGGCCCCCGTCACCGTGCACTGGTACGACGGAGGCCTGCGGCCGCCGACGCCGGCGGGGATCGATCCCGACGACCCCAAGCAGCGCCTGGGCGAAGGGAAGAGCGGGATCATCTTCATCGGGGACAAGGGGATCATCACCTGCGCGGGGTGGTCGGGCATGCCCCGCCTGCTCCCGCTCGAGCTGCACCGCGAGTACAAGCGCCCCGCGAAGACCCTGCCGCGCGTGGAGGGCCACCACGCCGACTGGCTCCAGGCGTGCAAGGGCGGCCAGCCGGCGAGCAGCAACTTCGAGTACGGCGCGCGGCTGTGCGAGTTCATCATGCTCGGCAACGTGGCGCTGCGGGCGAAGAAGCTCATCACGTGGGACGGCCCGAACATGAAGGTCGCCAACGCGCCGGAGGCGGACCAGTACCTGCGAAGCACCTACCGGGCGGGATGGGAGCTCCCCGTCTGAAGCGCAGCCCGTTCTTCAGCTGAGGTCAGGGCCATGCGACACCTTCGGCTCGTCGCGGTCGTCATCCTCGCCGTGGCTTCGGCGGCTTTGGCGGCGCAGCAGCCCCGGCGGCGCCGAACCCGGCGGCGCCCGGCCCCGTTCTCTCGGCCCAGCGCCTCGACGACCGCATCATCGTGCGGGTGGACGACCGGATGTTCACCAGCTATCGCTTCGGCGCCGGCCAGAAGTACCCCTACTTCTACCCCGTGAACGGCCCGGTCTCGGGCGTCTCCGTCACGACGGAGTCGTCGCTCCCCTGGCCCCACCACCGGTCGCTCTTCTTCGGCAGCGACAAGGTGAACGGCGGCAACTACTGGCAGGAGGGCAACGAGGAGGGCCAGATCGTCTCGCGGGGGCCGACCGTGGTCGTCTCCGGCCCCGACCGCGTGGAGATCACCGACCTGTGCGAGTGGCGCAAGCCGGGAGCGGCCCCGATCCTGGTCGACAAGCGCGAGATCCGCATCGAGGCGCCGTCGCCGCAGCTGCGGACCCTCCGGTTCCGGGTCACTCTCGTCCCGCAGACGGAGGTGCGGATCGAGAAGACCAACCACTCGCTCTTCGCCGCCCGCGTCGCTCCCGAGCTGTCGGCACAGGCCGGCGGCGTACTCCAGAATTCCGCCGGTGCCCTCGGCGAGAAGGGCACCTTCGGGACGGCCTCCCCCTGGTGCGACGTCTCGGGGACGCGCTTCGGCCTGCGCGAGGGGATCGCGATCTTCGACAGCCCGAGAAACCGCTGGTACCCGTCGAAGTGGTTCACTCGCGACTACGGCTTCTTCTCCCCCACGCCCTTCAACTGGCTCGACGACGCGGGGCTGCGCCTGGCCAAGGGCGAGACGCTCACGCTCGAGTACAGGTGGTCGTCCACGCCGGAGACGCGGCGGAGGCGGGCATCGCCGGGCTCTTCGCGAAGTGGGCGGAGGGACGGTAGCTTCAGGCCTCGACGTCGAGGGCGACGTCGAGCGACGGGGCGCTGTGGGTGAGCCAGCCGAGGGAGACGATGTCGACGCCGGTCTCCGCCACCTCGCGCACGTTCTCCGGGCGGATGCCCCCCGACGCCTCGGTGAGCGCGCGGCCGCGGGCGCGGCGCACCGCCTCGCGCAGGGTCGGCAGGTCCATGTTGTCGAGGAGGACGGCGTCGACGCCGATCGCCAGCGCGTCGTCGAGCTGCACGAGGGTGTCCACCTCGACCTCGACCTTCACCATGTGCCCGACGCTCTTCCGGACGCGCCGGACGGCCTCCGCGATCCCCCCGGCCAGGGCCACGTGGTTGTCCTTCACGAGGACGGCGTCGTCGAGGCCGTAGCGGTGGGGACTGCCGCCCCCCACGCGCACGGCGTGCTTCTCGAGCGCGCGCAGGCCCGGCGTCGTCTTGCGCGTGCAGGCCACCCGGGTCTCGAGGCCGTCGAGCCGCTTCACCACGTCGCGGGTCACGGTGGCGATCCCGGAGAGGTGGCCGAGGAGGTTGAGGGCCGTGCGCTCCGCGGCCAGGAGCGCCCGCGCCGAGGCGGTCACGCGCGCGAGGGTGTCGCCCTTCGCGGCGTCACTCCCGTCGCGGAGGCGCACGTCGATCCGGCACTCGGGGTCGAGCAGCCGGAAGGCGAAGAGCGCCGGCTCCAGGCCGGCCACTCGGCCGGCCGCGCGCGCCATCACCGCCGCCTGCCCGGTGAGGCCGGGCGGCGCGATCGCGTCCGTGGTGACGTCGCCGGCGCGACCGAGGTCCTCGAGCAGGGCGCGGCGGACGACGTCCTCGTAGAGCAGGGGCAGAAGCGGCGGCGTCTCGCTCACGCGTAGGCCTCCCGGGCGGCGGGCGAGGCGGCGACCGGCTCGGTCTCGAGTCGGGGAGCGCCGCCCTCCCGCGTCAGCAGGATACGACGGCGCCACGTTGGGTCGGCAAGCGGGTAGTCGGCGCGGAAGTGGGCTCCGCGGCTCTCGGTGCGCGCGAGCGCGGCCGTCGCCACGAGCCGAGCCACCGTGGCGCGGTTGCGCGCCTGCGCGGCGCCGGGCGGAAGGCCGGCCTCCAGGGTCTCGATCGCGGCGAGGGCCTCGCGCAGTCCGTCCCCGGTCCGCACGAGGCCGGCCTTCTCCCACATGACGCGCCGGATCTCGGCGTCCGCCGCGGCCGCGGGCTCGTTCGTCCCCGGCGAGCGACGATGGCGGCCAGCTCGAGCGCGTGGGCCGGCCGGCGCAGGTGCGGCAGCGCCTCGCCGACGCTGCGGGCCGCCCGCGCGCCGAAGACGAGCGCCTCGAGGAGCGAGTTGCTGGCCAGGCGGTTGGCGCCGTGGACGCCGGTGCAGGCGACCTCGCCCGCGGCCCACAGGCCCGGCACGCTCGTCCGGCCCTCGAGGTCGACGTCCACTCCACCCATGTGGTAGTGCGCGGCCGGGGCCACGGGGATGGCCTCGGTCCGCGGGTCGAGGCCGTGCTGCCGACAGGCCTCGAACACGGTCGGGAACCTCTCCGGGAACGACTCCCCCACTGCCTCGCGCGCGTCGAGGAACGCGCGGCGGCCCGAGGCGAGGGCGGACCAGAGGGCTCGCGCCACGACGTCGCGCGCCAGCAGCTCGGCCTGCGGCCCGGCGCCGGCCAGGAGCCGACGGCCGTCCTCGTCCACGAGGGTCGCTCCGGCACCACGCAAGGCCTCGGTGAGGAGCGGCATCGGGTCGGCGCCCACGTCGAGGGCGGTCGGGTGGAACTGGACGAACTCGAGATCGGCGAGGCGTGCGCCGGCGCGCCACGCGAGCGCGAGGCCGTCGCCGGTGGCCTCCGGCGGGTTCGTCGTCCGCGCGAACACCTGGCCGATGCCTCCGGTGGCGAGCACGACCGCCCGCGCGCGGTGGAGAACGAGCGCCCCGTCGGCGTGCCGGGCGAGGACGCCGGCGACGCGGCCGCCGTCCCGCACCAGCTCGAGGGCGAGAGCGCGCTCGAAGACGGAGAGGCCGCTCTGCGCGCCGAGCGAGGCGCCCAGGGCGCGCACCACCTCGGCGCCGGTGGCGTCCCGCGCGTGCAGGACGCGGGCGCGCGAGTGGGCGGCCTCGCGAGCGAGGTCGAGCTGGCCGGAGGGGTCCCGGTCGAAGCGCGCGCCGAGGGCGAGGAGCTGCGCGAGGCGCTCCGGCCCCTCGCCGGTCAGGCGAGCGATGGCCGCAGGGTCGCCCAGCTCCCCCGCCACCGCGAGGGTGTCCGCCGCGTGGAGCGCGGGCGTGTCCCCCGGCCCCACCGCGCCGGCAATTCCGCCCTGCGCCCACGGGCTGTTGCCCGTGCGACCCAGGGGGCCCTTCGCCAGCAGGTCCACCCGCCGGCCGCCGAGGCCGAGGGCGACCGAGAGCCCGGCCGCGCCGGCGCCGAGCACGACGACGTCGGCCTCGCGGACCGCGTCGAGTCGAGCGTTCATCGACCGGCCCCGCGCCCGACGGCCAGCATCCGCTCGACCGCGCGACGGGCCCGCTCCGCCACGAGAGGCTCCACCTCCACCCGGTGCTCCATCTCCTGGAGCGAGCGGAGGATCTTCGGCAGGGTGATCCGCTTCATGTGGGGGCAGAGATTGCAGGGCCGGATGAACTCGGTCTTCGGAAAATCGACGGCCACGTTGTCGGCCATCGAGCACTCGGTGACGAGGACGACTCGCGACGGCCGCACCGCGCCGATGTGCTGGACCATGCCCGCGGTGGAGCCCACGTAGTCGGAGGCCTCGAGGACGTCGGGCGGGCACTCGGGGTGCGCGAGGACCGTCACGTCCGGGTGCTGGCGCCTAAAGGACCGGATGTCGTCTCCGGAGAAGCGCTCGTGCACCTCGCAGTGGCCCTTCCACAGGATGATCTCGGTCTTCGTCTGCGAGGCCACGTACTTCCCGAGGTACTCGTCGGGCAGGAAGATCACCCGCGGGACCTTCAGCGACTCGACGACCTCCACCGCGTTGGCCGACGTGCAGCAGACGTCGGATTCGGCCTTCACCTCGGCCGACGTGTTGACGTAGGTCACGACCGGCGCATCCGGGTACTTCTCGCGGAGGAGCCGGACGTCCGCGGCGGTGATCGAGGCGGCGAGCGAGCAGCCGGCCTCGAGGTCGGGCATCAGGACCGTCTTCTCCGGGCTGAGGATCTTCGCCGTCTCGGCCATGAAGTGGACGCCGGCCATGACGATCACGTCGGCCTCCGTTTCCGCCGCCTTGCGGGCGAGGGCCAGCGAGTCGCCGGTGATGTCGGCCACCCCGTGGAAGATCTCCGGCGCCTGGTAGTTGTGCGCGAGGACGACGGCGTTCCTCTTCGCCTTCCACTCGCGGATGGCGTCGACGTAGGGCGCGTGGACGGGCCACTCCATCTCCGGCACCACGCGGCGCACGCGCTCCCGCACGTCGGCGGTGCGGCGGGCCACCTCGGGCGTCCAGAGGGGCTCCCCGCTCACCGGGGCCTGGGGCGTCGTCGTCATCGGCGACCTCCTTGCGCCCTATTATGCTCTCTCAGAGTATAATAGGGGTCAAAAAGCAGGGCAGCCAAGCTGCCCTATCCGCCCCAATATACTAACAGTGAGCATAAAAGTCAAGAGGCCCACCACGCCGAGCCCCGGCGGGCTACCGGGAAGGCTTCGCCGGCAGGCCGACGCCCGGCGCGCGGCGCTCCCGCAGGACCTCGCGGCGGAAGCGGAAGAGCTCGGCCGGGCGGCCCACGGTGCCCGGCTCGACGACACCCGTGCCCTCCACGAGGCCGTCCTTCTCCACGAGGCGTCGGAAGTTCTGCTTGTGGAGCCGGCCGCCGGCGAGGGCCTCGACCACCCGTTGCAGTCGAAGCAGGGTGAAGGTAGTGGGCAGCAGCTCGAAGACCACGGGCCGGTACTTCAGCTTGCCGCGCAGCCGCCCCAGCGCGGTCGCCATCAACCGGCGGTGGTCGAGGGCCATGGGCTCCCGCCGGCCTCGCTCGCGAGCCCGCTCTCGTAGAGCAGCTCGTAGCGCTCCAGCACCCGCACGGGGTCGAACGCCGCCCCGCGGAGGCCGAACGTGATGTCGGCCCGCTCGCGCGGGCCCGGCGGGTCTCGGCGTCCGGCGCCAACCGGACCCAGCGTTCGAGGGCGGGCACGATCACCTTCTCGACGAGGGCGGGCCTTCCCGCGCGGGCGTCCTCCCACGGCAGGAACTCGTAGAAGCCTCGCCAGCGGGCCTGCCCCGCGCCCGCGACCCGCCCCTCGCGGACCAGCGCCAGGTAGGCGATCGACACCATGCGGGGCCCGCCGGCCCGCTCGCGCGGGTCGCGATTGCGGTCGGCGAACGTGTAGAGCTGCTCCACGTAGCCGAGCTCGAGCCCCGCCTGCTCGCGGACCCAGGCCCGCAGGCCGAGCTCGAGCGTGCGGTGGCCGGCGGGGTCGAGGGGACCGAACGGCAGGGCCGGCTCGTGCGTCCCCGGTCCGGCCATTCCGTGGTCGGATCGCTCGACCGTCAGGAGGCGCGGCTCCTCGTCGGTGACGGCGACGATGACCGCGTTCAGGCCGACGACGATCGAGGGGGCCACGGCGGCTCATTCTAACGAAGCGAAAGGGGCGCCCCCGCCGCGCGGGAGCGCCCCTGCGCCGCGCGGCTCGCCTCAGGCGAGCCGCGACGCGGGCTACCAGACGAACTTCGCGCTGAGCGTGACGATGCGCCGGCCCCAGTTGTTGGTGTTCGTGCCGAAGCTCGCGCTGCTCATGTTGGCGACCGGGATGCCGTAGCTGTCCTGGTTGAACGCGTTGAACGCGTCCGCGCGCAGGATCAGCTGGCGGTCGCCGAAGGTAGAACCGCTTCAGCAGGCTGAGGTCGGTGTTCCAGAAGCCGGCGCCGCGCTCGGTGTTGCGGCCGAGCGTGCCGTCGCCGAGGGCGTTGGCGAGCGGCAGGTTGTTGGTGCCGAGCGGCGCCACGCACGTAGCCGTTGTTCGTGAAGGTCTTGTGGTCGTCGTCCCAGTCGCAGCGCAGCCGCCGCCGAGGTTCGGCCGGTCGGAGCCGGTGGTCCCGTCGCCGTTCGAGTCGACGCCGGTGCCGATCGTGAACGGCCGGCCCGACTGGAACGCGGTGATGCCGGAGAACTGCCAGCCGCCGAGGACGTGCTTCAGGAAGCCCGACTTCGGGCCCGGGACCTCCCAGAGGTAGCTCACGACGAAGCGGTTCGGGCACGTCGAACTGCGACAGGCTCCACTCGGCCTCGTAGTCGAACATGCTCTGCGGGCGCTGGTTCGAGCCGTCGGTCCCGGTCTCGCCGAGCGAGGCGTCGTTGTTGCTCTCGAACTTGCTGCGCGTGTACGAGGCTGCCGAACTGCACGCCGTGGCTGAAGCCGCTTGTTCACCGACACGTAGACGCCGTTGTACTCCGACGCGCGCCTCGACGTCGTTGCCGGCCGGCCCGACGTAGGCCGGGATCAGCGTGCGGACGCCGTACTGCGGGTACACGCGCCGCGCCTGGACGCTCGGGATGGCGTTCGAGTTCTTCGTGGCCGCCACGAGCGCCGCCTGCTCGGCGCGTGAGGACCGCCGGGGTTGGCGTGGATCTGGTTGATGCCGTGCCCGCCGCGGCTGCCGGTGTAGCCGACCTCGACGACGAACTCGCCGATCTCGCGGCCGATCGAGAAGCTCCAGTACTTCGAGTCCGGGGTTCTCGGTGTCCGCGGGCGAGTTCGTGTAGCGCGTCGAGCGGGTTGAAGGACGCGCGGCTGCCGCCGGCCGGGAGCAGGTTCGGGTAGACGTCGACGACGTTGAACAGGCTCGCGGTGACACGTGCGGGTTCGTGTTGACCGTCACCGGAGCAGGTTGTAGAAGATCACGTCGTAGCCCATGCCGAAGCCGCCGCGGAAGACGGTCTTGCCGTCGCCGAGGAGGCTGTTGCTCGAGCGCGGCGACCAGGCGAAGCCGACGCGCGGCGCCCAGTTGTTCGTGTCCTTCTGGGCGGCGGCCGGGCACCAGCGCGGCCAGGCTCTCCGGGTCGGTCGCGCCGAACATGCCGAGCGGCACGTCGCGACAGCTCGTAGCGCAGGCCGAGGTTCAGGGTCAGGTCCGGGGTGACGCGGAAGTCGTCCTGCACGAAGAAGTACGTCTGCCACTGCTTCGCGTCCCAGCTCGCCGATCTGCAGGGCCTGCGGTGAGCGTGGAACGCGCTGTTGTTCATGTAGTCCTGCAGGTTGTTGAACGTGAAGGTGCCCTTCGAGTCGAAGGCGGACTGGTTGTTGACCTTGTTGTAGCGCACGTCCGCCCCGAACTTCAGCGTGTGGCGGCCCTTCGTCCAGGTCGGCGTGTTCGAGAACTGGTACGAGTCGGTGACGCGGCCCTGCGGGAAGTTGCTGAGGCCGCCGACCGTGAACAGGCCGCTGATCGTGGCGGTCGGGCTCGTCGGGTCGTTCTCGGGGAAGAGCAGGTCGCGCTGCACCCAGGAGAAGCGGAACTCGTTGACGACGCTCGGCGCCGAAGACGTGGGTGTGGCTGAGGGCCAGGTTCGTGTCCTTGAGGTCCTGGCTGCCGCAGAAGATCGCCCCGAACGCGCAGTTGCTGATCGCGTTCTCGTCCTTGCGCTTGTTGTAGTAGTAGCGCAGGGTCAGGTTGTCGCTGTCGGTCAGGCGGTGGTCGATGCGGCCCATGAACGTGTGGTAGGTGCTCGGGCTGCACGATGTTGACGTTGGTCTGGCCGGTCTCGATCGGCACCCCGTTGACGAGCGTCGTTGTCGAGGTTGCGGAAGGTCGGGTTCTGCGCGTAGACGTCGTTCAGGAACGAGAGGCGATCGAGCACCGCCTGGCGGCTCGACGCCGGCTGGCCGGCCCGCAGGGGCACGCCCTGCGAGGGCGGCGAAGCCCGCTCGGGTCGGGATGCGCACCGTCGCCGCCCGGCGATGGGCGCGGGGTCGTCGCCGTCGTACTGGTAGAGCAGCGAAGAAGAAGGTCCTGTCCTTGATGATCGGCCCGCCGATGCTGGCGCCGGCCTGGTGGCGCGTGTAGTCCGCCGGCTTCGTGAGGCCGCTGTCCTTCTCGAGGTTGGTCAGCGAGGCGAGGCTCGTTCGTGCGGTAGTAGTCCCACGCCTCGCCGCGGAAGCGTGTTCGTGCCGGACTTGGTGATGACGTTGACCTGCGCGCCGCTGTTGCGGCCGAACTCGACGCTGTAGGCGTTCGTCTGCACCTGGAACTCGGCCACCGACTCCGGCACGACCTGCGTCGTCGCGATCGTGACGCTGATGTCGTTGTTGTCCGAGCCGTCGATCATGTAGTTGTTGTTGCGCGAGCGCTGGCCGTTGGCGGCGAACGTGCCCTGGCCGGTGACGCGGCTGACGTTGGGCGCGGTGGCGATCAGGTTGTTGATGTTGCGGTCGGCGGAGAGCGGCAGCTCGACGACCGCGCGGGCCAGGGTGGTCGTGCCGATGGTGCGCGCTCGTCTTGTTGAGCTCGATGGCCTCGGCCCGGCCGACCACGGTGATGGCCTCGCCGACGCCGGCCACCTTCAGCTCGGGGTTGATCGTGACCTCGCTGGCCGACACCAGGCGGATGTCCTTGTACTCGACCGTCGAGAAGCCGCTGAGCTCGGCCTTGACCGCGTAGCGGCCGGGCTCGAGGGCGGGCACGCGGAAGAAGCCCTGGGCGTCGGTCACCGCCGAGCGGCTGATGTTGGTGTCCATGTTGGTGACGGTGACGCTGGCGCCGGGCACGACGGCGCCCGTGGCGTCCCGGACGGTGCCGGAGATGGCGCCGCGGGTGATCTGCGCGGCGGAAAGCGCCGGGAACGCGAGGATCCCGACCAGGGCGAGGACGAGAAGCCTCGCGAGAACTCGGTCCATTTCATTGACCTCCTGATGAAGCGGGCATGGGAAGAGACACGAACGTCACGAAATGTCAAAGCACGCGCTGTGCCAGGATCGAATTGTCCATAAGTTATTCTTCTATTTGATCTTACCCATCGAGCACTCGGACGTCGCGATCCAAGGGGATGGATGCCTGGACCATCTTCATGGATCGGCACAGCCGACGGCTGGCCGACTACGACTAGAATCCGCGGCATGAAACGGGAGAGAACCGCACTGATCCTGGCTGCCCTCGTCGCTGTCGCGGCGGGGGCCGGCGCCCAGCCGAAGCCGCCTCGCCCGCCGAACGTCGTCCTCGTCTACGCCGACGACCTCGGGTACGGCGACATCGGCGTCTACGGCGCGCCGCGCATCCGAACGCCGCACATCGACCGGCTGGCCGCCGAGGGCGTGCGCTTCACCGACTTCTACGTCGCGCAGGCCGTCTGCTCGGCGTCGCGCACGGCGCTGCTCACCGGCGCCTACCCGAACCGCGTCGGCATCCTCGGCGCTCTCTTCCCCACGTCGGAGATCGGCATCGCCGACGGCGAGACGACGCTCGCCGAGGTCCTGAAGGCGCCGCGGCTACGCGACCGCGATCTACGGCAAGTGGCACCTCGGGCACCTGCCGCCCTTTCTCCCGACGCGCCACGGCTTCGACGACTACCTCGGCCTCCCCTACTCGAACGACATGTGGCCGAGCCACCCGGAGAGGATGAAGTTCCCGCCGCTGCCGCTCTACTCGCGGGGACGCCGTCGCTCGACGCTCAACCCCGACCAGTCGCAGCTGACCGGCGAGTACGGCCGGCGCGCCGTGGCCTTCATCGAGGCGAACCGCGAGCGCCCCTTCTTCGTCTACCTCGCCCACACGATGCCGCACGTGCCGATCTTCGCCTCCGAGGCGCTTCCGCGGGCGCTCGAAGCAGGGCCTCTACGGCGACGTGATCGAGGAGATCGACGACTCGGTCGGCCGGGTGCTCGCGGCGCTGCGGCGCCTGGGCCTCGAGCGGGACACGCTCGTCATCTTCGCTTCCGACAACGGGCCCTGGCTCTCGTACGGCGACCACGCGGGGTCGGCCGGGCCGCTGCGCGAGGGGAAGGGCACCGCGTTCGAGGGCGGCGTGCGCGTGCCCTTCGTGGCCCGCTGGCCCGGGCACATCCCCGCGGGGACGGTCGTCCGCGAGCCGGCCATGACGATCGACGTCCTCCCGACGATCGCGCGCCTCGTCGGCGCGCCGCTGCCCGGAGCGGCCGATCGACGGGCTCGACATCTCGCCGCTGCTCCTCGGCGAGGCGGGCGCGCGCTCGCCCCACGAGGCGCTCCTCTTCTACTACGGCACCGAGCTGCGCGCGGTGCGCGGCGGCCGCTACAAGCTGCGTGCTCCCCCACCGCTCGCAGACGCTCGACGGCCCGGCCGGCTCGGGCGGGATCCCGGGAAGTACCGCCAGGCGGACGTGCCGCTCGCGCTCTACGACCTCGTGGCCGACGTCGGCGAGACGACCGACGTGGCCGACGGCCCACCCCGACGTGGTCGCACGGCTGCAGGCCTTCGCCGAGAAGGCCCGCGACGACCTCGGCGACTCGCTGACGAACCGGACCGGCCGCGGCCTGCGCGAGCCGGGGCGCATTGTCCCGTCGGGTGCTCTGCCCTAGCCTCGGCGGCAACCGGCCAACGCGCCATCGGTGGGAGAATACCCTCATGGCATGGGAACGCGAGATCGAGGTGTGCCGGTCGGTGGCCCGCAAGGCGGGCGAGCTGGCGCTGCAACACGCGGCGCGGGGCGTCCTGCGCGAAGACAAGGCCGACGACTCGCCGGTGACCGTCGCCGACCGGGAGTGCGAGCAGCTCATCGTCTCGGAGCTGCGCGCGGCCTTCCCCGACGACGGGTTCCTCGGCGAGGAGGGCGCCAGCCACGCGGGCCGGAGCGGACGCCGCTGGATCGTGGACCCGATCGACGGCACCCGTGACTTCGTGCGGGGGCTGGGGACCTGGAGCAACCTGATCGCCCTCGAAGTGGACGACGAGGTGGTGCTGGGCACGTGCAACATGGTCGCGCAGGGCGAGCTCTACTGGGCGGTGCGCGGACAGGGCGCGTTCGTCGACGACCGGCGGATCCACGTCTCCACCATCGACCGGCGAGACCGCGCGGTCGCCTGCCTGACCGCCTTCGACAACGTCGCCGCTTCGCCCTTCGCCGACCGCATTCTCGACCACCTGGCCGGCTACTGGGCCGTGCGCAGCATGGGTGGCTGCCAGGACGCGGTCCTCGTTGCCTCGGGCCGCGCGGAGGTCTGGTTCGAGATCTCGGCCAAGGCCTGGGACCTCGCCCCGCTCCAGATCATCGCCGAGGAGGCCGGGGCGCGCTTCTTCAACTTCGACGGCGGGCGCTCCATCCACGGCGGCAACGCCGTCATCTGCGTGCCCTTCCTCGAGGACGAGCTGCGGGCGTTCGTCGGGGCACGCCCCTCACCCTGAGCCCTGCCATTCCGCGGGCACCGGCTCGCGGCCTGTCATTCCGCGGGCACCGGCTCGCGGCCCTGTCATTCCGAAGGACTCCGGCTCGACGGGTCCTGAGGAATCCGCAGTCTCAGCGCCGGCGCCGGCGGATTCCTCGTCGCCCGACAGGATCGAGCTCCTCGGAATGACAGGCGCCGGCGGAACTGCGGACCCCTCGTCGCCCGACCCAGATGGAGCTCCTCGGGGTGACAAGGCGCCGGCGGATTCCTCGTCGCCCGGCGGGATCGAGCTCCTCGGAATGACAAGGCGGGCGGTCCCGTACGACAATCCGCCAGCGTCGGAGGGGCGAGCATGCCCGAGCTCCCGGACCTCCTGTACATCCTGTCCCACCTGCGCGAGCGGCTGCTCGGGCGGCAGGTCGCCGCCGAGCGCGTGCGCGAGCCGGTGGTCCTGCGCTTCACCGTCCGCGGCAACCTCTCGCTCCTCCTCGGACGGAAGCTCGGGGACGCCTTCCGCAAGTCCCACTTCCTGGTCTTCCGCTTCGAGGGCCTCGACCTCGCGGTGAACCCGATGCTGGCCGGCCGCTTCCGCCTGGCCGAGCCGGGAACGCCCGACGAGGCCTCGCTCGGCTTCGCCCTCGGCTTCGGCGACGTCGAGCTGCGCTACCTCGACGACAAGAAGATGGGCAAGGCCTACCTCATCACCACCGACGACTGGAAGGCCATCCCGGGGCTGCAGACGGGGGGAATCGACCTCCTCTCCCCGGAGTTCAGCCGCGAGCGGTTCGTGAGCCTGCTCAAGCACCGCCGCGACCAGGTGCGCGTCTTCCTCCTCGACAAGAAGGCCCTCGACAGCCTGGGCAACGCCTACGCCGACGAGGTGCTCTTCGAGGCCGGCATCCACCCGAAGACCTTCTGCCGCTCGCTCGGCCGCGACGACGGGGTGCGCCTGCACGACGCGATCGTGAAGGTCATGAAGGAAGCGGTCGCGGAGGTGGCGAGCCGGGGGGAGCCGATCGACGTGAAGGTCCGCGACTTCCTGAAGGTCCGCCGGAAGGACACCTGCCCCCGCTGCGCTTCGAAGCTCCGCACCGCCGGGGTCCGGGGCATGGACTCGTGGTTCTGCCCGACCTGCCAGCCCGCCACCCGCAAGGGCCTCGTGGACTGGACGCGCACCGGCAAGTGAGCGGATAATCCCCAGTTGGCGGATAGCCGGCCAACGGCGGCTGGCGGCTCCCGAGGAGAGTGGATGGCCAAGGACGATTTGATCGAGCTACAGGGAGTGATCGTCGAAGTTCTCGCCGGCGGGAACTACAAGATCAAGGTCAGCGAGAACCACGAGGTGCTCGCCCGTCTCAACGGGAAGATGCGACAGTACCGCATTCGCGTGATCCAGGGCGACCGCGTGACCGTGGGGGTCTCCCCCTACGACCTCAAGCGCGGCCTCATCACCTACCGCGCCAAGTAGGCCCCTGGACCGTCTCCAGGCCGTTCTCTTCGACGTCGACCACACCCTTCTCGATTTCGACAAGGCCGAGCGCTCGGCGCTGCGCGAGGCTCTTCTCTCGCTCGGCCTCGCCTGTCCCCCCTCGACGGTCGCCGCGTACCAGCGGATCAACCACGACCTCTGGGCGGCCTTCCGGCGGGGCGAGATCACCCAGCCCGCGCTCGCCCGCGAGCGCTTCCGACGCCTGCTGCGCGAGATCGGAGGGGATGCCCGGCGCGCGTCGCGCCTGGGCGAGACGTACCTCGACCACCTCTCGGCGCACGGCGACCGGCTGCCCGGCTGCCGCCCGGTCCTGCGGCAGCTGGGGAAGCGCTACCGCCTCGGAGTGGTGACCAACGGCATCGACCGCGTGCAGCGGTCGCGGCTCGCGGCCTCCGGCCTCGCCCCCCTCTTCGAGACCGTCGTCACCTCGCAAAGCTGCGGCTTCGCCAAGCCCGACCCGCGCATCCTGCACGTGGCGCTCGACGCGATGGGTGTCTCTTCCCGGCACGCCCTCTACGTCGGCGACGACCCGGCGACCGACGGCGCCGCCGCGCGCGCGGCGGGCGTCCGCTTCGTCTGGGTGGACCACGGGAAACCCACCCGCGGACGGCGCCCGGCACGTCGCGTCGAGAGCCTGCGGGACCTGGCCGAGCTGCTCTCGGCCGACGCTACGGCTTCACCACGCGGGCGGTCTTGACGAAGTCCATCTTCGGGAACGACCCGCGCAGGTAGGCGTTGCCCTCGGCCTGGGCGCGTCCCTGGTCCGGACCCATGCCCCGGGGAGCGCCCTCGCCGTAGCCGGAGTACAGCGAGTCCACGACGGCGAGCCCTTCGACGACGACGCCGAAGGGGGCGAACCCCTGGCCGTCGAGGCCCTTGTTGTCCCTGTAGTTGATGAAGAGCTGGGTGGTGCGCGTGTCCGGGCCCGCCATCGCGTAGGTCACCATCCCCCGGCGGTTCGACTGGGTGACCGGGTCGTCGGCGATCTGGGCCCCCTGCCACGCGTCATTGACCCGGGGTTCGCCGTTGATCCCGAACTGGACCATGAAGCCTCCGATCACGCGGAAGAAGGCGACGTCGTCGTAGTAGCCGGCCCGCACGAGGTTGTAGAAGCGGTCCGCGCCGCGGGGCGCCCACGCGCGCGTCACCTCGACGACGAACGGACCCTTCGTCGTCTCGAAGCGAACCCGGAACCGGGCGGGCGCCCGCTCGGTGGCGCGCGAGGGGTCGAGGAGGGCAGCGCCGGCTGAAGGGGCGGCGGGCGAAGGAGTCGGGACGGCGGTGGGCGACGGCGCGGGCGTGGCGGTGGGTGCCGGAGTGGGAGTCGCCAAGGCCACCGTCGGCGACGGGGAGGGCGCCGGCGTTTCCGCGCGCCGGCAGCCTGCCGCGAGCGCCGTGCCGAGCATCACCAGGATCGCGAGTCGAGCTTTCATCGGGGCATACCTCATCGTTCGGGAATCGCCCGAGTCTAACCCGGCCGGTGACCCGCCGGCCTGACCCGCCTCAGGGCAGGATCCGGAAGCGTCGGCGCCCGGAGATCCTGTACACCCCGAAGTCCCGTCGGTCGGTGGTGAAAACGGTCCCGATGCCCTCACGCTCGGCCACACGGACAAGCGCCGCGTCCGTCAGATCCATCGGAAGATCGCGGTACTTCGCCATCAGCTCCTTGATGCGCGGCACGTCCCGTCGATCCAGCGGCAGGAGGGTGATCGCTTCCGTCTCCAGCTTCTCCGCGAGCGCCGCCTGGGCGTCTGTCCGGTCTGACAGGAGGAACATCGCCTCCGTCACCGCCGGCCAGATCGTGCACAGCGGGTCCTGGATGCGGCGCAGTGCCGCCACGCACCGGGCGTGGTGCTGGTCCGCCCGGCGGAGCAAGGCCACCATGGGCCCGGCATCGACGAGGATCACCGGCGCGCGGCCCGCCGGGCCAGGAGCAGGGCCCGGAACTTCTCTCCCGTCTTCTCGGAGAGGTCCTTCGGCCCACCCTCGACCATGCCGATCACGTCCTGGAGGGCTTCGTAGGGGCGCGGCGGCGGCGTCCGATCGACATAGTCCTGGATGGCCTCTCGGACGATCGCCGACTCGGTCCGGCCGCTGGCGCGGGCCAGCCGCCCCACCTCCCCACGGGTCTTGTCGCTGATCCGCACGCTCATCATCCGACCCATGAGCCGCCTCCGTATGACAATAGTATCATACAGAGTCACCGCGGCTTCGATCCGACAGGGTGCGAGAAGCGCGCCCCTCGTCGCGCGCCCCCGCGGGACCGGCCCCGATGCGGCCTATAATCCCGGTCGCTCAGCGGAGGCGATCACGGACTCCCCCGTTCCCATCCCGCGCGTCGCCGCCGCCTCGGTGGTGTTCCTGCGCGCCGAGATCCGGGCCGAGCACCCCTCCGCGCCGATCCTCGGGGAGGAGCGGATGGGGGCCGGGGTCGCGGTCACGGCCGAGCACGTGCTCACCGCCCACTACCTCGTCCTCGGCGCCTCGACCGCCGAGGTGGTGGGCCTCGACGGCCGCGAGCGCCGCGTCGACCGGGTCAGCCTCGACCACGAGAGCGGCCTCGCCCTCCTCACCGTGGAGGGGGCCGGATTCGAGCCGGCCCGGCTCCGCGCGGAGGAGGAGGTGACGCCCGGCGACCCTGTCTTCCTGCTCACCTGCACCGGCGAGAAGGAGCGGCGCGGCGCCAGCGGTCACGTCTCCTTCGTGGGGCCCTTCGAGGCGTTCTGGGAGTACATGCTCGACCGCGCGATCATGACCACCATGGTCAACCCCGGGCTCGCCGGAGGACCGCTCCTCGACGGGCGCGGGCGCGTCGCGGGCATCGTCTCCCTGGGCCTGGCCGCGGTCGGACGCTACAGCCTGGCCATACCGACGACCCTGTTCCACGAGCGGCGGGCGCTCCTCGAGAGCGGCCAGCCGGTGCCGGAAGCCGAACGGCGTGCCTGGATCGGCTTCTACCCGCAGGCCCACGACGACGCCGTCGCCGTCTCGGGCCTGGTGTCCGGCGGCCCCGCCGATTCGGCCGGCCTCCAGCGGGGCGACCTGCTCGTCAGCCTCGACGGCCACCCCGTCGGGGACCTGCGCCAGCTCTACCGCGCGCTGTGGCGCAAGGCGCCGGGCGAGGTCGTCGGCCTGCAGGTCCTGCGCGGGGAGTCCATCCACGTCATCGAGATCGTGGCGGGCGACCGCTACGAGTTCTACAAGTAAGGGAGCCCATGTCCATCCTGAAGGTCGCCCGCATCGCCCACCCGGTCCTGCGCTCGCCCGCGAAGCCCGTCCCGAAGGAGGCCTTCCGCGACCGGCTCTTCCAGAAGCTGATCGACGACATGCGGCAGACGATGTACGAGTACGAGGGCGTCGGCCTCGCCGCCCCGCAGGTCCACGAGGGCCTCCGGCTCGCCGTCATCGAGGTGCCGGGCAAGGAAGAGGACCCCGGGTCCGAGGTCCCCTTCCTGGTCCTCGTGAACCCCGTCATCACCCCGCTCGGCGACGAGCGGGAGGACGGCTGGGAGGGCTGCCTCTCGATCCCCGACCTGCGCGGCCTGGTGCCGCGCCTCAAGCGGCTCAAGCTGGACGCGCTCGACCGCGAGGGCAAGCCCTACTCGCTCGAGGCCTCGGACTTCTTCGCGCGGGTCATCCAGCACGAGTGCGACCACCTCGACGGCGACGTGTACATCGACCGGATGAGGGACATGCGCACGCTGACCTTCATCAAGGAGTTCGAGGACCACGTCCACGCGGAGGAGGAGTAGTCGAAGCCGGACCGGCCTGATCGCGCAGTCGGACCAGCAGCAGCGGTATCGTTCCTGACTCGCCCGATCGGGCAGCAGAAACCCGGGCAGGGCGTCGACGAAACGCTGGATGCCCAGGAGTCGGCCGATGCTCGGTGAGACGTACTTCTCGGACATCGGGGTTGGCCTGCACTTCCTCGTACGATTTCGGCCCGGCAGCATCGACGACGGCGATGACGTTCGGCTCTCCGGACGCGACAGCGTCCACGTCCACTCGGGCGACGTCAGCCCGGCTGCCGATCAGCAGCCCCGTCGCGCATCACCCGACGAGACGCGGTCGCCGACAGGGGCTGCAGGCCCTAGCGGCGTCGACGGAAGCTGCGCGTTCGGATCGCTCTCGTGTCTCCGATGGATGCGACGCACCTGCTCTTCGTCGCGAGACTGCGCTCGCGGCTCTGGCCATCGCGCAAGGCGTCAATCGAAGCGAGGACCTGCTCGAGAGGAA
Organism: uncultured Acidobacteriota bacterium; assembly: GCA_963818355.1. GTDB lineage: Bacteria > Acidobacteriota > Vicinamibacteria > Fen-336 > Fen-336 > DATBSL01. The sequence goes on along the minus strand of CAWFSB010000023.1, from coordinate 51,685 downwards.
CTCGTCTCGCATGGCGGCTTCGGCTGCCGTTCGGTACAACGGCTCGAGGCTCACTCCTCTGGTCCGGCCTTCCGAATACGGCCAGACCGGTGGGAGGTCAGAGCCGGCGAGACTGTGCCTGCTCAGCGGCGGCGCCGCGTACGACGTCGCCATTCCGCGCGTGACCTCGCCTCGTACGGCTGGGAAAGCGTACCGGACGCCGTGGATCAAGAACTCCTCGACGGCTTGGAGCAGGGAGCGGCTTCCGTCGCTCTCGCCGGAGACGAGGCGCGAGACGGCCAGGCGCCGTAGCGAGGCGTGGACCTCGGAGCCGCTGATGGACAGGTCTGCTCCGATCCTGGCGATCGACGGTCTTGTGCCGCCGTAGGCCACCGACTTGGCCAGGACCAAGACATCCTGCGGACGGAGCGTGGGCTGCTTCATTCTCTATTCGCGAATCGCGGTCGAGAGTGCGCCATCGGGCGGCAACTTCCAGGCTGAGTGCGACGACGGCGTTTCAGCGTCGCCGGACGAACACGACCTCGTACTGGGTGCGCTCCACGGCCTGGAAGTAGATCCCCTTCAGCTGGTCGCTGGCGGGGTCGTACCCGAGGGTGTAGGTGCTGCCCGGGTAGTTGACGTCGTTGAGCTCCACGAAGAGCCCGACGAGGTCGCCTTCCTTCCGCGCCTCGGCCCTCGACACCCGGATCGGCCTCGGGTTGTAGTAGCCGACGGTGGCCTTCCCGTCGGCGGCCACCTGCGAGACGGAGAGGACGTAGCCGCCGTCGGGGCGGGTCCACTCGCCGACGAGCACGGCGTAGGCCTGGGGAGCGGCCGACGAGGCGACGGCAGGGGGCGCGCTGGCGGGAGCCGAGGTCGCGCTCGGCCCGGAGGCCGGCCGCCAGGTGGCCCACACCAGCGCCACGGCCGCGCAGGCAACGGCGACGGCGGCCACGACGGGCCAGCGGCTCCTGGCGGGTACGGGCTGTTCCTGCTTTCTCTTGCGCTTGCTCACCGTGGAAACACCTTTCTGATCGTCATCCGGGCGGCGCCGCCGGTCACGCCGCTCACCGTCCGCCCGCGAGCGCGACGAGCGAGTAGAGGGTCACCGCGGCCATCACCAGCGTGGCGACCCAAAGGCCCGCGGTGACGACTCGCCCCGGGGCGAGTTCCCGCGGAAGACGCCGGTGGCGCAGGTACAGGGCGCCCGCGCCCGTGATCGGCAGCATCACCGACTGCGAGATGCCGCCGGCCACGACCATCTTCACCGGCGACTCGAAGACGAGATAGAGCAGCACCGGCACCACGGCCAGCAGCACCGTGGCGCGGCGTCGCCAGGCGAGCCGCCGGGCGTAGTCGGCACGGTCGAAGAGGCCCAGGATGCGGCAGAGGTCGGCGTAGAGGCGGGAGTGGGCGGCGGTGGCGGCGAAGATCGTGCCGTAGAGGGTCACGGTGGCGCCGAGGTAGAAGAGGGGCAGCACCCAGCTCCCGAGGGTGTCGGTGTAGAGCCGCGAGAGAGTCGGGATCATGTCCCCGGCCGAGGGCACGAGGCCGAGCGGGCTCAACACGCCGGCCCCGAGCAGGTAGAACGCGATCGTGGCCAGGGAGTAGAGGACCATGGAGGCGGCGACGTCCGCGTGCATGAGCCGGATCCAGCCGCGGGCGCGAGCGAGGCGCGACGGGGACCCGTCGTTCGGCCCCACGAAGCGGGCGTAGCCCTTCTCGACGCACCAGTAGGGGTACATGAACAGCTCGGTCGCCCCCACGCCGGTGATGCCGAACACGGCGACGGCCGTGGCGAAGCCGGTCTCCGGGAGCTGGAAGCGAAGCCCTTCCGCGACGCGCGCCCACGAGAAGTGCTCGCCTTGCCGAGTGAGGACGATCGCGGCGAGGACGGTGAGGAGGGTGAAGAGGGCGACCTTCACGAGGGCGAGCCTCTCGACGCGCTCGTAGCCGCCGCCGAGGACGAGCGCGAGGGTCAGCACCAGGAGGACGAGCGCCCACGCCGCCGCCGGCACCGCGGGGACGAGGAGGCTCAGCAGCTGGGCCAGGCCTCCGTACATGCCGCCGACCTGCAGGAGCGAGAGGAAGACGGTGGCCGCCCAGGCCCACAGGATCCAGCTGACCCCCAGGCGCGGTCCAGGCACCTGGTCGAGCGCCTCGAGACCGGTCTCGCCCGTCGCGATCGTGTAGCGTCCCAGCTCGGCCTGGACCGCCGGCTTGACCGCGCAGCTCAGGAGCACGACCCACAGCGCCGCGTAGCCCGCCTGGGCGCCGAGGGTGGTGGTGGCGATCAGCTCCCCGGACCCGACGATGGCGGCGGCGAGCACCATGCCCGGGCCCAGCCGCGAGAGGGCGCGCCACGCGGTCGGCGGCGGCTCCTCGACGTCCTCGGGCCGCAGCGCGTAGGGGTCGAGCTTCACACGAGGGCCACGGGGTTGCGGAGCTCGCCGAGCTCGGGCGAGGACAGGACGACCACGTCGCCCTCCTCGAGCCCGGACCCGAGGGGCTGGATGATCCCCGTGCCGGTCGAGAGGATCGTCCCCGTGCGGATCTCGTTCGAGCGCAGGAGCCAGCCCGCGAGCTCCTCGAAGCGGCGCTTCATCTGGCCGGTCGTGGCCTCGCCCGCGAAGACCTCGCGCCCGCCGCGCAGGACGCGGCAGCGCAGCGCGATCGCGTAGGGGTCGGGGATCTCGTCGGGGGTGAGGATCACCGGCCCGAACGCGAAGCAGCCGGTGTAGATCTTCGACTGCGGCAGGTAGAGCGGGTTGTCCCGCTCGATGTCCCAGGCCGAGACGTCGTTGGCGAGGGTGAAGCCGAGGATCGTGCCGCTGCGCCCGAGCACGATCGCGATCTCCGGCTCGGCGGCGGTGAACGTGGAGTCCCGCCGGCGGCCGATGGGCTCGCCGGGGCCCACGCACCGCCAGGCGGAGGCCTTGAAGAACAGCTCGGGCCGCTCCGCCGAGTAGATGCGGTCGTAGATGCCGGTGCCTTCCTCGCGGAAGTCGGCGCTGCGCCGGTAGGTGACGCCCGCCCCCCACACCTCGGGGGGCGAGACGGGCACGCTCAGGCGCAGGTCGGGGCCGTGCGCGAGGTCGTCCCACGGGAGGGCTGCGAAGCGGCCCGCGTGCTCGGCGGCGACGGCCCAGTGCGCGGCGACGAGCCCCCGCTCCTCGCACGCCTCGAAGAGATCGAGGGTCGTCGCGACCCCGTCGTGTGCCGACTGCAGCACCAGCGCGCGGCCGTCCCGCAGGACGCCCAGACGGCTCGTGCCCCCCGCCCCCCGGACCTGGAAGAGTCGCATGGGCGCCGATTCTGTGGCCGGCGCCCACCCGAGCGCAAGGCGCCGCCGACGGCCGCGGGCGTCAGGGGCCCTCGAGAAGGAACGCCCGGGGCGAGCGAACGCGCAGCGGAAGGTCGTCCCGTTCCATGAGAGCGCCGAAGTGCTTCAGGTCTCCTGTGATCAGCACGTCCGCACCGGCCTCCAGTGCGGCAGCGAGCACCGGCGCGTCCTTCTCCGGCAGAAGGCGCCGGGCCGCGTCGACGAGGCTCGAGGCCGGCTCCCGCGTCAGCGCCACCTCCGCGAGGGCCCGCTCGAGCCCGGCCGCCGAGCGGGGCCGCTTCCTCTCGATGTTGGCCGCGGCCTCGGCGCGGCAGTGCGCGCTCGTCACGAGCCGGACCCGCCCTCGGCGGGCCAGCTCCCAGATCAGCTCGAAGGCCGGCCCGCCCACCGCCGCCGAGAACAGCACGTTGGCGTCGAGGAAGACGATCAGAGACGCCACTTTCGTCGCGCCACCCGGACTTCCTCCGGCGTCATTCGGCCCGCCTCCGCGAACTCCCGCGTGCGCTCCTCGGTGTAGCGCTCGATGGGAACCACGACCGCCGGCTCGATCACCGCGCGTCCGCCGTCCACGGAGACGACGAGGTCGTCCCCTGGCTCGAGGCCGAGAGCCTTCCGAACGGGGCCGGGGAGCGTGATCTGGCCCCGGGGGGACAACTGCACGACGTTTGCCGAGGAGCGCCTCATGCGGTCAGTATTGCAGATATCACGTTGATTCTGCAATCAAGTCCGGCCCGAGCGCTGCCGCCGGGCCGCGCCCCCTTCCGTTTCGAGCCCCGTCTCCGGCCGTGACCGGCTCGGCCACCGTTTGCCGTCCGCCCGCGGCGTCGGCTAGTCTTCTCGTCTCCATGCCCGTCCTCAGCGGTCCCCCCGTCGTGACACTCCGCCACGCCTCCGCCCGCCCGTACGACGCGGCCATCGCCGCCGCCCGCACCTGCTACGCCCCGCGGGTGATCGGGGCCGAGGAGGTGACCCCCTCGCAGCGGGAGACGATCGGCCCGCTCACCTTCGAGGGCGGGCACCACACGGTCTGGCAGCACGCGCACTTCGAGTTCGGCCTCGAGAACGTGAGCCGGCAGTTCGTGTGGTCGTTCCTGCACTCGCACCCCTTCTACAACTCCGAGCAGTCCTCGCAGCGCTTCGTCCGCCTCGACGAGGCACGGGCGCTGGTGCCGGAGGGGCTGTCCGGCGAGGCTCGAGCGGTGTACGAGGGCGCGGTCGAGGCGGCATGGGAGAGCTACCGCCGCCTGACCCTGCTGCTGAAGCAGGACACGCTGCGGATCCTGTCGGAGCTGCGCCACCTGACGCCGAACGCCTCCGACAAGCGGCGGAAGAAGGTCGAGCGCGAGGCCGAGAAGAAGGCGATCGAGACGGCTCGCTACGTCATCCCCGTCGCGGCGTTCACCTCGATGGTCCACACGGTGTCGGGCATCGTCCTGCACCGCCTGTACCGCATGATGCGGACGGGCGACGCGCCGGCCGAGACCCGCGCCGTGGTCGAGGCGATGGTGGGCCTGGTCAAGGGGGTCGACCCGGCCTTCTTCGAGCGCATCGGCCAGGGTCCGCTCGCCGAGGCAGAGGTGGTCGAGGCGCGCCTGCCGCGGCTCGAGGCGGACGGCGACGCCGAGGCCGCGCGGCTCGACGCCCGGCTGGGCGAGCGCGTGTCGCTGCTGGTGGACCACATGGCTCGCGCCGAGGAAACGACGGCCGAGGCGGTGCGGGCGGTGCTCGGGGCCTCACCGCGTGCGCTCGACGACGACGCGGCGATCGAGCAGCTCCTCAACCCCGGGATCAACCGCTATCGCCTGGAGACGCTGCAGCTCTCCGTGCACTCGCCGCTCGGGCGAGCGATGCACCACGCCGCCTACACCTTCCTGAAGAGGCTCTCCCACACCGCGGACAGCCAGGACCAGAGGCACCGCATGGTGCCGGCCTCGCGCCCGCTCCTGACGCTGACCGACACGCGCCGGCCCGACTACGTCACGCCCCCGCTCGTCGCCGCCAACCCGGAGGCGCTCGCGGCGTATCAGGAGGCGATGGACCGGGCGTGGGCGGCCAAGAACCGCCTGCTGGCGATGGGCGTGCCGCTCGAGCAGGCGCTGTACCTCCTGCCGAACGCCAAGGCCCTGCGCTTCCACGAGAGCGGCAGCCTCCTCTACCTTGCCCACAAGTGGGTCCTGCGCACCTGCTTCAACGCGCAGGAGGAGATCTACCGCGCCTCGATGGACGAGCTGGACCAGGTGCGGGCCGTCCACCCCCGCCTGGCGCGCCACATGGGCCCGCCTTGCGTGCTGCGCCACTCTCGCATCACGCCCACCTGCACCGAGGGCGAGCACTTCTGCGGCGTGCCGGTCTGGCGCAGCCTTCCCGAACGTCAGTCCGGCCGCTGTAGGCCCGCGGTCACCGCCGAGGACCGCGCACCTGGTCGGGCCACGAGGTAGTCCGGCGGGCTGGCGCGGAGAGCCCCCGTCCCCCGGGACTCATCGAGCTCGCGTCGGACGTTGTCCCGGCGGGACGGCGGGACTGCCGCGCCACGCCGCCGCGGACGCCGATGCCTACGCCGATGCCTACGCCGCGCGTCCTCGGGCAGAGCTTGAGCAGCAGCAGGTGCGCGAGCGGGTAGACGAGGAGCACGAGAAAGCCGGAGACCGCCGCGACCTGGGTCACCGCTCCGCCCCAGGTGCGCTTGAAGATCGGCTCGACGTAGGCGTAGTTGATGTTCGCGACTGGACCGAAGAAGCGGCCCGCCGTCACCGCCGCGACGACGATGCCCGACTGCAGGAGGTACCCGCGCCGGTCGTAGCCGATGCGACGGAGGGCGAAGACGAGCAGGGGCGGCAGGACCACGTGGTAGCCGGAGAGCAGCCGCGTGAAGAGCGGCCACTGGGGGTCCCACATGTAGGCGGTGCCGCCGATGAGGTACCGGCCGGTCAGCAGCCGCCACGCGACGTCCGCCGTCCACGCCGCTCCGACCAGCAGGACCGCCACCGCCTGGCTCGAGAGGAGCAGCCGGTTGCACGTCCACAGGCCGATCGCCACCAGGATCACGGACAGGTTGCACAGGAAGAGGAAGTTCGCAAGACCGTAGGCGAGCGCGTAGGCCGGCACGTAGACCGCCAGGAAGGCCGCGGCGGCCCACCGCAGGCGCGGGAAGCAGGGGGCGCTCACGCTCCCCCGGCGGCGCCTCGCGTCTGGAGGAACGCCCGCGCGTGCTGCGCCGCCCGCTGTCCGCTGCGCACGGCCCCCTCGATCGTCGCGGGCAGGCCGGTGTCGGTCCAGTCTCCGGCGAGGAAGAGCCCCGCGATCGGCGTGTCTGGCCCCGGGCGGAGCGCCTCGAGCTCGGGGGTCGACGCGAAGGTCGCGAGCGGGTCGCGCAGGACGAGCGCGCGCTCGACGGTGGCCCCGGCCATCGCCGGGAAGTAGCGGCGCAGCGCGCCCTCGGCCGCGGCGACGAGCTGCGCGTTCGTCTTCGACGCGCTGCGGTAGGCCGAGCTCACGATGAACGCGAGGTGCTGCGGCGCGCCCGCCCGGCCGTAGAGTCGCCCCTTGTCGAAGACCCACTCCATCTCGCTGTCGCGCAGGCCGAGCATGAGCCGGTCCACGACCACGCGGTCGAGCCACATCTCGACGGAGACGATCGGCGAGCCGCCGAAGCGCGCGAGCGCGGCGAACGGCGGTTGCGCGCGCCACTCGTCCGGCAGCAGGCCGGCCAGGGCGTGGGCCGGGACCGCGGAGACCACCGCGTCCGCCGCTCTCGAGCCGCGGCTCCGCCGGGCGGCCCGCCGCCACCTCCTCGCGCGTCTCGGCCCGCTGGGCGTAGCGCACGCCGGCCACGCGGCCGGCTTCGACGACGAACCTCTCGACACGGGCGCCGCGCCGGACGACCCCCCCTCGCCCCTCGAAGTAGGAGGCGACGCGCTCGAGCAGCGCGCCCCAGCCCCGGCGCAGGAACACGAGGCGCGAGGCCCGGCGGTCCCGGAGGAAGGCCTCCTGGTACACGCGGTGGAAGAGGACCGCCGCCGCGCGTTCGACCGGCTCGTTGAGAACGGCGAGCGCCAGCGGGTCCCACAGCAGCCGCCGCGCCGCCTCGCCCTGCCCGCAGCGGCGGAAGTACTCGGCGAGCGTCAGGCCCTCGGGACGCCGGCCGAATCGGACGGCGAGCCCCATCCGGATCGCCTGCAGCTTCACCGACAGCGGCACCCGCAGGCCGAAGAGCCCCACCAGCAGGTGCAGGGGAGCGCCGAGCGGCGGGCACTCGAGGGCGGTCACGCCCTTCTCGTCCACCCACTCGAGCTTGAGGTCCTCCTGCTCGAGGACGAGGTCGGAGGCCCCGGCCCGCCGGACGAGGTCCAGCGTCGAGGCGTAGGCGCCGATCATCAGGTGGGTGCCGTTGTCCACGTCCTCGCCGGTCACCGCGTCGCGCGACGACGTGGCCCGCCCGCCGAGGACGCCGCGCCTCTCGAGCAGCACGACCTCGTGCCGCCGCTCCTGGAGAGCGATGGCCGCGGCGAAGCCCGCGAACCCTCCCCCGACCACGACGACCTTCACCGGCCCCACCGCACCCGGTAGAGCGTCCGCAGCGCGATCCCGATCTTGCGCGGCTTGCCGAGCTGCACCCGGGCGCCTCCGACCGGGTGGCCGCGCCGGGCCCACTCCTCGAGCACCTCGCGGTAGATCGCGCCCATGATCTCCGCGGCCAGCATGGACCGGCGGTCGCCCGCGCGGGAGCCGCGAGGCCGCGGCCGCGTAGTGCGACCGGGCGCGGTCCGCCTCGAAGGCGAGGAGCCGGTCGAGACCGGCCCCGCGGGGCGCGCCGGGGCCCCGCGTGGCGGCGAGCAGCTCCTCCTCCGACACGCCGAGGCGGGCGAGGTCCTCGAGCGGGAGGTAGACGCGGTCGCGGGCGGCGTCCGCCGCCACGTCGCGCAGGATGTTCGTCAGCTGGAGCGCGAGGCCCAGCTCGACCGCGTACTCGCGCGTGCGCGGGTCGTCGTAGCCGAAGATCTCGATCGAGGCGAGACCCACCGCCGAGGCCACGCGCTCGCAGTAGACGCGCAGGTCCGCGAAGGTCGCGTAGCGGCGACGTGGTGAGGTCCATGCGGCAGCCCGCCACGACGTCCTCGAAGGCGCTGCGCGGGATGGGGAAGCGGGCCACGGTCTCCGCGAGCTCCCGCCCCAGCTCCGTCTCGGGCCGGCCCGCGTAGGCGCGGTGCAGCTCGGCGAGCCAGCGCCGCAGGCCCTCCTCTCCCCCGCCTCCCTCCTCGTCGACACAGTCGTCCACCACGCGGCAGAAGGCGTAGAGCGCGTAGATCGCGCGCCGCTTCTCCTCGGGCAGGATGCGGAAGGCGTAGTAGAAGTTCGTGCCGCTCTGCCGCGTGAGGCGGGCCCCGACGCTCGCGCTCATGCGGGGGGCCACCGCCAGGCGCGCCAGGCGAGCGCGGCCTTGTCGAGCGGCCCGTGCTTCGGCCGCTGCCGGAAGACGTCGCCCCCGGTCGCCTCGATGCGGTCGAGGATCGAGCTCCCGCCGAGCCAGGTGAGCCGCATCTCGAAGCGCAGCTCGCGGCCCACGCGGTCGCACAGCGGGCGCCCGCTCTCGAAGAGGCCGCGGGTGCGGGCGATCAGCTCCGCCATCATCCCGCGCCAGCCGTCGCTCACCCGGCCGGTGCTGAAGTCCCAGGTGCCGACCCCGTGACGCCGCATGAGGTCCTCGGGCACGTAGATGCGGCCCCGGGCGTAGTCGATCGCCGCGTCCTGCCAGTGGTTGGCGAGCTGGAGCCCGGTGCAGATCGCGTCGGAGAGCGCGGGCAGGGCAGGGTCCTTCTGATCGAAGACGAGGAGCACCAGCCGGCCCACGGGGTTGGCCGAGCGACGGCAGTAGTCGAGGAGCTCGTCCCAGCTCGCGTAGCGGGTCTTCTCGGTGTCCTGGCGAAAGGCGGAGAGCAGATCGAGGAGGAGCTCCTTCGGGATGCCGAGCCGGCGCACCGTCTCGGCGAGGGCGACGAAGATCGGCCCCTCGGCCTCGCCGCGGTACGCGGCCTCGGTGAGCGTCTCCCACTGGTCGAGCTTCTCCTGGCGCACCCCCTCGTAGATCGGCTCGTCCGCGAAGTCGTCCGCGGCCCGGGCGAAGGTGTAGAGCGCGTGGACGTACGGGCGCTTCTCGCGCGGCACGAAGAGGCCCACCGGGAAGTTCTCGTAGTGGGCTTTCGCGCGCGCCTCGCAGTAGGCGAAGGCCTCCTCGACGGTCGCCGCGGGCATGGAGCCGGGATGATACCAGCCCGGGGCGGCGATGCTACGATCGCGCGGTCCGCCATGCCCGACACCCCGGCCCTTCTCCCCGTCCGCCTCGTTTCGCTTCTGCCCCCGCTGCGGCCAGGGCCCGTCCGCCCCGCCCGAGGCGCCCGTCTTCTCGTGCCCGGCCTGCGGCTTCCACTTCCACTTCAACCCCGCGGTGGCCGCGGGCGTGATCGCGGAGGACCGCGAGGGGCGCGTGCTGCTCGTGCGGCGGGCGAAGGAGCCGGCCCGGGGCCGGCTCGGGGTCCCGGGCGGCTTCGTGGACATCGGCGAGACCGCCGAGGCCTCGGCGCGGCGCGAGGCCCGCGAGGAGACCGGCATCGACGTCCTGGACCTCCGCTTCCTCGGGAGCTGGCCGAACCTCTACGAGTGGCGGGGCGTCGTCTACCCCGTGGTCGACCTCTACTTCACGGGGCGCGTCGGCGACGGAGAGGTGGCCTCGGCCCGGCACGAGGTCGAGGAGATCGTCTGGCTGCGCCCCGAGGAGGTCGATCCCGGGGAGCTCGCCTTCCCGACCACCCGCGCGGCGTTCGCCCTCTACCGCGAGGCCGCCTCGCCCGCCAGGTAGCGGCGCAGGCCGGTGCCGCCGAGGGCGCTGCGCAGGCGCCATCGCGGCCAGGATCGCCACGAACGGCAGGGCGACGAGCGTGGGCCCGGCCGTCCACGACGAGAGGTCGGTCGGTGAGCGGGAAGCTGACCAGGAGCTCGTGCGCGAACAGGCCGACGGTGGCCGCGAGCAGGCCGAACCGCAGCAGCAGCAGGATCCAGGAGACCTCCCAGACCGCCGAGACCGACCAGCGCGAGCCACGCGCCTGCGCCGCCCCCGGCTGCGCCCGGCGCGAGCAGGACCACGACGATCGCCGCGGCGGCGAGGGCGTCCCGCCGCAGCACGAGCCGGGCGAGGACGAAGAGCAGCATCGCCCCCATGGCGAACAGGACCGCGCTCGCTCGCGGCTCCGAGCGCGGAACCGAGCAGCGGGCCCGCTCCGAGCAGCGGGTCCAGGTAGCCACCCATCGGGTCGGGCGGCGGCTGGCCGAGCGACGCGGTGCAGCGCCTGCGGGAGGGGTATCAGGAAGAACGCGAGCCACGGCCCAGGCGAGGCCGACGAGCGTGTCGCGGCCCACCACCGGGTCGCCGAGCCCGCCCCCGAGGAAGCGCGTCCAGGACACGAGCGTCCACGGGCGCAGCCGACGCGCGTACGGCTCGACCGCGAGGTAGAAGAGCCAGACGAACGCGGCCTGGAGGACGACGAGGCCCGCCCCGCGCGAGACGAGGCCCGATCTGCGCGTTCCAGTCGGCCACGTGGTGCGCCCCGAGCGCCCAGGAGAGCATGCCGGCCCCCGCGAGCAGCAGCGCGACCCGGAAGGCCCCCCGCCGATCCCCTCGCCCGAGGACGATGTTGCGGCGGGCCATGAAGGCGGCCGCGCCGACGAGGAGCAGGGAGAGGGTGATCCAGATGCGCCTGCCGGAAGAGCTTCCCCGTCGGCCAGGCGTACTTCTCCATCCGGTCGGGACGCGTCCAGGGCCACACGACCTCGAACGAGACGGGCTTTCCACGGTGGGAGGCGGCCTCGACCCGGACGGTGATGTCGGGGCGACCCGGCCACGGTCCCTCCCAGGCGGCGCGCGCGTCCGCGTAGAAGGGCGGGACCCACCTGGGGGCCACGGCCCGGAGCGTGGTCGGGTCGAGGCGCGCCTCCGCGAAGAGCGGCGACCAGTCGGGCGCCGGCGGGGCCGCGGCGTCGCCTCGAGCTGCGGCGGGACGGCGTAGAAGCGCAGGAGGCGGCCCTCCATGTCGTAGGTGACGCCCGCCATGCCGCTGACGTCGAGGCCGGGCTTCGCCGTAGACCTTCCCGCCGGGCAGCAGCGACACGAGCGGCCGCGGGCTCTCGCGGTACCAGAACTGCAGGACCGGCGGGTTGCCCGTGGCGAGCGCGTCCCACCGCGAAGCCGACCGGTCCTTCTCGCGCAGCTCGGTCATGTAGCCCCAGTCCAGGGAAAGGCCCCAGCGCGTCGTCGATCGCGGGCTCGCCCGGCGCCACGCGGCGGAGGAAGTCGCGCGCACGGTCCTCGAGGACGGCCGGGGGCTTTCCCGCCGGGACCCGCTCGACCAGCCGGAAGCCGCGACCGGCGAGGGGCACGAGCGCGAGCCCGGCCAGGATCACGGCGAGCAGGCCCCAGGCGACCGCGGGCCGCAGGCCCTCGGCCTCCCCCGCCGCCGCGACGAGCTCGGGCGACGGCGTCTCGCCCGCCGCGATCGCCGCCTCGAGCGGGTCGCTGCCGGTCAGCATCGCGGAAACGACGAGCGCGGAGGAGGGGCGGCGCCGCGGCTCCTTCTCGAGGCAGGCGAGGATCGCCCGCTCGACCGCGGGGTCGAGGCCGGCCACGAGGGCCGAGGGCTCGATCGGCCGCTCGTCGCGGTGCTTGCGGACGAAGCTCGGCGAGCGTCTTGCCCTGGAACGCGCGGCGGCCGGTGTAGAGCTCGTACAGCACGAGGCCGAGGGCGTAGATGTCGCTGCGGACGCTCACCTCGCGGCCCTGCAGCTGCTCGGGCGACATGTAGCAGGGGGTCCCCGACCGCACGTCCTCCTCGCGGAGCGACTCGGCGAGGCCGGCCAGGCCGAAGTCGGTGATGCGCACGTTCCCCTGGCCGTCGAGCATGAGGTTGGCGGGCTTGAGGTCCCGGTGCAGGACGCCCTTCTCGTGCGCGGCGGCGAGGCCGGCGCAGAGCTGGCGCGCGATGTCGAGCGCCTTGTCCGGCGGCAGGCGGCCGATGCGCCGCAGGAGCGACGAGAGGTTCTCGCCGTCCACCAGCTCCATGGACAGGAAGAAGTGGCCCTCCGCCTCCCCCACGTCGTACATGCGGCAGACCGCCGGGTGGGAGATCTGCCGGGCCACGCGGACCTCGCGGTAGAACCGGGCGAGCCGCTCGCCGTCCGCGTCGAGTCCGTGCGGCAGGAACTTGAGGGCGACCGGCTGGTCGAGCTTCAGGTCGTCGGCCCGGTAGACCTCGCCCATTCCCCCGCGCCCGAGGAGCCCGGTGATGCGGTAGCGCCCCGCGAGCACCGTGCCGGGCACGAACCGCTCGCCGCCCGGGCGGCGGGGCCCGCTCGAGGGGGTTCGCTCCGGGCCCGGGGAAGGAGTCGGCGAGGCTGCGGGGCGGGGTGCCGTTCCGGTCGGGCTGTCCGCGATGTCCAGACCGGAGCCACAGGCCCGGCACGACCGGTCGGACACCTCGACGGGGGTGGCGCAGCTGGGGCACGCGGACATGGCGAGACTCCGGGCTCTAAACGAAGAATACGTCGCCGGGGCTGGAAAAGTGCCCTGCGGCAGGCCGGATCGGCTCTCACGTCGGACGGGAGGAGGGCGCGTCTCCTCCGAGGTACCGGCGCAGGCCCGAGTGCCCCCCCACCGCCGAGCGGAAGGCCAGCACCGCCAGGCCGATGAGCAGGGGGAGGACCACGAACGTGGCCGCGCCCGTCCAGCTCCCGGGCGCGTAGACGAGCGGCGGGAAGGAGAGCAGGTTGGCCGTGAAGACGGCGGTGATCGCAGCGAGGACGCCGAAGCGCAGCATCACCGCGAGGAAGGCGCCCCAGGCCGCGATGGCGAAGGGCAGCAGCAGCCAGGCGTTCTCCTTCGAGCCGGCCAGGTCCCCGGCGACCAGGAACGCCACGACGAGAGCACCGGCGACCAGGTCCCGGCGGGTCACGAGCCTCAAGACCAGGAAGAGCAGCAGGAGAGCCAGCCCGACGAGGGTCGCGTTCACCGGCAGACCGGCGACGTAGCTCAGGAGCAGGCGGGTCGAGAGGAGCGCGTCGACCCCGTGAGCCTCGGGCGGCGGCTCCGGCCGCCCCAGCCACACGATGAGCGCGCGGCCGACGACGCCGAGGAGGGCCAGCACCGTGCCCCACGCCAGGCCGATGAGGACGTCGCGGCCCACCACCGCGTCGCGCGCCCCGCCCTCGAGCAGGCGGGCCCAGGAGACGAGCGTCCACGGCCGGAGGCGGCGGACGTAGGGCTCGAGGGCGAGGTAGAAGAGCCAGAGGAGGGCCGCCACCAGGACCGCGATGCCCGCTCCTCGGGCGAAGAGGACGAGCTCGCCGCCCGGCTCGGGCACGTGGTGGGCGCGCAGGGCCCAGGAGGCCACGGCCAGGGTTGCGAGGACGAGGGCCAGCCGGAAGGCGCCGCGCCGATCGCCGCGGCCGAGGCGGATGTTGCGGTAGGCCAGGAGGCCGCCGATGGCCACGAGCGCGACCATCACCAGCACGTAGAAGGACTGCATCCCCCGTTGGCCCGAGGTGAACGGGAAGACCTGCTCGCGCTCGGGACGGGTCCAGGGGTTCACGATCTCGAACCACACGGGCCGGCCGCGGTAGGCGGCGGCCTCCACGCGCAGGGTGATCTCGGGCCGGCGCGGCCAGGAGCCCTCCCAGGCGGCGCGCGCGTCGCAGTAGAAGGGTGGCGTCCACCGCGGCTCGACCGGGCGGAACCGCGACGTGTCCAGCCGCGCCTCGGCGAAGAGCGGCGCCCAGTCGGGTGCCGGGGAAGGCCCGCTCTCGCGCTCGCGCTGCGGGGGCACCGCGTAGAAGGACTGCAGGCGGCCCTGGAGGTCGTACTCGACGCCCGCCATGTCCGTGACCCGCGCCGGCGGGTCGTTCCATCCCACGACGCCGGTCAACGAGGACTGCGCGAGAGGCCGCGGGCTCTGGCGGTACCAGAAGGTGACGAGCGGCGGATCGCCGGAGGCCAGCGACGCCCAGCGAGTCGCGGAGCGGTCCCGCTCCTGGGCCCAGAGCAGGTAGTCGCCGTCCTGCGAGAAGCCCACCTCGGCGTCCGCGACCACGGCCCCCGGGACGAGGCGGACCACGAGATCGCGGGCCCTGTCCTCGAGCGCCTCGGGGCTCTTCTCGACCGGGATCCGGGCGAGGAGCTGCCGCCGGCCCTGCGTCGCGGGCAGGATCAGGGCGCCCAGCACGACGACGAGGAGGCACGCCCAGGCCGCCCTCGGGCGCAGCCCCTCGGTCTCGCCCGCCGCCGCCACGAGCTCCGGCGACGGGGTCTCCCCCGCCGCTATCGCCGCTTCGAGCAGGTCTCGCCCGGCGAGCATCGCGGAGACGACGAGGGCCGAGGGCGGGCGGCGCTTCGGGTCCTTCTCGAGGCACGCGAGGATCGTGCGCTCGATGGCGGGGTCGAGGTCGGAGACGATCGCCGACGGGTCGATCGGCCGCTCGTCGCGGTGCTTGCGCGTCAGCTCCGCGAGCCCCTTGCCCTCGAAGGCGCGGCGCCCCGTGACGAGCTCGTAGATCAGGAGGCCGAGGGCGTAGATGTCGCTCCGGACGGTGACCTCGCGCCCCTGCAGCTGCTCGGGCGACATGTAGGACGGGGTCCCCGACCGGACGTCCTCGCCCGAGACCGCCTCGGCCAGGCCCGCGAGGCCGAAGTCGGTGAGCCGCACCTTGCCCTGCCCGTCGAGCATCACGTTCGCCGGCTTCAGGTCGCGGTGCAGCACGCCCTTCTCGTGCGCGGCGGCGAGCCCCGCCGCCACCTGCCGCGCGATGTCGAGCGCCTTGTCCTGCGGGAGGCGCCCGATGCGGCGGAGGAGCGACGCGAGGTTCTCCCCGTCCACGAACTCCATCGACAGGAAGTGCTGCCCTTCGGCCTCGCCGATGTCCCACACGCGGCAGACCGCCGGGTGCGAGACCTGGCGCGCCATGCGCACCTCGCCGAAGAGGCGCTCGAGGCGGTCGGAGTCCCCCTCCAGCGCGCGCGGAAGGAACTTGAGGGCCACGGGCTGGTCGAGCTTCAGGTCGTCCGCCCGGTACACCTCCCCCATCCCGCCGCGGCCGAGGAGGCCGACGATGCGGTAGCGCTCGCCGAGCACCGTGCCGGGCGCAAAGCGCTCCCCGGGCCGGGCGCCGGCGGGCCCCGACCCGCGGGGCGACCGGGGCGTGGAGCTGCCTCTCGGGGGCGAGGGCGAGTCCGACCTCGGGACCAGCGGACGCGGCGCGGTACCGGTGGGGCTGTCGGCGACGTCGAGCGAGGCCCCGCAACCCGGACAGAAGCGCTGGACCTCGGTGACCGGGCTCGCGCAGGCGGGGCAGGTGTTCATGGAGGTAATCGCCTGGAGACTATACGAGGGTCGGCCGCGGGTGTCACAGCCGACTCCCGCCCCCGGCGGGCTTCCGGCGACCGAAATCCGGCCACGGAGTGCCCACACGCCGTGCAAGCCCATCGGAATCAGCGCTTCGGCGGCGGCCCGGGAATTGCACCGTCCCTGGGCGGGCGAAGAGTGAGCATGAGTCCTGATCGAGCGGCGACACCCGGATTCGGCACGAAGCGCGACACCCTGCGCTTCAGCGCGCCGGAGACGAGCGAGATGCGCGCACGGCTGCTCGAAGCCCGCGCCGCGGCCGGGGCGGCGGGCCTCTGGGTCCTCGAGAGCCGGCTCGGCGACGACGGCATGCTGCAGCGCACACCGGTCCAGCCCCTGCCCTTCCGGGTGGGACGAGCGTCGGGGCTTCAGCTCGTCCTGCCCTCCGCGCACGTCTCGAAGACCCACGCGGAGATCTACTCGGACGGGCTCTCGCTGCGGGTCCGCGACCTCGGCAGCCGCAACGGCACGTTCCTCAACCGCGAGCCGGTCGCGGAGGCTCCCATCCACGAGGGCGACGTCCTGCACTTCGGGGACTACGAGTTCCGGGTGGCGCGCGACGTGACGGAGGAGGACGAGGGGGACGACGAGGGCACTCTCGTCCGCACCGCGCCCCTCAGCCGCCACTTCGTGTCGGGGGCCTCGCAGATCCGCCAGCTCATCGACCAGGGCGCGGTGACGATGCTGTTCCAGCCCGTGGTGACCCTCCCCTCCGCTCGCGTGGCCGCGTACGAGGCCCTCGGCCGCGGCCGCATGCCGGGCCTCCCCGAGAGCCCGGTGGAGCTGTTCGACATCGCGGGCCAGCTGGGGCCCGACGCCCAGGCCGAGCTCAGCCGCCTCTTCCGCCGCAGGGCGGTCGAGCTGGTGCGCGACCGGCCCGAGCCGCCCGTCCTCTTCCTGAACACGCACCCGGTCGAGCTGGAGACGCCGGGGCTGCTCGAGTCGCTGGAGGAGCTGCGCACCTACGCGCCGCAGGTGGACCTCGTGCTCGAGATCCACGAGAGCGCGCTCGCGCAGACGGACTTCATCACCTGGCTGCGCGAGCGCCTCCTGGAGATCAACGTGGGGCTGGCCTACGACGATTTCGGGGCCGGCCAGGCCCGCCTGTTCGAGCTGGCCGAGGCGCCGCCCCACTACCTGAAGTTCGACCGTCGCTTCGTCACCGGCCTCGACCACGCGCCCACTTCGCGCCAGAGGCTCGTGGCCTCGCTGGTGGCGGCCGCTCGCGAGCTGCTGGTGAAGACCGTGGCGGAGGGTGTCGAGACGGCGGAAGAAGGCGCGGCGTGCATGCGTGCGGGGTTCTCCCACGCCCAGGGCTACCACTTCGGCCGGCCGGCGCCGGTCGAGAAGCTGGGCTAGGCGAGCGCCGAGGCGCGGAGGGGGCGGACGATGGCGAGAGTGGAGATCGACCCGGGCTCGGCGGTCGCGGACCGCATCGTCGCGATGCTCGAGGAGGGGCCGAAGACGCCCGCGGGCTGGCGCGAGACCATGGCCTGGCTCGAGAAGGAGGCCGGCGCCGAGGTCTACGCGGTCCTGCTCTTCGTCCTCACCCAGCTCGACTTCGCTCCCGCAAAGGCGCTCGAGCACTGGCTGCGCATCCTGGGCCAGTGGGAGGACCTGAACCGGCGGGTGCCCGAGAAGGTGGACCTGCGAGTGGCGGTGCTCCAGTACTTCCTGCGCAGCCAGAGGAGGCTCCACAACCCGACGATCGTGGAGATCAAGATCCTGCGCCGGACGCAGGACTCGGCCATCTACGACGAGCTCACCCGCCTCTACAACTTCCGGTACTTCCAGGACCGGGTGGTCTCGGAGGTGCGGCGGGCGACCCGCTACGACGCCCCGCTCTCCCTGATGATGATCGACGCCGACGACTTCAAGGCCTTCAACGACTCGAAGGGCCACCTCGCCGGGAACATGGCGCTGCGCCGCCTCGCCACGGTCCTCCGGAAGACGGTGCGCGAGGTGGACGTGGCGGCGCGCTACGGGGGCGAGGAGTTCGCGATCCTGCTCCCGAGCACCCCGAAGCTCGCCGCCCTGAAGCTGGGCGAGAAGGTCCGCCAGGCCATCGAGAAGGCGGGGATCGGGCGCGAGGAGAAGCAGGCCGGCCGGCCGCTCACGGTGAGCATCGGGATCGCGAGCCTGCCCGGCGACGCCGCGAGCGCCACGGAGCTCGTGGACCGGGCGGACCGCGCGCTCTACATCGCGAAGAGCATGGGCAAGAACTGCGTGAAGCCCTTCTCCGACGAGCGGCGGGAGTACACCCGCCTCGACGTCGCGCTTCCCGGGCGCTTCAGCCTCCTCGAGAAGGGCTCCCACCCCCTCACGACGCTCAACGTCAGCGACGCCGGCGTCCTCTTCCACGCCCAGGAGCCGTTGCCCACCGGCGCCTTCGTCAAGGTGCAGCTCGCGCTGCCGCCCTCCGGCGAGCCGGCCGAGTGCGCGGTCCGGGTCATGCGCGTGGTGGGCGCCCGGGGCGGCTTCGAGATCGGGACGCAGATCATCCACATGCCGCCGGCGCACCAGCGCCGCTTCCGCCAGTTCCTGAAGCAGCTCAAGGCGGGCGAGACCGCGCAGCCCCCTTCCGCGCGGCGCCGGAAGCCGCGCGCGGGCGAGCCGAAGCCCCGGGGCGAGGAGTTTCCGGAGGCGCTCGACAACACGCTGCCCCTGATCCCCTTCGCCTGAGGCCGCAGCCCCCCTACTACTTGAGCCCGAACTCGCGGGCGCGCAGCTTCTTGATCCGGTCGCGCAGCTCCCCCGCGCGCTCGAACTCGAGCGCTTTCGCCGCCTCGCGCATCTGCTTCTCGAGCGACTTGATCTCGCCCTCGATGTCGTCGAGCGAGCGGTAGCGCTCCTCGGGCTCCTCGGCCACCTCGGGGACGGCCAGGTAGTCGTGCTCGTACACCGAGGAGAGCAGGTCGCCGATGCCCTTCTTGATGCTCTCCGGGGTGATGCCGTTCTCCCGGTTGTACTCCTCCTGGCGCGTCCGGCGGCGGCCGGTCTCCCCCATGGCGGCCTTCATCGAGTCGGTGATCTTGTCCGCGTAGAGGATGGCCATGCCTTCCACGTTGCGGGCGGCGCGCCCCATCGTCTGGATGAGAGCGCCCGCCGAGCGCAGGAAGCCCTCCTTGTCCGCGTCGAGGATGGCCACGAGCGACACCTCGGGCAGGTCCAGCCCCTCGCGCAGGAGGTTGATGCCGACGAGGACGTCGAACTCGCCCTTGCGCAGGTCGCGCAGGATGCGCACCCGCTCGAGGGTCTCGATGTCGGAGTGCAGGTAGCGCACCCGCACGCCGAGGTCGTGGTAGTACTCGGTGAGGTCCTCGGCCATGCGCTTCGTGAGGGTCGTCACGAGCACGCGCTGCCCCTTCTCCGCCCTCACCCGGACCTCGGCGAGGAGGTCGTCCACCTGGCCCTGCACCGGCCGGACCTCCAGCCTCGGGTCCATGAGGCCGGTGGGGCGGATCACCTGCTCGACCACGACGCCCCCCGCCTTCTGCAGCTCGTAGGGGCCCGGCGTGGCGGAGACGTAGAGCGCCTGGCCGACCCGCCCCTCGAACTCCTCGAAGCTGAGCGGGCGGTTGTCGAGGGCCGAGGGCAGGCGGAAGCCGTACTCGACGAGCGTCGTCTTGCGCTGGCGGTCGCCGTGGAACATCCCGCGCACCTGCGGGATCGACTGGTGGGACTCGTCCACCACGATCAGCCCGTCCTTCGGCAGGTAGTCGAGCAGCGTCGGCGGCGGCTCGCCCGGCTGGCGTCCGGAGAGGTGGCGCGAGTAGTTCTCGATGCCGTGGCAGTGGCCGGTCTCGCGCAGCATCTCGAGGTCGAACATGGTGCGCTGGTAGAGGCGCTGGGCCTCGAGCAGCTTGCCCTGGCTCTCCAGCCTCGGCTTCACCTCCATGAGCTCCGCCTCGATCGTCTTCACCGCGTCGGCGAGCCGCGGCTGCGGCGTGACGTAGTGGCTCGAGGGGTAGATCGCCACCTGGGCGAGCCGCCCCGTCGCCTTCCCGGTCAGCGGGTCGAAGGAGCTGATCCGCTCCACCTCGTCCCCGAACAGCTCGATGCGGATCCCGCTCTCCTCGTAGGCGGGCACGATCTCGACCACGTCGCCCCGCACCCGGAAGGTGCCGCGCTTCAGCTCGTAGTCGTTGCGGTCGTAGCGGGCCTCCACGAGGCGCGAGAGCAGGTCCCGCCGGTCGAGGGTGTCTCCCTGGCGGACGAAGAGCAGCATCCCGTAGTAGGCCTCGGGCGAGCCGAGGCCGTAGATGCAGGAGACGGACGCCACGATCAGGACGTCGCGGCGCTCGAAGAGGCTCCGGGTCGCGGACAGGCGCAGCCGGTCGATCTCCTCGTTGATCGTGGACTCCTTCTCGATGTAGGTGTCCGACTGCGGCACGTAGGCCTCGGGCTGGTAGTAGTCGTAGTAGGAGACGAAGTACTCGACGGCGTTGCCGGGGAAGAAGGCCTTGAACTCCTGGTAGAGCTGGGCGGCGAGCGTCTTGTTGTGCGCGAGGACCAGGGTGGGGCGGTTCACCTGCGCCACCACGGAGGCGACGGTGAAGGTCTTGCCGGACCCGGTGACCCCGAGGAGCACCTGGTGCTTGTCGCCCCGCGCGAGGCCCTGCGAGGAGCTCCTCGATCGCGCGGGGCTGGTCGCCCTTGGGCTCGAAGTCGCTCACGAGCTCGAAGCGGGTGTCGGCCTTCGCGGGGGCGAGGCGAGGAGGGTCGGGACGGGCAGGGCTCACGGGCGGTCCTCCGGGCACGGGGCCATCCGGACATCATAATGGGGTCAGGTCTTCATTCGTGCTCACCCCGCGGTGGGCCGGGTCACAAGCGATACGGCGGCTCCTGCTAGAATCCGCCTCGGAGCGAGGTCAAGCATGGCGGACGAGAAGGCCACGGTCATCGACGCGCAGGCGGACGTCGAAGGGAAGCTCAAGGGCAAGGACGCGGTCGTGTACGGCCGCTTCCGGGGCGAGATCGCGCTGTCGGGCCGGCTGGTGCTCGGCGAGGGCGCGCGCGTGGAAGCCACGGTCTCCGCGGACGCGGCCGAGGTGGCCGGCGAGATGAAGGGCGACCTGCGCGCGCGCAGCGTGACGCTCACCGAGAAGGCCCGCGTGCAGGGCACCGTGGACGCGCGGGTGCTGGTGGTCCGCGAGGGTGCGTGGCTGTCCGGCTCGGTCTCGGCCGGGGAGGGGGCGTCGAAGGGCGCGCCCGTCGCGCCGGCCCCGGCGACACCGCCGCCTCCGAGTCGGGGACGCGCCCCCTGCCGGCGACCAGGGAGGCAAGGCGGGCGCGTGAAGCTGCGCGAGCTGGCCCTGCACCTCGGCTGCGAGCTGCAGGGCGACGGCGAGGTCGAGATCGCGGGGGTGGCGCCCCTCGAGCAGGCGGGCCCCGGCGACGTCACCTTCCTCGCCAACCCGCGCTACGCCCCTCAGCTCGCCACCACGCGGGCGGGCGCGGTCATCCTCGCGCCGGGCCACGGGGCGTCCCGGCCCTGCCTCGTCTCCGACAACCCCTACCTCGCCTTCGCTCGCGCGGTGGCGCTCCTCCGGCCGCCCGCGCGCCCCGCGCCCGGGGTGCACCCGTCCGCGCAGGTGGACCCCTCGGCGGTCCTCGGCGCCGGCGTGCACGTGGGCGCGCTCGCCGTCGTCGGGGCGGGCGTGCGCGTGGGCGCGCGCAGCGCGATTCACCCGCACGTCGTGCTCTACGAGGGCGTCCTCGTGGGCGAGGACTGCGTGATCCACTCGGGCGTGCAGGTGCGCGAGGGCTGCCGGCTGGGGAGCCGGGTCGTGGTGCAGAACGGGGCGGTGATCGGCGGCGACGGCTTCGGCTTCGCCCGGGACCGCGAGGGCCGGTACCACAAGTTCCCGCAGGTCGGCATCGTCGTCGTCGAGGACGACGTCGAGATCGGCGCGCTCACCGCCATCGACCGGGCCGCGCTCGGCGAGACCCGCGTCGGCCGGGGCACGAAGCTCGACAACCTCGTGCAGGTGGGCCACTCGGTCACGATCGGCGAGGACACGGTGATCGCGGGCCAGGTGGGCATCGCGGGCAGCACCCGAATCGGCAACCGGGTCACCCTGGCCGGGCAGGTGGGTGTCGCCGGCCACCTCACGATCGAGGACGGGGTGATCGCCACCGCCCAGACGGGCATCCCCGGCCTCGTGGAGAAGGGCTCCGTCATCTCGGGCTACCCCGCGATCGAGAACCGCGCGTGGCTCAAGTCGAGCGCGGTCTTCGCCCGGCTGCCCGAGCTGCAGAAGCGGCTGCGGGAGCTGGAGCGGAAGGTCGAGTCGCTGCTCGGCCGGCCGCCCTCCGCCTGAAGCCGGGCTACTTCTTCTTGGCGGGCTTCGGGGGCTCGTCCTTCGGCACTTCGTAGCCGGGCCGGTGGCGCACCTTCAGCCCCGGCCGCTTCAGCTCGACGGTGATCCGGTGGAACTTGCCGTCGTGCTTCGGGTTGTCCGACACGTAGCCGAGGACGTACTGCGTGCCGAGCTCGTCCAGGATCGACTGGTAGATGCCGGCCAGCTCGCGCGAGGCCGCCGGCTGGAAGACCCGGCCGCCGCTCGCCTCCGCGAGCGAGACGAGGAAGGAGCGGGCCCGCAGAGCGTCCGCGGAGCTCGGCCGGTGCGCGCCGGGGAAGGCCACCGGGTAGATCGTGACCTCGGTCGAGCGAACGAGCCTCTGCACCTCGTGGGGCGGCACCTGGCTCGTGGTGTCGTCGCCGTCGGTGAAGATCACCAGCACCTTGCGGCCGGGCGTCTCGGCGACGCGGGAGACGTAGACGGCGATGGCGTCGTAGAGGGCGGTGTAACCCTCGCCCTTGGCCTCCAGGATCCGCCCGAAGATGCCCTGCTGGTTCTCGGAGCTGTAGCGCGAGATCCGGATGTCGCGGTCGAAGAAGATGAGCAGGAGGTCCCTCGCGCGGGGAATGGCGTCGAGGAAGCGGATGGCCGACTCCTGGCTCAGCTTGAGGTCCTTGCGCATGCTCTCGCTCGTGTCGAAGAGCATGCCGAGGTTGAGGGCCAGCTCCTGGCGTTCCTCGGGCCGGGCCGCCGGCGCGAAGATCTCGATCTTCTGGAGCCGGCCGTCCTCCCGGACGGCGAAGTCGTCGGCGGTGAGGTCCGCGACGAGGCCGCCCTTGCCGTCGCGCACGGTGACGGTGACGTTGACGAGGTCGAGGCCCGCGCGAAAGACCGGCGTCGGCTGGGCCGACGCCGTGGCGGCGGCCAGAGCGAGCACGGCGGAACCTCCGGCCACGAGTCGCGTCACGGTCTCACCTCGGGAACGTCCGAGTCTAGCGCAGGACGTCGATGACGCGAACCGCCAGGTCCACCTTGTTGAACGGGGGCATGATGTAGACGCCGTTGCCCATCTCGCGGGCGGCGAGCGTCGCTTCCTGCGCGATGGCGACGCCCTCGAGCTGCGCGCGCTCGCCCGAGCCCGCCTTGCGCATCCGCTCGCGGGTGTCGTCCGGGATGCTCATGCCCGGCACCTCGTTGTGCAGGAACTCGGCGTTGCGGTGCGAGAAGAGCGGCAGGATGCCCACGAGGAGCGGCACGTCGAGGTGCTTCATCATCGAGACGAAGCGCTCGAGCGTCCTCGGGTCGTAGACGGGCTGGGTCATCACGTACTCCGCCCCCGAGCGGACCTTCTCCTCGAGCCGCCGGACCTCCTTCTCCATGTCGGGCTTGCTCGGGTCGGCGCCGCAGCCCACGTGGATGCCGAGCGCGGGGCCGATCAGGTTTCCCGCCAGGTCGCAGCCGTGGTTGAGGTGGTCCATGATCCGGATGAGGCCGATCGAGTCCACGTCGTAGACCGCGGTGGCGTCCGGGTAGTCGCCGAGCTTGGGCGGGTCGCCGGTGATGGCGAGGA
The DNA here is from genome assembly GCA_963818355.1 of uncultured Acidobacteriota bacterium. Classification (GTDB taxonomy): domain Bacteria; phylum Acidobacteriota; class Vicinamibacteria; order Fen-336; family Fen-336; genus DATBSL01. The sequence continues at coordinate 28,051 of CAWFSB010000023.1, read as the reverse complement.
TGTTGCGCAGGCCCAGCGCGTGGGCGCCGAGCAGATCCGACTGGATGCCGAGGAGGTTCCGGTCGCGGCAGGTGTAGTGCAGGATGGTGTCGATCCCCACCTTCTCCTGCAGCAGGATGCACAGGGCCTGCGCGCTCATGCGGGCCGAGGCCCGGGGACCGTCCGCGACGTTGATCGCGTCGATCTCGTTCTCCTTGCAGAACTGCGCGCGCTCGATGATGGCGCCGGGGTCCGCCCCGCGCGGCGGGTCGAGCTCGACCGACACCACGAACTTGCGCCGCAGGTTGCGGCCGAGGGGCGACTTCTCCTCGCGCGGGACCGGGGCCGGGGCCTCCTTGGGCCGCGACGGCGGGAGGACCTTCACCTCGGCCCGGGCCGGCTGGAACATGCGCACGGAGCGGACGAGGTCCTTGATGTGCGCGGGCGTCGTGCCGCAGCAGCCGCCGACCGCCGTGGCGCCCGCCTCGAGGAAGCGGCGCGCCCAGGTGGCCATGTACTCGGGCGTGCACAGGTACAGGTAGCGGCCCTCGACGAGGGCCGCCGAGCCCGCGTTGGGCATGGCGCACAGCTTCGCCGTGCGCGCGACCGCCGCCATCCGCTGCAGCGTCTCCATCATCGCCTGCGGGCCCTGGCTGCAGTTGGCCCCGATCAAGGGCACGTCGAGGGCCTCGAGCTCGCGGACGACCTCTTCCGGGGTGTCGCCGTAGATCGTGTTGCCTTCCTCGTTGAAGGTCAGGCTCACCGCCACCGGCACGTCGCTGGTGAGCGACCGCACCGCCGCGAGCGCCGCCTTCGCCTGGTCGAGCGAGGGCATGGTCTCGAGCAGGAAGAGGTCCACCCCGCCCTCGAGCAGCCCCTCGGCCTGCTCCCGGTAGGCCTCTTGCGCCTCGTCGAGCCGGATGTGGCCGATCGGCGCCAGGGGCTTGCCGATCGGGCCGATGGCCCCGGCCACGAGGGCGCGGCCCTTCGCCGCCTCGCGCGCGATCCGGGCGCCCTCCCGGTTGATCTTCCGGACCTGGGACTCGAGGCCGTGCGGGCCGAGCTTGAAGCGGTGGGCGCCGAACGTGTTCGTCTCGATCACGTCGGCCCCGGCCTCGAGGTACTCGTCGTGGACCTGGCGGACGAGGCCGGGGTTCGAGAGGTTGAGCTCGTCGAAGCAGCGGTTCAGGAAGACGCCGCGGGCGTAGAGCATCGTGCCCATGGCCCCGTCGAACACGACGGTCCCCGCCGCCAGGCGGTCGAGAAACGTCTTCACGGCAGCGGGCGCGGCCTTGTCGCTCATTCCTCCGAAGTCTACAGCAGCCGCGCCGGCACGCCCCTCGGTGTGACTGCGCTCATTGCTTTCCGCGGTCGCCGGAGTGCCTATTCCGATCGCATGCTCTCCGGCCGCGCGACGGCACGGGCCTTGCCTCATCCGACTCCCAGGAGTCGGGTATGAGGCCCGCCGTGTCTGAAGAGCGGTCACGTCGTCGCGCCGCGTCTCGGTACGACCTGAAGTCGTACTTGAAGAGTCGGCATGGAAGCCATTGTTCGGGCTATACTTACTGCGCCCGGACACTTCCGTGGGCGACGGTGGCCGGGGAGGGGCTGAAATGAGGCGGAGAGCGCGGTGGCCTGGGCGGTCACTGGCCTTTGGGATCTTCCTATTCGCAACGGCGAACGGCGCCGATGTCAGCCTGGCCTCCGATTCGCCGCCGCCCACCGACGACTTTGCCGCCCTCGGCGACACCAACGGAGCGATTCCGCCCGGCACGCACGGCGCCGTCGGCCTGGATCACCTCATGGTGATGCTCAAGACCCAGACGAAGGTCCAGAACCGCGACCACACGACCGCTTTCGGGCCGGTGGCCACCAGCTTCTTCTGGGCGCCGCTCAGCCCCGGCATGCTGCTTTCGATCCCGCGTCATCTTCGACCCCGGTACGCTTCCCGGGCGCTGGGTGGTGGCTGCCTGCGACACGACGGGCAACAACGCGAGGCTTCTGGTCGGCGTGTCGAAGACCGGGATCCCGGACCTGACGGCCTCCAACTGGCACATGAAGGCCATCGACCTGGACGCCACGGACACACTATCGGTCGACTACCCGAGCGTCGGCTTCAGCAACGATCGGGTCGTCGTCCAGGTCAACCTCCGTCGGATCTCGGACGGCGGCTTCGAGCGCTCGCACCTCTATGTCTTCGAAAAGTCCCAGATGTACGCGGGCAACCTGGACGCCAACGTCCTCCTCCCGCTCGACGGCACGACCTACGGCACGAGCCAGGTGCCGGCGGCAACGTACGACGTCGGGGTCAGCGACGTCTACCTCGTCCAGGCACGTGATCCCGGCAACGGAAAGCTGCGGCTCTACAAGATCACCGGCCCCCCCGCTTCTCCGAGCATCGAGACGATCGGCGACCCGCAGGGTCTGCCGTGGGAGGACGGACCCGGCCCCGTCGATTTTCTCCCGCAGCAGCAGGGACCGACCGGGTGCGCGGACTGCGCGTCGCCTCCGTGCAAGATCCAGGCCGGCGACTCGCGCATCCAGAGTGCCGTCTATCGGAACGGACACGTGTGGGCGACCCACACCGTCTTCATTCCCGCCCCCGACCACGCGTCCGCGCAGTGGTGGCAGATCCGGACCGACGCGTCGGTCCGGCAGAGTGGGCGCGTCGAGGACCCGTCCGGGTTGCAGCACTTCGCGTACCCGAGCATCGCCGTCAACAAGAACGACGATGTCCTCCTCGGCTACTCGCGTTTCAGGTCGACCAGTACGCGGGGGCAAGCTACTCCTTCCGCACCGCGATCGATCCTCTGGGCACCATGCAGGTCGGAGAGCTCGCTGAAGAATGGCGATGCCTGCTACTACAAGGACTTCGGGGGCGGCTCGAACTACTGGGGCCACTTCAGCGCGACGGTCGTGGACCCGACCGACGACAAGAAGATGTGGACGCTGCAGGAGTACGCGGCGACGCCGAACGTCTCGCCAGTCTACGACCGCTGGGGCACGTGGTGGGGCATGCTCGACCCCACGCCGGCGATCGCGATCACGGACGCGTTCGTGGTCGAGGGCGACTCGGGCACGACACCGGCGACGTTCGACCTGACGCTGTCGGTCCCCACCTCGCAGGCCGTGACCGTCACCTGGGCGACCGACGACGGCTCGGCGACGACCGGAGACAACGACTACGTCGGCGCGAGCGGGACCGTGGTCTTCGCCCCGGGGGAAACGGCGAAGACCGTCACGGTCGCGGTGAAGGGGGACATCAAGAAGGAGGGGCCGGAGAACTTCGTCGTCAACTTCGCACTCGGGGCCCCCGTCAACGCCACACTGCCGGACACACAGGCCGTTGGCTCCATCGCCGACGACGATCCCGATCCCCAGATCTCGATCAGCGACAAGCAGGTGTTGGAGGGCAGCTCTTCCGGCCCGACGCCGGCCGTCTTCCTGGTCACCCTGTCGAACCCGAGTTCGGCAATCGTCACCGTGAACTTCAACGCGGCCCCCGGCACGGCGACCATCGGGTCGGTGTCGCCCGCCGACCTCAACCCCGCCGGCGGCACCCTCACGTTCAACCCGGGTGTCGTCGAGCTGCCGGTCACCGTCAACGTCCTGCACGACACGAACGTCGAGGCGAACGAGACGTTCTTCGTGAACCTCTCCTCGCCCTTGCCCGCAGGCGTGACCATCCTGAAGGGCACCGGCAACGGCGTGATCCTCAACGACGACCCGGCGCCGACCTTCCCCGGGGTGGCCTTCCTGACCGTGGTCTCGGACGGCGGCAGCACCGCGAACAGCGGCCGGAATCGCCTGGAGTGGCTCAACCCGGTGACGACCACCGCGACCCAGGTCCGCATCCGGCAGAACAAGTCGACGCTCCCCACGGCCTGCACCTACCCGGCGAACGCCGGCGATGGCAGCGGCGTCGCCAACCCACCCTTCGGAGGCTCGGGGACCACGCAGTCCTATTCGGACACGGGCCTCGACCTGGGCGACGCCTACTGCTACTCGGTCTTCATCGAGTACCCCTCCTCCAACTTCTCGAGCGGCGCCAACGCCCAGGGGCGGCCGTTCAACGCGGTGTCCGGCAAGACGCGCTGGAAGTACTTCACGGGCCTCGGCGCGACGACGGTCGCGCCACCCACGGTCGGGCAGGACGGGGTCCTGGTGCCCTCGAACGACAACTTCGTGCACGGCATGACACGCGGGACGGGCGGGGGGCCGTGGCCCACCGCCTGGAAGCCGGCCGACCTCGGCTCGCCGGCGCAGTCCCGCTCCCCGATCGTCCCGTTTGCCGGGGGCTCGCGCGCCTTCTACTCGACGCTCGACGGCTGGGTCCACGCGATCGACGCGAAGACGGGCGCGATCCTCTGGCAGACGCAGATCGGATCGGTGGCGGGGGCGGCACCCGCGGGCATCTTCGTCGCCTACGGCGGCGCCTGGGACTACATCCTCGTGGGGACGCGCCAGGCCTCGAGACAACCGCTTCTACGCCCTCGACCCCGGCAACGGGGCGGTGATCGACTACTACCCGAAGGTCGGCGATCCGCTCGGGCTCTCGGCCCTCGGCGCGGTGACCGGCATGGCGACGGTGGACTACGCCCGCGGCCAGGTGTACTTCGCCGCGTACCAGGCCACGACGTACTCGCTCTGGTGCCTCAAGCTGGGCCCGCCGTCCGACGCCCTGCAGTTCGGGTGGGCGGCCTCGAGGGCAGCCCTCGACGACATCGACGGCAGCCCGGTCCTCCGCGGGAACCGGCTGTACGTCGGCAACATCAACGGACGGCTGTGGGCGGTCGACCCCACGGACGGGACCGGGCTCTACTCCTGGGACACGAGCGACGGCAACGTCAAGGGATTCCCGTTCCCGGATCGACGCAACGGCGACGTCTACTTCGTCACGACCGATCGACCCCGCGATCGGCCGGATCTCGGCCGTGACCGACACCGGGACCGCGTTCAACGGCAAGTGGTCGCAGATCGCACAGAAGCCCTCGACGCCGCTCCTCTCCACGGCCACGGACAAGCTGTACGTCGGAGCGGAGCTGGCCATCCTCGGGTCCGGGGTGCTCGCAGTACGCGTCTCAACAACGGCAGCCTCCTCAACCCCGTGGACCTCGAGTCGAGCGCGGTCGTGATCGGCGCGCCGTCGCTCGACCTCGGGGTCAGCCCGAACATGCTCTACGTGGGGAGCGCCGCTGGCGTGATCTACGCCATCGAGGTGCCGTTCTAGGAGGCTCCATGCCCCTCTTCGCCCTTCTCCTGCTCTCGGCCCAGGTCGCCCGGACGCCGGCCCCGGTCCCGGCCGCTGCGCCCCTCACCCGCGGCTACCCCGTCTGCGCGGGCATCCGCGTGCTCGCGCCCAACCTGGCGACGCAGCCGCGCAACCTGAGCTACTCCAGCCGGCAGATTCTCGACCTGCAGTTCCAGTCGCGCCTGCGCCAGGACCTTCAGGGCGATCACCTGATGCACTTCAAGGTCTTCACGCCGGGCGGCTTCCTGTACCAGGTCATCACCGTGCCGTTCGTCGGCACCGCGCCGGTGCCCGACGCGAGCACGCGAGCGGCAAGGGCTCGATCCGGAGCCGCCACCCGGGCTCCCGGCCCGCCTCCGCCGCGCTACGTCCCGGGCTACCCGAGGCCGCTGCCCGTGCAGCGGCTCGTCCCGACGACCGGCGACACGCGGACGCGCGTCTACTACTCCGTGAACGCGGCCCTGCCGGTGGCCGGGACGTCGATCACGCTGAGCTCCCTGTACGGGCGCTGGACGGTGCAGGCGTACCTCGATGGACGGCCGGACCCGTGCGGGCCGGCCACGCGTTTCACGATCCGCGACTAGACCGGGGCCAACCGCGGCCCCCCTTTCGATAGGAGAAGTGCCGATGACCAGCGCCTGCAGGCCCCTCACTGCCTGGCGCCACCCGGCGGCCGTGCTGTGCGCCGTCGCGCTGCTCGCCCCCGGCCCCGCCGAGGCTCAGCCCTGCGTGACCTGCGCCCGCACGTCGCTCGGTCTCGCGCCGCGCTCTTACCCTGCCGGCGACGCACCGGTCGCGGCGGCGGCGGGCGACCTCAACGGCGACGGCCGCGCGGACCTCGTGGTCGCGAACAACCCCCCGGGCGCCGGCAAGGTTCGAGTGCTGCTCGGCGGGCCCAACGGATTCGTGGTCGCGGGAGCGTACGACGCGACCCCCGTTCCCCGCGGTGTCGCGATCGCGGACTTCGACACCGACGGCCTGCTCGACGTCGTGGTGGCGGCTCGGCGACGTCGGCTCCGGACTGGTGCAGGTCCTGCGCAACACCGGGGGCGGCAACCTGAACCCCGTCCCTCTCGTCTCCCGGCAGCGCCGGGCCTCAACACGTCCGCGGTCGTCGTGGGCGATTTCGACGGCAACGGGACGCCGGACGTGGCGGCGGCCAGCGAGGGCTCGAACCAGGTCTTCGTGTTCCTCGGCGACGGCAACGGGCGGCCTGGACAGCGGCCACATCACGACCGTCGGCCCAACGCAGCCCCGGGCGCTCGTGGCCGGGTTCTTCGACGCCGGTGGCATCCTGGACCTCGCCGTCGCCTGTGCCGGCCGACGACCAGGTGCGGGTCCTGCAATGCGGCAACGGCAACGGCACGTTCACCACCGGCCCGGCCCTGGACGTGAACCCCGCGGTGGGGATCGACGAGCCCATGAGCATTGCCGCGGCGGACCTCGAACTGGACGGCGACCTCGACATCGTGACGGCGAACCGCGCCTCGGCGACCGTCTCGGTCTTCAAGAACGACGGTACGGGCGGCTTCGCTGCTCGAGGTGACCCCTTTGGGGGAGGCAACCCGACCGGTGTGGCCGTCCTCCCGGTCGACAACAGCCCGAGGCCCGACATCGTGACCTCGAACGCCGGGCGAACCAATCGGTGAACCTGCTCCTCGACGACGGCGCGGGCGGATTCCAGGCCGCCACGCGGCACTACGGTGCTCATGAGCCCGCAGGCCGTCGTGCCCGGTGGACGCGGACGCGGACGGCCGGCTCGACGTGGCGGTGCCCTGCCGGACGTCGGACGCGGTCGTCGGTCCTGGTCTCGCGGCCCCCCGGCCCCCCGGCTTTCAGCGCGGCGATGCGCTACGCGGTGGGCTCACAGCCGGTGGCCGCCGGTGGCCGTCGACCTCGACGGCGACAACGACCTCGACCTCGCCGTCGTCAACCAAGTGGACTCGACGGTGTCGATCCTCCTCAACAACGGCGCGGGATCGTTCACCGCCGTTCGGCGCCCCGTCGGTCGCGAGGAGCGCGCCGACCGCGATCGTGGCCGGCGACTTCGACCGGGACGGCATCCCGGACCTGGCCGTCTCCGAGTGCCGTGAACGACGAGGTGACCGTGCTTCGCGGCACCGGTGGCGGTACCTTCGCCAGCGTCGGCCTGCCGGCCGCGGGCTCGGGGCCCGACGACCTCGTGGCCGCGGACGTGGACGGGGACGGCGACCTCGACCTGCTCGTCTGTGACAACGGCCCTAGCGGCACCGTGGCGTTCCTTCGGAACGACAGCGTCTCCGGCACGATCTCGTTTGTCCTGCGCCGACACCTTCGACGTCGGCCCGGACCCCACAGCCATCTTCGCCGGCCGCCTGGACAACAACTCCATCGCTCGACTTCGCCGTGGCGAACGACCCACCCGGCCACGAGGCTCACCATCCGCTACGGCGACGGAACCGGGAGCTTCGCCGATGTCGCGCCGGAGATTCTCAACCTGATCGGCCGGAGACGCCAACCCGACCTCGGTCACCGGGGCCGACTTCGACGGGGACGGCGACATCGACCTGGCGGCCACCGTGCTCAACGGCAGCGCGGTGAGCGTCTTCCAGAACGACGGGACGAGCTTCGCCCAGCCTCCCACCCGGATCCCCGCCACGGACCTCGCCGTCTTACGCCACGACGGCCGGACCTGAACCTCGACGGGAAGATCGATCTGGCGATTGCCGCCCCGAGGCCTCGAGGTGCTGCGTGGCCGGGGCTCGGTGGCCTCCCCCCTTCGAGGAAGGAGAGGGCTTCGTGGCCGGCCTGACACCGATCCATCGTGGTGGTGGCGGACTCGCCGGCGACGGGCGGCCGGACATCGCCGTCGTGAACGGCGGACTCGAACGACGTCTCGATCCTGCTCGGCACGGGCTGCACCGCGCGACGGCTCGAGGTGACGCAGCAGCCGGCTCAGCCGTGCGTGACCGGTCCCGGTCCCTATCCTGGGCTGCAGGCCATCGTCGAGGCCCGCGACGACGGCGGCAATCTGGCGTGCCCGGTGGGCGACGTGACGGCGACGATCGTGCCGGGCACCGGCACGACCGGGGCGCGATCCTGACCGGCACCGGGAACGACCCCCCCCGCGTGTCGTTGAGCTCCGGCGTCGCGTCCTTCACGACGGCCGCCTCGAAGTCGCTGACGATCGACAAGGCCGGCCGGCGGTACCGGCTGCAGTTCTCGCTCCGTCCCTGCCGGGTGTTCCGCCGGTGGTCAGCCAGAGCTTCACGCTCGGCGCGCAGCCCGTGATCCTCGGCCCCACGTCCTTCTGCCCCGGCGCCCAGGCGACGTACGCCGCCGACCCGGCAGAGGGCAGCTACGACGAGTACCGCTGGACGCTCGACGCGGCGCCGCCGCCCTTCGCGTTCACCCCGTCCATCCTGCTGCAGGAGCCGCCCACGCTCTCGCTGGGGTCGCACACCCTGGCCCTCGACGCGAGGGTCGACAGCTGCGCGCTTTCGGCCTCCCCCCGAACCATCTGGTACAGCGCGTGGCAGACCACCGTCGCTCGCGATCCACGGGCTCGTCGACCGTGTGCGTGGACTGCATCGGGGGCACCGTCAAGTCGACCGACGAGGGCGGCGGCGCCGTCGTCTCGCGCCAGTGGGGCTACCGCACGGCGAGCGGGACCGGACGCCGGTCACGAGCCTGCCGGTGAGACCGCCGAGACGTACGCCGTGAAGGGCGCCGACTTCCCGGGGCCCGGGCACCTACTACCGGTCGTCGTCACCGACCACTCACCTGCTCGCGGTCGCGCCGCAGCGGTGTCGTCCGAGCTGCCGTGATCGTCGTCTCGGCCGCGGTTCCAGCGAGCGAGGTGCAGTGCCTCGGCCGTGACTCCCGGGCGCGCCGGCGCGCAACGGAGAGAACCTGCTGCAGTGGGTGAACTCGACGGGCACGGCCGACGAGGTCCGCATCCGCTGGAACAAGGCCCCGACGGGACGTCCGCCTGCGTGCCGCCCTCCGACCCCGTCGCCGGGACGGTCAGCGGGGAGGCGACCTCCGACGAACCCGCTCCCCGGCGTGAAGAGCCAGCTTCCCGCACACCCCCCTCGTGGTCGACACCGCCTACTGCTACAGCGTCTTCGTGCGGAGGCGGGCGACCTGGTCGCCGGGCCGCACCGTCAAGGCCCGGCCCTTCGACGCCTCCGGCCCGGTGAAGTGGGCCTACTCGACCGGCGGCCACCGCCGTGGTGCCTCCGGTCGTCGGCAAGTACGGCCTCCTCGTGATGTCGAACGACCGGACCGTCCACGCCCTCACGCGCGGCGGCGCGTCCGGCGGTGTCTGGCCGACCGACTGGGTGCCGCAGTCGCTCACCGGCGTCGCCCACTCCCGCTCGCCCATCGTCCCCTTCTCCTCGTCCGTGATCGTGGCCGCCGGCGAGTCCGTGCTCTTCGTGGGGGACGACTCCGGCGACGTGCACGCCCTCAACGCGCGCACCGGCCAGTTCCTGTGGACGCCGCCCAACCTGGGCAAGCCGGTGATCGGCGCGCCGGGCGGCCTCTTCCAGCAGTACGGGGGCGTTCGCGACGTCATCCTCGTGGGCACGCGGGACGGCTCGGCCGCCCAACGCTCTGCACGGCCTCAACCTGGCCGACGGCACCTCGGCGGGCGCGGCGTTCACCGCGGCATCGAACATCGGAGCGATCAGCGGCGCGCCGGCGGTGGACTACTCGACCCAGCGCGTGTACTTCGCTTCCCGCAGCCTCGCGGGGGGCCCGACGCTCTGGTGCGTCGCAGGTGGGCGACGTCGCCCCTCTTCGCCCAGCGGTCTGGATCCCGCAACCTCGGGGACATCGACGGCAGCCCCGTGCTCCGCAACGGCCGGGTGTACGTGGGCGACAACGCGGGGACGGTCTACTCGCTGGACGCGGCCACCGGCCTCGACGACCGGACCTTCTCGACGGGAGACGGGGCCGTGAAGGGCTTCCTCTTCCCGGACCGCCGGAACGACGACCTGATGTTCGCGACGAACACCAGGGTCTGGAGCATCTCCGACGACGGCTCGCCGAGCATGCCCCCCAACTGGCAGTGGACCGTGGGCGGCCTCGTCCCGTCGGTGATCCTCTACTGGCCTCAGAGCCCATACGTCTACGTCGGCAGCAAGGACGGGAAGCTCTACGAGCTCGACTTCAGCCTGGCCAACCCGTTGCCCCCCACGAGCAAGCCCCCGCTCGTCCTCGGCGACGGCGTGGGCCAGATCGGGGCGCCGACGCTCGACATCGGGGTCGTGCCGCCGGACGTGTCGGCCGGGAAGAAGCTCCTCGTCGTGGGGAGCGAGTCCGGGGTCCTCTACGGCGTGGAGGTGCCGCTCCCCTAGGCGGTGCCGGGGCGCGGCCGAAGGGGCGCTTCCTCCCGGCCCGCGCCCCGGGTACACTCATGGCGACCCTGGAGGGGTTCAGGATGAGCGAAGGCAGGGATCGCGCGGCCGAGTCGGCCGCGGCCCGTCCGGACGGCCGGCTCCCGTACGAGAAGCCGGCCGTGGCCTGGGAGCAACCCCTCGAAGCGCAGCCCAGCCTGATGAGCGGTTGCCAGAAGCAGCCCGGCGGCGGCCCGGACTGCACGGCGGTCGGCCCCGTCTCCAGCTGAGCGTGGCCCTGCGCCGGCACCCCGACGTCGCCTGGCAGACCATCGGCGACGAGGCGGTGGTGATGAGCCTCGCCGAGGGCCGGGTCCTCGGCCTCAACCCCACGGGCGCCCTCGTGTGGTCCCTGGTCGAAGAGCGGGACGAGGACGGCCTGGTGGCGGCCGTGGTCGAGCGCTTCGCCACGGAGGCCACGGCGGCCCGCGAGGACGTGCGCGGCTTCCTCGCGCTCCTGCGCGAGCGAGGCCTCGTGGTGGAGGCCTGATGGCGCTCGCCTGGACGCCCTCGGCCCGGTTGAAGCAGGTGGCCCTCGAGCGGGCGCAGCCGCTCGCCGCGAGCCTGGAGCTGACCTACCGCTGCAACTGGCGGTGCGTCTTCTGCTACAACCCGCGCCACCACGACCGGCGGGGGCTCTCCGGCGCGGAGTGGCTGGCCGTCCTCGACGACCTGCGTGCTCTCGGCAGCCTCTACGTCGCCCTCACCGGCGGCGAGCCGCTCACCCACCCCGACTTCCTCGCCATCGCCCGCGGCGCCCGCGAGCGCGCCTTCGCTCTGCGCATCCTGACGAACGGCGCTCTCGTCACCGACGCGCTCGCCGCCGAGATCGCCGCCCTCCGGCCCCTCGCGGTGGAGCTGAGCCTCCACGGGGCGACCGCACAGACCCACGACCGCGCGACCGCGACGCCCGGGTCCTTCGACTCCATGCGGCGCGGGCTCGACCGCCTTCTCGCCCGGAAGGTGCCGGTCGTCCTCAAGACGCCGCTCACTCGCCTCAACGAGGCCGAGATGGACGGCATGCGGCAGATCGCGGACGGGCGCGGCGTGCCCTGGCGGATCGACCCCGTGCTCACGCCGCGCGACGACGGGGACGCCGGGCCCCTGGCCTACCGGGCCTCGCCGGAGGCGGTGTCCCGGATGTTCCGGGACCTCGCGGCCCTCGGCCAGCTCCCGCACGAGGAGCGGGCGGAGGGCGGCACGAACTGCGGCCTGGGGCGGACCACGATCGCCGTCGACCCCGAGGGCAACGTCTTCCCCTGCCTGCAGTGGCGCCGCGCGCCGCTCGGCAACGTGCGCGAGACCCCGCTGCGCGAGATGTGGGCGGGCTCCGAGGAGCGGCTGGCCGCGGCCACCGTGGCCCGCGCCGCCAACGACCGCATGGTGGAGGCCGGCCCCGCCCTCGCGTCCTTCCCGTTCTGCCCCGCCCTCGCGCTCCAGCGCACCGGCGACCCGCTTCGGCCCGACGAGAGCCACCTCGAGCAGGCCGAGATCGCCGAGCGGATCCGCCTCGACCCGCGGTGAGGTTCCGCGCCGGCGGCGTCCGCTTCTCGGTGGGGCCCGAATCGGCCCTCCTCCCCGCCGAGCGTGAAGCGGTCGGGCGGCTGGACCCCGACGAAGGCGACGACTCCCAGGCGCCCGTGCGCATCGAGCTCACCGACTCCGCGCCCTGGACGAGCGAGGACCCGGCGCTCTTCCCGCAGTGGGAGCCCGCCGTGCAGCGCTGGGTCGGCGACCGGCTCCTCTGCAGCCACCGCAGCTTCACGGCCGAGATCGACCCTTTCGCGGGCCGGGCGCTCCTCTTCCGCCGCGAGGAGCGGGCCTACCCGCTGGAGGCGGTCGTCCGCACGGCGATGATGGCGCGGCTGCCTCTCGTCGGCGGGCTGCCCTTTCACGCCGCCGGTGTCGTCGTCCGGGGCCGGGGCGTCGTCTTCTTCGGGCCTTCGGGCGCCGGGAAGACGACCGTGGCCTCGACGTCACCCTACCCGGTGCTCTCGGACGAGCTCGTGGCGGTCAACGCGGCGAGCCCCTTCGACCTCGTGCGATCGGGCTTCTGGGGAGAAGGGCGCGAGAGCGGCCGTGGCGGTCCGGCGCCCCTGGCTCTCCTGGTGGATCTCGCGAAGGGCCCGGCTCTCAGGCTGACGCGCCTGCGCCCCGCCGAGGCCGCGGGACGCGTGCTGGCCTCGGCCCCGGTGCCGCTCGCGCCCCCGCTGTGGTCGCGCGCGCTCGCGGTCGCGGCGGAGCTCGTCCGGCGAGTGCCGGTCTACCGGATGGAGTGGACCCCCGCCGAGCCGCCGTGGGAGCGGCTGGCGGCGGTGCTGGCGGAGGCGACGGCGCGTACCTGACGCCGCACCCGTAGGACTGCGTGCTCGGGGTCGTGACGGGGGTGCTCTCAGAGCCCCAGGATGGCCGGTTCGAGATGCAGCACGCCGGCGCGAGCCTTCTCCTCCAGGACCTTGCGCACCCGGCCGTACTCCTCGCCCGGCACCGGCAGCTTGTAGGACGCCCCGCCACGCCGGGGCTGGAGCAGCAGGACGATCTCCGGCGTCTCCACGAACGCGATCCGGGCCACCTGTTCCCAGCGAAGGAAGCCACGGTGCGCCCAGACGCCGTCCCGGTACAGGCCGAGGCGGATGCGCCGGGCGAGCGGCACCAGGACCAGGAAGTACGCGGCCATCAGCAAGAGGCCGACCACGTGGTGCAGCGGCCGGTCGACCCACGCGTTGACGACCGCGGTGGCCGCGCCCGTCGCGCCGAGCAGCACGAGCCAGGGGAACTGCGCCGGCGGCGGCGCCGGCCAGGTGACGACGGCCGTGGGCGCCACGCGGCGGTAGCGGAGGTAGCCGGCGAGCCCGCGCGCGAGCTGCACCGCGAAGTAGAGCCCGAGGCCGAGCAGGCCCAGGCCGATGACCTCCTGCTGGACGGAGGGAGGCATGCGACGGCTAGTCCGCCCCCAGCGCCCGCTCCACGTCCGCGATCACGTCGGCCGCGTCCTCGACGCCCAGGGACAGCCTCACCATGCCGGGATCGATGCCCGCCTCGCGCAGCTTGTCCTCGGGCAGGCCGTAGTGGGACGTGTGGACGGGCAGGCTGGCCAGCGACTCGACGCCGCCGAGGCTCGCCGCGCGCGCCACGAGTCGCAGGCGATCGTAGAAGCGCTCCGCCGCGGGGAGGCCGCCCGCGAGAACGAGGGTGACGACGCCGCCGAAGGCGCTCATCTGGCGCCGCGCGACGTCGTGGCCCGGGTGGGTGGGCAGGCCGGGGTAGAGGACCCGGCGCACGCCCGCGTGCCCCTCGAGCCGCCGGGCGAGGGCCAGGGCGTTGTCGCACTGGCGCTCGACCCGCAGGTGCAGGGTCTTCACCCCGCGCAGGACCAGGAAGGCGGCGTGCGGGTCCATGCAGCCGCCGAGGACCTTCATCGTGGCCCGCGCGGCGTCGATGCGCGCCCGGGACCCGGCGAGGGCGCCCCCGATCACGTCGCTGTGGCCGGCGAGGGCCTTGGTCAGGCTGTGCATGACGAGGTCGGCCCCGAGGGCGAGGGGCCGCTGGAGGTGCGGGGTGGCGAAGGTGTTGTCGGCGACGACCGCGAGGCCCCGCGCGTGCGCGGAGGCGCAGACCGCCGCGAGGTCCACGATCTCGAGCCCGGGGTTGGTCGGGCTCTCCACGATCAGCACGCGGCTCCGCTCGCCCGCCACCCGGTCGATGCGCGCGAGGTCGGGCACGGCGACGAAGCGGGCCGTGACGCCGAAGCGCGGCAGCAGGTCGGTCAGCAGGCGCACCGTCCCGCCGTAGAGCGAGGCGCTGGCCAGGACCTCGTCGCCGGCGCGGACGATCGAGGCCACCGCGGTCGTCATCGCCGCCATGCCGGAAGAGAGGGCGAGCGCCGCCTCCGCGTCCTCGACCGCGGCGAGCGACTCCTCCAGCTCCCGGACGGTGGGGTTCGCGTAGCGGGTGTAGAGGAACAGCTCCTCGTCGCCCTCCAGGTGGCGGCGCATCTCGGCGGCGGAGCCGAAGGTGAAGGTGGAGGTCTGGACGATGGGCGTCGCGAGCGGCCCCGGGCGCGCCTCGTGCCGTCCGTGCACCGCCTTGGTCCCCGGCCCGCGATCCTTCAACCTGAAGCCTCCCGAGCGGCCGGGCCTAGAGCCCGACCGGCTGCGTGTCGCGGTACTTCCCTTCCTCGCGCTGGGGAATCGGCGCCTGTCCCACGACCGGCTCGACGAACTGCCGGAAGGCGTCGCGAAAGCCCAGCTCGCGCAGGTCGTCCGTCGTCTGCAGGACCTCGGTCGCGGGGTCGCGCGCCCCGTCGAGCTCCATGGGCCCCAGAGCGCGGCGGTCCGGTCGGATGACCCAGAGGTCCACCTCGCCGTAGAGGCGCCCGGTGGCCGGGTCCTCCCACGCCCCGCGACCGTTCTCCCCGCGGTGGCCGAGCGTGCTCACCATCCGGTTGACGCGCCAGGCCTCGCCGATCTCGGCCGCCGCCTGGCGCTCGAGCGCGCGCACCGAGGCGTCGATCCGCGCCAGCGGGCCGCGGCGGCGGGCGAGCGGGGCCGCCGTCTCGGGAACGCCGGTCACCACGATCACCTGCTCCGCCCCGGCGGCGAGCGCCTCCTCGATCCCGCTGCCGGGCACGAAGGTGGCGTCGGTCAGGCGGTGCGTCTCGCCCGCGTGCACGGCTCCCTTCGGGAACGAGACGCGGCGCATCGGCATGGCCATCGGGCAGAGCAGCGCCGTCGCCAGCGCGTCGAAGAAGAGCGTGTCGTGGCCGGGAACGCGCAGGTCCACCGCGTCGGCGAGGGGCCCCTCGCCCGCGCGCGCCGAGACGCCCTCCCGGTCCCGCAGCAGGAAGAAGGCGAGCGCCTCCCCGCGATCGAGGTCCGCGGTGCGCAGGACCAGCTCGCGGAAGCCCGGCTCGCCGAGGTTCTCGGCGAGGAGCCCCACGTAGCGGCGTCCCAGCTCGGCGTCGCTCGGGGGGCCGCCCGAGAGCGAGGCGCCCCGGGCGATCTCCCACAGGCCGCGCCGGAGCCGGGCGAGGCCGGGGTCGGCGTCGAGGAACGACTCGAAGGCCTCGGCGAAGCGCCGCCGGTCCCTGAAGTACACGACGGCCACCGCCACGATCGCGAGCATGGCCAGCGCGAACACGGGCACCGCCTGGGCCGCCAGGTAGGGGCCGGAGAGGGCCTCGGGCGCCACCCACAGGAGCGAGAGGGCCCGCGAGGCGACTCCGGGGGACACGCGGTCCGCGATCAGGAGGAGCGGAAAGAGGATCCCCAGCAGCAGGCCCAGGAGCACGGGGAGAGCGAAGATCGCAAACGACACGCCGAGGAAGCCGAGGGCGAGCCGGACCGTCGGCCGGAGGCGGTAGAAAGAGGCCCAGCGCACGCCTTCCCAGAAGCCGCCCTCGCCGTAGAGCCTCGGGCCTCCCCCGATCGCGGCGTAGGCCGCGGACACGGCGCCGATCCCGGAGCCGACCACGAGGTCGATCTTCACCCCGCTCTCGTCGAGGGCGCGCAGGACGCCCGCGTGGTAGGCCCCGGTCGAGCCGCTGCCGGTGAAGACGAGCGCGGTGCGGCGCTTGGGTGAATAGTCCCTCACGCTCCCCCCTGAGCGGCCCCTACGTTACCACCCGGGGTGGGGACGGCGAAGCGGGCGGGCAGCGCCGCGCGGACCGCGGTGGCGAGCGCCTCGGCGCCCTCGCCCGCGAGGACGTACGAAGCCAGCCCCCTCGGGCTGCGCAGCCACGTGGCGAGCCAGGGCCAGTCCCCGGGGCCGGCCGGCTCGGGCCAGTCGAGCCGGGAGACCGCCGCCTCGAAGGCGCCGGGCAGGACGCTCACCGCCGCGTGGTCGAGCACGCGCCCCTGCCGCACGGGGTAGAGAAAGGCGGCGCTTCGTCCCGCGTCCACGATCACGGCGCGCGCCCCCTCCGCGGCGGCCACGGTCGCGGGGACGGCGGGGGGCGCCTCGTCGCGCGCCGAGGGACGGGCGAGCCACGCCGCGGCCCGCGCGGCGAGCGAACGGTAGGCCTCCTCGCTCACGCGGCCGAGGCAGGGCGCGGCGCACGAGCGCACCTGGGCGTAGAGGCAGCCCGCTCCCAGGGGCAGCGCGGGGTCGGGCTCGAACGCGTAGTCGCAGGGACGCAGGGGGAAGAGGCGGTGGAGCGCGTCCCTGGCCTTCTCGGCCGCGCGCCGGTCGCGGAAGGGGCCGAAGAGAGACGCGCCGCCCTCGTCCGCGCCGCGCACGCTCACGCGCGGGAAGCGCTGGGCGGGGTCGAGGTGGAGGAAGGACGGGGGCTTGAGGTCGCGCCGCGACGAGAGCGGGACGAGCGGTGCCACGAGGCGCTCGTAGAGCAGCCGCTGCCGGAACGGACCGTCCGCCTCCGCCCAGCCGATCGCGGTCGCGAGAGAGGCGAGGTTCGTCTTCGGCCGCCGCCCGGGGGCGGCCGGCTTGCCGAGGCCGAGGTGGGAAGCGGCCCACTTGCGGAGGTTCGAGGTGGGCGCGAGCAGAAGGCTGCGGCCCTCGGGGCCGAGGAACTGGCCCACCCCCGGGGCGGCGGGCACTCGCGCGACCGCCGGTGCGGGATCGCCGGCGAGAGGAACGAAGGCGAGCGCGGGCAGGCTCACGCGAGCGGCGACTCGTCCTTCACCTGGTCGTGTATGGTGACGAGCTTCGTGATCTCGTACGTCTTCGCGCCCGCGGGCACGCGCACCTCGACCGAGTCGCCGACCTCGTGGCCGAGGAGGCACTTCCCGATGGGCGAGGACGGCGAGATGCGGCCGATGGTCGGGTCCGAGTCCTCCGGCACCACGATCTCGAACACCGTCTCGTCGCCGGTTTCCTCGTGCCGGACCGCGACCGTCGGAGCCGAGACCGACCTTGTCGCGCGGGATGCGGTCGAGGTTGACCATGTTGATGGCGGCCAGCCGGCGGTGCAGCTGCGCCACCCGCGCCTGGAGGAAGCTCTGTCGCTCCTTGGCGGTCTTGTACTCCGCGTTCTCCCGGAGGTCCCCGTGCTCGCGCGCCTTCAGGATCTCCTTGGGCAGGTGCACCTTGAGCTCGTAGTCGAGCTGCTGGATCTCGTCCTGAAGCCGCTTCTTGATATCGAGCATTCTGGGTAAAGCTCCCGCCCTGGCCGACGCGAAGTCCGGTGATACTATCACGGCTCCCCGCGCCGATGCCCCCCGACGAGACCCTCCGCAGCCGAGACAACCCGCTCTACAAGCGGCTCCGCGCCCTCAAGGAGCGCGGGGGCGATCGCGAGCTGTGCCTGCTCGAGGGGCCCAAGCTCGTCCTCGAGGCGCTCGCCGCCGGCCTCGCGGTGGTGGAGGCCGCGAGCTCGCCGCGGGCCGAGGCCTCGCCCGCGGGGGCGGCCGCCCTTTCGGCGCTGCGCGGGCGCGAGGTGCCGGTCCGGCGCCTCGCCGCCGAGCTGTTCGCCTCGCTCTCGGAGGCCGAGACGTCGCAGGGCGTCCTCGCCCTGGCCCGCCGCCCCGCCTTCGACGCGGAGCGGGTGTTCGGCGGGACCCCGCTCGTCCTCGTCGCGGACGGGGTGCAGAATCCCGGCAACCTGGGCGGCCTGCTGCGCACGGCCGAGGCCGCCGGGGCGAGCGGCGCGATCCTGACCACGGGCTGCGCCGACCCCTTCTCCTGGAAGGCCCTGCGCGGCTCGATGGGCAGCGCCTTCCGCCTGCCCCACCTGCGCGGTCTCGGGATCGAGGCGGCGATCGACGCGCTCGAGGCGCGCGGGGTCGCGGTGCTGGCCACCGCCAAGGACGGCGAGCGCCGCTACGACGAGGCCGACCTGCGCGGCCCGGTGGCCCTCGTGGTGGGGAGCGAGGGCGCCGGCTTGCCCGAGTCCGTGCGCGCGCGCGCCACGGCCCGCCTGCGCGTCCCGCTGGCGGGGCCGGTGGAGAGCCTCAACGTCGCCGTCGCCGCCGCCCTCGTGCTGTTCGAGGCGGCGCGGCAGCGCGGGTTCCGCGGCGCGAGGGATTGAGGATGGCACGACCGCGAGGGGACGACACGGGGTCGCTCTTTCCCGAGGACCGGCTCTCCAGGGGGCGCGACCACCAGATCCCGGTCGGCGAGCCTCGTCCCGACGCTCCGCTCGCCGACCGGGTGCGGCCCCGCACGCTCGACGAGATCCTCGGCCAGGAGGAGGTGCTCGGCCCCGGGCGGCCCCTCCGGCGCGCGATCGAGCAGGACCAGCTCCGCTCGCTCATCCTCTGGGGGCCGCCGGGCTCGGGGAAGACCACCCTCGCCTTCGTGATCCGCCGCCTGACGAAGGCCCACTTCGAGGCGATGAGCGCGGTCCTGTCGGGGGTGAAGGAGGTGCGCGAGGTCCTGCGCGCGGCCGAGGAGCGTCGCCGCCGCGAGGGCCGCCGCACCGTCGTCTTCATCGACGAGATCCACCGCTTCAACAAGGCGCAGCAGGACGCCCTCCTCGCCCACGTGGAGTCGGGCGACATCGTCCTCATCGGCGCCACCACCGAGAACCCGTCGTTCGAGGTCAACGGGGCGCTGCTCTCCCGCTCGCGGGTCGTGGTCCTGAAGCCGCTCGGGCGGCGACGAGCTCCTGCGGGTCCTGCGCCAGGCCCTCGCCCTTCCCGATCGCGGCCTCGGCGACTGGAGCGCGGAGGCCGACGAGGACGCCCTTTCGTTCCTGGCGCAGGCCGCCGATGGCGACGCCCGCACGGCCCTGAACGTGCTCGAGCTCGCGGTCACCACCGCCGCCCCGGGCGAGGACGGGCGGCGGCGGATCGACCTCGACGCGATGCGGCAGGCCTTCGCCCGGAAGGCGCTCCTCTACGACAAGGGGGGCGAGGAGCACTTCAACATCATCTCGGCCCTGCACAAGTCGATCCGCAACTCCGACGCCGACGCCGGGCTCTACTGGCTCGCCCGCATGCTCGAGGCGGGCGAGGACCCCCTGTACGTGGCCCGCCGCCTCGTGCGCTTCGCGTCGGAGGACGTCGGGATGGCCGACCCGCAGGCGCTCGTGCGTGGCGATGGCGGCGCAGCAGGCCGTCCACTTCATCGGGCTGCCGGAGGGCGCCCTCGCGCTGGCCGAGCTCGTCGTGTACCTCGCGGCGGCGCCGAAGAGCAACGCGCTCTACGTGGCCTACGGCGAGGCCGCGCGCGACGCGCTCGAGACGCGGGCGGAGCCGGTGCCGCTGTGGATCCGCAACGCCCCCACCGGCCTCATGAAGGACCTCGGCTACGGCAAGGGCTACCGCTACGCCCACGACGAGACGGAAGGCGTCGCGGGGATGGACTGCCTGCCGGAGGCGCTCGTCGGCCGCCGCTACTACCGGCCCACCGATCGCGGTCGCGAGGCGGACGTCGCGGCGCGGCTCGAGGCCGCCCGTCTCATCCGGGAGCGGAAGAAGGCGCCGCCGCCCCGAGGTTGAAGGTCTCGAGCGGGGCGGGCCGGGCGAGGAGGTACCCCTGCCCGAAGTCGATGCCGAGGTCGACGCAGGCCTGCTGCTCGCCCTCGCGCTCGATGCCCTCGGCGATGATCTGCGAGTCCATCTTGTCCGCGAAGGTCTTGAGGGCCCGGGCCATCTCCCGCTTGACGTGGCTGCGGTCGATGTCGCGCACGAGCTGCATGTCGAACTTGAGGTAGCGCGGGTTGAGGTGGGCGATCTTCTCCAGACCCGAGTAGCCGGCGCCGATGTCGTCGACCGCGATCGAGAAGCCGATCTGCTTGAAGTTCTGGAGCGCCTCCACGAAGAGCGTGTAGTTCTCGATCGCGTACCCCTCGCTCACCTCGAGGACGATCCGCTCCGGCGACAGGCCCACCCCCTCGAGGAGGCGGATGAGGCTCGCCCCCTGGAAGTCCGGGTCGTACATCGAGGCGGGCACCACGTTGACGAAGAGCAGGTGCGGCGCGGGCAGGTCGCGCGCGGTCCGCAGCGCGCGGCGCCGGCAGTGGCGGTCGAGCTCGAAGACGAGGTCGGTGGCCTTCGCCGCCTCGAAGAGGTTGATCGGGCTGTGCTGCTTGCGTCCCCGCCGGCCCGCGCGAGAGGGCCTCGAAGCCGAGGAGACCCCCGCGCAGGATGTCCACGATGGGCTGGAAGACGGTCGTGATCTGGTTGCCGAGCAGCACGTCCTGGAGCCGGCAACGGGTCTGGAAGTCGGCCTGCATCTTCTGGATGCGGACGCTCTCCCAGGCCTCGCCCACGAGCCGCGCCACCACGCGCTCGGCCATGATCAGCGGGTTGTGGAACACGACCGCGTAGCCGACCGTCACCCTCCGCTTGCCGCGGAGGTACGGCGACGTGAACTCCGAGAGCTTGCGGTTGAGCTGGTCGCCGACGCGCTGGCAGATGGCCTCGAGGTCGTCGATCCGCGGCCGGCCCTCCTCGTCGCCGCGCCGCGGCGAGAGGAACAGCAGGAAGGCGTTGCCCCCGCGCTCGTTCAGGGCCAGCAGGTCGGTGGTGCGCACCTCGGCGCCCTGCAGCTCGCCCACGAGGCCGCTCACCATCGACAGCACCTGCTCGAAGGCGCTGCGAGCCGTAGTCGTGCTCGACCTGGGCGAGCTCCGAGGCGTCGATCAGCACGAGGCCGAGGTGGCCGTGCTCGCGCAGCTGCTCGGTGAGCTCGTTCAGCCGCTCGTGGTACGTCGGGATCTCGGAGTACAAATCGAGCAGCCCCTCCAACCGGTTGAGCGACGGCCGGTTGGCTGGCATTATAGCCGCCGCCCGGGCCCTCGTCGCGGGGGTCAGCGCGGCCGGCGGGAGGCCGCGAGCCAGCCGAGGGCGCCGCCGATCGCGCCCGTGGCCATCGTCCAGGCCACCCAGATCGTCGTCTGGGGCAGGACGGCCGATCCAGAGCCAGCGCCGCAGCGGCGGCAGGGCCGGGAAGCCGGGAGGCGGCAGGTCGTAGTGGGTCCCCCACGCCCTTCCAGATGGCCACCGCCATGACCAGGACGACGGGAACGCGGGCCGCGTACGCGTAGGCCAGCAGGACCCGGCCGAGGGCCGGCCAGGCGGCGAAGGCGGCGGCCGCCACGCCCACGGAGACGATCGCCCACAGCGCGAAGTTGGAGGTCCACGACGTCTTCAGCAGCCGCCCGCCGAGGGCGGCGACGAGCGGGCCGACGAGGATCGCGGCGGCCGGCAGGCCGAACGCCACCGCCGGCGAGGGGGACCGAACGCCCGCGCGCTCGAGGCGCCAGCCGAAGTAGAAGCCGACGAGCGGGGCCAGCCACGAGATGCCGAGCGGAGACAGCCCGCCGCCGGGAAGCCGGCTGAAGTACTCGGGCGACCAGCCCCGCAGCTCGCCGGCGAAGCGCAGGAGCGTCACCGCGAGGGTCAGCAGGGCCGGCCAGAGAACGAGGGGCAGGACCGGAACGCCCGGGACGTCGGCGAAGAGCCTGGCGAGAGCTCGGACAGCGGGCGGCGAAGCGGGCGGCAGGACCAGGACCGGAGCCGGGGCGGCGCGGGCCGCGGGCGGGCCGGGCGAGCCGCGGGCCGGGCGGAGGCCGCTGCGGGCACGCCTTTCAGCGGGCGTCCGGCGCCGGGGTCCTTCTTGTCGAAGGCCATGGCGCTACTGGGCGACGTCCTCGACCGCGGGGCAGGTGCAGAAGAGGTTGCGGTCGCCCCAGGTGTTGTCGATCCGGGCCACCGAGGGCCAGAACTTCGCCTCCCTCACCCACGGCGCCGGGAAAGCCCCCTGCTCGCGCGAGTACGGGCGATCCCACTCGGCAGCGGTCACCGCGCTCGCGGTGTGCGGCGCGCGTCGCAGCGGGCTCGCTTCCGCGCCCACCCGTCCCTCTTCCACGTCCCGGATCTCCTGGCGGATCGCGATCATCGCGTCGCAGAAGCGGTCGAGCTCCGCCTTCGACTCGCTCTCCGTGGGCTCGACCATCAGCGTCCCCGCCACCGGCCACGACATCGTGGGCGCGTGGAAGCCGTAGTCCATCAGCCGCTTCGCGATGTCCTCGACCTCGATCCCGGCCTTCTTGAAGCCGCGGCCGTCGAGGATGAACTCGTGCGCCACGCGGCCCGAGGCGCCGGTGTAGACGATCGGGAAGTGCGCCTCGAGCCGCTTCGCCATGTAGTTGGCGTTGAGGATCGCGACCTGGGTGGCCCTTCTCAGGCCCTCGGCTCCCATCGTGCGGATGTAGACCCAGCTGATGCACAGGATGCTGGCGCTCCCCCAGGGCGCCGCCGCCACCGAGCCGTACGCCCTCTCCCCGCCCATCTTCACGACCGGGTGGCCGGGCAGGAACGGCGCGAGGTGCGCGGCGACCGCGATCGGGCCCATGCCGGGCCCGCCGCCGCCGTGCGGGATGCAGAAGGTCTTGTGCAGGTTCAGGTGGCAGACGTCGGCCCCGATGTCGGCGGGCCGGGTGAGGCCCACCTGCGCGTTCATGTTCGCGCCGTCCATGTAGACCTGGCCGCCGCCGTCGTGGACGACCCGGCAGATCTCGCGGATCGCCTCCTCGAAGACGCCGTGCGTCGAGGGGTAGGTGACCATCAGCGCGCCGAGGGAGGCCGCGTTCTGCTCGGCCTTCTGCCGGAGGTCCGCCACGTCGATGTTCCCGTGGGCGTCGCAGGCGACCGCCACCACCCGGAAGCCGGCCATGACCGCGCTCGCCGGGTTCGTGCCGTGGGCGGAGACCGGGATGAGGCACACGTCGCGGTGGGCGTCGCCCCGGCTGTGGTGATACGCGCGGATCGTGAGCAGGCCCGCGTACTCGCCCTGCGCGCCGGAGTTGGGCTGGAGCGACACCGCGGCGAACCCGGTGATCTCGGCCAGCCACCGCTCGAGGTCGGCGAACATCTCGTGGTAGCCGCGGGCCTGGTCGGCCGGCGCGAACGGGTGGAGCTTGCCGAGCTCGGGCCAGGTCACCGGGATCATCTCGGAGGTCCCGTTGAGCTTCATCGTGCAGGAGCCGAGCGGGATCATCGAGTGCGCGAGCGAGAGGTCGCGCGCCTGGAGCCGGCTCAGGTAGCGCAGCATCTCGTGCTCGGCGTGGTAGCGGTTGAAGACCGGGTGGGCCAGGAACGGGTCCTGGCGCGCGTGGGGGGCGGGGACCGCGACCTCGATCTCGTCGGCCAGCTGCTCCGGGGTGAAGCCGACCGGCCCGCCGGCGAAGGCCTCGAGCAGGGCGAGCAGCTCCCCGGGGAGGGTCGTCTCGTCGAGGGCGACCCCGACCGACCCGTCCTCGTACGTGCGCAGGTTGATGCCCTTCGCCCGGGCCCGCTCCACGATCGCGGCACCCTTCTCCGGGGAGGTTCGGACGCGCAGCGTGTCGAAGAAGGGGGCCGTCCCCGCGTCGAGGCCGAGGCGGCGCAGGCCCAGCTGCAGGACGCGCGCGAGGGCGTGCACGCGCCGCGCGATCTCCCGCAGGCCGTCCGGGCCGTGGTAGACCGCGTACATCGCGGCCATGATGGCCAGCAGCACCTGCGCGGTGCAGATGTTGCTCGTCGCCTTGTCGCGGCGGATGTGCTGCTCGCGGGTCTGCAGCGACAGCCGGAAGGCCGGCCGGCCCTCGGCGTCCTTCGAGACGCCGACGATCCGACCCGGCAGGTGCCGCTTGTGCTCCTCCTTCGTGGCGAAGAAGGCGGCGTGCGGCCCGCCGTAGCCCATCGGCACGCCGAAGCGCTGGGCCGAGCCGAGCGCCACGTCCGCGCCGAGCTCGCCCGGCGAGCGCAGGAGGGTGAGGGCGAGGAGGTCCGTCGCCATCGACGAGAAGGGCCCCGGCCGCGTGGGCGCGCTCGGCGAAGCCGGAGAAGTCGCGCACGACGCCGTCCGTGGCCGGGTACTGCACCAGCACGCCGAAGAGCTTCTGGCCCGCGAAGTCGATCGTCTCGACCGGGCCCACGTGGACCTGGATCCCGAGGGGCTCCGCCTTCGTGCGCACGACCGCGATCGTCTGCGGGTGGCAGTCTTCCGCCACGAAGAAGCCGTCCTGGCCGGGCTTCGCCACCGCGCGGCACAGCGTCATCGCCTCGCCGGCGGCCGTGGCCTCGTCGAGGAGCGACGCGTTGGCGAGGGGCAGGCCGGTGAGGTCGGCCACCATCGTCTGGTAGTTGAGCAGCGCCTCGAGACGGCCCTGCGCGATCTCGGCCTGGTAGGGCGTGTACTGGGTGTACCAGCCCGGGTTCTCCAGGACGTTGCGCAGGATGACGGCCGGCGTGTGGCAGTCGTGGTAGCCCATGCCGATGAAGGAGCGGCAGCACGCGGTTCTTGGCGGCCTTCTGCCCCAGCTCCTCGAGCGCCTGCTCCTCGCTCAGCGGGAGCGGCAGGGAGAGAGGGCGGGAGATGCGGATCCCGGCCGGAACCGTCTCGCTCACGAGCGCGTCGAGCGACGCCACTCCGAGCGCCTTCAACATCCCGGCGATCTCGGCCTCGCCCGGGCCGACGTGGCGGCGCACGAAGTCGGCGGGGGGCAGGAGCCGGGCGCGGGCCCCGGCGGGGGCGGTCACGGAAGCAGGGTCGGACACGGGGCTCCTCGGTTCATGAGACGTGAGGGCGGCGAGCGACGGCGTGAGCCGCTACTTCGCCTCGCTGTCCACCAGGGCCTGGTAGGCGGCGGCGTCGAGCAGGGCGGCGACGGCGGCCGGGTCGGCCACCTTCAGCACGATCATCCAGGCCTCGCCGTGGGGGTCCTTGTTGATCGCCTCGGGCTTGCCGGTGAGGGCCGCGTTCACCTCCACGACCTCGCCCGCGACCGGCGAGTACAGCTCGGAGACCGCCTTCACCGACTCGACGGTGCCGAACTGCTCGCCCGCCTTCAAGGAGCGGCCGACCTCGGGCAGCTCCAGGAAGACGACGTCGCCGAGCTGCTTCTGCGCGTAGTCGGTGATCCCGACCCGGCCGCGGTCGCCCTCGACCTTGATCCACTCGTGGTCCTTCGAGTAGCGGCAGTCCTGGGGGTACATGGCGCCTCCTGGGATCTCAGCGTGGACGCTTGTAGAACGGTGTCGCGACGACCCGCGCCGCGGTGCGGCGACCCCGGATCTCGACCGCGATCTCGGTCCCCACCCCGGCGCGGGCCGCGGGCAGGTAGCACAGGCCGATGCTCTTCTTCAGGAACGGGGCGTACGTGCCGGAGGTGACGGCGCCCTGGGCCTCGTCGCCCAGGAAGACGGGGTAGCCGTGGCGCGGGATGCCCCGCTCGGTCATCTCGAAGCCGACGAGCTTGCGCGGCGCGCCGCTCGCCTTCTGCCCGGCGAGCACCGCGCGGCCGTTGAAGTCGCCCTTCGCGTCGTCGAGCGAGACGATCCAGCCCAGCCCGGCCTCGATCAGGGTGGTCGTCTCGTCCATGTCGTTGCCGTACAGCATCATGCGGGCCTCGAGGCGGAGCGTGTCGCGCGCCCCGAGGCCGGCGGGCAGGAGGCCGTGGGGCGCTCCGGCCTCGACGATGCGGCGCCAGAGCGCGCTCGCCGCGTCGGGGGCGACGAAGATCTCGAAGCCGTCCTCGCCGGTGTACCCGGTGCGGGCGACGATCGCCGCGACTCCGTTCACCGTCCCTTCGGCGAAGCGGTAGAACGCCACCTGCGAGAGGTCGATCGGGGTGAGCGCCTGGAGGATCGCCTGGGCCTTCGGTCCCTGCAGGGCCAGCAGCGCGAACTGGTCGCTCAGGTCGTGCAGCCCGCAGCCCGACGGGCTTCTGGGCGAGCAGCCAGTTCCAGTCCTTCTCGATGTTCGCGGCGTTCACGACCACGAGGTAGCGGCGCTCGGAGCGGCGGTAGACGATGATGTCGTCCACCGGGCAGCCCGTCGGCATGGGCAGCGCCGAGTACTGCGCCTGCCCGTCCACGAGCTTCGCGACGTCGTTGGCCGTCGTGCGCTGCAGGAACGCGAGGGCGCCCTCCCCCTCGACCTCGAACTGGCCCATGTGGGAGACGTCGAAGAGGCCGGCGGCGGTCCGGACGGCGGTGTGCTCGGCGATGAGGCCGGAATACTCGACGGGCATGTCCCACCCGCCGAAGGGCACCATCCTGGCCCCGCTTTCCCGGTGGACGGCGTTGAGAGGTGTTCGGCGGAGCTCGGACATCGGACGCTGCGCCACGCTATCACAGGGCCGCGAAAGGGGTCAATGATCCGCCACCGCCTTGATTCCGAAGGAGTTATCGTCTAACCTCCCATCGTGGCTGCGGCCTACCTCGTCACCTGCTGGAACTGCCTGGGGGAATTCGACGCGCTGGGCGCCGTCTGGTGCTCGGACGACCCCAAGAGCCCGACGAAGCTGTGCCCGTTCTGCCTCCAGTGCTTCTGCGACGCCAGCGCCGAGTACAAGCAGCAGTTCTGGCGACACGCGCCCCCGCCGCTCGTCGAGGAGCTGCAGACCCTCAGCAAGAGCCAGGACCGCCTGGGCGACATCCTCATCCGGCTGAAGAAGATCACGACGCCGCAGCTGCTCGAGGCCCTCGTCGAGCAGAGGGACACGGGAAGGAAGCTCGGCGAGATCCTCATCGCCCGGCGCTTCGTGAGCCGGGAGGACGTGGACTCGGCGCTGCGCTCGCAGGGCGTCAACCGGCTCACCGACACCAAGGGCGGAGGCGAGGCGGCCGCGGTCTACTGGCAGCAGAGCAACCCCGACAGCGTCCTCGACTACCTCCTGGCCCTCGGCGCCCGCAAGCGCGCCTCCGACGTGAGCCTCGAGCCCCAGCCGGAGCACGTGGCGGTGCGCTACCGGATCGACGGCTTCGCCTTCCGCGTCGACCCGGTCCCGAAGTCCTTCGAGGCGTCGCTGGAGCGGGCGCTGTTCGCCATGTTCGGCCTCGACCCGGCGCGGCGGGGGCGGCCGCAGACGGGCCGCACGACGGCCCGGCTGGGAGAGGACGACTTCGACCTCGTCATCCAGACGGTGCCGGGGACCCAGGGCGTCGGCGCCACCATCAAGCTGGTGAACCGCGCGACCTTCATCAAGGACTTCGCGACCCTCGGCCTCGAGCTCGAGGATCGCGTCGGCCTGGTGGAGGAGATCCGCTCCGGCCTCGGCCTCATCCTGGTCACGTCCCCGGCCTACAACGGGGCGGGCACCACCGCGTACTCGATCATGAGCTTCCTCGCCCAGGGCCAGCGCGACGTGCTCTCGATCGAGGCGCCCGTGCAGTGGACGATGGACGGGGTGCGACAGGTCGAGGCGGAGACGGGCCCGCAGGGGCCGAAGATCGAGGAGACGCTGCGCGCGATGGTGGCGCTGCGACCCGACGTGCTGATGCTGTCCGCGGTGCCCGACTACGGCACGGCGGTCGTGGCCGCCCAGCTCGCCTCCAGCCTGCTCGTGGTGGGGCAGGCGACGGCGGCGACCGCCGCTCGCGGCCTCGTGGCCGTGCGGGAGCTCGGCGTGCCGCCCCAGCTCCTGGCCAGCTCCCTCGGGCTCGTCCTGGGCCAGCGCCTCGTGCGGACGATCTGCCGGATCTGCCAGACGCCCGCCGAGGCGCCGTCCGCCCAGACGCTCGCCTCCCACGGCATCGACCGGGACGAGGCG
>CAWFSB010000022.1:0-91655 GCA_963818355.1 uncultured Acidobacteriota bacterium | reverse complement strand
CTCGCGATCCTCACCGTCGGCTCCGCCGCGGTGGTGGTCCTCTCCCGCCAGCTGATCTACAGCGCCTTCGCGCTGCTCTTCACCTTCTTCGGGGTCGCCGGCCTCTACGTCCTGCTGGGCGCGGACTTCCTGGCCGCCACCCAGCTCCTGGTGTACGTGGGCGGCATCCTGGTGCTGCTCCTCTTCGGCGTGATGCTGACCCACAAGATCTACGACCTGGACCTGAAGACCGAGACCACCCAGTTCGCCCCGGGCGTCATCGTGGCGGTGGGGCTCTTCGTCATCCTCTCCGCGACCGCGGTGAGAACCCAGTGGATGGGCCTGGCGCGGCCGCCGGCGCCCACCACGAAGGAGATCGGCCGGCTCTTCCTGGGCCAGTACCTGCTGCCCTTCGAGGCGGCCTCCATCCTCCTGCTGGTCGCGCTCATCGGCGCGGCCATGATCGTCCGCCGCCGGAGGGACGCATGATCGGCCTCCCGCACTACCTCGTGGTCTCGGCGGCTCTCTTCTGCCTGGGCATCCTGGGCCTGCTCACCCGGAGAAACGCCGTCCACGTGCTGATGAGCATCGAGCTGATCCTGAACGCCGCCAACATCAACCTGGTGGCCTTCTCCCGCTTCGCCGCCGGGAACCTGGGCGGGCAGATCTTCGGCGTCTTCGTCATCGTGGTGGCGGCCTCGGAGGTCGCGGTGGCGCTCGCCATCGTGCTGACCCTGTATCGCCTGCGCCGCACGCCGAACCTCGACGAGGCGGACATCCTGAAGGGCTAGAGAGCCAAACGACCATGGAAGAGCTCCTCCGAAGCCTCGCCCTCTTCAAGCCGGAGATCGCCCTCGTCGCGGGCCTGCTGCTCGTGGTGGTGGCCGACTCGATCGGCGCCGCCTGGAAGAACGCGGCGGTGCGCCTGCTGACCCTCGCCTCCCTGGCGGTGGCCCTCGGCCTCGCCTTCAACCTGCAGCACTCGGGGGCCCAGGCCTCCATCTTCTCGGGGATGCTGGTGGTGGACCCGCTCGGCGCGGCCTTCAAGGTCGTGCTGGTGGCGGCGGGGCTGCTGACCGTGCTCGTCTTCACCTTCCGCAACTCGCGCGAGCTCCAGGGCCTCGGCCAGGGCGAGCTCCACGCGCTCGTCCTCGCCCTCGTGCTGTCGTGCCTGCTGCTCGCCTCGGCGAGCGACCTCGTGATGCTGTACCTCGCCCTGGAGATGGTCTCGATCACGTCGTACGTGATGGTGGCCTACCTGAAGGGCGACCGGATGGCGAACGAGGCCTCGCTCAAGTACGTGCTGTTCGGCGCCGCCTCCACCGGCTCGATGCTCTACGGCCTGTCCTTCCTCTACGGGATGACGGGGACCACGTCCCTTCCCGCGATCCAGGCCTTCCTGGCCGGCGGCGTCCCCGAGGCGAACCGCTTCGCCATCTACGCGATCACCCTCCTGGTGCTGGCCGGCTTCGGCTTCAAGATCGCCGCGGTGCCGTTCCACTTCTGGTGCCCGGACGTCTACCAGGGCGCGGCGACGCCGGTGACGGCGCTCCTCTCCGTGCTGCCGAAGGCGGCGGGGCTCGCGATCGCGCTGCGCTTCTTCTACGGGGCCTTCTCCGCCCCGGGGACGGCCCCCTGGGACCTCGAGGGCTCGATCGGCTGGGGATCGATCCTCATGCTGATCTCGGTCCTCACCATGACGCTGGGAAACGTGGCCGCCCTCACCCAGACGAACATGAAGCGGCTGCTCGCCTACTCCTCGATCGCCCACGCCGGCTACCTGCTGATGGGCATCGTGGCCCTCTCCGAGAACGGGGCGCGGGGGCTGCTCGTCTACCTCGCCGCGTACCTCTTCATGAACCTCGGGGCCTTCCTCGTGGTGACCCTCGTGCACCTGCACGAGGGCAGCTTCGACCTGCGCGACTACGCCGGGCTCTACCGCCGCGCGCCGCTGCTGACGGTGGCGATGGCCTTCTTCCTGCTCTCGCTGGTGGGCATCCCCCCGTTCATCGGCTTCCTCGGGAAGCTGTACGTCTTCGCCGCGGTCATCGAGAAGGGCATGGGCGTCTACGCGACGATCGCCGCCGTCAACGCGGCCATCGCGGCCTACTACTACTTCCGCGTCCTCAAGGTGATGACGATCGACCCCGGCAACGAGGACAAGCCGATGCTGAACCTCGCCCTCGCCGACCGGGCGTGGCTCGTGGCCTTCGCCCTGGCCAACCTCGTCCCGCTCCTCTTCTGGAGCCAGGTCGAGGGCTGGGCCCGCAGCGCGCTCGTGCTGTACGCCGGCCGGTAGCCCCGCCGCCTCGTCCCCAGGAGGGGCCATGGACCGAGTGCAAGGCGCTCGGCGCGGGCGGCTACGGCCGCTGGGAGACGCGGGCGGACAGGATGGCAACGGGCGGGGTGAGCGTCTGGCCGTCGGCCGGCGCGAGCTGGATGCGGCGCACGACGTCCATCCCCGCAACGACGCGGCCGAACGCGGCGAAGCCCTGGCCGTCGGGGTTGCGCTTCCCGCCAAAGTCCAGCTCGGGCTGGTCGCCGATGCAGACGAAGAAGTCCGAGGTGGCGCTGTCGGGCTCGGCGCGAGCCATGGAGACGGTCCCGTCCCGGTGCCGCAGGCCGGTGTCCCTCGTGCGCTCGAGGCGGATCGGCTCGAAGCCGGGCCGCGCGGGAGTCGGGTTCGCGCCGGCCTGCACGACCTCGATGAGAACGGTCTTGCCGGGCTGGTTGTCCAGGCGAACCGTGCGGTGGAACCGGCCACCGTCGTAGTAGCCCCCGTCGACGTAGCGGAGGAAGTTGGCGGCGGTGACCGGCGCGCGCGCCGCGTCCACCTCGATCTCGACGTCACCCAGGCTCGTGCGCAGGAGGACGGTGACGCCCGAGGCGGCCGCCGTGAGCGGGCGGGCGACGAGCCACGCGGCAGTTCCCTGGAGCAGGCGGCGCCGGTCCACGGCTACTCCCGGGCCCAGCCGGGCGGAAAGCCGGTGCGGCGGAACTCCTCCGTCAGGTCGGCAAGAGCCTTGCGGGCCTGCTTGAGCTCCTCGGTCTCGACCTGCTCCTTGACCCTCATCTGCACCGGGATGCCCTGGTAGAACTGGGTGCGGACGACCTCCTGCCAGGAGTTGGTTTCCGCGATCGCGAGCTGCTCGCGGGCGTTCGCGAAGCGGACGCGCCACTCGGCCTCGAGGAGCTTGCGCTCCTGGCGCTCCTTCTCGAGAGGGTCGTCCTCGGCCGCTGCGTCCGGGCCGGAGGCCTTGTCACCCCGAGGAGCCGCGTCCTGGGCCGGGCGACGAGGGGTCCGCCGGGACTGCGGCAGGCGCCGCGGGCGCCGGCAGGTCCTGGTCCGTGAAGACCCTCGCCGGGGCCGACGGCGGCTTCTCCGCGCGCTTCTGGCGCTCGCGCGCGGCGGTGTCTCCCAGGCCCTGGGCCAGGAGAGGCGACGGGAGCAGCACGGCCAGCAGCAGGAGCGCGACCTTCATGGCTTGAGCTCCAGCCGATCGACCCAGAACCTCCGCGCGCGCGCCAGGGTCAGGATCGCCTTCTCGGTGAAGGCTCGCGGGTCGGCGAACTCGGCGAGCGCCTCGTCCTGCCGGTGGAGGTACGAGCCGAGGTCGGCCACCACGAGCCACGGGTCCTGCGGGTCGAGCAGCTCCTGGCGCACCCAGTCGAAGGCCCCCGGCGCCGGCGCGTAGCGGGCCCCCACGAGGGCGTCGAGCGAGAGGCGCACCAGGGGGTCGAGGGTGTAGACGTCCTGGGGCCGGTAGACCCGGCCCTCGCGCCACGCGTGGGTCTCGAGCGGCCCGAGGCCGAAGAGGAACAGGTTCTCCGCGCCCACCGCCTCCTCGAGCTCGCGCACCGTCCCGTCGCGCGTCCCGATCGTGACCGCGCCGTTCGCGGCGAGGGCGAGGGCCCTCGTCGCCGGCGGCCCCGGAGCCGGCCGTGCCGGGCTGGTTCGAGAGGTCGGCGGCCGCGGCCAGCAGCCGCTCCGTGTCCTCGTCGCACGCGGGCAGGACGGCCACGCGCAGCGCCCCTCGCGCGCGCTCGTCGCGGTTCACGACGTCGGCCACGGAGCGGAGCAGCCGAACGAGGCGCTCGCTCGAAGGGCCGGCGGCCTCGGCCACCCGGGCCAGGACGAGCGTGCGGGGCGCGGGGGGCGTCCAGCCGCCGGCGGTGAGGCGCAGGTGCTCGCGCACCAGGCCGAGGACGTTGAGGAGCGGCCGCTCGTGGCCGGCCAGCGAGCCGAGGCGGACGTCGACGAGCGCCTCCGGGTCGATCTCGACGCCGGCCGCGTCGCGCAGGCGAATGGCCAGGCGCTCGCGGTTGGCGCGGCGCACGCCCCGGAAGGCGCCCCGGAAGGCGGGGTCGAAGGCCAGCGTCTCGAGGCGCGCGAACGCGGCGGGGTCGCTGGCCCAGCTCTCCCCCAGCGTCAGGGCGAGCAAGCTCGGCGAGAGGCGGGTTTCCCTCGGCCAGCCAGCGCCGGGCAAAGAGCGGCGTCGGCCGCGAGCGAAGCGCCTTGCCCCGGAGGACGGACAGGTCCGCGAGTATCTCCGCGGAAGGGCCTTCCCAGGGCGTCGCCACGTCGGCGTGCGAGGAGCCGATGACCGCGAGCGGCCCCGGCCGGAGCCGGCGCTCTTCGCCCTCGCGGAACAGCGACAGCCGGCGGCGGCGTTCGCCGTCGCCGGGCCAGCGCGCCTCGACCTCGACGAGGTGTCGGCGGTTGACCTCGTAGAGGATCTCCAGGACCCGCGGCTGCTCGGCCTCGAGGAACGAGAGGAGCCAGAAGGGGCGGCGCGGCTCGCTCTTGGGGCTGCCGAAGCGCGAGACGGTGGCCCTGCGCGTGCGCTCCCAGGCCTCGTCCCAGCCGAGGTCCAGCTCGTCGAGGAGCACCCGCATCATCTCGGGCACGGCGAGCGCGGCGCGTTCGTCGGCCAGGAGGAGCGCCCCCCCGTCGGCCAGAGCGGCGCGCACCGCCCCGGCGACGAGGGCGACCTCCTGCCGGAGCCGGTCCGCATCCCCCGCCTCCGAGGAGGCCGCGGGCGGAAGGACGTGGGCGTGAGCGACGTGGCCGGCGGCGCGCAGGGCCGGCAGCAGCTCGGCCGCACGCTCGGACCCGGCCTCGGCGGCGACGACGTGGACGTCCCGGGCGGTGCTCATCGACCCATTCTGCCCCAGCCGGAGCCTCCGGGGGAGCCCCGCGCCTCCTGCGGTATAGTCCCTGCGATGGCCCCCGAAGTGAGCTGGCCGGCGATCGACCTCTTCTTCGCGTCGCACCCGTGGCACGGGGTCGCCATCGGCCCCGACGCCCCGCGGCAGGTCACGGTGTACGTGGAGATCGTCCCCTCCGACACCGTCAAGTACGAGCTCGACAAGGACTCGGGCCTCCTGAAGGTGGACCGGCCCCAGCTCTACTCGAACGTCTGCCCGAGCCCGTACGGTTTCGTGCCGCGCACCCTCTGCAGCGCCCGGGTCGCCGCCCTCGCGGAGGAGAAGACGGGCCGGCCGGGGCTCGTCGGCGACGACGACCCGCTCGACATCCTCGTTCTCACGGAGAAGGACTTCACCCACGGGAACATCCTGGTGCAGGCCCTGCCGATCGGCGGCCTGGGGATGCTCGACGGCAGCGAGGTGGACGACAAGATCGTCGCGGTGATGGTCAAGGACGCGGTGTACGGGGGCGTGCAGGACATCGCCCACCTGCCCAACCTGCTCGTGGACCGGCTGAAGCACTACTTCCTCACCTACAAGCAGGCGCCGAGCGAGGCCCACCCGGCCTGCGAGCTCGTCCGCGTCTACGGGCGCGAGGAGGCCTTCGAGGTGATCCGCCGGAGCCAGGCCGACTACCTGGCCCGCTTCGGCGAAACGCTGGGGCCGCTGCTGCCCAGGGGATAGGACCATGGAGACGATCGTCGTGACCGGCGGAGCCGGGTTCATCGGGAGCAACTTCGTCCGCCACGCCCTCGCGCGCACCGACGCCCGCGTGGTCGTCCTCGACAAGCTGACCTACGCGGGGAACCTCGAGAGCCTCGCCGACGTGGCGCCGCACCCGCGCTACGCCTTCGTCGAGGCGGACATCGCCGACCGCGAGGCGGTCCGCGCGGCCTTCCGCGAGCACCGCCCGGCCGCGGTCGTGAACTTCGCGGCCGAGACCCACGTGGACCGCTCGATCGACGACCCCTTCTCGTTCGTGCGCACGAACGTGACCGGCGCCTTCGAGCTGCTCGAGGCGGCACGGCTGTTCCTGCGGGAGGAGCCGGGCGCCGCGGCCGGCTTCCGCTTCCTGCACGTCTCGACCGACGAGGTCTACGGCACGCTCGGCGCGACCGGGGCCTTCTCGGAGACGACGCCCTACGCGCCGAACTCGCCCTACGCGGCCTCCAAGGCGGGCGCCGACCACCTGGTGCGCGCCTACCACGAGACGTACCGGCTGCCGGTCCTCCTCACCAACTGCTCGAACAACTACGGCCCCCACCAGTTCCCCGAGAAGCTCATCCCCCTGATGATCCTGAACGCGATCGAGGGGAAGAACCTGCCGATCTACGGGGACGGGGGCAACGTCCGCGACTGGCTCTACGTCGAGGACCACTGCGAGGGGATCCTGCTGGTGCTGCGCCGCAGCGCCCCCGGCGGGAAGTACAACGTCGGCGGCGGCAACGAGCGCACGAACCTGCAGGTGGTGGACGCGCTGTGCGCGACACTCGACGCGGAGCTGCCGGCCGCGAAGAACCCCGCTCTCGCCGCGCGGGGCCTGTCTTCCTACGCCGGCCTCAAGACCTTCGTCGCGGACCGGCCCGGCCACGACCGGCGCTACGCCATCGACGCCTCGAAGATCCGCACGGAGCTCGGCTGGGCGCCGCGGCACGCCTTCGAGGACGGCCTGCGCGTGACGGTGCGCTGGTACCTGGCGAACCGCCGCTGGTGCGAGGCGGTGCAGTCGGGCGCGTACCGCCGCGAGCGGCTCGGCCTCGCCTGAGGGCTCCCCGATGAAGTTCCTCCCCACCGGCCTGCCCGGCGTGATCCTGATCGAGCCGGACGTCTTCAAGGACGCCCGCGGCTTCTTCCTCGAGACCTACCACGAGAGAAAGTACGCGGAGGGGGGAATCCCCGGACCCTTCGTCCAGGACAACCACTCGTACTCGGCCCGGGGAACCCTGCGGGGCTTGCACGCGCAGCAGCAGCAAGCCCCAGGGCAAGCTCGTGCGGGCGGTCGACGGCGAGATGTTCGACGTGGCGGTGGACATCCGCCGCGGCTCGCCCACGTTCGGCAACTGGGTCGGCTTCACCCTCTCCGGCGAGAACTTCCGCCAGCTCTGGGTCCCGCCCGGCTTCGCCCACGGCTTCTGCGTCGTCAGCGAGCGCGTGCACGTCGAGTACAAGTGCACCGACTTCTACGACCGCGACGACGAGCTGGCGGTGGCCTGGAACGACCCCGCCATCGGCGTCGCCTGGCCGGTCGCCGCCCCGATCCTCTCCGGCAAGGACGCCTCCGCCCCTCGCCTCGCCGACCTCCTCGACCGCCTGCCGACCCTGGCCGGCTGACCCGCCACCCGCTCGGCTCGCCTGGCCGTCGCCGCCCGACCCTCTCCGGCAAGGACGCCTCCGCCCCTCGCCTCGCCGACCTCCTCGACCGCCTGCCGACCCTGGCCGGCTGACCCGCGCCGCCGTGGAAGCCCCCCGGGGGCTGGGGTATCATCCCGTTTCGGCGCTTCGGCGGGCCCGTCCTGCGACCGAGGCGGCCGCGAGGGGCGGCCCGGAACTCCCGTAAAGACCGGAAAGGTGACTCCTGCCATGGGTCTCATCGACCTCTTCAAGGGCAAGTTCGTTGACCCGACCTTCCCGGGCGTGCACGCCGGGGGCGACGTCATCACGACCTCCCTCGACGCCGTGATCAAGTGGGGGCGCAAGTCCTCCATCTGGCCACTGCCCTTCGGCACCGCCTGCTGCGCGATCGAGTTCATGGCGGTCTCTTTCTCGCACTACGACATCGCGCGCTTCGGCGCCGAGGTGCTGCGCTTCTCGCCCCGCCAGTCGGACCTGATGTTCGTGGCGGGGACGATCGTGGACAAGCAGGCCCCGGTGCTCAAGACGATCTACGACCAGATGCCGGAGCCGAAGTGGGTGATCTCGATGGGGGTCTGCGCCTCGTCGGGCGGCTTCTACCGCTCGTACCACACGATGCAGGGCATCGACGAGATCGTCCCCGTGGACGTGTACGTGCCCGGCTGCCCGCCCTCGCCGGAGGGGCTGCTCGCCGCGCTCATGAAGATCCAGGAGAAGATCCAGAAGGGCCAGCAGGCGCAGGAGCCGCAGGGCGCCGACCGCCTCGGCGCCTCCGGGGCCGGGGCCATCGACCGCCGCGCCCGGCGCGACGACTGGGCGAAGGACGACGCCGCCCGCCTCGCCGGGGGCCAGGCCCCCCGCGGGCGCCTCGATCTGCGCGTCGTCCAGGAGAACGGCAAGGAAGAGCACCATGGCTAGCATCACCGCCACCGCCGCCCCCGGGGTCCTCGCCAAGCCCGCCGCCCGCGTCCTCTCCGAGGCTCTCGGCGAGCGCGTCCTCGCCCTCGACGACTTCCGCGGCGACCTCGCGATCACCGTGGACCGCCGGGGCTGGGTCGAGGCCGCGCGCCTCCTCCGCGACCACCCGGAGCTCGACTACAAGCTGTTCCTCGACCTGTGCGGCGTCGACTACCTCGACCGCGAGGACCGGGAGGCGCGCTACGAGGTGGTGCTGCACCTGTACTCCGTCTCGAGGAAGCACCACGTCCGGCTGAAGACGCCCGTGCCCGAGGCGGAGGCGAAGCTCCCCACGCTCACCGGCGTCTTCAAGGGCGCCAACTGGTTCGAGCGCGAGGCGTGGGACCTCTACGGCATCGTCTTCGAGGGGCACCCGAACCTGTGCCGCATCCTGACCCACGAGTCCTTCGAGGGGCACCCGATGCGGAAGGACTACCCCACCGCGCGGCGCCACGTCCTCAAGTCCCCGAAGGAGCTGCTGCTGACGGTCCCGCCGGGCTCGGAGAACCTGGTCATCAACATCGGGCCCTCCCACCCGTCGATGCACGGGGCCTTTCGCGTGCAGGCGCGGCTGGACGGGGAGACGATCGTCGACGCCGACACCGAGATCGGCTACATGCACCGCAACTTCGAGAAGATGGCGGAGGAGCGGACCTACTGGCAGATCATCCCCTACACCGACCGCCTGAACTACTGCTCGTCGTTCATGAACGGCCACGGCTGGGCGCTCGCGGTGGAGAAGCTGCTGGGCGTGCCCGCCCCGCCCCGCGCCGAGGCGATCCGCGTGATCCTCTCCGAGCTGTCGCGGATCATGGACCACATCATCTGCATCGGCGCGAACGTGGTGGACCTCGGCGCGATCACGCCGTTCTTCGTCATGTTCCGGGCGCGAGAGGACGTCTACGACGTCCTGGAGGCCTGCTGCGGCGCGCGGCTCACCGTGTCCTACGTGCGCATCGGCGGCCTCGCCCAGGACGTCCCGGAGAACTTCGAGGCCCTCTGCCGCAGGGCCATGGCCAGCATCCGCGAGGTCGTGCGCCAGGGGGACGCGCTCCTCACGAAGAACATCGTCTTCCAGAAGCGCTTCCGCGACGTGGGCAACATGCCGAAAGAGGACGCGCTCGGCTGGGGCTGGGTGGGACCGTGCCTGCGCGGCTCGGGCGTCGCCTACGACGTGCGCAAGGACCACCCCTACTCCGGCTACGAGCAGTACGACTTCGACGTGCCGGTGGGCACGGCCGGCGACTGCTTCGACCGCTACCTCGTCCGCATGGAGGAGATGCGCCAGAGCCTGCGCATCGTCGAGCAGGCCCTGGCCCGGCTGCCGAAGGGTCCGGTGATCACCGACGACCGGCGGGTCGCCCTGCCGCCGAAGTCCGAGGTGTACTCGACGATCGAGTCCCTCATGAACCACTTCAAGCTCGTCTACGACGGCATCCTGCCGCCGCCGGGCGAGGTGTACGGCTACACCGAGGCCGCCAACGGCGAGCTCGGCTTCTACGTGGTGAGCGACGGGCAGAAGCACCCCTGGCGGGTGAAGGTGCGCCCGCCCTGCTACAACATCTACCAGGCCTACCCGGAGATGATCCGGGGCGGCATGATCGCCGACGCGATCGCCATCATCGGCGGGCTGAACGTCATCGCCGGGGAGCTCGACAGGTAAGCGCCATGCCCAAGTGCACGATCGACGGGACGGAGATCGAGGTCCCCGCCGGCACCACGGTGATCCGGGCGGCGGAAGAGCTGGGAATCCGCATCCCCCGCTTCTGCTGGCACCCGGACCTCGCGGTGGACGGGAACTGCCGCATGTGCCAGGTCGAGGTCGAGAAGATGCCCAAGCTCCAGATCGCCTGCAACACGCAGGTGACCGAGGGCATGGTGGTGCACACGAAGTCGCCGCGGGCGAAAGAGGCCCAGCGCACGACGCTCGAGTTCCTGCTCATCAACCACCCGATCGACTGCCCGGTGTGCGACCAGGCCGGCGAGTGCTACCTGCAGGACCAGTACATGGGGCACGGCCTCTACGGCTCGAAGGTCGAGCTCGAGGACAAGGTCCACAAGCGCAAGGTGGTCGACCTCGGCCCGATCATGCTCGACGCCGAGCGCTGCGTGCTGTGCTCGCGCTGCCTGCGCTTCGAGCGCGAGGTGACGGGGACGAACCTGCTCGAGTTCGTGAACCGCGGCGACCACACCCAGATCTCGACCTTCGAGGGCGGTCCGATCACCCACGAGTACGCGGGCAACCTCGCCGACGTCTGCCCGGTGGGCGCGCTCCTCAGCCGCGACTTCCGCTTCAAGATGCGGGTGTGGTTCCTGAAGACCCACGACTCGGTCTGCCCGGGCTGCTCGACCGGCTGCAACGTCTTCGTGGACGAGCGGGACGGCGAGGTGCAGCGCCTGCGGCCGCGCCGCAACCCCGAGGTCAACAAGTCCTGGATGTGCGACCCGGGGCGCGCCCTCTACAAGGAGATCGCGGTCACGGGCCGCGTCTCCGGCGCCCGCGTGCGCGGCGCCGCCGCCTGGGAGGGCGTGAGCGTCGCCGCGGCCCTCGACCGGGTGGCCGCGGCCCTGAAGGGTGCCGGCGCGGCCTGCGCCTTCCTCGCCTCCCCGCAGGGGACCAACGAGGACGTGTTCGCGTTCAAGGCGCTCGCCGCCGCCCTGGGCGGGAAGCTCGACTTCCGGGTCGGCGACCCGCACCTCAAGGTCCGCGAGCGCACCGACCACGTGCTGCAGCGCGCCGACCGCAACCCGAACACCCAGGGCTGCCTCGACCAGGGCGTCGGTCGCGACGGGGTCGCCGCGATCCTCGAGGCCTGCCGCGCGGGCGGCGGTCAAGGCCCTCGTCCTCCAGGGCCCGGAGATCCTGCGCGTCCCCGAGGCCGTGGATGCGATCGCGAAGGTGCCCTTCGTCGCCGTCATGGCCACGCACGAGGGCCCCGAGCTCGACCGGGCCACCGTCGTGCTGCCGGCGGCCCTGTGGGCCGAGGCGGAGGGCACGTTCACGAACTACCAGCGGCGCGTGCAGCGGCTGAAGGCCGCGGTGCCCGCTCCCGGCGACGCGCAGCCGCGCTGGCAGCTCGTCGCCGGCGTCCTGCAGCGGCTCGGCGCTCCGCTGGGGGCGGCCACGGCGCGCGAGGTGTTCGCGCTCGTGGCGAAGGCGACTCCGGACTACGGCTCGCTCGACTACCGGGCGATCGGCGCGCTGGGCCAGGCACTGCCCTCGGCCGAGGCGGCCGCCCCCGCGCAGGAGGCCCGCGCGTAGGCGGGAGGAGCGTCATGGCAGCCAGCGTCGTCACCGTCGACCGGAACCAGAAGGCGAGCGTCCTCCCGATCATCAAGGGCTTCGGCGTCACCCTCAAGATCTTCTTCGACAGCCTCTTCCGGCGGAAGACCTCGACCATCGAGTTCCCCGAGCAGAAGCGCAACGTCTCCAGCCGCTACCGGGGCATCCACGTCCTCACCGAGCGCGAGGACGGCACGCCCAAGTGCGTCGCCTGCTACATGTGCGCGACCGCCTGCCCCGCCGAGTGCATCTACATCGAGTCGGGCGAGCGACCCGAGAAGACGATCGAGAAGTACCCGACGCGGTTCGAGATCGACCTCCTCCGCTGCGTCTACTGCGGCTTCTGCGTCGACGCCTGCCCGGAGGAGGCGATCATCATGAGCCGCGAGAACGACCTCGTGGGCACGACCCGCGCGGAGCTGATCATCGACCGCGACCGCCTGATGGCCCGCAACAAGCTGGTCGAGCACGGGCCGGGCTACCGGCCGGCCGACCACGACGTGCGCCGTCCCGTCCGCCTCGCCGCCCTCGACCGGCTGAAGACCGAGCACGGCATCGTGCCCGGCATGCCGAAGAAGCGCGGCTAGCCCCAGTCGTCCCGAGAGGCTCCGTCCGGGTCGTCGCTGTCACCCCGAGGAGCCCCGTCCGGTCCGCCAGAGTCCCTCGGAATGACAAGTGCACGACGGCTTCGGCTTCCCCCGGGGCCCTGTCATTCCGAGGAGCTTCGTCTCGCCGGGCGACGAGGAATCCGCCGGCGCTGAGACTGCGGATTCCTCGGGACCCGTCCAGCCGGGCTCCCTCGGAATGACACGTGCCACCGATCTCGGCTCTCTTCGGGGCTCTCGGCGCTGAGAGCGCCGATTCCTCGGGACGCGTCCAGCCGGAGTCCCTCGGAACGACACGGCCGGCAGTCCGCCGGCGCTGAGCACGGATTCCTCGTCGCCCGGCCAGGCCGGGCTCCTCGGAATGACAGATCGGCCTTGCTACGAGCGAGGGCCTTGGCGCACGCCGGACCAGGCGGCCTCGACCAGGAAGCGCGGCAGCGTCCGCAGCAAGCGTCGCTTCAGCCCGACGTAGCCCTGCTGGCCGAGCACGAGGTCGCCGAGCACGTCGCGGATCGCGTGGCTGCGGGCGGCGTGTCGCACCATGCGCCCCGCGAAGCCGGGGGCGTAGAAGCGGCGGCGGAGGGCCGCCGCCTTCAGCAGGTCGCGACCGAAGTCGGCGAGGACGCGCTCGGGATAGCGCGCCGGCGAGCCCTCGGCGAGGAGCGTCTCCGCGAGGAGCGCCGCCGAGCGCAGGGCGTAGAAGATCCCCTCGCCGGTGATCGGGTCGGCCAGGGCCGCGGCGTCCCCCACGAGGGCGAAACCCTGCCCCGCCGCCTCCAGGATGTCACGCGGGTCGGCCGACGGGGACGGGATGGTGTGGGCGTAGCGCGCGGCCCCGGGGTCCCACAGGGCCGGCATCGTCCGCGCCACCTCGCGCTCGAGACGCTCCCGGAGAGAGCGCGTCGGCACCTCCCCCAGCGGGGCGCAGATGCCGACGCCCACGTGGTCCGGGCGCGGGAAGGCCCAGAGGTAGCCCGAGAGGGGAGGCGTGAAGCG
Source organism: uncultured Acidobacteriota bacterium (assembly GCA_963818355.1). GTDB lineage: Bacteria > Acidobacteriota > Vicinamibacteria > Fen-336 > Fen-336 > DATBSL01. Next base: position 78,275 of record CAWFSB010000022.1, on the reverse strand, counting down.
AACCAGCATGGGGGCGACACCCGGGGAGTACCAGCCCACGGCCATCGCGAGCCGCTCCTTCGGCAGCGGGCCGAGGAACGTCCGCCGCACGAGGCTGTTCGCGCCGTCGGCCCCCACCACGAGGTCGAAGGCCTGCCGGCCGCTCGCGACCGTCCGCACCTCTCCCCGCGCGAGCTCCACGACCCTCTCGGCCACGTGCCGCGCGCCCGCCGCGGTGGCCCTTCGCAGCAGCCATGCGTCGAGCTCGCGCCGGCACGCGATGGCCACCGGCTCGCGCAGCGGCACCTCGACCGCGCCGCCGTCCGCCTCGAACCGGCAGGATGCGACGCGGCGGGCGGGCAGCGGGTCGCCGGGCGGGCCGAGCGGGCAGCGCGCCGAGCGCCTTGCCGGTCAGTCCGCCGCCGCACGGCTTCTCCCGCGGGTGTGAGGCGTCGAAGACGGTGGCTTCGATGCCGCCCTCGGCCAGCCGCGTGGCGAGCAGCGAGCCGGCCGGGCCCGCGCCGACGATCGCGATCCTCAACCGGTCACTTCGGAGCGCGCATGCGGTGCTCGTCAGTCGAGCCGCGTCTCGACGCTCATGCGGCCGCCGGTCGCGTCCAAGAAGAAGCTCTCGAAGGCGCGGCGGATCGTCTCCAGCTTGGCGATCGCGGCGGGGTCGGCGGTGCGCCCCCGGCCGACGACGTAGACCCACGCCTGCCGGTGCGTGCGCGGGGAGCGCGAGGCGGGCGGGTTGCGCGGGCCCATGGCCGCGACCACGTCACCGATCGAGACCTCGCGGCGCGTGCCGGTGAAGGCGATCCCCGTCCGGGGCGGCGACTCCCGGTCCTGGCTCGCGCCCGAGGGGCTCTCCACGTAGAACGCGCGCGGCACCTCGGACTCGCCGAGGAGCCCCATCGCGTACAGGTCGAACGGGCCGTACCTCGACACGGTGGCGGTCGTGCGGAACGAGCCCCCGCCCTGGTCCTCGATCTCGTTGCCCTCGAGGACGGAGGCGTCCGAGTCGCAGAAGAAGCTCCAGTGCGCGCGCTGGCGGCCCAGCCAGGCGTCGGAGGAGGCCCCGGACGCGTCGCGGAACTGCAGCGTGGCGCCCCAGCGGTGGCCGGTCTCGTGGGCCACGAGCGCGAGCGTGTTGTTCTCGCCGTTCGCGCGCTGAAGGGGGTCGGACGGGTACTTGCCGAGGTCGTCCATGACCACGAGGCTCGACAGGCGGCCGCCGCTGCCGTAAGCGTCGGCGAAGCTCACCACCTCCTGCCCGATGCCCGTGATCGCGTTCTGGACCGTGGTCTCGAAGGCGAAGGTGCCGCTCTCCACGACCCGCGTGTCGCTCCAGAAGAGGAGCTGGTCGTAGTTGTCGGGGAACTCCGCGTAGAAGCGGCGGGAGGCCGCGACGAGATCGAGCGAGGCCTCGGCGGCGAACCGCTCGCCCACGGCGCCCGGGCCGCCCGCAGTGCCGCCGCTCGCGGCGGAAAGGTCGACCGCGGCGAGGACGCTGGTCGCTCCCGGCGAGAGGGCCACGACCGCGTCCTTCAAGGTCGTGGAGGCGTCGATGCGGATCTCCACGGCTCCGCCCGGGAGGAGACTCGCCTGCGCCGTGACCTTGCCGGTGGCGTCGAAGTCCGGCACCGCGCACCAGGTCACGGTGAAGGCGTCGGAGGCGGCGTTCACGAAGATGCCCCCGCCGGCCGACGGGTCGAGGTCCGCGAAGAAGGGAGCGACCCGCGGAGCGCCGGAGAGCACGCGGCCGAGGGAACGGGCGGTCGTTTCGACGTCGCCCCCGCCGAAGGTCAGGTTGCCGTCGGAGTTCACGTAGGCCGACGCCCGGGCGGCTCCATAGAACCGAAAGGAGAAGCCGAAGGCCTCCTCGCGGGTGTCGTCGTCGCCGAACCGGGCGCGCCGGCCGAGGTCGGGGCGAAAGCCGCCGCTCGCGCGACGCACGTCGTAGCCGCCCTGGCCGTTCGGGTCGAACCGCAGCGCGGCGCCGCCGAGGTCGAAGGGGTTCGCGCCGATGACGATCGAGCCGTCGTCGCTCACCACCGCGATGTCGCCGGACCTCGAGGCGGAAGACGAGGCCGCGCGGGCGGAGACGCCGCCGTCGCGCGGCAGGAGGTGGAGCGCGAGGAACTCGCGCGGGTCGCGGTCGTCGTGGCCGAAGCCGTCCGACTTCGGCGAGCGGCCCGCGGCGGAGGCGGCCACCTCGCCGGTGGCGCCGAGTGCCGCCGTGCAGGGGTTCGAGGAGCCGGCCGACGCCGGAGTGGAGGCGGGCGTCCCCGAGGTCGGCGATCCCCCCGAGCCGCCGCAGGCGGAGACGAGAGCGGCGAGGAGGAAGGGGGCAGGGCCCCACGGCGAGCGGGAGCGGCGCACGCTCAACTCGCCGGGTTCGCGCGGGGCGCGGCGTAAGGGTCCGCCCGCGGCACGGCGTAGGGGTCCACCGGCCGGGCGTAGAAGTAGCCCTGGCCCCAGATGACGCCGAGGTCGCGAAGCGCCTCGACCTCCTCGCGCACCTGGATGCCCTCGGCGATGACGGTGGCCCCGAGGCCTTCCCCCATGTCGAGGATGGCCTTCACCACCTGCTGGCTGACCTTCTTCTGGTGCACGTCGCGCACGAGCGCGATGTCGATCTTGAGATAGGCGGGCTTGAGGACGGCGGCCGTCTCCAGGCCCGAGTAGCCCGCGCCGACGTCGTCGATCGCGAAGGAGAAGCCGAGGTCGGTGAAGGCGTGCATCGCCTCTCGGTAGAGGTTCAGGTTCTCGATGACCTGCCGCTCGGTGATCTCCAGGGTGACGCCGTTCGGGGCGATGTCCGGGCCGAGGTAGTCGAGAACACCGCGGCCGAGGAAGCTGGTGTCGCGGACGGTGGCGGGGACGGTGTTGACGAACAGGCGGCCGGTCTGGCCCAGCAAACCCCAGTCGACGAACGCCTGGCGCCGGCAGGCGCGCTCGAGCTCCTCGGTGATGCCGTAGCGCGCGGCGCGCCCGAAGAGGACGATCGGCGGCTCGAGGTCCGAGCCGCGGGGGCCGCGCGAGAGGCCCTCCCAGCCCATGGCGCGCCCGGACCCGAGGTCGACGATCGGCTGGAACGCGGTCCAGATCTCGCGGTTCTGGATGATCTCCAGGAGCCGCTCGCGCTCGTCGCGGTCGCGCACCCGCGCCCGCATGTCGGCGCAGGCGATGGCGTCGTCCACGAGGCGAAGGACCTGCCGCTCGGGGCTCTCGAGCGGGCTCCACAGCACGAGCCCGTAGCCGGCGACGAGGGTCGGCCGCTCCTTGAGGTACGGCAGGGTCAGCCGGCCCACGCGCGGGTTGAGGAACTCCTCGACGCGCTCGACGAGCTTGCGGAGGTTCTCGGAGCGGAAGGGCGTGTCGCCCCGGCGGGGCCCGGACAGGAAGAGGAGAAAGCGGTCGCCCTCGCGCTCGTCCCGCGTGATGAAGTCGTCCTGGCGGAAGCGCTGGCGCATGTCCTGGAGGAGCGGGTCCACCTGGGAGCGCAGGGCGCGGAACGCGGTGCCCCCGAAGGTGCGCTCGATGTTCGCGAGGGGGCTCAGGTCGACGAGGATGGCGGCGAGGAAGCCCTGCTCCCGCAGCTGGGCGGTGATGTCGTCCTGGACCTCGCGGAACGTCGGGATCGACATTCAACCATTGTGCGCCGCCGCCGGGAGATGTTCAAAGGCCCGTGTGCGGGGCCTCACTCGGCGGGCGGATCCCCCGTGCGATCGCCGCGGCGGGGGCCCCGGCCCGCGGCCGGCCTGAGCCGACCCTCGGCCTGGAGCGCCCGCCGCAGCAGGAACTCGACCTGCGCGTTGAGGCTGCGCAGGTCGTCGTTGGCCCAGCGCTGGACCGCGTCGAGGACGTCGCGGTCCACCCGGATCAGAAAGGGCTTGCGCTCGGCCATTCCCGGTTTCCGCCTATTGGTAGAGGGTGCCGGTGTTGACCACCGGCTGGGCGTCGTGCGCGGCGCAGAGCACGACGAGCAGGTTGCTCACCATCGTGGCCTTGCGCTCCTCGTCGAGGTGGACCTTGTCGCTCTTCGAGAGCAGGTCCAGCGCCATCTCCACCATGCCCACCGCGCCCTCCACGATCTTCTGCCGGGCCGCGATGATGGCGCCCGCCTGCTGGCGCCGCAGCATGGCCGCCGCGATCTCCTGCGCGTAGGCCAGGTGGCTGATGCGCGCCTCGATCACCTCGACCCCGGCCTTCGCGAGACGGTCCTGGATCTCGTCCTTGAGCCGCTTCGCGACCTCGTCCGTGCTGCCGCGCAGCGAGAGGTGCCCCTCGAGGTGCGTGTCGTAGGGGTAGTGGGTGGCGAGGTTGCGCTCCGCGGACTCGGTCTGCACCTTGACGAAGTTCTCGTAGTCGTCCACCTCGAAGACCGCCTCGGCGGTGTCCACCACCCGCCAGACCACGATCGACGCGATCTCGATGGGGTTGCCGTCGATGTCGTTCACCTTCAGGTGGGCGCTCTCGAAGTTGCGCACGCGCAGCGAGACGCGCTTCTTGGTGTAGAAGGGGTTCGCCCAGCGGAGCCCTTGCTCCCTGGCGGTCCCGCGGTAGGCGCCGAACAGCTGCAGCACCTGGCCCTGGTTGGGCGCCACCGTGAAGAGGCCGGCCAGGCCCACCACGCACGCGACGAGGACGATCACGCTGAGAACGGCCACGAACACGTCGTCCGCGCGCGCGGCGCGAACGATGCTCGCGACCGCCACCGCGCCGATGATGACGAACACCCCCAGCATCAGGAGACCCGACGCCGTTCGACGTTCCTGTTCCCGGATCATCTGACCCCTCCCTCGAGAATGCGCACGCATCAGACCGTCTTCCACTTTCCCGACTCCTTCAGCTTCGCCCTCGCCTCCGGCTGCGCGAAGAAGCGCGTGAGCCCGCAGTCACGGCACACGACGAGGACGAACTTCGCGGAGAACACGAAGCGTCCCAGGCCCGGCAGGTAGTTCGGGGCGTGCCCGCCCCCCGAGCTGATCTCAGGACTGCGATACAGCGTCCTGCCCTGGCAGTTCGGACACGGCGCCACGTTGTCCATGCGCTCTCCCTTGCAATCACCATGATATCACTTTGCAAGCATCTGTCAAGGCGTCATTCCGAGGGACTCCGGTTGGACGGGGTCCCGAGGAATCTGCAGTCTCAGCGCCGGCGGATTCCTCGTCGCCCGGCGAGGCGAAGCTCCTCGGAATGACAAGCCCCGAGGAAGGCCGAAGGCGTCGTGCACCTGTCATTCCGAGTGGGCACCGGCTGGACGGGTCCCGAGGAATCCGCAGTCTCAGCGCCGGCGGATTCCTCGTCGCCCGGCCGGACGAAGCTCCTCGGAATGACAGGGGTCCGCGTCAGGCCCTCACGACGCTGGCGGGAGAGTCGGCGCGCTGCCTCGGCGGCTCCAGGCGATCCCCGCCCCGACGAGCCCCACCGCGAGGGCCAGCATCGCCGACAGCACGTTGAGCCAGGCCCACACCGAGGCCCCGCGGGCGGGCAGGAGCCGCGCGAGGGCGGGCCCCGGTCCTTCGCCGACGGCGCCGACGAGCGTCAGCACCAGGAGCAGCGCGCCCCACGCGACGAGCGACCAGACGAGCAGGAGCGCGGCGCGCGCGAGCGGCTGCAGCACGAGGGTCCGCGCACGCGTGGCCACGATCACCTCCGGGGACGGCCGCTACTTGATCGCCTGCCCCGCCTCGACCTTTGCGAGGCGGTCGAGAAGCGCCGCGTCCTTCCAGCCGAGCTTGCGTGCCGAAGCGCCGTGCGCCTTGAACCCGGCGGCGTCCTTGAGCCCGAAGTACGACCAGGCGAGGTAGGCCTCGGCCTCGGCGTTGTCGGGCTTGGCGGCGAGGGACTTCTCGAGGGCGGCCACCGCCTCCTTGAAGCGGCTGGCCTTGAGCTGCGCCGCGCCGAGGTAGAACCAGGCCTGGGAGCCGGAGTAGCCCTCGGCGGACGTCACCTTCGTCAGCTGCTCGACGGCGCGGTCCGTCTGACCCGCCCCGAGGAGCGCGCTGCCGAGGCTCGTGCGGAACATCGTGTTGCCCGGCTCCGCCTCGACGGCCTTCTCGTAGGGGACCACGGCGGCTCCCGGGTTCTGCTTCATGACCTGCTGCACGTAGCCGAGCTGGTACTGGGCCTCGGCGTTCTTCGGGTCGAGCTCGACCGCCTTCTGCAGCTCGGCGAGAGCGCCGTCCGCGTCGCGCCGCGCGATCTGGGCGCGGCCGAGCCCGAGCCTCACCGCGGCCGAGCCGGGGTTCTGGTCACGCAGCTGCGTGAGCTCCTGCACCGCGAGGTCGGCCTGGCCCGCGCCCACGTCCTGCAGCGAGCGGGCCACCCTCACCTCGATCACCAGCTCCTGCGCCTCCGGGTCGTTCTCCGACATCGCGGCGGCGAGGTTCGCGTCGGAGAGCGCCTCCTGCGCGCGGCCGAGGGCCATCTTCACGCGCGCCATCTCCTTGTAGGCCTCGACCGCGCCGGGCGAGGCGTCGATCGCCTTCTTGAGCATCGGCTCCGCCTCGGCCGCGCGCCCGGTCTTGCGAAGCACGGTGGCGAGCCCCACGGTCGGTCCGACGGCCACGGGATCGGCCGCGATCGCCTGCCGGTAGGACGCCTCGGCCGCAGCCATGTCGCCCTTCGCCTCCTGGGCGTGTGCCAGCGCCCCGGTGGCGGCGGCGCCGCCCCCGGCCGCCACCGCCTTCTGCGCGAGGGCAACGGCCTCGTCCGGCTGGCCCTCGTGCACGCGCCGGTAGGACATCGCGATCATCGGCCACACCCCCTCGGGGTCGGCGGCGATCGCGGCCTGGGCGCTGGCGGCGGCGTCGGCCATGCCGCGCGAGTCTTCCGCCACCGCCCGGCGGCCCAGCGCCTCGCCCTTGGCGGGTCCGGTCAGCAGGACAGCGGCCGCCTTGTAGGCGTCGACCGCCTGGTCCAGCTCGCCGCGCGAGTCGCGCAGCCGACCCAGGCGCAGGGCGGCCATCCCGTCCGTGCCCATGGCCTTCTCCAGGACGGCGATCGCGGCGTCGGCGTCGCCCGCCGCCAGCTTCGCCTCGGCGTCCTTGACGGCGTCCTGGCCGGCAACCGCCGCCGGGGCCGGCGCGTCCTTCCCCTTCTTGTCGTCTTTCTTCTTGTCGGCGGCGATCGCGGGCGAGACGGCGATGGCCGCCAGGAGCAGGCAAGAGCAGAGCTTCATGGGATCCTCCCGGGTGCGTCGCGGGAATGCTAGGCCCGCGGCCACTCGGGCGTCAATGCACCTTAGGGGCCGGTTCGTCGGGCCTCTGGCGGTCTCGCCGCGCAACCCCCGCCCGGTCAGCACGTTGCCCCGTGTGCGCACGCTTGTTTACGCCCCCCTTCCGGTTGTGCTATGTTCGCGCGGTTGCACAATATCTAGTGCAAGAGGGAGGTTCTTCCTGGGCTCGATGCGTCTGGACTCCGTGGAGATCGTCGGCTTCAAGAGCTTCTGCGACCGGCAGGAGGTGTCGTTCAAGGGCGGCGTCACGGGCATCGTGGGCCCGAACGGCTGCGGCAAGAGCAACATCTCGGACGCGATCAACTGGGTGCTCGGCGAGCAGAGCGCGAAGAGCCTGCGGGGCACGTCGATGGAAGACGTGATCTTCAACGGCAGCTCCAGCCGCCAGCCGCTGCAGATGGCCGAGGTGAACCTCAAGGTCTCCGGCCTCAACGGCAACAGCCCGGACGGCAGCCCCGAGTGCGTGGTGACGCGCCGGCTGTACCGCAACGGCGAGAGCGAGTACCTCATGAACGGCCGGATCTGTCGCCTGCGCGACATCCACGAGCTGTTCATGGACACCGGCCTCGGGTCGAAGGCCTACTCGATCATCGAGCAGGGCAAGATCGGGCAGATCCTCTCCTCCAAGCCCACCGACCGCCGCGCGATCATCGAGGAGGCGGCGGGGATCACGAAGTACAAGGCCCGCCGCCGGCAGACCCAGCTCAAGCTCGAGGCGACGCAGCAGAACCTCCTCCGCGTCAACGACATCGTCAACGAGGTCGAGAAGCAGCTCGAGAGCCTCAAGCGCCAGGCGGCCAAGGCGCGGCGCTGGCGCTCGGTCCGCGAGGAGATGCAGGGGGTCGAGCGCGTGCTCTTCGGGCGGCGCTTCGTCGACCTCGGGGAGCGCTCCGCCGTGCTCGAGGAGCGGCACGTGGCCGAGGCCGAGCGCGAGCGCGCCGCGAGCCTGGCGCTGGAGACCGAGGAGGCGCAGCTCGAGGGCCGGCGCCAGTCGGTCTACGAGCTCGAGGCCCGCCTCGAGGAGGTGCGGGGACGCTTCAACGAGCTCACCCTCGCCGTGGACCGCCACCAGGGACGCAGCGGCTACTGCAAGCAGCAGCTGGCGGAGAACGAGGTCCGGGCCCAGCAGGCGGCGCGCGACGAGCAGGAGCTCGTCTCCCGCGTGGGGCCCCTCACCGAGACGCTCGCCGACCGGCGCGCGGAGGTGCAGAAGCTCCACGACGAGCTCGGCGCCGCCGAGGCCGAGCTCGTGGCGGCGGAGGCCGCGGTGGCGGAGGCCGCCGCGCGGCAGGCGGAGGCCGAGGCCGGGCAGGAGCGCGGGCGCGAGTCGCAGGTGGCGCTCCTCGGGAAGATCGCGACGCTGCAGAACTCGCGCGCGTCGGTGGCCGGCAACGCCGAGCGCGCCGAAGCCGACCTGCTCAAGCTCGCCGCCGAGACGACCGAGCTCGAGATCGAGCGCAGCCGCGTGGTCGCCGCCCGCGACGCCGCCCACGCCCGCGGGCGCGAGGCCGAGGCCCTCCTGGCCGAGCTCGCCGGCGCGCGCGACGGCGCCGCCGCGCGCGCCGACGAGGCTCGGGGCCGCGCCGAGTCGCTCGGCCGCGAGGCGGACGCGCTGCAGAGCGAGCGGGACGGCCTCGCCGGCCGCCGGGCCTCGCTCGAGGAGATGGTGGCCACCCACTCCGCCTTCGACGAGGGCGTGCGGGCGCTGCTGTCGCGGCCGGAGGGGATCGAGGTGCACGGCGTCGTGGCCGACGCCCTGGAGACCGGCTCCGAGCACGAGCGGGCGCTGGAGGCGTTCCTGGGCGACCGCCTGCAGGCGGTGCTCGTGCCCGACGCCGAGCAGGCCCGGCGCGGCATCCGCTGGCTGCAGTCCTCGGGCGCGGGCCGCGGGGCCTTCCTGCCCCTGGCCTCGGCCCGCACCCGCCACGACTGCGGGCCGCTGCGCGAGATCGCGCGCCAGGAGCCCCGGTCGCTCGGGCTGCTGTCCGACTTCTACCGCGTGGGCGGCGCCCACGCCGACCGCATCCGCGCCTCGCTCCCCGACGCGATCGTGGTGGCCACCCTCGAGGACGCGCTCGAGGTGGCCTCGCGGCAGGGGCCGGTGGCGGTGGTGACCCTCGAGGGCGAGACGCTGCGCGGGGCCATGGTCGAGGGCGGCCGCGACGTCAAGGGCCTCCTCGCCCCGCGGCGCGAGGTGAAGGAGGTCGCGGCGCGGCAGGAGGAGATGGAGGGACGGCTCCTCGCCCTGCGCACCGCCGCCGCGGAGACGGCGGGGATCGCGAGCGCGGCCGCCGCCGAGGCGCGCTCGCTCGAGGAACGCATCCACGCCGCGGAGAAGGACCTCGTGGCGGTGCGCCACGAGGTCCAGACCGCCGAGGAAGAGTCCGGCCGGCTGCACCGCAAGGCCTCGATCCTCGACACGGAGCGCGGCCAGGCCGAGCAGGAGCGCGCCGCCGCCGCCTCGCGCCTCGCCGAGATCGAGCAGGCGCTCGGCGTCGCCGAGGCGGAGCGCGAGGAGGGCCACCGCCGCCTCGCCGAGATCGGCGCCGCCGTCGCCGAGAGCCGCGCCGCGGCCGAGGCGGCCCAGGCGCGGCACGCCGAGGCGCGCAGCTCGCTCGCGGCCCTTCGCGAGCGGACGGCCGCGGCCCAGAACGAGTGCCGTCGCCTCGAGGGGGACCTCGCGGAGCTCGAGCAGCGCATCGCCGCCGCCCGCGCCCACGCCGCGGAGACGGCGGGCCGCCGGGGCGACCTCGAGACCGAGCTCGCCGAGGTCGAGCGGCTCCTCGCCGCCTCGCTCGTCGAGCGCGACCGCGCGCAGGGCGAGACCGCCGTGGCCGAGGACCGCGTGCGCGAGGGCCGGGGCGAGATCGAGAGCCGGGAGCAGGGCCTCAAGGAGCGGCGGCGCGAGTGCTTCGTCCTGCGCGACGCGCTCGCCGAGGTGGACGTCGATCGGGCCCGGACCGGGTCCGACCTCGACCACCTCGCCCGCGAGTGCCAGCAGTCCGTGGGCATCGCCGCGGCCGAGGCGGCGGCGGGCCTCACCGACGAGGACCGGGCGCGGGACCTCGACGCCCTGGCCGCGCTCGTGCAGGAGCTGCGCGACAAGCTGGAGCGCATGGGCCAGGTGAACGTGCTCGCGGTCGAGCAGGCGCAGGAGCTCGAGGAGCGCCACACCTTCCTGACCGCCCAGCGACAGGACCTCCTCGACTCGATCTCGGAGCTCGACCAGGCCATCCGGAAGATCGACCGGGCCTCCCGCGAGCGCTTCCAGGAGGCGTTCCAGATCATCAACCAGCACTTCGGGGAGATGTTCAAGCAGCTCTTCGGGGGCGGCACCGGGGGGCTGTCGCTCCTCGACGAGGAGGACCTCCTCGAGAGCGGCATCGACATCATGGCCCAGCCGCCCGGCAAGCGGCTGCAGAACGTGCTGCTGCTCTCCGGCGGCGAGAAGGCGCTCACCGCGATCGCGCTCCTCTTCGCGATCTTCCAGTACAAGCCCTCGCCCTTCTGCATCCTCGACGAGGTGGACGCGCCGCTCGACGACGCCAACATCGGCCGCTTCGTGAGCATGCTCGAGGGCCTCAAGGAGCAGACGCAGTTCGTGCTCATCACCCACTCCCGCAAGACCATGTCGATCGCCGACCAGCTCTACGGCGTCACCATGGAGGAGCCGGGGGTGTCGAAGCTGGTGAGCGTCCGCTTCACGTAAGGAGGCATCGAGCCATTGCCGCCGGCTCCGGCCCCACCGCCAAGGCCCGCAGGCAGCACCGTGGCCCTGCCCCGCTGGGTCGTCGCGCTCCTGGTCGCCGCGTGTGCCGTCTGCCTGGTGGCCGTCGCCTTCCTGCTCGGCCGCGTCACGGCCCCGGCGACGCCGGCCGCGGCCTACGCGCGCCGAGGTGGCCGCGGGGCCCGCGAGCACAGGGCCCGCGGCCGGCGGCCAGCCCGACGACGCCGCCGTCGCCGCCTACTTCACCCGGATGGACGCCGTGGCGGCCCAGGTCAAGGCCACACAGGATCCCCAGGCGCTGGCCCGGACCATCCTCGACCAGACACTGTCGGGCAACATGAGCGGCTTCGAGGAGCTGATCACCACCCAGCGGGCCCTGCAGGCCCGAATGGCGGAGGTTCTCCCGCCGGCCCCGTGCCGCGAGCACCACCAGCGCAGTCTCCGCCTCATCGGGCGGGCGATCGCCCTGCTCGAGCGCACGCGCGACGCGGTGGCGGGGAAGAACACCTCGGACCTCGCCAGCGTGGCCCCCGAAGGCCACGCGATCGAGGAGGAGGCGAGGGCCACCGACGCCCTCGCCAACGATCTGCGGCGCGCGGCCGGCCTGCCTCTCGTGCCCTGAGGCACCTTCGATTCGACTGGGCGGATTCACCGAATTGGTGCGTTGGATCGTATTTCGGGTGAGCCCCCCTCGTAGATCGTAGGAGGCCGCCGTCCCCCGGTCGCACCGGGCCATACCCGTTACGTGGCCCCGTCGCCCTCGCCGCGTCCGCGGGCCGCGAACGGCGGAACGGCGATTGCACTCTCCCCGCGCAACTCACCCATCCACAGGGAGACCCCATGCACTGCTCTCGACTGCAGCGACTGCTGCCGGCCGTCGTCCTCGCCCTCGGCGCGGCGTCGCTCGACGCCCAGACGATCGACGACACGCTGATGATGCCCCGCAAGCAGCTGTGCACCGGCTTCGTCTACATGCACGACAGCTGGGACCGGTACTGGGAGGGCCCGCTCGAGCGCGGCAACGGCAACATCGGCACGCTCACCACGCAGAGCGTGAGCTGGATGGGGACCTACGGCATCACCGACCGCGTCAACGTGATCGCCATGGTGCCGTGGGTCACGACCGGGGCGAGCGCGGGCACGCTCGAGCGGCATGGACGGCGTGCAGGACCTGACCGCCGCCGTGAAGTGGAACGCCCTCGACACCCCCCTGACGAGCGTCGGCAAGCTGCAGGCGTTCCTGGTGGCCTCGGGGAGCGTTCCCCTCGGCGACTACACGCCGGACTTCCTGCCGATGTCGATCGGCCTCCACAGCAAGCGCGCCTCGGGCCGGCTCTCGCTCAACTTCCAGGCGAAGCAGGGCTGGTTCGTGCGAAGGGACGGGCGCCTACACCTGGCGCGACACGGTGACGCTCGACCGGCCGGCGTACTTCACGGACGACCGGCTCTTCCTGACGCGACCAGGTGGCGATGCCGGACGTGATCGACTACACCTTCCGCGCCGGCTACTGGAAGCACGGCCTGTACGCTGCCCGTCTCCTTCACGCAGAGATCACGCTCGGGGGCTCGGACATCCGCCGGCAGGACGTGCCGTTCGTCTCCAACCGCATGAACGCGTCCCGCCTCGACGCGCTCGCCATGTACTACCTCAAGAAGCCGAGGAACTTCGTCGTGCGACTCGGCGCGAGCTACGACGATCAGCGGGCGCAACGTCGGGAAGTCGACGACGTTCCTGGCCGGCCTCCTCTACACCTTCAAGTTCTAGGCACAGGAACCGACATGAGAGCCCACCGTCCCGCCACGTCGCTCGCCGCCGCCGTGCTCGCGGCCGCCCTCGCCTCGATCGGCTGCAGCAAGGACATCCCGACGCAGGAGACCCTGACCCCGTCGAGCCCGTCCGGCGTCGACGCGAACGCCGGCACCTGGCGCATGATCGTGCTCACCGGGCCGACGCAGATCGACGTCCCCGCGCCCCGCCCACGTCCTCCGAGGCGTACCAGGCGGAGCTCGCCGCGATCAAGTCGGCGCAGGCGACGCTCACCGACGCGCAGCGCCAGGCGATCGACTACTGGGCCGGCGGGGGTGTCCTGCGCTGGAACCAGGTGATGCGCGAGCTGGTGGCGCGCTACAACCTGCCGCCCGCGCCCCGGGACAACGGCACCTACGTCTCCCCGGACGCCAACAACCCCTTCGCCGATCCGCAGTTTCCCTTCGCCAACCCGCCCTACTCCGCGCGCGCCTACAGCTACGTCAGCGTGGCCCAGTTCGAGGCCCTGAAGGTCGCCTGGTACTACAAGTACCTCTACAACCGCCCGGCGCCGTCGCAGGTGGACGGCGGCGTCCAGGCCCTGCTGCCGCCGAGCGGCGTGCCGTCCTACCCGTCCGAGGACGCCGTGCTGTCCGGGGTCTCGACCGAGATGCTCCGGCTCCTCTTCCCGGCCGCGGTCGAGGAGATCACGCGCAAGGCGGCGCGAGCAGCGCGAGGCGGCGCTCCTCGGCGGGCGGGCGACGGCGAGCGACATCGCGGCGGGACTGGCGCTGGGGAGGGCCGTGGCCGCCGTGCTCGTCGCCCGCGCCGGCACGGACGGGATGGGGGCGGCCGTCGGCACGCCGGCGCAGTGGCAGGCCCTCGCGGACGCGGCCGCGGCGCGCGGGGAGGTCCCCTGGAAGAGCCTGGAGTCGCCCGCCCGGCCGCCGATGCTCCCGAACTTCGGCAAGGTGCGCGCGTGGATGATGACCCCGACCGACGTCGTGAACGAGCGCCCGCCCGCGCCCCCGTCGACGTCCTCGGCCCAGATGGCGCAGGAGCTCGCCGAGGTCAAGCGCACCACCGACGAGCTGACCCGCGACGCAGCTCGCCATCGCGCAGAAGTGGAACGACGGCGCCGGGACCTACACCCCTCCCGGCCACTGGAACGACATCGCGACGGAGTACGTGCGCGACGCCCGCTTCAGCGAGGTGCGCGCGGCGCGGGCGTTCGCCCTGCTGAACATGGCGATGCACGACGGAGCCGTCGGCTGCTGGGACGCGAAGTACGCCTGGTTCAACCCGCGGCCGTCCCAGCTCGACCCGGCGATCAAGACGAAGATCGGCCTGCCCAACTTCCCGGCCTACCCCTCGGGCCACTCGACCTTCTCGGCGGCCGCGGCCGTGGTGCTGTCCTACCTGTTCCCGTCCGGGTCCGCCTCGTTCGAGTCGATGAGGGACGAGGCGGGGATCTCGCGCCTCTACGGCGCCATCCACTACCGCTCGGACATCGAGGAGGGCAAGACCCACGGCGCGAGGATCGGCGGCTACACCGTGGCCTTCGCGCGGAAGGACGGGGCCGACTAGCGGCTAGACCAGGCTGTCGAGCCGCAGCAGCTTCAGGACCGGCTCGCCCAGCTCACGCGAGGCGGCGAGGTCCACGTCGACCTCGAGCACCCAGTCGTTGAGGCCCTCCGGGTCCACGAGCATCTGCTGGACCCGCCAGCAGGCGCGGTCGTCGGACGGCTGCACGTGGGTGTGGCGGAGGTTGCGCGCCTCGGGGTCGAGGCGGAGAGCGGCGTGCTCCGCGCGGTAGGCCTCGCGCGCGGCCTTCAGCCGCTCCCCGGTCCACGGCTGCCCGTCGCCGTCGGAAGGCGAGTCGATCGCCTCCAGAGCGGCCTCGTCGCTCCCGATCGACCACGCGCGGAGGAAGGCGAAGAGGCGCGTGCGGATGGCGGCGGTGAACGCCTTCACGTCGCGCGTGACGTCCGGGCGGCTCCTCCGGGCGGGGAGGCCGCAGGTCCGCGCCAGCCGGTCCCGAGCGGCCGGTAGCTCGGGTCGCGCATCCTCTCCCACTCGTCGAGGAGACTCGAGTCCACCCCGCGCAGCATGTCGCGCAGGTACAGCTCCATCTCGCGCACGGTGTCGGTCTTCACGCCGTCGGGCACGGTCTGGCCCAGCACCTTGTAGACGGAGTTCAGGTGGCGGAGGAGCAGGCCCTCCGCGCGCTCGAGGTCGTACTCCTGCACGTAGTCGGAGAACGAGCGGAAGCCCTCGAACATCTCCCGTGCGATCGACTTCGGGCGGATGTTCTCCTCGCCCACCCACGGGTGCCGGTCGGCGAACGCGTTGAACGTCCCGTAGACGAAGTCGCGCAGGGGCTTGGGGTGCTCGAGCTTCTCCAGCTGCTCCATGCGCTGGTCGTAGTCGAGCCCCTCCGCCTTCATCTTCGCGACCGCCTCACCCTTCAGCTTGTCGAGCTGGCGGCGCAGGACGAGCTCCGGGTTCTCGAGGATCGACTCGACCAGGGTGAGCAGGTCGAGCCCGTGCGTCTCCGACTCCGGGTCGAGGAGGGGGATCGTCTCGAGGAGGTAGAGCGAGAGCGCCTGGTCCATCGAGAAGTCGTCCTGCAGATCGACGTTCACGCGGAGCTTGGCCGTGCCGGCGGATTCCTCGGGACCCGTCCAACCGGAGTCCCTCGGAACGACAGGCGGAGCGATCTCGACGATGCCGCGGTCAAGCAGCGCCCGGAAGAGCTGCCAGGCCCGCTTGAAGTGGGTCTTCTTCGCCCGGTCCGGCTCG
The DNA here is from genome assembly GCA_963818355.1 of uncultured Acidobacteriota bacterium. GTDB lineage: Bacteria > Acidobacteriota > Vicinamibacteria > Fen-336 > Fen-336 > DATBSL01. The sequence continues at coordinate 62,774 of CAWFSB010000022.1, read as the reverse complement.
TGGCTGTCCCGGATGAGCCGCTGCATCGCCCGGCAGCCGTCGCCACGGCGGGAGAGGACGTTCAGCAGCATCCCGTGGGAGACCTGGAAGCGCGACGTGAGCCGCTCCGGGGGGGCGCCCATCAGCCGCTTGAGCGTCTGGAGGTCCCAGTTCGCGAAGTTGTGCTCGGGCGGCTTGCGCTTGACGACCTTCTTCCCGTCCTTCGCCTTCTCCCCGAGCCGGAGGTTCTCGATCACGTGCTCCGGGGCCTGGGCCACGACGAAGCCGATGTCGTCGAAGCCCTTCCTCCCGGCGCGCCCGGCGATCTGGTGGAAGTCGCGCGCGGAGAGCACGGCCGTCTTCTGCCCGTCGAACTTGCACAGGCGCGAGAAGAGCACGGTGCGGATCGGCACGTTGATGCCGACGCCGAGGGTGTCGGTGCCGCAGATGACCTTGAGCAGGCCCGCTTGCGCGAGCTGCTCGACGAGCACGCGGTACTTCGGCAGCAGCCCCGCGTGGTGAACGCCGATCCCCTGCTTGAGCCACTTGCGCACGTCGGGGCCGTAGGGGCTCGTGAAGCGGAAGCCCGGCGATCGCGGCCCCGACCGCGTTCTTCTCCTCGCGGGTGCAGAGGTTGAGGCTCGTGAAGTCCTGCGCGCTGTCCGCGGCGTCCTTCTGCGTGAAGTGGACGACGTAGACGGGCGCCTTGCCCTCCGAGACGAGCTTCTCGAGCGTCTGGGCGAGCGGGATCTCGGAGTACGCGTACTCGAGCGGCACCGGGCGCTCGACGGACTTGACCATCGCGGTGGGCCGCCCGGTGCGCCGGGTGAGCGTCCTCCGCGAAGAACGTCATGTCGCCGAGGGTCGCGGACATGAGGAGGAAGCGCGCCTGCGGCAGGGTGAGGAGCGGAACCTGCCACGCGACGCCCCGATCGCGGTCGGCGTACCAGTGGAACTCGTCCATCACCACGTCGTCCACCCACGCGTCCTCTCCCACGCGCAGGGCCATGTTGGCGAGGATCTCGGCGGTGCAGCACAGGACGGGGGCGTCGCGGTTGACGGTGGCGTCCCCGGTCGAGAGGCCGACGTTCTCCGGCCCGAGCTCGCGGCACAGGGCCATCCACTTCTCGTTCACGAGGGCCTTGATCGGGCAGGTGTAGACCGACCTTCGCCCGTGCGCGAGCGAGGCGAAGTGCAAGGCGGAGGCGACGAGCGACTTTCCCGAGCCGGTGGGGGTGTTCAGGATGACGTTCTTGCCCTCGAAGAGCTCGAGGATGGCCTCCTCCTGCGCCGGGTAGAGCGTGAGGCCCTTGGCGGCCACGTAGTCGAGGAAGAGCCCGAGCAGCTCGTCGCTGCCCGCGGAGTCGCCGGGGGGCAGGAGATCGTGGAGGGGACCGGACATGGCGGTATTGTGGGCCAGATCGACGCTCCGGCCATGTCGCCCGGGTGGCGACGGTACAATGGCGGCGGTGCGCAACGGCCCTTTTCGCGGGCTGGCCCGGGTCGCCCGCCGCTCGCTCTACCGTCTGGGGGCGCGGGGGATCCCGGTCGTCTACGACGTCCGCTACCAGCACGGCGTCTTCGGCGTGCCGATGGACCCGTTGCGGGGCGAGAAGATCCTCGGCGCGCTCGAGGAGGCCGGGCTGCTGAGCCGCGACCTGCTGTCCGAGCCCCGCCCGGCCTCGCTGCAGAACCTCCTGCGGGTCCACACCCCCGACTATCTGCAGGCGGTTCAGGAGCCGGATGCCCTCACCCGGATCCTCGGCGTCGAGGTGCCCCCGGCCGAGGCGGAGGCGACGCTCGACCTGCAGCGGCTCATGGCGGGCGGCACCATCCAGGCGACCCGCCTCGCGATGCGGACCGGCGGGGTCGCCGTCCACCTCGGCGGCGGCTTCCACCACGCGATGGCCGACGCCGGGCTCGGCTTCTGCGTCTTCAACGACGTCGCGGTCGCGATCCGCCGCCTGCGCGGGCGAGGCTTCGCGGAGCCCGTCCTCGTGGTGGACCTCGACCTGCACGACGGGAACGGGACGCGGCGCCTCTTCGCCGACGACCCCACCGTCCACACCTTCTCCATCCACAACGACCACTGGGGGGACACCGAAGCCGTCGCCTCCACCTCGATCGCGCTCGGCCCGGGCGTGGGCGACGCCCGCTTCCTCGCCACGCTGCGGGAGGCGCTGCCGCCCGTCTTCGAGGCCGTGCAGCCGGGGCTCGTCGTGTACCTGGCCGGCACCGACCCCGCGGAGGACGACCCCATCGGCAACTGGCGGCTCACCGCGGGGGCGCTCATCGAGCGCGACCGGTTCGTGACGTCGCTGGCGCGTCCCGACGGCAGCCCCTGCCCGATGGTGGTCGTCCTCGCCGGCGGCTACGGCCGGCACGCCTGGCGCTACAGCGCGCGCTACCTGCTCTGGCTGGCCTCGGGGCGGGCGATCGAGCCCATCGAGGAGGACGCGCTCGCCCTGCGGCGCTTCCGCCGCCTGGGACGCGACCTGCGCGACGCGGAGACGGTCGACGACGGCCTCCCCTTCACGCTGAGCGAGGAGGACCTCGCGGGGCTCGTGCCGGGGCCCGCGCGCCCCTCGCGTTTCCTCGGCTACTTCTCGCGCCACGGGGTGGAGCTGCTCCTCGAGCGGGCGGGCGTCCTGCCCCAGCTCCGCGCCCGCGGCTTCCGCACGCTGCGGGTCGACCTGGGCTCGCGCGAGGCGCCCGGCCACACCCTCCGCGTCTTCTCGGAGGACGCCCCGAAGGAGCTCCTCGTGGAGCTGCGGGCGGACCGCAATCGCAGCGCGGTCCCCGGCATGGAGGTGATCTCGGTCGAGTGGCTGCTCCTGCAGAACCCCCGCGAGCCGTTCTCCCCGCGGCGACCGCGGCTGCCCGGCCAGCAGCACCCCGGCCTGGGCCTGCTGCGCGATTTCATGGGCTGGCTCGTCGTCGTCTGCGAGGCCCACCAGCTCGACGGGGTCTTCTTCGTCGCCGCGCACTACCACGTCGCTATGCAGAGCCGCCGGCTCGTCCGGCCGCTGCAGCCGGAGGACGAGGCGCGCCTCGTCGCCATGGCGCGAGCTCTCGAGGGGGTTCCCCTCCCGGAGGCCACGTCCCTGGTGGAGGCGGGGCGGCTCGTGGACGCGGCCACCGGCCAGCCCGCCGAGTGGAAACCGGTGCCGACCGTCCTCCCGGTGTCCGAGCGCCTGCAGGCGCTCGTGTCGGGCCCGGAGTACGAGGAGGCGGTCGCAGCCGCGGCCCCGCGCTTCGCCTACCGCGTCCTGCCGCGGACGGCTGCGGCGGCCGTCGCGCTCCCGCGGGCGCGCGAGCGCAGGCCCTCCGAATGACAGGCCCCGGGGCCGCCTCATAGTTGAAATCGATTGTCGTAATGGCGGAATGGCGTTGACAAGCGGTCCGCGGCCCGCTACCTTCTCACCAATGTCGATCCGGCCCACTTCCGCGTCCGCCCGCCAGAGCATGTGCATGTGCATGTGTCTCTGCCGCGCGCGGGTCGCGGTGAACGGGGGCTAGCCGGAAACGACAGCCTGACGTCACCGTAGCCAGAAAGACCCGCAACGGCTGAGCCGGAGCGGGTTTTTTGTTGCCCACCGGCCACCGAAACCTGAACGAGGCCCGCCGAGGCGGGTCGTGGAGGAGAGGCCGATGAGCGACGAGAAGAAGGGCTACCGATTCGAGACCCTGCAGGTCCACGCCGGGCAGGAGCCCGCGCCCGGGACGAACGCCCGCGCCGTCCCGATCTACCAGACGTCGTCCTACACGTTCAACGACGCCGACCACGGGGCGCGTCTGTTCGCGCTCCAGGAGTTCGGGAACATCTACACCCGGATCATGAACCCGACCACGGACGTCTTCGAGAAGCGGATCGCCGCGCTCGAGGGCGGGGCGGCGGCCCTCGCCACCGCGAGCGGCCAGGCCGCGCAGTTCCTGGCGCTCTCCACGATCCTGCAGAACGGCGACAACATCGTCTCCACCAGCTACCTGTACGGGGGCACCTACAACCAGTTCAAGGTCTCCTTCCCGCGCCTCGGCATCGGCGCGAAGTTCATCGAGGGGGACAACCCCGCGGACTTCGCCAAGGCCATCGACGCGCGCACGCGCGCGCTCTACGTCGAGACGATCGGCAACCCCCGCTTCAACGTGCCCGACTTCGAGGCGCTCGCGAAGGTGGCCCACGACCACGGCATCCCCCTCGTCGTGGACAACACCTTCGGCGCCGCCGGCTACACCGCGCGGCCCATCGACTTCGGCGCCGACATCGTCGTCGCCTCGGCCACCAAGTGGATCGGCGGCCACGGCACCTCGATCGGCGGGGTGATCGTCGACGCCGGGAAGTTCGACTGGGGCAACGGGAAGTTCCCGGTCTTCACCGAGCCGGCCCCGGGCTACCACGGCCTCAACTTCTGGGAGACCTTCGGCCCGAAGGGCCCGTTCGGCAACATCGCGTTCATCATCCGCGCCCGGGTCGAGGGGCTGCGCGACTTCGGGCCCGTGCCTCTCGCCCTTCAACTCGTTCCTCTTCCTGCAGGGGCTCGAGACGCTGTCGCTGCGCGTGCAGCGCCACAACGACAACGCCATCGAGCTCGCCACGTGGCTGGAGAAGCACCCCGCGGTCTCGTGGGTCAGCCACCCGAGCCTGCCCGCCCACCCCTCGCACGCCCTCGCGAAGAAGTACCTGCGCAACGGCTTCGGGTCGGTGCTGACCTTCGGGATCAAGGGCGGGCGCGAGGCGGGCCGGAAGTTCATCGACAGCGTGAAGCTGGCGAGCCACCTCGCGAACGTGGGGGACGCCAAGACGCTCGTCATCCACCCGAACACCACCACCCACCAGCAGCTCTCCGACGCCGAGCAGAAGGCGAGCGGCGTGACGCCGGATCTCGTGCGCGTGTCGGTGGGCATCGAGCACATCGAGGACATCAAGGCCGACTTCGAGCAGGCGTTCGGGGAGGCCGTGAAGGCGGTCGCGTGAGCGGCGGGGAGGCATCGTGGGTGGCTTGAAGCGGCGGGTGCTCAAGTTCGGGGGGACGTCGGTGGGGACGGCCGGAGCGCTGCGCTCGGCGCTCGACATCGCGGAGGCGGCCGCCCGCGAGCGGCCGGTCGTGGTCGTGGTGTCCGCTCTCGCCGGCGTGACCAACGCGCTCGAGGCCGCGCTCGCGGGAGCCGCCGCCTCGCGGCTCGACATCGCCGGCTTCGCCGGCGCGATCCGCGAGCGCCACCTCGCTCTTCTCTCGGCGGTGGCGCAGGGCAAGCCGGCCCTGCGCGCCGCCACCGCCGTCCGCGAGCGCGTGGCCGAGCTGGAGAGGCGCCTGAAGGCGGTCGCCGCCGACGGCGCCTTCTCCCCGGCCACGCGCGCGGGCGTCCTCGCCCTCGGCGAGCGGCTCTCGGCTCCCGTGGTCGAGGCGGCGCTGCGGACGCGGGGCCTCGAGGCGCAGGTCGTGGACGCCGCCTCGCTCGTGCGCACCGACGAGTCGTTCGCGGAGGCGGTGGTGGACTACCCGGCGACGCGGCGCCTGGCGCGCGACGGCGCTCGGGTCGCTCGGCCTCGGCGTCGTACCCGTCGTCACCGGCTTCCTCGGAGCCACCGAGGCGGGCGAGACGACTCTCCTGGGCCGCGGCGGGTCGGACCTCACGGCCGCGGTGCTCGGCTGGGCGCTCGACGCCGAGCACGTCGAGATCTGGTCGGACGTGGACGGCGTGATGACCGCCGACCCGCGCCTCGTGCCGACCGCCGAGACCCTGCCCCGGCTCACCTACGCCGAGGCCACGGCGCTCGCGCGCGCCGGGGCGAAGGTGCTGCACCCGCGCACGCTCGAGCCGCTCGAGGGCGCCGGGATCCCGGTCTTCGTGGGCAACACGCTGCACGCCGACCGGCCGGGGACCTGGATCGGGCCCGCGGGGCGAGGATCGAGCTGAGCGCGACGCGCGCGCGAGGAGGCCGAGGAGGCCGGCACCGCGGCCTGACGTCGTGTCATTCCGAGGGACTCCGGCTGGACGGGTCCCGAGGAATCCGCCGGGCTGTCATTCCGAGGGACTCTCGCGTGACGGGTCCCGAGGAATCCGCAGTCTCAGCGCCGGCGGGGTTGCGGATTCCTCGTCGCCCGGCAAGACGAAGCTCCTCGGAATGACAGGGGCCGCTCGAGACGAAGGTCCTCGGGAACAGGCCGGGCTTGCGAAAGACGGCACCGCGCACCATGCTGGTGTCAGGGCCATGCAACGAGCGGTCACCGCCCTCCTGGGCCCCACCAACACCGGCAAGACCTACCTCGCCATCGAGCGGATGCTGACGCACCCGACCGGGATGATCGGGTTCCCGCTGCGGCTGCTGGCGCGGGAGAACTACGACCGCGTGGCGGCGCTGCGGGGAGCGGAGGCGGTCGCGCTCGTCACCGGCGAGGAGCGCATCGTCCCGCCGAAGCCGTCCTACTGGATGTGCACGGTCGAGGCGATGCCGCTCGACCTGAAGGTGGACTTCCTCGCGGTGGACGAGGTCCAGCTCGCCGCCGACCGCGAGCGCGGCCACGTCTTCACCGACCGCATCGAGCACGCGCGGGGCCGCCTCGAGACGTGGCTGCTCGGCGCCGAGACCGTGCGGCCGCTCCTCCAGAAGCTCCTCCCGGACGCGGCCTTCACCACGCGGCCGCGCCTGTCCACCCTCGAGCTACGCCGAGCCGAAGCGCCTCGGCAAGCTGCCGCCGCGCACGGCGGTCGTCGTCTTCTCCGTGCGCGAGCTCTACGAGGTGGCCGCGCGCCTCCGCCGCGAGCAGGGCGGCGCCGCGCTCGTCTTCGGCGCGCTCTCGCCGCGGACCCGCAACGCCCAGGTGGGGCTCTACCAGGCCGGGGAGGTGGACCTCCTGGTGGCGACCGACGCCATCGGCATGGGCCTCAACCTCGACATCGACCACGTGGTCTTCACCGGCCTCACCAAGTTCGACGGCGTGGGCCCCCGCCCGCTCACCCCGGCCGAGGTGGGCCAGGTCGCGGGACGGGCGGGCCGCCACGTGCGCGACGGCCACTTCGCGCCCACCACCGAGCTGGGGCCCTTCGACCGGCGCCTGGTGGAGGCGGTCGAGAAGCACCGCTTCGCGCCCCTCACCCACCTCTACTGGCGGACCGACGAGCTCGACTTCTTCTCGCCGCTCGCGCTCCTCGGCAGCCTCGACCGCCCGCCGCCGCACCCGTTCCTCCTGCGCATGCGCCACGCCGAGGACCAGGCGGCGCTCGCCGCGCTCACCCGCGACGCGGAGGTGATGGCGCCTCGCGCGCGACCCCGACGCGGTGCGCCTCCTGTGGGAGGTCTGCCAGGTCCCGGACTTCCAGGGCGTCGTGACCGAGGGCCACACGCGGCTCCTCGTCGCGCGTCTTCCGCTTCCTGCGCGAGCCCGCCGGCCGCATCCCCGAGGACTTCCTGGCCTCGCACGTGAAGGACATCGACCGCACCGAGGGCGACGTGGAGACGCTGCTCGGCCGCATCGCGGCCATCCGGACCTGGACCTACATCTCGCACCGCGCCTCCTGGGTCCCGGACGCGCGGTTCTGGCAGGAGCGCACGCGGGCGGTCGAGGACCGCCTCTCCGACGCGCTCCACGAGCGCCTGACCCAGGAGTTCGTGGACCGTGCGGGCACGGTGATCGCGCGCCACGACCCTTCCGAGCTCGTGACGAGCGTGGGCGGCGACGGCGAGGTGCTCGTGCAGGGCCTGCGGGCGGGCGTCCTCGACGGCTTCCGCTTCCGGCCCGACCACGAGGTGCGCGAGAGCTCGCGGGGGCTCCTCGCCGCCGCGAACCGGGCGCTCTCGGGCCTCGTGCGCGAGCGCGTGGAGGCGCTCGAGCGCGAGGACGACGTGTCGCTCGCGCTCGGGCCGGGAGCCGAGGTCCTGTGGCGGGGCGCCGCAGTGGCGCGGCTCGTGGCCGGCGAGGGTGCGCTCCAGCCGCAGGTGGACGTCCTCGCGAGCGACCTCCTCGACCCGCCCCTGCGGGAGCGCGTGCGGCGCCGCCTCGCCGTCTGGCTCGAGTCGCACCTGCGCGCGGCGCTCCTGCCGCTCTTCGCCCTCCGCGACGGCGCGCCGCCGGGGCTCGTCCGCGGGCTCGCCTTCGCCCTCGTCGAGGGGCTCGGCGCGGTGTCCCGTCGCTCCGTGGCGCAGCAGGTCGCGGCCCTCACGCCGGACGATCGGAAGGCGCTCGCCCGCCTGGGGGTCACGGTCGGACGCCTCTCGCTCTTCCTCCCCGCGCTGCAGCGCCCGGAGGCCGCGCGCCTGCGGGCACGCCTCTTCGCGGTGCAGCAGGGACGCCCGGCCGCGAGCGGCCCCGACGGCGCGCCGTCCGTCCCGAGCGACCCGCGCCAGTCCGCCGCCTTCTACCTGGCCTGCGGCTACCTGCCCGCCGGCCCGCGCGCAGTCCGCCTCGACCGACTGGAGCGCGCGGCCGCCGTCGCCTCGCGCCTCTCCCGCGTCGGGCCCTTCGTCGCCCCGCGGGACCTCGCGCCGACCCTCGGCTGCCCCCCCGAGGAGGTGCCGGCGGTCCTGACGGCCATCGGCTACGTCGAGAAGGACGGTCGCTTCGAGCGGAGGAGGCCGCGCGCCCGGCAGGAGCTCGAGGCGCGCGGCCTCGACGTCGTCGAGAAGCGCGCCACGCACTCGTCGAAAAGCTGACATAGGAGGTTCGATTGGCCATCCTCGCCCGATTCGTCTTCGCCCTCGCCGTGGTCTTCGGGACCTACAACCCCGAGGGCGTCTCCTACTACCACTGGCTCCGCGAGGCCGGGGGCTCGCTACCCCTCAAGGCCTTCGTCGGCGTCGGCCTGCTGATCGCCTGGGTGCTGCTCCTGAAGACCGCGCGGAGCTCCCTCGGAACGCTCGGACTCGTCCTCGCCGCCGCCCTCTTCGGCACGCTGATCTGGGTCGTCATGTCGTTCGCCCACATCGAGGCCCACGGCGGGCGAGCCATCACGTACCTCGTCGGCCTGGCCCTCGCCGCCGTCCTGTCGATCGGCTTCGGCTGGGCGCGCACGCGGCAGAAGCTGACGGGACAGGTCGACGTGGATTGATGGCCTCGCAGCAGTCGTCGTCGGGGACGAGCCTTCGGGCTCGTCCCCGTGCGCGGCCCGTTGGAAACGTCGGCGCGGCAGTGTCTAATGCGTCACCATGCGATACGCTCTGCCTGCCTTGGTCCTCGCCCTCGCCGCTTCGACGGTCGGCGCCGAGAGCTCCCTGCATCTGCGGTGGGAGCTCAAGGACGACGTCTTCCGCGGGGCCGATGACCCGGGCGCCTCGCGTGTCGCGTTCACCCTCACGAACCGCGACGCGAAGCCCCTGCCCGGCCGCGGCTGGGCGATCTACTTCAGTGCCTTGCACGAGCCGCTCCCGGGGACCGTGCGGGGCGGCGTCACCATCGAGAACGTCACCGGCGACCTCCAGCGGATGATGCCGGGCGCCGACTTCCCGGGCCTGGCGCCGGGCCAGGGCGTCGAGATCGAGTACCTCACGTCCCTCATGACCAACGGGAGCTTCGCTCCCGTTGGTCCGTACCTCGTCTTCGACGACGAGCCCGGCCGGGGGCACCCGCTGAGCTACGTGGCGGCGCCCTTCGAGCGCCCGCCGCAGCCCGGTCGGCCCCCCCGCGTCATCACGCCGCAGGCGCAGTTCGAGCTCGACGCCGCCACGCGAGACATCCCGGTCGAGGCGCTGCCCCCCGTGTTCCCGACCCCCGCGTCGCTCGAGAGAAGAGAGGGACGGCTGAGCCTCGTCGCCCTTCCCGCGGTCACGGCCGCCGCCGGGCTGCAGGCCGAGGACGCGATCCTCACCGACGCTCTGCGCCCCTTCTTCCCCAAGGTCGCGGCGAAAGCCGGCCCCGGCGCGGTGACGCTCCGCCTCGAGACGGGCAAGGTCGACGGGCAGGACTCGCCCGAGGCGTACGAGCTCGTCGTCGACCCCGTGGCCGGGATCCGGATCCTCGGCAACTCGCCGGCCGGCGTCTTCTACGGCGTGCAGTCCCTGCGCAGCCTGCTGCCGGCCGCTCCCACGGGGAAGGGCGTCTCCCTGCCGGCCCTGCGGGTCGTGGACGCCCCGCGCTTCGGCTACCGCGGCTTCATGCTCGACGTCGCGCGCAACTTCCAGCCCAAGGCCGCGGTGCTGCGGGTGCTCGACCTGATGGCCCGCTACAAGCTCAACGCCTTCCACTTCCACCTCACCGACGACGAGGGCTGGCGCCTGGAGATCGCGAGCCTCCCCGAGCTCACCTCCGTGGGCGCGCGGCGCGGGCACACGCTCGACTCGAGCCGCTTCCTGCCCCCGGCGTGGGGCTCCGGCCCCGACGTCGACCGGCCCTTCGGAAGCGGCTTCTTCACCCGAGCCGACTACACGGAGATCCTGAGGTACGCCGCGGCGCGGCACATCGAGGTGATCCCCGAGCTCGAGATGCCCGGCCACGCGCGCGCCGCCATCAAGGCGATGGAGGCGCGCTTCCGGTCGCTCCAGGCGAAAGGCGACGCGCAAGGGGCGGGCCGCTTCCGGCTGAGCGACCCCGAGGACCGCTCCACCTACACCTCGGCCCAGGGCTACCACGACAACGTGATGAACCCGGCCCTCCCCTCCACCTACGCGTTCGTCGAGAGCGTGGTCCAGGACCTCGTGAGCCTCCACCGCGAGGCCGGCGTGCCCCTGCGCAACCTCCACCTGGGTGGCGACGAGGTCCCCGGCGGCGTCTGGCAGGGCTCGCCCGCCGTGCAGGAGTACCTGAAGGAGCACGGCCTCGCGTCCGTCGACGAGCTCTGGTACGTGTTCTACGGCCGCGTCGCGGAGATCCTGAAGCCGCACGGCATCAAGCTCTCGGGCTGGGAGGAGATCGGCCTGCGCTCGACGCGGCTCGACGGCCGGCCGAAGATGATCCCGAACCCGGACTTCGCGGCGCGCGGCTGGCGCGCGTACGTGTGGAACAACGTGCCGGGATCCGGCGCCGAGGACCTGGCCTACCGGCTCGCGAACGGCGGCTACGAGGTCGTCCTCTGCCCCGTGACGAACCTCTACATCGACCTCGCCTGGAACCAGAACCCGGAGGAGACGGGGCTCGACTGGGGCGGCTACGTCGACCTGAAGAAGCCGTTCGAGTTCATCCCCTTCGACTACTACCGAAACGTGCGCCTCGACCGGCGCGGCAACCCCGTCGACCCCGCGGTGTTCGTCGGGAAGGACCACCTCACCGACTACGGCCGCTCGAACGTCCTCGGGATCCAGGGCAACCTCTGGTCCGAGACCCTGAACGGCGACGGACGCCTCGAGTACAAGCTCGTGCCGAAGCTCCTGGGCCTCGCCGAGCGGGCATGGGCCCCGGACCCGGACTGGGCCCGCGAGAAGGACGAGGCGAAATCCGAGGCGCTCTTCCGCGAGGCCTGGTCGGTGTTCGTCAACGTCGTGGGCAAGGTGGAGCTGCCACGGCTCGACCGCGAGGTCCCGCCCTGGGGCTACCGGATCCCCAAGCCGGGGCTGAGCGTCGTCGACGGCCAGGTCCGCTCCAGCCTCGGGATCCCGGGCTTCGTCCTGCGCTACACCACGGACGGCAGCGAGCCGACCGCGAAGAGCCCCGAGGTCCGCGGAGGGATCCCGCTGGCGCGCGACGTGCGCGTCGCCGCGTTCGACACCCGCGGTCGGAAGGGCCACACGGCGAGGCTGACGACGCCCTGAAGGCTGGCCCCGGCCGCGGCCGGCGAGTGTGGGATACTGCCGCCAATGCCCCCCGAACGCGCTGCGGCCGGAGACTCCGTCCGGCTTTTCCGGCCGCTCGGAGTCCGTCGACGGGCGCCTCCTGCAGGAGAGGCTGCGGCTCTTCGGCGGCCTCGCCTTCCTGATCTCGGCCGCCTTCTACGGCGTCGGACTGGTGCTCGTGCTGGCTCGGCCGAGACAACCCGCCGACGCTCGCCGGCCACCTGGCGCTGTTCGCCATCCTGCTGCTGATGGGCGGGACGTGGCTCTACTGCCGGGGCGGGACGCGGCCGGAGGAGGCGCTTCGCGCCCTCGACGTCGCTGCTGATGCTCGGGATGGGAATCGCTGGTCCTCCTCGTGCCGTCCGGCTCGATCCCCGAGCCCGACCTGCGCGACGATGGTCATGCTGCTCGCGGTCAACCTGGTCCTCTACACGCGGGCCATCTTCATCCCCAGCTCGGCGCGGCGGACGCTCGCCGTGAGCGCGACGGCCGCCCTTCCCCTGGCCGTCTACTCGCTGACGCACGAGACCGTCCGCCTCTCGGTCTGGAAGGTGATGTGGCTGCTCGCCGCGATCACCGTCGCCACCGCGGGGTCGGCGGTGATCTACGGCCTGCGGCGCGAGGTGCGGCACGCGCGCCAGCTGGGCCAGTACACGCTCGAGGAGAAGCTCGGCGAGGGCGGCATGGGGGTCGTCTACCGGGCCCGCCACGCCATGCTGCGGCGCCCGACGGCGATCAAGCTGCTCAAGCCGGAGCGGATGGGCGAGGCGGGCCTGCGGCGCTTCGAGCGCGAGGTGCAGCTCACGGCCGGGCTCAGCCACCCCAACACCGTGACCGTCTTCGACTACGGCCGCACGCCCGACGGCGTCTTCTACTACGCGATGGAGTACCTCGAGGGCCTCGGCCTCGACCAGCTGGTGGCGGCGGACGGGCCCCAGCCGCCGGGCCGCGTCGTGCACATCCTCCGCCAGGTGCTCGAAGCGCTGGCCGAGGCCCACGGCGTGGGGCTCGTGCACCGCGACGTCAAGCCGGGGAACATCATCCTGTGCGAGCGGGGAGGCCTGTCGGACGTCGCGAAGGTCGTGGACTTCGGCCTCGTGAAGGAGCTCGAGGCCGAAGGGGACGTCACCCACGACGCCGCGCTGGTCGGCACGCCTCTCTACCTCGCGCCGGAGGCGATCCGCTCGCCCGCCGCCGACGCGCGCGCCGACCTCTACTCGCTCGGGGCCGTGGCCTACTTCCTCCTGACCGGCCAGCACGTGTTCGAGGGCCGGACGATCATCGAGATCTGCGGGCACCACCTGCACACGCCGCCCACGCCGCCTTCGGAGCGGCTCGGACGTCCGTTGCCGGCCGCCCTCGAGGCCTGGGTCCTCGCCTGCCTCGAGAAGGACCCGGCCCGGCGCCCGGCCTCCGCCTCCGAGGCGGCGGCGCGCCTCGAGCGGTGCGGCCTCGCCGGCGAGTGGAAGGCGGACGAGGCCCGGGCCTGGTGGGTGGCCAAGGGCCGGGGCCTCGCCGCGGCCCGTCGCGCGGAGGCGACGCCGAGCGCCTTCACGCTGTCCCGGCCCGTCGTCGAGCGCGCCGGCTGAGACGCCCGGCCCGGCGCGGAGGCGCCGCGACCCTGCGTGCTACGATCGCTCCGATGGCCGACGTGAAGCCCCCGCTGGACTTGCCGCTCGAGCCGCTCGACGACGCCCCGGACGACCCGACCGTCTGGGGCGAGGTGCCGCTCGAGCTGCTGGTCCGCTACTCCTGCGTGCCGCTGCGGCGGGAGGGCGAGCGGATCGTCCTCGCCTTCGCGTCCCTCGACGACCCCACGAAGGTGGACGAGCTCGAGTTCCTGCTGGAGAGGCCGATCGAGCCGGTGCTCGCCCCCGCGGACCGCGTGGCGACGCTCCTCCGCCGCCACCACGGCGGCGAGGTCCTGCTCGAGCAGGCGAGCGAGGGGCTGCGCCTGCAGCTCGTGGCCGACGACGAGAGCGGCACGGTGGAGGAGAAGCTGCTCCCGAGCGAGAGCCCGATCGTGCGCCTCGTCGACTCGCTCGTCCTCGGGGCGCTCGACCGCCGGGCCTCCGACATCCACATCGAGACGAAGGACCGCGAGGTCCTCGCCAAGTACCGGATCGACGGCGTTCTCTACCCCGCCCTCGAGCCCCTCGACAAGCGGCACCACGACACGATCATCAGCCGCCTCAAGGTGATGTCGGAGCTCGACATCGCGGAGAAGCGGGTGCCGCAGGACGGGCGCTTCCGCCTGCGGGTCAAGGGGCGCACGATCGACTTCCGCGTCTCGATCATGCCGTCGATGCACGGCGAGGACGCGGTCATCCGCATCCTCGACAAGGAGCAGCTCCACGCCGCGTTCCGCAGCCTGCGCCTCGACGTGCTGGGCTTCCCCGAGGCCGACCTGCGCAAGCTCCGCAAGTACATCACCGAGCCCTACGGCATGGTGGTGGTGACCGGGCCCGACCGGCAGCGGCAAGACCACGACCCTCTACGCCGCGCTCAGCGAGATCGCGAGCCCCGAGGACAAGATCATCACGATCGAGGACCCGGTCGAGTACCAGATCCCCGGCATCGTGCAGGTGCCGGTGAACGAGAAGAAGGGCCTCACCTTCGCGCGCGGGCTGCGCTCGATCCTCCGCCACGACCCCGACAAGATCATGGTGGGCGAGGTGCGCGACCCCGAGACCGCCCAGATCGCGGTGCAGTCGGCCCTCACCGGCCACCTCGTCTTCACCACCGTCCACGCCAACAACGTGTTCGACGTGATCGGCCGCTTCATCCACATGGGGGTCGAGCCCTACAACTTCGTCTCCGCCCTCAACTGCGTGATGGCCCAGCGCCTCGTGCGGGTGCTGTGCACCTCCTGCAAGCGCAAGGCGCCGCCGCCGGAGATCCTGCTGCGCGAGTCGGGCCTCGACCCCGACCTCTACCACGACCAGGCCTTCTACGAGGCCGTGGGCTGCGAGGAGTGCGGCGGCACCGGCTTCCTCGGCCGCACCGCGGTGGCGGAGCTGCTCGACATGTCCGACCACATCCGCCAGCTGATCCTCGAGCGCCGCCCGTCGGTGGAGATCAAGCAGGCGGCCCGCGAAGAGGGCATGACCTTCCTGCGCGACTCCGCCCTCGAGAAGGCCTTCGCCGGCGTCACCACCCTCCGCGAGATCAACAAGGTGACGTTCGTCTAGCCGGGGGTCAGGTCTTGAATCTGCTGACCTCGGGGGCCCGTCCGGGCTTCCTCGCACGATCCGGCTGACCGTCGAGTAGTGGAGGCCCAGGTGGCGAGCCGACCTCGGCCGCCGTGTAGCGACCGGACGCCACCAGCTCCCGGATCCGGTGGTTGCGGAGCGGCACGGTTCGCCGTCACCGCCGGGGGGAAGAAGCGCCTCGAGGGGCTCGCGGTGGACCAGGCGCTCCGGTCCGCGGGAACTCGCGTCTCGCCGCCGTCGGTGTCGAGACGGCCCGCGAGGCGCTCGATGAACTCGTCCGATCCCGAGCACCGCCCCTCGAAGCGCGGTCCAGGGTGAGGCCTGCCCCACGCCCTTCGCGCACGAACTCGAGGTACCGCGCACGCGAGCCGAATCGCGCGAGGAGCGCGCCCGGCCTCAGCCACGCGGGCGCCGGTGCGAGGCCGAGGGTCGCTCGGAGGCTCGACCACGGGTAGTCCTCCGCCGCGGCGACCAGCCCCGCGCGGACCGGGTTCAGGACGACGTAGCGGGCCAGCTCGAGCAGGTGGGCGTCGCGCTCGACGAGGACGGCCCGTGAAGCGCCCCTGCAGGACGTGCCCGACGCGCTCGTGGCGCGCGGTTGAATCGCTGGGTGTACAGCCCGTTCAGCCGCCGCATGCCCCGCGAGAGATTCGCCTCGGGCGTCTCGACGAGCAGGTGGAAGTGGTTCGTCATGAGGCAGTAGGCGTGGCAGACCCAGCGGTAGCGTGCGACGACGTCGCTCAGGATGCGCAGGAGCAGGCGGCGGTCGCGCGTCGTCGAGGAAGATGGGGGCGCGCGCGTTGCCCCGCGAGGTCACGTGGTAGAGGGCGCCGGGGAACTCGATGCGGAGCGGCCGTGCCATGGGCACGAATCGTAGGGCGAGGGCCGGTCAGGATGGGACCGGAACGGGGCGCGGCGGAGAGGAAGTCACAATTCAAGACCTGACCCCTTACAATCCGCGGCCATGAGACCGATTGCGCTCCTGCTCTTCGTCGCTTCGGCCACCGTGGCCGCTGCCCAGCCGACCGCCCTGCCCCGCAGCACGCCCGAGGCCCAGGGCGTGCCGTCCGCCGCGATCCTCGGCTTCGTCGAGGCCGCCGAGAAGAACGTCGACGCCCTGCACAGCCTCATGGTGCTGCGCCACGGCCAGGTGGTGGCCGAGGGCTGGTGGGGACCCTACCGGCGCGACGACCCGCACGTGCTCTTCTCGCTCAGCAAGAGCTTCGCGTCCACGGGCATCGGCCTCGCGATCGCCGAGGGGAAGCTGAGCCTCGACGACACCGTTCTCTCCTTCTTCCCCGAGGACGCGCCGGCGGAGCCGAGCGAGAACCTGAAGGCGATGCGGGTGCGGGACCTGCTGTCGATGTCGACCGGCCACCACGCGGACGCGATCGAGCCGTTCCCGTACACGGACCCGGCCGTGTCCCAGACGCGGGCCTTCCTCGCCCTGCCCGTGGCCCACAAGCCCGGCACGCACTTCGTCTACAACACGCCCGCGAGCTTCATGCTCTCCGCGATCGTCCAGAAGGTGAGCGGCACGCCGCTCGTCGACTACCTGCGGCCGCGCCTCTTCGAGCCGCTGGGGATCCGCAACCCGAAGTGGGACGCGACCCCGAAGGGCGTCTCCCTCGGCGGCTTCGGCCTGTCGGTGACGACCGAGGACATCGCCCGCTTCGGCCAGCTCTACCTGCAGAAGGGCGAGTGGGACGGCAAGCGGCATCCTGCCCGCCGAGTGGGTGGCGGCCGCGACCGCGCGCCAGGTCTCGAACGGCAGCAACCCGGCGAGCGACTGGGAGCAGGGCTACGGCTACCAGTTCTGGCGCTGCCGCCACGGCGTCTACCGCGGCGACGGGGCCTTCGGCCAGTACTGCATCGTGATGCCCGAGCAGGACGCGGTCATCGCGATCACGAGCGGCGTGCGCGACATGCAGGCGGTCCTCAACCTGGTGTGGGAGCACCTCCTGCCCGGGATGAAGGCGGCGCCCCTGCCCGGCCGACGCGCTCGTCCAGGACCGCCTGACGAAGAAGCTGGCGAGCCTGTCGCTGCCGCCGCCGTCGGGGAAGGCCACGTCGCCGACCGCCCGCCGCGTCTCCGGCCGCACCTACGAGCTGCCGAAGAACGACGACGGCATCGAGACGATCGCGGTCGACCTCGGCCAGGAGCCGACGCTCGTGGCGAGGTCCGACGGCCAGGAGTACCGCGTGCCCTTCGGCATGGGCGCGTGGCGACGAGGAGGGCGCCTGCCGATGGGCCGCTCGCGGCTCCAGGAGAACGCGACGTCCCCCGTGGCCGCGACCGGCGCCTGGGCCGACGACGACACGCTCATGGTGAAGGCCTGCTTCCACGAGACGCCGTTCTGCGCCACGCTCTCCCTGCGCTTCGCCGGGGACGCGCTCGTCCTCGACCGGGAGATGAACGTGGGCTTCGGCCCGACGAAGCGCCCGACGCTCGTCGGCCTCCCGCGCCGGACCGCGGTCTCGGCCCGCCCGAAGAGCTGAGCCGTCCCGGGGTCGGGACGGGCGAGGTCACAATTCAAGACCTGACCCCTTACACCTCGCGGAGGCGGCCGAGGTCGCGGACGAGGACGACCACCAGGGCTGGGCGGCGCAGTAGGCGACGGCGCAGCCGAGGAAGATCGGCGTCCAGGTGCCCGCGCCGGCGAGGCGGCCGACGACCTGCTGCACCACGACGCCGGCCGCCGCCCCGAGGCCGCCGCCGAGGCCGGAGACGGTGCCGATCGCGCGCGCCGGGAAGACCTCGGCGGGCAGGATGATGGCGCCCCAGGCCGCGTGGCCGAAGAAGACGAGGCTGAGGCACGCGAGGGCCATCGCCGGGCCTTCGGCGCGGGAGAGGGCCAGGAGGGCGAGCGCGTTCGTGACCACCACCGTGAGCATGAAGCCCTTGCGGGCGCGGTCGAGGGGGACGCCGCGCGCGATGAGGGCCCGGGGCACCGCTCCCGAGGCGACGTTGCCGAGCGCGTAGACCGCGAACGGCACCCAGCCCACCGCCCCCAGCTGCGCGAGCGAGAAGCCGCGCTCCTGCTGCAGGTAGAGCGGCACCCAGAAGGTCAGGAAGTAGGTGATGGGGTCCGTGAAGACCCGCGCGGCGACGCAGCCCCACGTCTCCCTCATCCCCGCGAGCGCGGCGAGCCGCGGGGGGCGCCCGCCGGCTTCCTCGCGCCCCTCGTCGATGAGGCGGCGCTCGTCCTCGCCGAGCCGCGGGTGGTCC
Organism: uncultured Acidobacteriota bacterium; assembly: GCA_963818355.1. Taxonomy (GTDB): domain Bacteria; phylum Acidobacteriota; class Vicinamibacteria; order Fen-336; family Fen-336; genus DATBSL01. The sequence goes on along the minus strand of CAWFSB010000022.1, from coordinate 44,653 downwards.
TTCGGCAGCCGGTAGAGAAGCGCCCAGGCGACCACCCAGAGGAACCCCGAGGCGCCGACGATGACGAAGGCCCACCGCCAGCCGGCGAGGAGGGCGACCGCCGAGACGACCGGGACGGCGAGGGTCGAGCCGAGGGCCGTGCCCGCGTTGAAGATGCCGATGGCGAGGGCTCGCTCCCGCATCGGGAACCACTCGGCGGCCGCGCGCACTCCGGCCGGGAAGTTCACCGGCTGCGTCGCGCCGAGCAGCAGCCGCGCGCCCTGGAATCCGCGCACGGAGCTCACGAGGCCGTGGGCCATGGTGGCGAGCGACCAGAGCGACGCGAAGACGAGGAAGCTCCGCCGGGTGCCGATGCGATCCACCACGAAGCCGCCGACGAAGTACATGACCATGTAGGTGAGCAGGAAGGCCGAGGTGATGTCGGCGTAGTCCGTCGCGCTGAAGCCCAGGTCGCGCTTGACGGTGTCGGCGAGGACGGAGAGCGCCTGCCGGTCGAGGTAGTTGCTCGTCGAGGCGAGGCAGAGGAGCCCCGCGATGACGAAGCGCAGGCGGGGCCAGGGCCGCTTCAAGACCTGCCCCCCGGCGGCGCGGAGCGCCTCGACCATGGCCACGACGTTCTCCGGGGGCACGTCCGCCTGGATGTTGTGGACGGTGCAGAAGACGAAGCCGCCGCCGGGGGCGAGCGCGTCCACGTTGCGCCTCACGTCGTCCGCCACCTCCGCCGGGGTGCCGCGGGGCAGCACGGCCTGGGTGTCCACTCCCCCGCCCCAGAAGGAAACGTCCTTCCCGAAGTCGCGCTTGAGCGCCACGGGCTCCATGCCCGCCGCGGTCGTCTGCACGGGGTTGAGGACGTCGATCGCCGATCTCGATGAAGTCGGGCAGGATCTTCCGGACGCTCCCGCAGGAGTGGAAGAACACGAACGCGTCGGGCGCGCCCTGCTTCATCGCGCGGACGAGCGCGGCGAGGCGGGGCTTGAAGACCGAGCGGAACGTCGCCGGCGAGACGAGCATCGACTGCTGCGTGCCGTAGTCGTCGCCCTCCGCCGTCACGTCCACGAGGTCGCCGAGCGCGGCGAGCGCCGCGCGCCAGTAGTCGCACTTCGCCTCGAGGACCCGGTCGAGGAGGTGGCCGGCCTCGACGGGGCTCTCGACGAGGTCCATGAGGAACGCCTCCATGCCCCGCAGGCGCTGGGCCATCTCGAAGAGGCCGGCGCAGAGGCTCTTCAGGACGACGGCGTGTCCGGCCTGGCGGTGGAGTTGGGCCTCCGCGCGGAGGCCCGTGAACTGCCGCGGGTCGTCGCCCCGGGGCCAGGGGTGGGCGTCGATCCGCTCGCGGGTCAGAGCACCGCCCGCGAGAGGGCTTCCCGCGAGGTCGTACCAGAACGCCCCCTCGCGCGGGATGCGGTAGGTGAGCCCCCACTCGTCCACGTGCGAGAGGTGCGTCCCGTCGTCTCCTTCCTCGATGCGGGCGTTGCGCGCGTTCCACGGCCACAGGCCGCGCGTGTCCACCGCGAGCGCCCGCAGGAGGTCCTCCTCGACGTGGTCGAGCTGCTGGATGCGGTCGGAGACGCGCGCGGGCGTGTCGGGCAGACCGAGGTGGGCGCGCAGGCGCTGCTGCGCCCGGGAGGCGATGCTCGTGACCTGGGTGCTGCCGAGGTCGAAGGGCACGCGGTCCGGCTCGCGGTGGGCGAGCGCCGTGCGGAGGCGTTCTCGGGGTGTGAGGGTCATCGCGGTCCTCCCGGGGCGCGCGAGATCATACACACGGCCGGCTCCGGGATAGAATCCAGCCGGTCCGAGAGACCCGGAGGACACCATGACCACGTCCCGACGCGAGATCCTGAAGGCCATCCCGGCGGCGGCGGTCGTCGCCGCGGCGGGCGCGTCCCGGCGGGCGCCATACCGCCGTTCGCGCGCAACGGGAAGCCCCGCCTGCGCCTCGGCCTCGCCGGCTACTCGATGCGCGACCACTTGACGGGGAAGCTCCAGCCGGCCATGGACTTCCACGGCTTCATCGACAAGGCCGCGCAGTGGGACGTGGACGCGGTCGAGCTGACGTCGTACTACTTCCCGACCGACTTCACGCCCGCCTACGTGGCCGGGCTGAAGCGCCACTGCCACCTGCTCGGCCTCGACGTGTCGACGACGCCCATCCGCAACACCTTCACGTACCCCGCGGGGCCGGAGCGGGAGAAGGAGATCGCGCACGTCAAGCGCTGGCTCGACGTGGCCGCCGACCTCGGCTCGCCCGCGATCCGGATCTTCGCGGGCGACGCGCAGAAGGGACAGCCCGAGGCCGAGGCCCGGCGCAACTGCGTCGAGTCGATCGAGGCCTGCGCCGACCACGCGGCGCGCCGCGGCGTCTTCCTCGCCCTCGAGAACCACGGCGGGGTGGTGGCCGAGCCCGAAGGCCTCCTCGAGATCGTGAAGGCCGTGAAGTCCGAGTGGTTCGGCGTCAACCTCGACACCGGCAACTTCCACGGCGTCGATCCCTACGCCGACCTCGCCCGCATCGTGCCGTACGCGGTGACGGCGCAGGTGAAGGTCGAGATGCAGGCGAAAGGCGGAGAGAAGCAGGAGGCCGACTTCGGCCGGCTCGTCCGCATGCTGAAGGACGGCGGCTACCGCGGGTACGTCACGCTCGAGTACGAGGCGGCCGAGGCCGCCGCTCACCGCCGTGCCGCGCTACCTGGAGCGCCTCCGCGCGCTGCTCTAGGAGGGCCCGCTCCCGGCGGCGGGGCGCTACACTGGGCGCAGGATGAGCGCCGGGGCCGATCCCGCGGCCGTGGCCGACGAGCAGCGACGCGCCGACCGCCTGAGGCGGACCGTGGACGTGGCCTGCGCCCTGCTGCGGCAGGGGCGTCTCACCCGCGCCGAGGGGGAAGAGGTCGTGGCGGTCGCGCGGGAGCAGGCGCTCGGCTTGTTCCCGGGAAAAGGCGACGTGTTCGACCTGGTGCTCGGCCCGCGCTTCCGCCGCGTCCTCGACGAGTTCTGCCCGGCGCCCGCGGCCCGCGTCCTGACCTTTCGTCGGCGCTGAGACTGCGGATCCCTCGGGACCCGTCCTGTCGGAGTCCCTCGGGATGACGGCTACCGGCTGACGCAGGTGAAGTCGCGCATCACTCCGCCCCCGTCGAAGAAGACGAAGTACAGCATGTCGCTGGCCTGGTAGACGCGTGTCTCGGCATGCCGGGCGCCCTTTTCGCGGATCTCGGCGGTGCTCTTCCCACCGCGCAAGGAGGCCTCCCGCTCCACCTCCTCGCGAGTCCGGGCCACGGCGAGGAGGGTCGTCCCCTCGTCCGCCAGGCCCCGGGTCAGGCGATCGGCCGTGGGCTGCTCGCGCAGGACCTTCTGGAGGCGCTGCCGGTGGACCGTGTAGCGGCGGAAGTCGAAGCTCGCCGAGCCGAGGAGCATGGCGAGCGTGAGGGCGCCGAGGGTGACGGCCAGCGCGCCCGCGAGGATCCAGAAGCGCTTCATCGCCTGCTCCCGGGCGGATTCTAGGCCGTTTGGCGCTTCGGCGCGCGAGCCATTGAAACCGGGCGGCGGAAAGGACGAGAATCCGCGAGCATGCGAATCGGGCTCGACCTCGGCGGCACGAAGATCGAGGGCGTGGCGCTCGCCGACGACGGGGCGCAGATCGCCCGGCGCCGGGTGGCGACCCCCCGCCACGACTACGCGGCGACGCTCGAGGCCATGGCCGGTCTCGTCCGCGACCTCGAGGCGGAGACCGGCCGTCGAGGCAGCGTCGGCGTCGGGATGCCGGGCGCCCTCTCCCCCGCCACCGGTCTCGTCAAGAACGCGAACTCCACCTGGCTCATCGGCCAGCCCCTCGACCGCGACCTCTCCGGCCTTCTCGGACGGCCGGTGCGCTTCGCGAACGACGCGAACTGCTTCGCGCTTTCCGAGGCGACAGACGGCGCGGCGGCGGGGGCCCGCGTCGTCTTCGGCGTGATCGTGGGGACGGGCACGGGCGGCGGCGTGGTGGTGGACCGCAAGGTGCTGACCGGGCCGAACGCGATCGCCGGAGAGTGGGGCCACAACCCGCTGCCGTGGCCGCGCGAGGGGGAGTGGCCCGGGCCGGCCTGCTACTGCGGCAAGACGGGCTGCGTCGAGACGTTCCTGTCCGGGCCCGGCCTCGCCCGCGACTTCCGTCAGGCCTCCGGCGAGGAGGCCGCGGCACCGGAGATCGTGGCCCGCGCGGGTCGCGGGGACGCGGCGGCCACCGCCGCGCTCGAGCGCTACGAGGATCGGATGGCCCGGGCGCTCGCGGTCGTCCTCAACATCCTCGACCCGGACGTGGTCGTGCTCGGCGGCGGCATGTCGCAGGTCGCCCGGCTCTACGAGAGCGTGCCGCGCCTGTGGCAGGAGTGGGCCTTCTCCGACCGGGTGGACACCGTGCTGAGGCCGCCCGTGCACGGCGACTCGAGCGGCGTCCGGGGCGCCGCGTGGCTCTGGGGCCCGGGGGAGGCCTAGCGGTGCGCCACCGCAGCCTGGACGCCGGCTCGATCGCCACGACGATCGAGCGCCTCTGCCAGCGGGTCGAGGTGCGCTTCCCGGGCTCCGGCCTCGCCGGGGTGTGCCGCGCACTCGACGCCGTCGCGGACCGCGCCGCCGAGACGAGCGTCTGGATCGGCCGCCCGATCCTGCCCCTGAGGATCGCGGTCGGGCTGCTCGTGGCCCTCATCCTCGCCGGCCTGGTCGTCACCCTCGCCGCGCTGCGGGCGCCGGTCGAGCCTCTCACCCTGGGCGAGCTCGTGCAGGCGATCGAAGCCGGGGTGAACGACCTCGTGTTCGTGGCCGTCGCCGTCTTCTTCCTGCTGACCCTCGAGACGCGCCTGAAGCGCCGGCGGGCCCTGCGGGCCATCCACGAGCTGCGGTCGATCGCGCACGTGATCGACATGCACCAGCTCACCAAGGACCCGGAGTGGGTGCTCGACCGCGGGCGCGAGACCGGGGTCCTGCCCCCGCGCACCATGAACCGCTTCGAGCTCTCGCGCTACCTCGACTACTGCTCCGAGGCCCTGTCGCTCACCGGGAAGGTGGCCGCCCTCTACATGAAGGACTTCGACGACCCCGTCGCGCTCCAGGCCGTCAACGAGGTCGAGGCCCTGACCACCGGGCTCTCGCGCAAGATCTGGCAGAAGCTGACCATCCTCTACTCGATGGGCGGGGAGGCCTGAGCGCGGCCGGAGCAGACCGGGGCCCCGCGCCCGACACCGGGCCGGAGCCCCGGCCGTTTCGGTCAGCCCTGGCTCACGGGCCGCACTGCTCTTTCTGGAGGTAACGGTCGAGCTCGCCCGCGGCCAGCACCCACGACAGGGACTGCCTGTTCTTGCCGAGGAGCTCCTGCGACGCGCTCTCGTACATCTGGCCGTAGCAGTCCGTCAGCACCGCCGCGTGTTGCTCGCGGATCTTCGCCGGGGAGGGCATCCCTGCCGGCACGTTGGCGATCGGGTTCCAGGGAGTCACCTGGAGCTGACCCTTGATTTCGTAGGTCCGGAGGAAGTTCCCGGACTCGTCGCCGCGCACCCCCAGGTCGAAGCGGAGGCGCCCTTGCAGCCTCACGTACTCCGACCCCGTGGGGTTGCAGAAGGGCTTCGGGGCCACCACGTCGTAGTTGGCCACGTACTCCGTGCGAATTCTCTCGGCTGCCGGCACGAACACGAAGTCGGGAACGAGCGCGAGGCCGTAGCCAAGGGTGGGGATGGGCACCGGACCGACGGGAAGCGGAGTGGGAGGGACGGGCAGCCGCAGCGCCACGAGAAGCGTCCGGAGCCCCACTCCCTCGGGGGTGGGGGCTTGCGCCGCGTCGTAGAGCGACTTGTAGACCGGGTAGCGGATCTCCCGGAAGGAACCGGCTGGAATCAGCCCGACGGGGGAGGGGGAAGCGAGGACGCCTCCCCTCACTGTGTCGAAGGTTACGAAGTCACGGGCGAAGTCCCAGCCCAGCACCTCGTGCTCGGCGGTTCCCGGGATGAGCAGCTCGAAGTGCGCGGCGCCCACGGTGAGGCTCCCCTGGCGGAAGAGGCGCAGGTGGAAGCGAAACGGGTTCCCGAAGGGCGCGGCGGGGTCGATGCAGACGAGCTGGATCTCGCTGCCGACCCAGCCCTCCGTCTCGGCCCAGCTCGTCTGCTCGTATCCCATGGCGTCCATCCAAGTGCAGTCGAAGGGCGGAGCCGGCGGGAAGGACGGGGAGCGGTCGCCGTCCAGGGCCATCAGCGCCTGACGGACGGCCCGCGGGTCGACGTTCGCGAAGAAGAGGTTCACGGGGTCCGACGGCTCTCCCGAGAAATCGGTTCCGGTGTACGGCCAGAGGTCGATCGACCCCAGCGTGGAAGGCAGCGCGACGGTGTGACCGGGTGGCGGCGGTTGGTGCCCCCAGGCCCAGGCCAAGGAGGGGAGCAGGGCAAGCACAACGACGGCGAGTGGTTTTCGAGTGCGCATCGGTAACAGCTCCTTTCTGGCATTCGACTGAGCGTTCACCGTTTGGGCGGAGGGAGTGGGTGCGGCCACGTTACACCCGGCCGAATCCGCACGCCAGACTTTTCCGCCGTGGCGCGGCGGATCCGGCGCCCGGTCGGCGAGCGCCGCGCCCTCGGCGATGCGGCCGTTCCCTCGAGCCCGGGGAAGGAGGCGATGTTCGGGTGATTCAGGGCGGCGAGGGACCGGGCCTCGCGCTGGAGTCGACCACCTCGCGCGTCTATTCGAGGGGCGAGGGACCCTGAGCGCGGCCGGAGAGGAAGCGCTTCTCCGCCCACAGGAAGTAGGGGATCGAGAAGGCGGAGAGCAGGGCGCCGACCCCGAAGGCGGCGCGCAGGCCCACGTGCTGGGCCATCCAGCCCGTCGCGATCGACCCCGTCCCGATCCCCGTGTCGAACGCGGCCAGGATCCCGCCGAAAGCCGCGCCGCGCCGCGCGGGGTCCACGAACTTCAGCACGTAGCCGACGAAGGCCGGGTACTGGTTGCCGAAGCCGAGGCCGAAGACAGCCGCGGCCAGGACGAGCTGCAGCCGCGTCTGGGCGAGGGCGGTGGCGGCGAGGCCGACGGTGACGAGCGCGAGGCAGGGCAGCAGGAAGCGGCGGTGGCCGACGCGGTCGGCGAGGCGCCCGGAAAAGACGCGCGTGACGAGAACGGTGAGGGCGAAGGCGGTGAAGAAGATGCTGCGCGGCTGGATCCCGTGCTGGTCGGACATCACCGCCACGAAGCTCATGATGCCCCCGTACCCGAAGGAGCACAGGAAGAGGGCCATGGTCACTGCCACCACTCGCCACTCGACGAGCGAGCCGCCGAGGAGCCGGTCGCGGCTCATCCGGGCCGCGACGTTGGTGTCGGGGGGCAGGCGCCAGGCGATTGCGGCCATCACGAGGTTGAGGAGCGCGATTCCCGCGCAGAGCCAGGCCCAGCTGTGCCGGTACATCCACAGGCCCGCCGCCGGGGCCACCGCGGTCGCGAGCATGGTGGACATGCCCCAGTACCCGATCCCCTCGGCCCGCCGGCTCTCCGGGATGACCTCGGTCATGTAGGCCGACGAGGCGGAGAGGAGCCCCGACCAGAAGAGGCCGTGGAAGAAGACGAGGACGAGCGGCAGCCAGTAGGTGCGGCTGAGGGCGTAGGCGACCGAGAAGCAGGCGATGGCCAGGCTCGTGATCAGGAGCATGCGGCGCTTGCCCATCCGGTCGGCGAGGGCGCCGGTGATCGGCGCCGACAGGGCCGAGGCGTAGGTGAGCATGCCGAGGAAGAGCCCGGCCACGGCCGTGCTGCCACCCAGGTCGAGGATCCGGAAGGGCGCGGTCGGCAGCAGCTGGAAGAGCGACAGGAAGACGGTGAAGGTGAAGCCGCACATCATGAAGAAGCGCGGCGTGAACAGCGGCGGCGGCCCCGCGGCGGACGCAGGCTCGCTCGACGACGGCTGGGACGGCCGCTCTTCCCCGGTCAATCGGCGGGCGCCTCCCCCAGGAGAGACTCGCAGGCGAGCAGCTCCGGCCCCTTCTCGGTGCAGACGGCGAAGCGCTCGGCCTGCTGCCCCTCGCGCGCGTACATCGAGACGCCGGCGTACTCCCCCTTCTTGCTGACGGCGTAGAAGATGAGCTGGAAGCTCGGGTTGCCGCGCGAGTCGAGCAGGCGCTTCTCGACCGTGTTGGCCTTGACGCGCTTCAACGCCTCCATGGCCGCGTCTTTCGGGGAGCGACCCCGCCGCATCTCCTCCACGATGAAGTGGGAAGAGAGGTTGTAGAGGTTCGCCTCGCCGCGGCCGGTCGAGCCCGCCGCCCCGACCGCGTCGTCCACCCAGAGGCCGGCGCCGAGGATCGGCGAGTCGCCCACGCGCCCGGGGATCTTGAAGGAGAGCCCGCTGGTGGTGGTCACGCCGCACACCTCGCCCTTCGGCCCCACCCCGTCGCAGTTGATCGTGCCCCAGCGGCGGGTGGAGTCGAGGTGGCCGTCGGCCACCATCGCGCGACGGGCGGCCTCGGCGGCGTCCGTCCGCTTGGCCGGGTCGAGCCAGTGGCCCGGGTCCACCCGGCGTTTCCACTCGAGCCACTTCGCCCGCGACTTGTCGGTGTTGAGGTCGGCCTCGATGGTGAAGCCCATCGCGCGGGCGAACGCCTGAGCCCCTGCCCCGACCAGCAGGTGATGATCGGTGTTGTCGAGAACGGCCTTCGCGACTTTCGAGGGCGTGCGCACGCCCTCGAGGCCGGCCACCCCGCCGGCGCGCTTCAGCGGGCCGTGCATGCAGCAGGAGTCGAGCTGGACGACCCCGTCGGCGTTGGGCAGGCCGCCGTAACCCACGTACATCTCGTCGGGGTCGAGCTCGACGATGTTGACCCCCGCGATCAGGGAATCGAGCACGTCCTCGCCCTTGACGATCCGCTGCCAGGCCTCCTCGACGCAGGTGCGGGGGCCGCCGTTCCTGTACTCGTGGCCGTTTGCCGACGAGATGACGACGGGCGGCGTCGCCTTGCGGACGAGAACCGTCGGCGCCTGGCCGAACGCGGCGGCCGGCACCGTGGCCGCGACCGACGCGGCCGTCCCCGCCTTCACGAACTCACGACGGCTGATCCTGTCGCTCATCGCGTCTCCTGTCATTCCGAGGAGCCTCGTCTCGCCGCGCGACGAGGAATCCGCAGTCTCCGCGCCGGTGGATCCCTCGGGACACGGCCCGACCGACGTCCCTCGGGATGACAACGCGGCCGGATTCTACTTCACGCGCCCCGTCAGAGGCCGAGGGCGCGGCGCAGGTGCGGGAGCGCCAGGAGCAGCGCCGCCAGCAGGGGCAGGGCGGCGGCGGTGCGCCACTCCCGGTTCATCCGCACGCGGGCCGGCTCGAAGCGCGACGAGCGCGGTCCGCCCGGCGTGAAGCGGGGCCAGAACAGCGGCACCCCGGCCGCCCAGGCCGCGTGCTCCTCCGGGAACTTCTTCGCGAGGAAGGCGGCTTCCTCCGCCATGACCGACGGGTAGAAGGCGAGGAAGTAGACGGCCACCGCCAGCACCACCCAGGGGCTCGCGCACCCGATGGCGACCCCGAGCGCGATCAGGAGGCTGCCGACGTAGAGGGGGTTGCGCGAGTGCGCGTAGGGCCCCCCCGTGGCCAGTCGCTTCGTCTTCTCGATGTGGCCCGACGCCCAGACCCGCACCGCTTCGCCGAGGAGCGCGAGGGGCAACCCGAGGAGGAGCGACCGCGGCGTGGGCTGGGCGAGCGCGAACACGACGACGCCCAGCGCCCAGCCGACGGGGACGCGGTACCTAGAGGGCATGGGAGCCCTGCTTCCGCGCCGCGGCGAGGCGCCCCTCCGCGGCCGCGAGGACCTCGGCCGCCGCGATCTCGTCCATGACCCCCGCGTGCCGGGCACACGTGCGGCTGTAGCAGGGAGCGCAGTCAGGCGTCCGGCGGATCACCACGTCATCGGGAGAGAAGGGCCCGTTGCGCGCGGGGTCGGTGGGGCCGAAGAGAGCCACCACGGGCGTCCCGACCGCGCAGGCGAGGTGGAGCGGGCCCGTGTCGGCCGCCACCACGAGCCGGGCACGCCGCGCGATCTCGACGTAGTCGAGGAGGGTGGTCGGGAAGGAGCGCTCGGCCGCGCCCCCCGAGGCGGCGACCACGCGGTCCGCCAGGCCCTCCTCCCCCGGCCCCCAGCTCACCAGCGGCCGAAGGCCGAGACGCAGGAGCCCCTTCGCCAGCTCGCCGAACCGCTCGGCCGGCCACAGCTTGCTGGCCCAGCCGCCGCCGGGGTTGAGCACGGCGAAGCCGCCGCCGAAGCCCGAGAGCCCGGCGTCCACGCGCGCCACCGCCTCCGCCGAGAACGGCAGCGGGAACTCGCGCAGCCCCACCGCCTCGATCCCCAGGGGGCGCAGGAGCGCGAGGTTCTTGTCGATGACGTGCCCCCCGCCGGACCGCACGACGCTCTCGGTCACGAGGAGCGACGAGGCGGGCTCGCGCCGCGAGGCCCGCTCCCAGCCGACGACGCGCGCGGCCCCGCTGAGCCGGGCCCAGGCCGCGGACTTCCACAGGCCCTGGAAGTCGAGGGCCGCGTCGTAGCGCTCGGCTCGCAGCGCCCGCACCGCGGCGAGCGCACTCCGCCAGCCGAAGGCCTTGCGCGAGGGGGCGGCGATCACCTGGGCGAGGAGCGGGTTCTCCTCGAGCAGCACGCGCGACGGGGGCTCGACCAGCCAGCCCGCCTCCCAGCCGTGCCGGTGGAGCGCGGCGAGCGCGGGCAGCGTGTGCACCACGTCGCCGATCGAGGACAGCCGGACGAGAAGCGCCTTCACCCCCGGACCCTCGCCAGGAGCGCGCGGGTGTGGTGGTCCTTCGGGTCTCCCACGATCGCCACCCGTCCGCCGTACGCGCGGACGACGTCCTTCTCGGGCACCGTCTCCGTCGTGTAGTCGGTGCCCTTGCAGTGAACGTCGGGCTGCAGCGTCCGGAGGAGCCGCGTGACGTCGTCCTCCTCGAAGACGACCACGTGGTCCACCGCGCGCAGCGCGGCCACGAGCAGGGCGCGGTCCACCGCCGGCATCACGGGCCGCCCCTCGCCCTTCAGGCGGCGCACGGAGGCGTCGCCGTTGACGCCGACGACGAGCACGTCCGCCTCCGCCCGGGCGCCCTCGAGGTAGCGCACGTGGCCGACGTGGAGCACGTCGAAGCAGCCGTTGGCGAGGGCCACCGTCTTCCCCTCGCGGCGAGCCGACCGGACCCGCTCGTGCACGGCCTCGAGCGGGGCCACCTTGGTCGCCGCCTCCCTCAACGCGCCTCGCCTTCCCGGACGGCGGCCCGAAGCTCGTCGGCGGACACGGTGGCGGTGGCGTGCTTCATCACCACGATGCCGCCCGCGCAGTTGGCGAGGCGCGCCGCCTCCTCGGGGGTCGCCCCCGCGGCCAGGGCGAGGGTGAAGGTCGCGATCACCGTGTCCCCCGCCCCGGTGACGTCGGCCACCTCGTCCGTGCCGTGGATGGGGATGTGGAGCGGGGCCCGCCCCGGCTCGAAGAGCGCCATGCCGTCGCTGCCGCGCGTGACCAGCACGGCCTTGCAGCCGAGCTTCTCGAGGAGCTTCCTTCCCGCGGCCTCCAGCCGGCGGCGGTCGTGGCCGATGGTGACGCCGAGGGCCTCTTCGACCTCGGGCTCGTTCGGGGTGACCGCGGTCATGCCGCGAAAGCGCAGGAGCGCGAAGCGCGAGTCCACGGTCACGGGGATCCGGCGCTTCCGGGCGAAGGCCACCGCGGCGCGCACCAGCGCGGCGTCGAGGAGCCCGCAGCCGTAGTCGCTCACGAGGACCCCGTCGACCCGCCCGCGGAAGGAGCGCAGGGCGCGCTCGCACCGCGCGGCGGGCCGCGCTGCGCGGGGCGAGGGGGGCGTAGCGGTCGAGGCGCACGATCTGCTGCTTCGTGGAGTGCGCGGAGCCGGCGAGGATGCGCGACTTCACGGGCGTCGGGTAGCCCTTCTCGTCGAGCACGCCCTTCGCGTCGATGCCCCTCTCCCGCAGCAGGGCCCGCAGCTTCCGGCCGTGAGGGTCGGCTCCGACCACGCCGAACGGCAGCGGCGCCGCGCCGAGGGTCCGGATGTTGTGGACCGCGTTGGCGCCCCCGCCCAGCCTCACGTCCGTCGCGTCGTGCTTCAGGATGAGGACCGGCGCCTCCCGGCTGATGCGCTCGACGCGGCCGTAGACGAACTCGTCGGCCACGAGGTCGGCGAGCACGAGCACGCGCCGGCCCCGAAAGCCGCGGACGATCGCCTCGAGCCGCGCGGCGTCCGTCACTCGGCCTCCCGGCCGAGGATGCGCTCGACCGCCTCCAGCAGGTTCTCGGCCACGAGGTCGGGCTGGCGCGACCAGCCCGGCGCGAGGTAGGTCATCTCGCCGAGGCCGTAGCCGCTCTTGACGAGGGCGCCTCGCGCCCCGACGTTCCACGCCAGCTGCAGGTCGCCGTGGCGGTCGCCGACCACCCAGGAGCGCTGGAGGTCGGCCCCGAGCTCCTTCTCCGCGCGGCGCAGCATCCCGGGCCGCGGCTTGCGGCAGTCGCAGTCCACCCGGTGCGACGGGGGGCCGACCGACGGGTGGTGCAGGCACGCGTAGATCGCGTCGAAGCGCGCGCCTCCCGCCTCGATGCCCTCGCGCAGCTTCTGCTGGACCTCCTCGAAGACCGACTCCGGGAAGTACCCGCGCGCGACGCCCGCCTGGTTCGTGACCACGACCGCGAGCCAGCCCGCGCGGTTGATCGCCCGCACCGCGTCCGCCGTCCACGGGTAGAGGCGGAACCGGCTCGGGTGGTTGACGTAGCCCACCTCGTGCGACAGCGTGCCGTCGCGGTCCATGAAGATGGCCGGCCGCTTCCGCGGCCTCACGACGCGACCTGCTCCAGCGCGGCGGAGGCCACGCCGAGGACGCCGACGCGGGTCATGCAGCGGTGGTCGATCGGGCACTCCCGCAGGAGGCACGGCGCGCACGCACGTCTCCTCGCGCACGACGCGCGCGCGGTCGGAGACGGGCGAGGTCTCCGTCCAGTCGGTCGAGCCGAAGACCGCCACGAGCGGGGTGCCGAGAGCGGCGGCGAGGTGCATGGGCCCCGAGTCGTTCGTCAGCAGGACCAGCAGGTTCTTCAGGACGCCGACGAGGTCGCCGAGCGTCGTCTCTCCGCACAGGACGCGCGAGGGCGCTCTCAGCTGCCCGGCGACGGCCTCGCCGAGCGGCCGCTCCGCGGCGCCGCCCACGATCGCGACGCTCGCCCCCGTGCGGCGGGCCACGAGGTCGGCGGCGGCGGCGAAGCGCTCGGGCCGCCAGCGCTTGGCCGTGCCGTAGAAGGCGCCGGGATTGACCCCGACCCAGGGCCGGTCGCCCCCGAGCAGGGCCCGGCCCCGCGCCGCCCACTCCTCGGGGCACGCGAGCGACGCGTCGGGCGGCCCCTCGACCGCGAGTCCCAGGCCCTCCAGCATGGCCCGATAGTAGTACACCTGGCTGCGGCCCCGGACGCCGGTCGGCACGCGGCAGCCCCGCGTCAGCAGCGCGCCGCGGCCGTCCGTCGCATAGCCCCAGCGCTCGGGGATCCCCGCCCGCCAGAGGACGAGCGCGGTGCCGAAGGAGTTCGGAAGCAGGACGCCCAGGTCGTGGCGGCCCCGCAGGGCCTCGACGTCTCCGGCGTGCCCGCGACTCTCGACGACCGCGTCCACCCCCGGCACGGCCTGGTAGAGCTCGGCCACCCAGGGCCGCGCGAGGACCTCGAGCCGAGCGGTCGGGTACGAGCGACGCAGGTCGCGCAGCGCGGGCAGCGACAGCACCACGTCGCCGACCCAGTTCGGCGCGCGGACGAGGAGGCGCTCGGGGTCGGTCACGCGAGTCTTGCTCCGGGGTGGGCCCTGTGGCGGCCGCGGGGGGCCTTCGGGCGCGTCGGTCATCCCGAGGGACTCCGGTGGGACCGGTCCCGAGGCGATCGGCCTGCGAGACTGCGGATCCCGCAGAGACCCGCTGGGATCTGGGGTCTGCTCGGGATGACGGGGTCTCTCGGGATGACGGCGGCTGCGTCTTCCACCGTCGGTGCAGCCACAGCCACTGCTCGGGGGTCTCGCGCACCCAGCCCTCGATGATCGACGCGATGTCCTGCGTGAGCCGGGCGAGGTCCTCGCCGCGCCGGCCCGAGCTCGACCACGCCATCGGCGGGCCGTAGACCATCCGATAGCGGCCGTCGGCTCGCAGCACGCAGCGCGCGGGCACGATCGGGCAGCCCGTCTTCAGCGCCAGCGCCGCCGCCACGGTCGTCGCGCAGGCGGGTCGGCCGAAGAAGCGCACGAAGATCCCGTCCTTCGCCTGGACGTTCTGGTCGACCACGATGCCCACGACCCGTCCCTCGCGCAGGTTCCTCAGCACCTCCGGGAGAGCCTTCTGCTTGTAGATGACGATGTTCCCGGTCGAGGCCCGGAAGGCGACGAGGCGACGGTCGAGCGCCGGGTTGTCGAGCGGGCGGGCGACCACCGCCGAGGGGCCGATCAGCGGGGCCGTGGTGACGCCCTGGAACTCCCAGTTGCCGAGGTGCGCGAGGGGCGAGACGACCCCGAGGCCCTGCGCGAGGGCTCCGGTCAGGTGCTCGAGGCCCTCGACGTCGGCCAGCGCGAGCAGCTCCTCGACGGGGCGCCCCTCCATCCAGAGGATGTCGAGCAGCACCGTCGCGTAGTGAGAGTAGACGCCGCGCGCCGTCGCCTGGACGCGGGCCTCGTCCCACTCGGGGAACGACTGGCGCAGGTTGTCGGCCGCGATCGCGAGGTGCCGCGGGTCGAGAGCGGCCCACAGCCGGCCCAGGCGGCGTCCGGTGGCCAGCACGACGCGGCGCGGCAGCCGGCGCACGACCGCCGACACGACGGCGGCGGCCGCCGCCTCGAGGCCGTGGCGCCGCTCGCGCTTCAGGCGGCCCTCCCCGCGACCGACAGCAGGCGCGCCCGCAGTCGCGCCTCGTCCAGGATCTCGGCCACGATGCCCATCACCACCACCGGCACGCCGGAGAAGGAGGCGCCCTCGAGTCGGGCCGCGTCCTTCGCGGTGGTCACGATCGCCTCCGCCCCGGCGGCGCGGGCCTGCGCCGCCACCCCGGCGAGCTCCTCCGGGCGGAAGCGGTGGTGGTCGCGAAAGAAGGCGCGGCCGAGGACGCCGACTCCGCACCCCGCCACGTCCCGCTCGAAGCGCTCCGGGCGGGCGATCGCGGCGAGGAGGAACGCCCGGGCGGGCGGCGCGGCGGCGGCCCCGTCGAGGGCCTGCCAGCCCGCCACGCGGCGCGCGACGCGGAACGTGCGTTCGGGAGACAGCCGCGCCTCGAGAGCGCACAGCTCGGCCTCGGAGGCGGCCTCGATCCGGGTCAGCAGCACCAGGGAGGCGCGGAGGAGGGCCGAGGGCCGCTCGCGCAGGCGCCCCGCCGGCATCGGCCGGTCCTCGAGGTCGCGCACGTCGAGGCAGACGAGGTCGAGGTCCCGCTCGAGGCGCAGGTGCTGGAAGCCGTCGTCGAGGACGTGGACCCGCCGGCCGAAGCGGGCCTCGACCGCGCGGCCCACCACGTCGCGCCGCGCCCCCACCGCCACCACGACGCCGGGGAGACGCGCGCGCCAGCATCACCGGCTCGTCGCCCGCCTCCGCCGCGCCCGCGAGCACGCGGGCGCCGTCGCTCACCACCAGCGTCTCGCCCCGGAAGCTCCCGCCGTAGCCCCGGCTCAGCACGGCCACGGGCCGGCCGGCGTCGCGCAGGATCTCGGCCACGCGCGCGACGACCGGCGTCTTCCCGCTGCCGCCCACGCCCAGGTTCCCGACGCTCACCACCGGCCCCGCGAGGCGCGCCCGCGGCAGGAGCCCGCGGCGGTAGGCGGCGACCCGCAGCGAGGCGAGCGTGCCGAAGGCCGAGCCCAGGAGCCGCCTCACGCCAGCAGCGACGAGAGCGCGCCCGTGGTGCGGCTCAGGGCGCCGCGGTTGCGGCCCACCAGGTCGCGGGCCCGCTCGCCGAGGCCGCGGCGGCGCCCCTCGTCGAGGAGGAGCGCCGAGACCTCGCGGGCGAGCTCGTCCGGGGAGCCGACCTGCACCATGGCGCTCTCGGCGCGGAACTGGTCGGCGATCTCCTGGAAGTTCTCCATGTGCGGGCCGACCACCACGGCCTTGCCGGCCACGGCGGGCTCGAGGATGTTGTGGCCGCCGGCGGGGACGAGGCTGCCGCCCACGAAGACGACGCTCGCCAGGGCGTAGACCTGCGCGAGCTCGCCGAGCGTGTCGAGGAGGAGCACCTCCCCGTCGCCCCAGGCCGCGGGGTCGAGGGCGCTGCGGCGCAGGCAGCGGAAGCCCGCGGCCTCGACGAGGGCGGGCACCGCGGCGAAGCGCTCCGGGTGGCGCGGCGCGACCAGGAGGCGCGCCTGGGGCACGCGCTCGCGGACGCGGTGAAAGGCGGAGAGCACCAGCTCCTCCTCGCCGCCCACGGTGCTGCCCGCGACCCACAGCGGCCGCGGCGCCGTCCCGCCCTGGAGGAGCCGCGCGAGCCGCTCCGGGACCCGCCCGGGAGCCACGGCGTCGAACTTCAGGTTGCCCGTCACCTGGACGCGGTCGGCGGGCGCCCCCAGCGCGCGGATGCGCTCGGCGTGGGCCTCGCCCTGCATCAGGAAGAGATCGATCTCGGAGAGCACGCGGGAGAGGAAGCGGCGCGCCTTCCTGTAGCGCGGGAACGAGCGCGTCGAGATGCGGCCGTTCACGAGCGCGATGCGCGTGCCGCGCCGATGCGCCTCGTGGATGAGGTTGGGCCACAGCTCCGTCTCGACGAGGACGAGCAGAGACGGGTTCAGGACGTCGAGAGCCCTGCGCACCGGGTGCGGGAAGTCGAACGGGCGCGTAGAAGAGCCCGTCGACGCCGCGGACGCTCTTCTTCGCCACCGCGTTGCCGGTCATCGTGGTCGTGGAGAGGAAGACGCGGTGCCCCGGGAAGCGCTCGCGCAGCGCGGGCACGAGGGGCCGGGCGGCCAGGACCTCGCCGACGGACACGGCGTGGATCCAGATGGACCGGTCTCCGTCCACGTTCAGGTACACGGGCAGTCGGCCCATGCGCTCCCGGAACGTCCGCAGGTATTTCCCCGTGGAGCGGCCTTTCCACAAGAACCACGGCAGGGCGAGGACGAACCCGGCGGTCAGGAGGAGGCTATAGAGGATGTGCACTCGCTGCTCCGCGGGCCGGAACGGCCCGCAAGTCCGGCTGCAAGTATAACGTTAGACGGAGCGAAGGGCCTCCGAACGCCCAATCCGCCCAAAGTGGCAGGAATCGTGCATCCTGAGCTCCGGGACGGGTTTCCCGAGCGCAAGGATTGCGCAGGGGTCCCCTCAGGAGGACTTGATTCCATGGCGATGAAGATCGTGGCCGATTGCATCAACTGCGGCGCCTGCGAGCCGGAGTGCCCCAACACGGCCATCACCGCGGGAGAGTCGATCTACGTCATCGACCCCGAGAAGTGCACCGAGTGCGTGGGCGCCTACGACACCCCCCGCTGCGTCGAGGTCTGCCCGGTGGACGGCTGCATCGTCACCGACCCCGAGCACACGGAGTCGAAGGAAGAGCTCGCAGACGAAGTACGCACGGCTGCACTGATGCCCCTTCGCAATGCCCCAGTCGAGCGGGCATTGCGAAGGACCTGACCCCAGCACGCCCGGTCGAGCCGGGCGTGCGAAGGCCCTGTAAGGCCCTCTTGAGAGCCATCCCGAGAGCCTCGTAGAGCAGCAGCCCGGGGACGAAGCCACCCGTAACGCCTACGGCTTCGTCCTGCTTTCTTTGTTCTGGGGGGCGCTTCGCACCCCCCCAGACCCCCCATCCCCTGTTATCTCGTGGCTCAGGGCCTGTTGCGCAGGTCCGTTGTCTGACCCGCCCGCAGCAAGGTGATCTCCAGCCGGTCCGGGCCCTTCGCGTCCACCAGCATCACCGGCCCCTTCCCCACGACCTCCGCGTGGCGCCCCCCGCTCACCAGCAGGGCCGTGTCCTCGTCGATCCCCACGCCGCGCTCCTCGGGGTGCTTCAGGACGAGGCCGAAGAGGCGGTTCTGCCGCTGCCGCTTCACGAAGTGCTGGTCGACGATCGCGCCCTCGAGGAGCCCGAGCCCCGGCCGCACCTCGACCTTGTCCCCGTCGATCACGGTGAAGTCCCCCTCCCCGGTGATCATGCGCGCCGACATCACGGCGGCGCCGGCGCTCGTCCCGCCGAACGGGACGCCCGCCGCGAAGCGCGCCTTCACCGCGGCCAGGAGCTCCGGGTCGGCGAGCACGTCCATGATCCGGGCCTGGTCGCCGCCCGTGAAGAAGACGCCGGTCGACCGCGCCAGCGCGGCGAGGGCGGCCTTCTTCCGTTCCGCGTCGAGGGGGGCCGGCCTTCCCCTGCGCGTCGAGCGTCGCGTGCGGCCCGCACGACGCCTCGCCGGGAGCGTGCGGCGCGAGCTCCCCGAGAATCGCCTCGCAGCTCTCCTTCGGCTCGCCGCTCGCCCACGGGAGAACGAGGACGCGGGCCGACGCCCCCCCCGCCCACGCGACGAAGCGGGCCAGGGCCTCCGGCGGTCGGTCGCCCCCGCCGACGATGACGAGCCGCGTCGGGGCGGGGGGCTCGGCCGGCGCGGCCGACGGGACGACCAGGAGGGCGCCGGCCAGCAGCAGGACGAACGGGATTCGATTCATCGGTGGGGCCTCCAGTTCTCGCGGCCAAGCTTGGACGAGACGCCCGGCGGCCGCGCAAGCGGGAACGCGGGCGGTCTCTTCTGCTATCGTCTCTCCGACATGAGCACGACTCCGGCCGTGGGTCTCCTGGGCAAACCGCGCCGAGCGCCGGCGCTCATCGTGCACGGCGGGTGCGGCACGCCGCCCCCCGGCGAGGAGGGCGCCGCGCAACGCGGCCTGCGAGCGCGCGGCCGACGCCGGCTGGCGCGTGCTGCAGCAGGGCGGCAGCGCCCTCGACGCGGCCGAGGCGGCGGTGCGCGCGCTCGAGGACGAGCCGCTGCTCAACGCGGGCACCGGCGCCTACCTGCAGGCCGACGGCGTCGCGCGCCTCGACGCGAGCATCATGGCGAGCGACGGCCGGGCCGGCGCGGTGGCGCAGGTGCCGCTCCTCCCCCACCCCGTGAGCCTCGCGCGCTACCTCCTCGAGCAGGACGCGCACGTCATGCTCGCCGGTCCCGAGGCCCTCACCCTCGCGGCGCGGCTCGGCCACGACGGTGGGCGTCGTCGCGACGCCGGCCAAGATCGCCTACTGGCAGGAGAACCTCGACGAGGCGTGCCGGCGCCTCGACTACGCGGCGATGGCCGCGGCCTGGAAGGCCGAGAACCCGCGGCTGGGCACCGTCGGCTGCGTGGCCCTCGACGCCCGGGGCCGGCTCGCCGCCGCCACCTCGACCGGCGGCACCGGCCAGTGCTATCCCGGCCGCGTGGGCGACACGCCGGTCATCGGCGCCGGCACCTACTGCACGCCGCGGGTCGGCGTCTCCCTGACGGGAGTGGGCGAGCGGATCCTGGTGAAGCTGGCGGCGAAGAGGCTGGCCGACCTCGTCGGGGACGGCCTCGCCCTGGCCGAGGCGGCACGCCGGGTGCTCGAGGAGGTGGGCCCGGGGGCCGGCCTGATCGCGCTCGACGCCGACGGAGAGCTCTCCGAGCTGCGCAACACGCCCTTCATGGCGACGGCGCGGCGGCCTTCGTAGGACAATCCTCCCGGCGCCACCATGGTCCTCGACTGGCTCTCCCGCTCGCACCGGCCGCCGACCGTCGACGAGCTCGTGGCCAAGGGGCGCTACGCGCAGGCGGTGGCCGTCCTGCGCACGGAGATCCAGGGCCGCACCCCGACCCTCGCCGAGCGGCTCCGCCTCGCCGACCTCCTGGTCCTGGCCGACCACGGCGAGCAGGCCGCTGCCCATCCTGCTCGGCGTGGCGGACGAGCTGGCCCGCTACGGCTTCAACGACCGCGCCCTCGAGGCGCTGCGGCGGGCGGACGCGGTGGCCCCCGGCCGCTCGGAAGTCCGGCAGCGCTTCGAGGCCCTCGCGCGCACCGCGCGGGCGCGCATCGCCGCGGCCGAGGCCGCGAGCCGCAAGCCCGAGGAGAAGACCGACCCGTACGTCGCGCCCACCCCCGGACCGAAGGCCCGCGCCGCCCGGAGGGAGCCGCCCGAGAAGGACGCGCTGCCCCTCGACAAGGAGCTGCTGGCGTTCGTCCGGGGCCTCGGCGACCGGCCCGCGGGATCGGGGCGCGAGGCGCTCGCCGGGCGCTCTGTTCGCCGATCTCCAGCACTACGTCTTCCGCCGGGTCGCGGAGGGCCTCCACCGCCGCCTCGTGCCGGCGGGCGGGATCGTGGTGAGCGAGGGCGACCCCGGGGACAGCATCTTCCTCATCGCGAGCGGGAGCGTGCGCATCCTGGTCGTGGGCGGTCACGGGCGCGCCGCTCGAGATCCGGCGCCTCGACGTGGGCGACTTCTTCGGCGAGGTGGCGGCGCTCTCCGGGCGGCCCCGCTCGGCCACCGTCGTGGCGACGATGGACTGCGAGCTCCTCGAGATCGACCACTGGGCCCTCGAGATCCTCGTCGAAGCGCAGGCCCAAGGCGCGGCCCATCCTCGAGGGCGCCCGCGACGGCCGCGCGCAGAGCGCCGAGGAAGAGGCGGTGCGGGCGCTCCCCGGCGAGGCGAGCCCCGAGCGGGCCGCGGCCGTCCTGGCCGCGAACTTCGGGGGCTCCGCCTGGAGCCCGCGCGTGCGCCTCCACTTCGCCAAGCTCATGCTCGACGCGGGCCAGGAGAACGACGCTCTCGCGGTCATCGCGAGCGTGGCGGAGGAGATGGCGCAGCGCGGGCACGCCGAGACCGGCATCGCGATCCTCAAGAAGGTGGACCAGATCCGCAAGCACGACGCCGGGGCGGCGGTGCCGCGGGTCTCGCGGGCGGCCTCGGAGGCCGCCTTCCGGGTCTGGGTGAGCTCGCTCGCCCAGGGCACGGACGCGCTACTGCGGGCGGCTGCGCCCCCCGCGGAAGAGGAAGAAGCAGACCGCCACCGCGAGCGCTAGCGCGGCCGCCTCCCCGGCCAGGCCGCCCAGGCGCGGCGCGAGCTCCTTCGGGGCGAGGCCGGCGGCCACCAGCCCGGCCACGACCACGCCGGCGAGGCCTTCACCGGCCACCAGGCCCGACGCGGCGAGAACACCCGGGTCGCCCTCGCCCTCCCCCGGCTTCGTCCGCCCCCTCTCGGCCAGGGAGCGCACGCAGCCGCCGACGTACAGGGGAGCCATCGTGGCGAGCGGGAGATAGACGCCGATCGCGAAGGCGAGGCCCGAGACCCCGCAGAGCATCGCGCCGATCGAGAGTCCCGCGCCGGTGAGGACGAGGCCCCAGGGCAGGGCGCCGGCCAGCACGCCCTCGATGATCGTCTTCATGAGCGTCGCCTGGGGCGCGGCCAGCGCCGGCGACCCGAAGGTGTAGGCCTTGCCGAGCAGGAGCACCGTCGCCGCCACCGCCCAGCAGGCGAAGGCGGCGCCGATCAGCTGCCCGAGCTGCTGGCGCGCGGGCGTCGCGCCCACGAGCCAGCCCGTCTTCAGGTCCTGCGAGATGTCGCCGGCCTTGCTCGCCGCGATCGCCACGATGGTGCCGACGGTCAGGACCGCGGCCCGGGCGCCGGCGTCGACCCAGCCGGCGGCGGCGAAGATCGAGGCGGTGCCGAGGAGGGTCACGAGCGCGATGCCGGAGGTCGGCTGCGAGGAGACGCCCACGATCCCGACGATGCGGGCGGCGACCGTGACGAACAGCACGCCGAAGACCCCGACGCCCGCGGCCAGCACCGCGCGCTGCACCGGGGCCATGTTCCCGGCGAAGACGCCGGGCACGAGGCCGGCCACGAGCACGACCGTCGCGACGCCGCCGAACACGAACCAGGCCGGCAGGTCGCGGTCGGTCCGCTCGACCGCGGCGCCGCTTGCCGCTCGCGTCGCGGCGCAGGCCCCGCGCCACCGCCAGGAAGGCCGAGGCCATGGTCGGCAGCCCGCGCAGCACCGTGAGGATCCCGGCCGTGGCCACCGCCCCCGCTCCGATGTAGCGCACGTAGCGGGCCCAGATGTCGCCCGCGGTCATCTGCGAGACGAGCTTCTCCGTCTCCGGGTAGAGCGGGGCCTGGAGGCTCGCGCCCAGCCAGGCGATGAGCGGGGTCAGCGTCACCGCCGAGATGAGGGCGCCCGCCACGCAGACGGCGGACTGCCGGTAGCCGAGGATGTAGCCCACGCCGAGGAGCGCGGGAGCCACCTCCAGCGCCAGCTCGGCCTTCGGCAGCACCGGCAGCGCGGCGTGCAGCTCCCCCGGGACGAGGTAGACGAGCGAGATCAGGACCTTGACCGAAGCGCCCACCGCCATGCCGCGAAAGATCCACACGCTGCCGCTCGCGACGCCGTCCTTCTCGCGGCTCGTGGCCCGCAGGACCTCGGCGCAGGCCGTCCCCTCCGGGTACGGCAGCTCGTCGTGCGCCTGGACGATCAGCAGCCGCCGGAGCGGGATCATGGCCGACAGGCCGAGGAGGCCGCCGAGAAACGCCAGCACCACCACCTGCAGGTACGGCGGCGCCATGCCCCACAGGAAGAGCGCCGGGATCGTGAAGATGGTCCCGGTCGCGAGCGACGTCGAGGCCGAGGCGACGGTCTGCGAGAGGTTGGCCTCGAGGATCGTGCCCGGCGACCGGAAGAGCCGGAAGGCCGCCACCGTCATCACCGCGGCCGGGATCGAGGCGGACACGGTCATGCCGACGCGGAGGCCGAGGTAGGCGTTCGCGGCGCCGAACACGATCCCCAGGACGACCCCGGTGACGACGGCCTTCAGGGTGAACTCGGCGGGGCTCTCGGGCTGGGACATGGGCGGGATCATGGCCCAGCCTCGGCCGAGGGCGCAACGCGGCTCAGGACGTGGTGTCCCGGTAGGCGGCCTCCATCAGGAGGAAGAAGGCCTGCCCCTCCGTCGCCGTGCCCGAGCGATCGAAGTTCGGCGCGCCGCAGACCCCCTGGACGAGGCCGTACCGGTCGACCTTCGCGTGCGCGGCGGTCCGTATCCGGTCGGCGGGCGCCCGGTACGACGGCGCCAGCCACCCGCCCTCGACCCCGCGGTAGATCGCGTAGGCGAACATCTGCCCGGCGTTCGTCTCCACGAACGTCGAGGGATCGTCGAGAACGTCGTGGAAGAGGCCGTCGGGCCGCTGGAACTTCAGGCACGCGTCGAGGAGCTCCCGGACGTACCCCGCGATCTTCTCCTTGTCGCTCTTCATCGTGTCCGGCAGCGCGCGGATGACACGGGTCATCCCCGCGGCCGCCCAGCCGTTGCCCACGCCCCACAGCAGCTTGCGCTCGAAGCGCTGCCGGGCCTCGTCCCAGATGTGGAAGTAGGCGCCCTTCTCGGGGCTGCGCAGCGTCTCGCGATAGCCCTCGACCTGCCTCACCGCCTCGTCCGGGTGCCCGGCCACGGCGAGAAAAGGCGGCGCCATGTAGAACGAGTCCACCCAGATCCGGTTCTCGGCCTGGTTGTGGAAGATGAGGCCCTTGGGCGACCGGGGCGCCTGGTGGAGCAGGAAGTCGAGCATCCGGTCCGCGGCCGCCTTGAAGGCCGGGTCGCCCGTCGTCCGGTACGCGGCGAGCACGGGCTCTCCGTTCGAGGCCGGGTCGGTCACGGGAGCCTGGTCGCCGTTGAGGCCCAGGCGACCGTCCTTCGTCTGGTTCACGATCGCGTCCTTCGCGAAGAGGACGACGAGGTCGGTCTCGCCTTGCTCGAGGAGCGCCTGCGCCGCCGTGCCCTGCTCCCAGGCGCGTCGCTGCATGGCCAGCATGGCCGTCGTGACCTTGCGGACGAGCGACGCGGCGTCCTCGGCGCCCGCCTCGGCCGCGGCCGGGGCGGAGCGGGCGAGCGCGAGGGCGCCGCCCGAGACGACGGCGTTCCTGAGGAAGGACCGGCGTGGGGCTTTCATGGCCGAACGCTATCTCAAGACGGGCGTTTCGGGGATGGTGCGTCCAGCCTACACTGTGGCGCCGTCGCCGGGCCCTGAGGAGTCATGACCATGAACGCCCGCCGTTTCGTTGCCCTGGGCCTGGCCTTTCTCGGCTGCATGGCTGCGGTCCCGGCGGCCGCGGCGGCAACTCCCGGCTCTGCGATCGCCCGGTGGGCGCTCTTCGAGGGAGCGCTCACCCACCCCGCGCCGCCGGCCGACGCGCTGCGCGGCGTCGAGCTGCGCACGGAGTTCACGGCACCCGATGGCCAGGTGACCCGCTTCTGGGGCTACTACGACGGCGGCGCCACCTGGCGCTTTCGGTTCTCCCCCGACCAGGTCGGCCGCTGGCGTTATGCCGCGCGCTTCTCCGACGACGCGGCGGAGGTCTCGGGCGAGTTCGCCTGCACGACCTCCGACCTGCCCGGGCCGCTCACGCGCTGGCGCGAGAACCCCACCTGGTTCGCCACGGCCGCCGGCGGGCCGGTCGTGGTGCGGAGCTTCCACGTCGGCGACCGGTTCTTCGCGGAGAACCTCGAGGCAGGGACCCGCACCCGGTTCCTGGACTGGGCGCAGGCGCAGGGCTACAACCTGCTCTCCATCGCCAGCCACTACCTCAACCGCAACGCGCCCGGCCGCGGCCAGGGCTGGAGGACGCCGCGACTGTGGGACGCGGGCACGCGAAGCGTGCAGCCCGGCGAGTACGCGAAGGCCGAGGCGATCCTCGACGAGCTCGGCGCCCGCCACTTCTACGTCCATCCCTTCGCGGGCTTCATCGGCCGGCACTCGGAGTTTCCCGTCGACCCCGCCGACCAGGAGCTCTACGTGCGCTACACCCTCGCCCGCTTCGCCCCCTACTGGAACGTGCTCCTGAACGTCGCCGGCCCCGAGCCGCTCTGGAAACCCGAGGGCTACGAGAACCGCATGTCCTTCGCCGAGGTGAACCGGATCGGAGAGATGATCCAACGGCTCGATCCCTTCGGTCGCCTGCTCTCGGTCCACAACGCCTCGGGTGACGACCCCTTCCGCTTCTCGTCGTGGGCCAGCTACTCGACGCTCCAGGGAGGGCCGGCCGAGAAGGGCGACGATCTTCCCGCCCTGCACAACTTCCTCTTCCGCAACCACACCGGCGACCGCCCGATCTACGCCCACGAGGTGCTCTGGCCCGGCAACTCGCTGCACGCGCGAGCTGACGGCCGACCAGCTGCGGCGCAAGGCGCTCGTGATGCTCTTCGCGGCCGCCGCCATCAACTTCGCCGACATGAACGGCGACTCCTCCACGGGCTACAGCGGCACCCTCGACCCCGCCGAGCGCCACCCCGAGAGGCACGCGGCCGTGAAATCCGCCTGGGACTTCTTCGCGAAGGTCCCCTTCGGCCGCCTGCGGCCGACGTGGGACGTGGTGAAGAGGGGCGTGTGCCTGGCGGACGAAGGCCACGAGTACTGGGTCTACCTGGCGCAGGGCGGGGCCACGGAGCTCGCCTCCGCGCTACCCGCCGGCTGGCGCGGCGAATGGCTGTCCCCGGAGGGCCACGCCGCGCCCGTTCCCGTGCCGGCCGAGGGACAGAGGTCCTTTGCCGCACCGGCCGCTTTCACCAGAGACGTCGTCCTGCACCTGTGGCGCGAATGATTGGAGGCTTCCCGATGCGACTCCCCCGGCTCGCTGCGCTCATCCTGGCCTCGGCCACCTCGCCGGCGCCGCCGACTCGGCCCCCGCGGCGCCCCGCCCCCTGATCGGCGCGCAGGTCTGGATCGAGCCCGGCCAGACGCCCGACCAGATCGACGGCTGGTTCCGCACCCTCGCCGAGTCCGGCATGCCGGTGGCGCGGCTCTTCCTCATGTGGAACTACCTGGAACCCGCGCCCGGCCGCTGGGACTTCGCCCTCTACGACGCGGCCTTCGCCTCCGCCGCGAAGCACGGCGTGCGCGTGGTGGCGACGCTCACCGCGCACCACGGACCGCCGCACCGGGGCTACGTCTACCGCTCGCAGGGCTCGCGCATCGTCGACACCGAGCAGCGGCTCGTCGAGGCCGAGGAGTACGTGCAGCGGGTCGTCTCGCGCTACGCGAAGAGCCCGGCCCTCGACACCTGGATGCTGATGAACGAGCCGGGCCAGGCGCCCTCGCCGGACCCGCTGGCCGTCGCGCGCTTCCGCGACTGGCTGAAGGCGAAGTACGGCAGCGTCGACCGGCTGAACGCGGCGTGGCTGACGTCCTTCGCGTCCTTCGACGCGATCGCCTACGACGAGCGCTGGGCCGAGGGGGGCTGGACCTGGCCGGCGGCCTTCGTCGACTGGCACGCGTTCTGGCGCGAGCACCTGAGCTGGCACCTCGACTGGGTCGCCCAGCGGATCCGCCGCTCCGACCCCGTGCACCCGATCCACGTCAACCCCCACGCGCTCGTCGACAACCTCAGCGGCACGAGCACCGACCTGCCCTCGTGGCGGCCGTTCGTCGACTCGCTGGGCGCTTCGATCCACCCGGGCTGGCACTTCGGCCTCCTCGAGCGCGACCAGTTCGCGCTCGGCGTGTCGTACGTGTGCGACCTCGTGCGCGGCGCGGCGACCCCGAAGCCGTTCTGGGTGACCGAGCTTCAGGGCGGCAACAACCTCTACTCGGCCACGCGGCCGATGAACCCGACGCGCGAGGACATCGCGCAGTGGACGTGGACGGCGATCGGCGCCGGCGCCGACCGGGTCGTCTACTGGCTGCTCAACGCGCGCGGCCAGGGCGGCGAGGCGGCCGAGTGGTCGATGCTCGATTTCCAGCAGCGTCCGAGCGAGCGCCTGGCCGAGGCCGCCGCGATCGCGGCCACCCTGCGCAAGCACGAGGCCGTCTTCGCCGACGCGCGGCCCATCGAGCCGCGCGCGACGGTGCTCCTGAGCCTCGAGTCCATGACGCTGCAGGACAACTACAAGTGGACCGACTACCCGGGGCGAAAGCGGCAGGCGCACCTCATGGCGGCCCTCGGCGTCTACGAGACGCTGGCCGAGATGGGCGTGCCCACGGAGGTCCGCTTCGTCCACGACCCGGGCTGGCGCACGCCGCTCGCCTCCGGCGCGCCGCGGCTCGCGATCCTGGCGCACGCCACCGCGATCTCGGCCGAGCAGGCGACGGGACTCGAGGCCTTCGTGCGCGACGGGAACACGCTCCTCGTCACCGGCCTCACCGGCCTCTTCGACCCGGAGGCGCGCGCGTGGCCGCTGGGCCGCTCGCCGCTCGAGCCCGTGCTGGGGGCCCGGATGAAGGAGGTGCGGCTCGTCGGCGAGAAAGCGAGCCTGCGCCTCGACCAGCCGCCGCTGGTGCTGCCCTTCCACCTCTGGGAGTCGGACCTCGAGCCGCTCGGCGCCACGCCGATCGGGCGCGAGGGCGACCGGGTGACCGCCGTCCGCCACCGGCTCGGCCAGGGCGAAGCGGTGTGGATCCCGTCGCTCATCGGCCTCGGCGCGTGGCTCGGCGACAACGAGCCGCTGTCGCAGCTCTTCGCCTCGCTGCTCGGCCCCGCGCGCGACGCCCTGCGCCGGCAGGCGGTGACGTTCGCCGCCCGACAGCCGGGGGCCGTGCTGCGCGTCCTGGAGAGCGGCCGCCGGCTCGTCGCCGTCGTCACGAACGGCGAGGCGACCACGAAGAGCGTCCGTCTCGCGACCGCCCGCAAGGAAGCGCCGACGGTCCTCTACGGCGCCGCCGCCGCGGTGGCCGGCGACGACGGCGGCCCGACGGTGGCCCTCGGCCCGCGGGGCACCGTCGTGCTGCTGTGGCCCTAGCCTGCCGGAGCCCGGCGGGCGTGGGCCGTGGAGATGGCGGTGCGGATGCCCTCCCAACGGGCGGTGCCGGGGACGGTGCACTCGGCCCCCAGGATGAAGCGGTCCGGGGCCGCCCGCAGGACGTCCTCCGTGGCGCGCCGGATCTCCTCGTCGCTCCCGGTGCCGATCACCCCCTTGCGGTCCATCCCGCCCATGATCGGGCGGTCGAAGCGCCGGGCGAGCTCCCGCAGGCTCAACTCGCCGGTGGTCAGGCGCGGGTTGCAGCTGACCACGTGGCCCGGGTACTCGAGGAAGGGCGTGAGGTCGGCGTAGGGAGCCTCGAAATCGCAGATGTGGAGGATGTTGAAGCGCGCTCGTCCGGTCGATCTCCCGGAACAGGGCGAGATCGGAGGGCGTGACGTGCTTCCCGAAGAGCCCCGCGTCGCGGAACGTGTCTCTCTCGCCCCCCTGCGTCGAGGCGTAGAAGCCGTCGGCCCCCAGGTTCCGGCACTCGCGGACGAACCCCAGCAGGCTCTCGGTGATGGTCTCGAGCCCCTTCTGGACCGCCTCGCCGTCCTCCTCGATGTGCCGCGCGAGCTGCGTCCGGCCGACGGTGTGGCCCGCGCACATGAAGGGCGAGTAGAGGGTCACGAGCACGAGCGCCTCGCGCCCGGCGGCCTTCACCAGCCCCTCCACGACCTCGAGCTGGGGCCGGTAGAAGTCGAGCCCGTACCGCGGCATCCCCTTCCAGTCGGCGGGCGTCCGGATCTCCGGCCGCGGAGGAAAGGCCTGCTCGTACTGGACCTTGACGAAGTCCATGCCCGTGGACCGGAAGTAGTCGAGGTGCTTCTCCACCGCGGCCGGCCCGAAGCGCGCCTGCTCGCCGAAGTGCATGAAGAAGGCGGCGGGAACGTAGCCGGGCCCCGGACCGCCCTTGCGGAGGCTCAGGAGGGCGTCGCGCCTGCTCCGCTTCTCCTCTTCCGCGCCGCCCGACGGCGGCCGCCGCAACGGCCAGGCCCAGGGATGCCACGAAGCTGCGGCGTGTCACGGGATCGCTCACGGCCATACCCTCCGATCGATTTCGACCCGTCCGCGCAAGGTCCGGTTCGCCTCGGGGCCCATCCTACCCTCTCCTTCGGGTCGCCCGGCGGCGGCCGCCAGGGGCGCGGCGGCTCCTGCCGGCATTGTGTGCGGAGAAGCGCCGCGCTATGCTCCGCGCCCGTATGCCCGCGCCCTCCCCGCGCACCCGGCCGCATGGCTAGCTTCCTCCAGTTCGAGGGCGTCTCGAAGAGCTTCGGCGCGCTGCGGGCGGTGGACTCCGTTTCGCTCGGGATCCAGAAGGGCGAGTTCTTCTCGCTGCTCGGGCCGAGCGGCTGCGGCAAGACGACACTGCTGCGCATGCTGGCCGGCTTCGAGACGCCCGACACCGGGCGCATCCTCCTGGACGGCGAGGACATCACCGCGCTGCCGCCGAACCGCCGCAAGGTCAACACGATCTTCCAGAGCTACGCCCTCTTCCCTCACCTCACGGTGCGCGAGAACATCGCCTTCGGCCCGCGCGTCGCCGGCTGGCCGAGGGAGCGCATCGACGACGAGGTCGCGCGCATGCTCGCCCTCACCCAGCTCGAGCCCCAGGCGCGGAAGAAGCCCGGCCAGATCAGCGGAGGCCAGAAGCAGCGGGTGGCGATCGCGCGCGCCCTGATCAACGAGCCCGAGGTGCTGCTGCTCGACGAGCCGCTCGCCGCGCTCGACCTCAAGCTGCGCCAGCGCATGCTCATCGAGCTCGACCTCATCCACGACCAGGTCGGGATCACGTTCCTGTACGTGACCCACGACCAGGGCGAGGCGATGAGCCTCTCCGACCGCATCGCGGTGATGAAGGACGGCCGCATCGAGCAGGTCGGCCCGCCGGCCGAGATCTACGAGACCCCGCGCACGAGCTTCGTCGCGGCCTTCATCGGCGACACGAACTTCCTCGAGGGCAAGGTGGCCGAGATCGTCTCCGGCGACTACTGCCGGCTCGAGGTGAACGGCTTCCCCGGGATCGTCTGCTTCAACGACAAGCAGATCGGCCAGGGCCGGCCCGTGACCCTCAGCCTGCGCCCGGAGAAGCTGCGCGTCTGGCGCGAGAGGCCGGAGGGAGACCGCCTCCACAACGCCGTGCCCGGCCGCGTCGAGGACGTGATCTACCTCGGCACCCACACGAAGTACTGGGTGAGGGTGCAGGATCACCGGATCGCGGTCGTCGAGCAGCACAACCGCTTCCTGCTGGACGAGACGCCCCCGCGCTGGAAGCAGGACGTCTGGATCTCCTGGCACGCCGACGACGCCTTCATGCTGGAGGCCTACAGCGAGTCCGACGAGAAGCTCACCGAGCAGCCGCCCGAGCGCGTGGGGGAGGGCTCGTGAAGGCGGGCCGGCGCGGGGAGTGGCTCGTCACCCTGCCCTCCCTCGGCTGGCTGCTGGTCTTCTTCCTCGTCCCCACCCTGATCGTGTTCGCCTTCGCCTTCAAGCCCTCGGACCCGTTCGGCGGCGTCTGTGCGGGCTGGACCACCGCCACCCTCGCCGGGATCCTCGACCCCCAGTACGCCGCGATCGTCTGGCGCACGGTGTGGCTGAGCCTGCTGACCACGGGGCTGTGCCTGCTGCTGGCGACGCCCGCGGGCTACGCCATCGCGCGGGCCGAGCCGAGCGTGCGCGACCGGCTGATGCTGCTCGTGATCGTGCCCTTCTGGACGAGCTTCCTGATCCGCATCTTCGCGTGGAAGGTGCTGCTGCACCCCGAGGGCGCGCTCAAGGGGGCCCTCGTCGGGCTCGGCCTCGTCTCCGAGCAGGCGCCTCTTCTCTACACCCCGGGCGCGGTGCTGCTGGTCATGGTCTACACCTTCCTGCCGTTCGCCATCCTGCCGATCTACGCGGCGGCCGAGAAGTTCGACTTCCGGCTGCTCGAGGCCGCGCGCGACCTCGGCGCCTCTCCGCTGCGCGCCTTCGTCCTGGTGTTCCTCCCCGGCATCCGCAGCGGGCTGCTGACCGCCTTCCTGGTCGTCTTCATCCCGGCGCTCGGGTCGTACGTGATCCCCGACCTGGTCGGCGGCCCCGGCGGCGAGATGCTCGGCAACAAGATCGCCCAGCGGGTGTTCGTCGACCGCAACCTGCCCCAGGCCAGCGCCCTCTCCGCCCTCCTCATCCTGACCGTCCTGCTGCCGATGGCCGCGGTTCTGGTGCTGCAGGCGCAGAAGCGCCGCGCGGAAGCCATCGTCGAGGAGGACGCGTGAGGCGCAGCCGCTTCCCGCTCGCGGTCACCTGGCTGCTGCTCGCGTTCTTCTACCTGCCGATCGCGGTCGTGGTGGTGAGCTCGTTCAACGGCGCGCGCTTCGGCGGCAGCTTCGAGGGGCCCACCCTCGACTGGTACCGCCGGCTCTTCGAGCACCGCGAGATCTGGCCGGCGGTCCTGAACAGCCTGGTGATCGCCGTGGGCGCGACGGCGGTCTCGGTCGTGCTCGGCACCAGCGCCGCGATCGCGCTGCACCGCTACCGGAGCCGGCTGCAGCGCCTGCACTACGCGCTCGTCTACACGCCACTGGTGGTGCCCGAGATCCTGATGGGCATCAGCCTGCTGCTGTTCTTCGCGGCGGTCGGCCTCGAGCTCGGGCTGTTCTCGATCTTCCTCGCCCACGTCACCTTCTGCCTGAGCTACGTCGCCATGGTCGTGCTGGGGCGGCTGCAGGACTTCGACGACTCGGTGGTGGAGGCGGCGCTCGACCTGGGCGCCTCCTGGTGGACGATCACCTGGCGCATCCTGCTGCCGCTGCTCGCGCCGGGCATCCTGGCCGGGGGGCTCCTCGCCTTCACGCTCTCGATCGACGACTTCGTGATCTCCTTCTTCGTCGCCGGCCCCGGCAGCACCACGCTGCCGATCCGGATCTACAGCATGATCAAGCACGGGGCGCCGCCGCTCATCAACGCCCTCTCCACGCTGCTGCTGGTGGTGACCTTCGTCGCGGTCTGGCTCAGCCAGCGCCTCACCACCCCCCCGGAGAAGCCATGAGGATCTCCCGCCGCGCCGCGCTCCTCGCCGGCCTCGTCGCCGCGCTCTGGGCGCCGGCGTGCCAGAAGTCGCTTCCGACGCTCCACGTCTACACCTGGGCCGACTACTTCAAGCCCGAGCTCCTGAAGCGCTTCGAGGCGGAGCAGCGCTGCCGGGTGGTCATCGACACCTTCGACTCGAACGAGTCGATGTACGCCAAGATCAAGGCGGGGGCGACCGGGTACGACGTGCTGACGCCGACCAGCTACATGGTCGGCGTGCTCTTCTCCCAGGGCCTGCTGCAGCCGCTCGACGCCGCGCGCATCCCGAACCGGAGGCACGTCGACCCGGACTACCTGAAGATCGCGCTCGACCCGCAGATGCACCACGCGGTCCCCTACATGCTCGTCAGGACCGGCCTCGCCTACCGCAAGAGCAAGGTGAAGGACCCCGTCGCGTCCTGGACGATGCTGGATCGCGCCGATCTCAAGGGGCGCATCACCCTGCTCAACGACATGCGCGAGACGATCGGCGCCGGGCTGAAGTCGCTCGGCTACAGCCTGAACACCACGGACGAGGCGCAGCTCGCCGAGGCGCGCGACGTGGTGATCCGCTGGAAGCGCAACGCCGCCAAGTTCGAGAACGAGCAGTACAAGAGCGGGCTCTCGAGCGGCGAGTTCCTGCTCGTCCATGGCTACAGCGGCGACATCCTCCAGGTCCAGGCCGAGAACGACGACGTGGCCTTCGTGATCCCGCGGGAGGGGATCAGCATCGCCTGCGACGAGCTCGTGATCCCGAGGACGGCCAAGGAGGTGGCCCTCGCGCACGCGTTCATCGACTTCCTGCACGACCCCGAGGTGGCCGCCGAGAACACGCGCTTCCTGTCGTACCTGTGCCCGAACCGCGCCGCCTACGAGAAGCTGGGCCCGGAGATCCGGACGAACCCCGCCATCTTCCTCGACGAGGCGGTGCGCGCGCGCAGCGAGATCGTGCGCGACCTCGGGAAGGACAACGCGAAGTACGTGAAGGTCTGGGACGAGATCAAGGCGGCCCGCTGACCATGACCACCGCCGCCGCCCCGCCCGAGACCTCGTTCCCCAAGAGCCAGATCCGCGTCCTCCTGCTGGAGAACGTCCACCCGAGCGCCGAGGAGATCTTCCGGCAGGAGGGCTTCCGCCTCGAGACGTCCCCGGGAGCCCTCGCCGAGGACGAGCTCGTCGGGAAGATCCGCGACGTGCACGTCCTCGGCATCCGCAGCAAGACCCGGGTCTCTCCCCGCGTCCTGGCCGAGGCCCGCCGGCTGCTCGCGCTGGGCGCCTTCTGCATCGGCACGAACCAGGTGGCCCTCGACGCCGCCGGCCAGCGCGGGGTGAGTGTGTTCAACGCGCCGTTCAGCAACACCCGCAGCGTCGCGGAGCTGGTGATCGCCGAGATCATCGCGCTCGCCCGCCGCCTCGCGGACCGCTCGCGCGAGATGCACGAGGGCCGCTGGCGCAAGCAGGCGCCCTCCTGCTACGAGGTCCGCGGCAAGACGCTCGGCATCGTCGGCTACGGCCACATCGGCACCCAGGTCGGCGTCCTGGCCGAGGCGCTCGGCATGCAGGTGCTCTTCCACGACGTCGCGGCGAAGCTGTCGATGGGCAACAACCGGCCCGCGGCGTCCCTGCCGGACCTGCTGGCGCAGGCCGACTTCGTCACCCTGCACGTCCCGGAGACGCCCCTCACGCGCGGCCTCGTCGGCGAGCGCGAGCTCGGCGCGATGAAGCCCGGGGCCTACCTGCTGAACCTCAGCCGGGGCAGCGTCGTCGACGTCGCCGCGCTCGGGAGGGCGCTGCGCTCGGGGCGCCTGGCGGGCGCGGCGGCGGACGTCTTTCCCGCGGAGCCCGACGGCAACACCGACGACTTCGCCAGCGAGCTGCGGGGGATCCCGAACGTGATCCTGACCCCGCACGTGGGAGGCTCGACGGAGGAGGCCCAGGAGGCGATCGGCCGCGAGGTGGCGGGCGCGCTCGTCAAGTTCGTCAACACCGGCGCGACGACGGGCTCGGTCAACTTCCCCCACGTGGAGCCGCCGCCGCTGCGCGGCCGTCACCGCCTGCTGAACGTCCACCGCAACGTGCCCGGCGTCCTGAGCCGCATCAACCGCATCGTCTCGGAGGCGCAGGCCAACATCGAGAGCCAGGTGCTCGCCACCAACCCGGAGATCGGCTACCTGGTGATGGACCTCAACCGCGAGGTCTCCCGGGACGTCCACCTGCAGATGTCGGCCCTGGAGACGAGCATCCGCACCCGCGTCCTCTACTGAGGCGCCAGCACGAGGGCGCCGCTCATCGGGACGCCCCCCCGCGGAAGGCGAGATGACTGAAGGTGCCCTTCACCGTCTGGTCCGGGTTGTGTGACGTCACGGCCAGACCCAAGTAGACCGCCTGGGGCAGTCGCTGCTGGTGGACGCAGAAGGTCTTCCAGCGTTCGCCGTCCTGGCTGCTCTGGCCCGTGATCGTGTCGCCGTCCCGGATCAGCTTCAGCCACACGTCGGGGAAGCCCACGGGGAAATCGGGCTCGGGTGGGAGCGGCTGGGGAGGATAGATGCCGATGCACGGTCCA
Organism: uncultured Acidobacteriota bacterium; assembly: GCA_963818355.1. GTDB lineage: Bacteria > Acidobacteriota > Vicinamibacteria > Fen-336 > Fen-336 > DATBSL01. The sequence goes on along the minus strand of CAWFSB010000022.1, from coordinate 10,335 downwards.
TCGGCCGCCTCTCGATACTGGAACTCCAGCCCCCCGTTGTTCTTGTTGCGGGGTTGATTGTCACCGAACGCGAGGAGAAGGGCGTGCTCCGCCCCGGCTTCGAGCGAGCGGTCGACTCAGGGCTCCGGGTTCGTCCTCAGGAAGCGGTCGACGCTCTCGGCGGCCTGGCGGCCCTCGGCGATCGCCCACACCACGAGCGACTGGCCGCGCCGCATGTCGCCGGCGGCGAAGACGCCCGGCACGCTCGTCCGCTTGTCGGGGCCCGCCTCCACGTTGCCGCGGGCGTCGAGCTTCACGCCGAGCTCGTCGAGGAGACCGCCGCGCTCGGGGCCGAGGAAGCCGAGCGCGAGCAGCACCAGGTCCGCGGGCCAGGTCTCTCTCCGTCCCCGGCAGCTCGCGCGGCGAGAAGCGGCCGCTCTCGCTCACCCACTCGATGCCCACCGTCTCGATCGCCTGGACCCGCCCGTCGGGGCCGCCCACGAAGCGCTTCGTCTGGATGCAGAAGTGCCGCGGGTCGCCGCCGAAGCGGGCCGCCGCTTCCTCCTGGCCGTAGTCCACGCGGAAGACCTTCGGCCACTGCGGCCACGGGTTGTCGCTCGCGCGCTCGGCGGGCGGCCGCGGCAGGATCTCGAGCTGCACGAGGCTGCGGCAGCCGTGGCGCAGCGAGGTGCCGACGCAGTCGGTGCCGGTGTCGCCGCCCCCGATGACCACGACGTCGCGGCCCTTGGCCGAAACGTGGCGGCCGTCCTGCAGGTTGCTGTCGAGCAGGCTCTTGGTGTTCCCGTGCAGGAACTCCATCGCCGGGTGGATGCCGGCGAGCTCGCGTCCCTCGACCGCGAGGTCCCGCGCCGCGGTCGCGCCCCCGCACAGCACGATCGCGTCGAACTCCGCCCGCAGCCGATCGGCCGGCACGTCGCGCCCGACGGTCGTGCCGGTGACGAACGCGATGCCCTCGGCCTCGAGCAGCGACACCCGGCGCTCGACGACGCCCTTGTCGAGCTTCATGTTGGGGATGCCGTAGACGAGCAGCCCGCCCACGCGGTCGGCGCGCTCGTAGACGGTCACCTGGTGGCCGGCGCGGTTGAGCAGGTCGGCGCAGGCGAGGCCGGAGGGCCCGGAGCCGACCACCGCCACCCGCTTGCCGCTGCGCACGGAGGGCGGGCGCGGCACGACCCACCCCTCGTCGAAGCCGCGGTCGACGATCGCGCACTCGATCGCCTTGATCGTGACCGGCGGCGCGTTGATGCCGAGGACGCACGAGCCCTCGCACGGCGCCGGGCAGACGCGGCCGGTGAACTCCGGGAAGTTGTTGGTGCGGTGCAGGCGCTCGAGCGCCTCCGGCCAGCGGCCCTTGAAGACGAGGTCGTTCCACTCCGGGATCAGGTTGTGGATCGGGCAGCCCGTCGCCATCCCCGCCAGCAGCGTCCCGGTGTGGCAGAAGGGGGTGCCGCAGTCCATGCAGCGCGCGCCCTGCTCGCGCAGCTTCTTGGCCGGGAAGGGCTCGTGGAACTCGTCCCAGTCGGAGAGGCGGTCGAGGGGGTCGCGATCGCCCGGCAGCTCGCGATCGTACTCGAGGAAGCCGGTGGGCTTGCCCATGCTACTTGCCTCCCGCGCGGGCGGAGTCCTGCACGTTCAGCTCGAAGGCGGCCATCGCGGCCTCCTCGGGCGACAGCCCGCTCTCGCGCATGCGGCGCTGCGTGTCGAGGACGCGCTTGTAGTCGTTCGGCACGACCCGCACGAAGCGCGGCACGAAGTAGTCCCAGTCCACCAGGATCTTCGCGGCGCGGGCGCTGCCCGTCGCCTGGGCGTGGCGGAAGACCAGGTCCTTGAGGATCTCCACCTCCTCGGCGTCGTCGCAGCGGTGCAGCTGGACCATCTCCTTGTTGCAGCGCGTGGCGAAGTCGAGGTCCTCGTCGAGAACGTAGGCGATGCCGCCGGTCATCCCGGCGGCGAAGTTGCGCCCGGTCGGGCCCAGCACGACCACGCGGCCGCCGGTCATGTACTCGCAGGCGTGGTCGCCCACGGACTCCACCACCGAGCTGGCGCCGCTGTTGCGCACGCCGAAGCGCTCGCCGGCCGCGCCGTAGAAGAAGGCCTCGCCGGCGGTGGCCCCGTAGAGGGCCACGTTGCCGACGATCATGTTCTGCTCGGGCACGAAGGTGGAGCCCCGCGGCGGGAAGACGACGATGCGCCCCCCCGAGAGGCCCTTGCCGACGTAGTCGTTCGCGTCGCCCTCGAGGGTCAGGGTGATGCCGGGCGGCAGGAAGGCGCCGAAGCTCTGGCCGGCCGAGCCCTGGAAGCTGAGCTGGATCGTGTCGGCCGGCAGCCCCTCGGCGCCGAAGCGGCGCGTCACCTCGCTGCCGAGGATGGTGCCGACGACGCGGTTCCGGTTCCGGATGGGCAGGCTGGCCGAGACCTTCTCGCCGCGCTCCAGCGCCGGGGCGCACAGCTCGAGGAGCTTCGTCTTGTCGAGCGACTCCTCGAGCCCGTGCTCCTGCCCGATGCGGCAGTAGCGACCGACCTCGGGGGACACGTCGGGACGGTGGAAGATCGCCGAGAGGTCGAGGCCGCGCGCCTTCCAGTGGTCGACGGCGGCCGCGGTCTCCAGGCAGTCGCTGCGGCCGACCATCTCCTCCAGCCGGCGGAAGCCGAGCTCGGCCATCAGCTCCCGCACCTCCTCGGCGACGAAGCGCATGAAGTGCACCACGTGGTCCGGGTTGCCGGTGAAGCGGGCGCGCAGCTGCGGGTCCTGGGTCGCCACCCCGACCGCGCAGGTGTTGAGGTGGCAGACGCGCATCATCACGCAGCCGAGCACCACCAGGGGCGCGGTCGCGAAGCCGAACTCCTCGGCTCCCAGGAGCGCGGCCACCACCACGTCCCGGCCGGTCTTCAGCTGGCCGTCGGTCTCCACCACGATCCGGCTGCGCAGGTCGTTGAGCAGCAGCACCTGGTTCGCCTCGGCCAGGCCGAGCTCCCAGGGGACGCCCGCGTGCTTGATGCTGCCCAGGGGCGAGGCGCCGGTGCCGCCGTCGTGCCCGCTGATCAGCACCACGTCCGCGTGCGCCTTGGCCACCCCGGCGGCCACGGTGCCGACGCCGACCTCCGCCACCAGCTTCACGCTGATGCGGGCGTGCTCGTTGGCGTTCTTGAGGTCGTGGATGAGCTCGGCCAGGTCCTCGATCGAGTAGATGTCGTGGTGCGGGGGCGGCGAGATGAGGCCGACCCCGGGGGTCGAGTGGCGCACCTTGGCGATCCAGGGGTAGACCTTGCGCCCGGGGAGCTGCCCGCCCTCGCCGGGCTTCGCCCCCTGCGCCATCTTGATCTGCAGCTCCTTCGCGTTGACGAGGTAGTGGCTGGTCACGCCGAAGCGCGCGGAGGCGACCTGCTTGATGGCGCTGTTGCGCGAGTCGCCGTTCGCGTCGGGCACGTAGCGGGCGGGGTCCTCGCCGCCCTCGCCGGTGTTGCTCTTGCCGCCGATCCGGTTCATGGCGATCGCCAGCGACTCGTGCGCCTCCTGGCTGATCGAGCCGTACGACATCGCCCCCGTCTTGAAGCGGCGCACGATCGACTCGACCGGCTCCACCTCCTCGATCGCCACCGGCTCTCCCGCCGGCCGGAGCCGCATCATCCCCCGCAGCGTGTAGAGCTCGCGGCTCTGCTCGTCGACGAGGCGGGAGTACTCCTTGAAGCGGCGGTAGTCGCCGGTGCGGCAGGCGTACTGCAGGCGGTGGATGGTCTCGGGGTTGAACAGGTGCCGCTCGCCGTCGTGGCGCCACTTGTACTGGCCGCCGCCGTCGAGGTCGGCGCTCTGCCCCGCCCCGTAGGCGAGCGCGTGACGGCGGGCCGCCTCCTCGCCCACGACGTCGAGGCCGATGCCCCCGATGCGCGAGGGGGTGCCGGTGAAGTAGCGGTCGACGAGCGCGCGATCGAGGCCGATCGCCTCGAAGATCTGGGCGCCGCAGTAGCTCTGGATGGTGGAGATCCCCATCTTGGAGATCACCTTCACCACACCCTTGCTGAGGGTCTTGATGTAGTTCTTGACCGCGTGCTCCTCGTCGACGCCGGGCAGCAGGCCCTGGCGCCCGAGGTCGTGCAGCGTCTCGAAGGCGAGGTAGGGGTTGACGGCGCCCGCCCCGTAGCCGATCAGCAGCGCGAAGTGGTGGACCTCGCGCGGCTCGCCGCTCTCCAGCACGAGCCCGACCCGCGTGCGCGTGCCCTCGCGGATCAGGTGGTGGTGGACGCCGGCGAGCGCGAGCAGCGCCGGGATCGGCGCGAGCTGCGCGCTCGTGCCGCGGTCGGAGAGGACCACCACGTTGATGCCCTCGCGGATGGCCTCGGAGGCGCGGCGACAGGCCTCCCCCAGCGCGCGCTCGATGCCTCCCCCGCCCTCCCCGGGCGGGAAGAGGATGGGGATCGTGCGCGACCGGAACGCCCACGCGCCGGAGCGGCCCTTCGGCGTGTCGAGCGAGCGCAGCTTCTCCAGCTCCTCGTTGGTGAGGATGGGTGTCGGCAGCTGGATCTGGTGGGCGGAGAGCGGCGTCGGCTCCAGCAGGTTCTGCTCGGGGCCGATCGTGGTGTCGACCGCCATCACGATCTCCTCGCGGATGGCGTCGACCGGGGGGTTCGTGACCTGGGCGAAGAGCTGCTTGAAGTAGCTGTAGAGCAGCTGCGGCTTGTCCGAGAGGACCGCCAGGGGCGTGTCGTTGCCCATCGCGCCCACGGGCTCGACGCCCTCCCTGGCCATCGGCGTGAGCAGCTGCTCGAGGTCCTCGCGGGTGTAGCCGAAGGCGAGCTGCCGCTGCCGGACCGTCTCGTGGTCGACCCCGTGCACGCCGGGGGCCTCCGGCACGTCCTGCAGCGAGACGAGGTTGTCGCGCAGCCAGGCGGCGTACGGCCGCTCGTTGGCGGTGCGCAGCTTGATCTCCTCGTCCGCGACGACGCGGCCCTCCTCGGTGTCGACGAGGAACATCCGCCCGGGCTGCAGCCGGCCCTTCTGCAGCACGCGGTCGGCCGGGATGTCGAGAACACCCACCTCCGACGCCATCACCACCAGGCCGTCCTTGGTGACGTAGTAGCGCGACGGGCGCAGTCCGTTGCGGTCGAGGGTCGCCCCGATCCGGACGCCGTCGGTGAATGCGATCGCGGCCGGGCCGTCCCAGGGCTCCATCAGGCACGAGTGGTACTCGTAGAAGGCCCGCTTCTTCTCGTTCATCGACTCGTGGCCGGCCCACGGCTCGGGGATCATCATCATGACCGCGTGCGGCAGGGAGCGGCCGGCGAGCACCAGCAGCTCGAGGACGTTGTCGAACATCGCCGAGTCGCTGCCCTCGGCGTCCACCACGGGCAGGATCTTCGCGAGGTCGTCGCCGAACAGCTTCGACTCGAACAGGCTCTCGCGCGCGTGCATCCAGTTGACGTTGCCGCGCAGGGTGTTGATCTCGCCGTTGTGGCAGACGAAGCGGTACGGGTGCGCGCGCGCCCAGTTGGGGAAGGTGTTGGTCGAGAAGCGGGAGTGCACCATGGCCAGGCACGACTCGACGCGCGGGTCGACGATGTCCGGGAAGTAGGCCGGCAGCTGGGGCGCGATCAGCATCCCCTTGTAGACGAGCGTGCGGTGCGAGAGGCTCGGCACGTAGAAGAGGCCCCGGCCGGGGACGTCGGACGCGCGCACCGCGTTCTCGATGCGCCGGCGCAGCACGTACAGCTTGCGCTCGTAGGCGAGGTCCTCCTCCAGCGGCTCGGGCCGGCCGAAGAACGCCTGCCGCATCGCCGGCTCGCCGGCGCGGGCGGTGGCGCCGAGCGAGGCGTTGTCGGTCGGCACCGTGCGCCAGCCGAGGAAGACGACACCTTCCTCGGCGGCGGTCCGCTCGACGATCTCCTCGCAGCGGCGGCGGGCGACGGGGTCGGTGGGCAGGAACACGAGGGCGGCGCCGTAACGGCCGGGCCCGGGCAGCGCGACCCCGGCCTCGCCGCAGGCGTCGGCCAGGAAGCCGTGCGGCATCTGCATCAGGATGCCGGCGCCGTCGCCGGTGTTCTTCTCGCAGCCGCAGGCGCCGCGGTGCTCCAGGTTCAGCAGCACCTGGACCGCCTGCTCCACGATGCCGTGGGACTTGCGGCCGTGGGCGTCCACGACGAAGCCGATCCCGCACGAGTCGTGCTCGTGGCGGGGATCGTACAGACCCTGGGCGCGAGGACCTGGCGCGTGTTCCATGAGAAAGGGTCGATACTACACCGGGAGGCGGCCCGGCGCCGGGGTCAGGCCGGCGTCTTCCCGAAGAAGGCGCGGTACAGCGCGTGGACCGCGCGCTCGACGTCGGCCTCGTCCACCACCACGGAGATGTTCACGTCCGAGGCGGCGAAGGAGATCATCACCACGTTCACGTCGGCGAGGGCGTCGAAGATGCGTCGCGCGAGGCCGGCGTAGCGGAAGAAGCCACGGCCGACGAGGGCGACGATCGCCATCTCGCGCAGGATGCGCACCTCGCCGAGAGCCGCGAGCTCGGCCTTGATGGCGGGCAGGTGCTCGACGCTGTCGACGGTGACGGACACCGAGACCTCGGAGGTGGCGATGAGGTCGATCGGCGTGTGGTGGCGGTCGAACACCTCGAAGACACGCGCGAGGAAGCCCGAGGCCATCAGCATCCGCGGCTGCGAGACGAGGAGCACCGTGATCCCCTTGCGGTGGACGACCGCGCAGGGGCCGGACGGGCCCAGGTTCTCCCGCGGGCTCACCAGGGTTCCGGGGGCGGCGGGCTCGTCCGTGTTGAGCACGCGCACCGGGATGCCCCTGTCCAGGGCGGGGCGGATCATGACGGGGTGGAGCACCTTCGCCCCGAAGTAGGCGAGCTCCGCGGCCTCCTCCGGCGAGACCTGCGGGATCACCTTCGCGTCGGCGGCGATGCGGGGGTCGACGGTCGTCATGCCGGCCGTCTGCGTCCAGATCTGGATCTCCTCCGCGCCGAGTGCCGCCCCCAGGACCGCCGCCGTGCCGTCGGCGCCGCCGCGCCCCAGCGTCGTCGTCACGCCCTGCAAGGTGGCGCCCATGTAGCCGCCGACCACCGGCACGACCCCGGTGTCGAGCATCGGCAGCAGGTGCAGGCGCGCGCGCTTCTCCGTCTCGTCCATGAGCGGCGTCGCCGCGCAGAAGGCCTCGTCGGTGATCAGCAGGGTGCGGCCGTCGACCGCCTGCGCGCGCAGGCCCTCGTGCACGAGCGCCGCCACTGCCAGCTCGCAGGAGAGACGCTCGCCGATCGCGGCCACCGCGTCGAGCGTGCGCGGCGTCAGCTCCTCGAGCGAGTAGACGGCGGTGTAGTAGGTGCGCAGCTCGTCGACGAGGGCGCCGACGTGGCCGAGAAGCCGGCGGCGTCCCGGCCCCTCCGCGACGAGGCCGCAGGCCACCTTCTCGTGCTCGTCTTTCAGCTCCGCCAGCCGGTCCTCGTACTCGCCGCGGCGGGCCTTCGCCTCGTGCGCGCCCTGCAGCAGCAGGTCGGTCACCTTCGGCAGGGCGGAGGTCACCACCACCGGCTTGCGGGAGAGGTTCTGCCGGACCAGCCGGGCCACGTCGCGCAGCCGGTCGGCGGATCCCATGGAGCCGGCGTCGAACTTCATGACGAGCATGGGGTGGGATTCTAGTCCAGCTTCCGCGTTCCTGCGTCCCTCATCCGCTCGCCCTCGCCGCGGATGAGCGGGTCGACCGTCAGTTGCCGCGCAGCAGCTCGAGCATCTTGCGGTCGAGCTTCCTGCCCTTGTAGTCCTCGTAGGCCACGTCCGCGCGCTCGGAGTCCATCACGCCGAAGCTGCCCCGCAGGTTCCACAGCGCCCAGCCCCAGCCGGCTTCCTTCCACAGCGACAGGTAGTCCGCCATCCAGGCGAGAGCCACGTCGTGGGGCGTCCTGTTGAAGCAGCCCCACTCCCCGACGTGGACCGCGACGCCCTTCGCCGCGAGGCGCTGCCAGGGCTCGATCAGCACCCTCTTCAGCCGATCCCGGTCCCAGGTCTCGCCCTTCTTGTCCTCGAGGGGCCAGGTGGGGACGTCGAAGCTCTCGAACTCGTCCTTCGGCACCCAGGTGGCCGTGTGGTGGCTGACCGCCTTGGGCAGGTAGCCGCGCGTGCTCTGGGCGACCCCCAGGTCCGCGATCTCCATCACCGGAGTCTGGCCGAGGTCCAACCCGTCGGCGATGATCAGCCGGCCCGGGTCCACCTCCCGGATGCCGGCCACGAGTGTCCGCACGATCTCGTCGTAGCGCTCGACGAGGTAGCCCTCGTACGGCTTCACCCAGGGCGGCTCGTTGATGAGGTCGAAGCTCAGCCGGCGGCTCGGGATCCCCTTGTAGCGGGTCGCGAACGTCTTCCAGTGGAAGACGGCGGCGGCGAGGGCCTTGTCGCGCTCGGCCCTGCGGCCCGAGAAGAGGTCCATCGGCTCCATCTCCCGGCCGTTGATGCAGTAGCCGGGGATGCGGTGGAAGTTGATGTTGACGTGGATCCCGTACTGGCGGCCCAGGTCGACCGCGCGGTCGATCTGCTTCAACGGCTCCTCGCGCACGAGCGACCAGTCGTCGCGGCTGCCCCAGCTCCAGTAGTTGAGCGGCAGGCGGGCGAAGTCGAAGCCCCACTCCGCCATGGTCGCGAAGTCGGCCTCCTCGAAGGCGGGGCCGTCGTAGGGGTGTCCCGGCCAGGCGAAGCGGCCCTGGAGGTTGAAGCCTCGCCAGCGGGGAATCCGGCGGGCGGTGGGCTCGTCGTCCGCGGCCCGCGCCGCGCGCGGGAGAGCCGCGGCGGCGACGCCGAGGACGGCCAGGTCCTGGACGAACTGCCGTCGCTTCATGGGCATTCCTTCCTCTCGGTCACGCGAACGGACGAGACTATACTCCCGGCGCCGCACGGATCCGACAGGAGGCGTTCGATGCCCCGGCGTTCCCCGTGCCTCACGCTCGCGGCCGCCACCGCCGCCTCTCTCGCCTGGGGCGGGCCCCCGTCGCTTCCCCCGCCGCCCGCCGCGGAGGCGCGCCGGGCGCTCGCCGCCGAGCTCGACGCCTACCTCTGGAAGCACGTGCTCGCGCCGCGTTTTCCCCGGTGCGTCGACAGGGAGCACGGCGGCTTTCACGTCGGCTACGCGCGCGACTGGTCCCCGCGCGCAGACCGCTCGCGCTTCGTCGTCTACGAGGCGCGGGTCGTCTGGACGGCGGCGACGGTGGCCCGCCTCCGGCCCGAGGCTCGCGAGGAGTACCTCGGCTACGCCCGGCACGGCGTGCGCTACCTCGCCGACGTGATGTGGGACCGCGCGCGCGGGGGCTTCCGCACCCACGTGGACCCGGCCGCCCGCCCGACCTCCGGCGAGGAGAGAGACGCCCGGCCGGTCTACGGGCAGGCCTTCGCCGTCTACGCGCTCGCCGCGGCGCACGCGGCGAGCGGCGACCCGGAGCCCCTCGAGCTCGCGCAGCGGGGCTGGCGGTGGATCGAGGACCACTACCGCGACGGCCTCGGCCCCGGCTACCGCAGCGCGGTGGGCGACGTCTCGATCGACGGTCCTGGCGCCCACCGCACGATGAACGACCACATCCACCTCCTCGAGGCGTACGCGGAGCTGCTGCGGTCCTGGCCGGACCCGGAGCTGCGGAAGCGCACCGAGGAGCTGCTCGCGTTCGTCCGCGACCGGCTGTTCACCGAGCCGGGCTGCCTCTACATTGCGCTGCGGCCGGACGGTCGCGTCGTGCCCGCGCCGGTCTCGTTCGGCCACGACGTGGAGACGGCCTTCCTGATGATCGAGGCCGAGGAGGCCCTCGGCCGCGAGCCGTCGGTCGCCACCCTGCGCGCGGCGCGCATGCTCGTGGACCACGCGCTCGCGCGCGGCTACGACCCGGTCCGCGGGCAGCTTTTCGAGTACGGCAGCGCGTCGGCCCGCCGATCGACCGGTCGATCCAGTGGTGGGCCCAGTTCGAGGCCTTCAACGCCTTCCAGCTGATGGACGAGCGGTTCGGCCGGGAGGACGAGCGGTACCGCAACGCCTTCTCGAAGGCCTGGGCACTCGCCCGCGACGCCTTCGCCGACTCCGAGCACCCGGGCGTCTGCCCGCAGATGGACGAGCGGGGCGAGGTCCACTGCGACTCGAAGAGCCACAACTGGTTCGCGAGCTACCACACGGCCCGCGCGCTGCTCTTCACCGCCGACCGGCTGCGGAGGCGCTAGCGGCGGACAGGCAGGCATGAGCCGCCACGCTGCATGCCACAACCACGGCAAATGGCTGTGGCAGGCCTAGTTCGCTTGGTCCACCGCTCATGGACCCGCCGTTTCTTGTGCCTCGCGCGGGCGATGGAATAGACTCCCGATTCGATTAATTTG
>CAWFSB010000021.1:0-34204 GCA_963818355.1 uncultured Acidobacteriota bacterium | reverse complement strand
GCGGTGGGCTCGGGAGTCAGGGTCGCGCTGAACGTCTCGACGTTGCGCATGCGGCGCTTCACGTAGTCCATCGTCCCGCGCTCCTGCACGACGCGGACGCCCGCCTCCTTTCCCGATGCGAGGACGGTCTCGCCCAGGGCCAGCACGACGTCTCGCCACTGCGGAGCGGCGGAGCCGGCGTCGTTCACCTGGTACGCGAGCCGCAGCCGGCGTCGGCCCGCGAGCTCGGCCGGGAACACGATCGGGAGGCGGATCTGACCCGCGGCCAGCTCGGGAGGGGAGACGATCACGCCCTCGGCGGCGCTCACGAAGAGGCGCTCCGGGGAGAAGACGAAGGAGTTCACGACGGCCTTCGGAAGGTCCTCGGGGTCCAGGTTCACGTCGGTGTAGGACGCGACCACGCGGTCGTCGAGGCGCACCTCGAGGCGGAGGCTGGGGTCCTGGGGGGCCGCCTTCGGGTCCCAGGCCTGCCAGAAGGTGTCGCCGCCCACCACCACCACGAGCGTCGCGGGGGGCGGAGGCGGCGGGGGCGCGGGGGGGGGCGGGGCGGGCCGGACGTTCAGCACCTCCTCGCTGCCGTCGTCGCGACGGATTCGCTCGACCTTGTCGGCCGGGATCACGAGGGCCCCGTAGGGGGTCTGCAGCCGGACCCGCCTGGTGATCTTGCCGACCACCTTGCCGGTGACCCGGTCGCCGTTCACGAGGACGACGACGTCGGCGCGCAGCAACGGCGCGCCAATCAGCAATGCCAGAACGGCGAGTATCGTGCGCATCATCCCTTCCGGAAAAGCCGCCCCAGGAGCCCGCCGCCTCCCTCGCCGCCTCCCTCGTCCTCCGGCGGCTCCGGGGGCGGGGCGTTCTGCGCGAGGTACTGGGCGGCTGCCTCGTGGTCGGGGTTGAGCTCGAGCGCCTTGCGGTACATCGCGGTGGCGCGGGTGCGCAGGCCCTTCTCCGCGTAGATGGCCCCGAGGAGCGCCCACGGCTCCACCGCTTTCGGCTCCTCCCGGGTCGCGGCGAGCAGCGTCGCCTCGGCGCTCTTCGCCCACTTCGGGTTTCGCGCGTAGCTGCGAGCCAGGAGCACGCGGGCGCGCAGGCGCGGCTTGCCCTGCAGGGCCTCCACGGCCGGCTCCAACAGCTGGATGGCGTCCCAGTACTTCTCCTGCTCGACGAGCTTGGCCGCGCGGTGGACGGCCTCCTCGGCGAGGCGGGCTTCCTCCTCCGGGTCGCGCGGGGGCTCGGGCGAGGCGGGCTCGGGGTCCGGCCCGGGGCCCGGCCCGCGCCGCGACCTCCGCGGCCGGTTTCGGCTTCGATCGTCCCAGGCGCGCCTCGTAGTCGGCCCGCTTCCGCGGGTCGCGCAGCACGTCGTACGCCTCGCCCAGCCGGATGAACACCGCCTCGAGCTCGTCACGCAGGTCCCCGAGCGAGGCACTGTGGTGCACGTCCGGGTGAAAGCGCTTCGCGAGGCGGAAGTAAGCGTCCTTCACCTCGGCCTCGCCAACCGCACGCGAGAGGCCGAGGACCTCGAAGTGGGTGCGTGTCTTGAGCCCGTCCCACGCGTCGAGGATCTCGCGGCGTCGCTCCGCCGTCTTCTCGTCGGCGGGCTCTGGACGCGGGGCCGGGGCGGGCGGCTCGGGAGGGGCGGGCGGCGGGGCCGGCGGGGTGGCCGGGGTGGCCGGGGCGCGGGCGGGCGGGCCTCGCGCGGTCGCCCGCCGGGGCCGGCCGGCGCCGTCTTTCGGGATGGGCGGGCCACGAACTCGACGACCCCGGTCGAGAGGAGGCCGAAGAGGCTCCTCTGTGTCCGCTCGGCAGGCAGGGGGATCATCTGCGCGATCTCGTGAGCGCTCGTGACCCCGTCCACGCGCGAGAGAACGAAGCCGTCCTCCGGAGACAGGGTCAGCTTCTGGAAGCGCAGCAGCGGGTCGGCGGAGAGCACGAGCACCCGGTCCATGTCGCCCAGCGCGTAGCGCACCACGTCCGGGTCGTGGACGGCCCGGACCGCCTCGAGGATCAGCTCTCCCGTGGAGAGCTTCAAGGTGAGCTCCTGGCCGCCCTCGGCCTCGGGCTCCTCCTCGAAGGTGAAGGAGCCTTCGTGCCAGAGGAACACCTTGGCCAGCATCTCGTGGACGTGGAGGGCCACCGCGTCCTCGAGGCCGTTCGCGTCGATCAGCTCGAGCTCGGCCAGGACCTCGCCGAGCCGCCGCCCCTCGCGCACCACGATCTCGGTGGCGCGGACGAGATCGGCCTCCGAGAGGAGCCCCCGGCGCACGAGCATCTCGCCGAGCCGCTCCTCCAGGACGTTCGTGTGGGCGTTCACGATGTGCCCGCGGCGGAAGCGCAGGCTCTGGCGCTCGTCGCCGCGCACGAGGGTCAGGGTCCCGTTGCGCCGGCCGACGTAGATCTCCCGCAGCAGGTCGGGGACGACGCCTTCCGCGAGGTCGCCGTTCATGCCTTCGGGCCCGGCGATCCCACGCCCTCAGCGTTTCCGGGGGAGGGGCGCGGCCAGCTCCTGGTGGTTCAGCGAGTGGACGAGCGGCAGGTCCTTCACCGTCAGCACGCCGGCCGGGGCGGCCAGCAGCTTCGGCAGGCTGTTCAGGAGCACGGCCGCGGCGGCGAGCTCGCCGTTGACCCCGCCCGTGATCGTGGCGTCCACCGGCGGGTCGCCGTCCACGAGGACGTGGTCGCGCGGAGACTCGGCTCCGACGTAGACCTGCAGGTCGAGGCTGATCGCGAGCTCGCCCGCGCGGTAGGCGCGCACGGCCTGCCTGATCCCGGCGGCGGCGCCCGCGGGGATGCGCAGGTACTCGGTGTCGAGATCGCGCGGCGCGATGGCGGGCTCCAGGGTTTCGTCGACGCGGTCGAGCTTCCACCCCAGGGCGCCCGCGATGATGTGCGCCGACTCCACGAGGCCCACGTGCCGCACGCTGCCCTCGGTCACCGCGCGGCGGAACTGCCCGAGGTTCAGCCCGGCGCCCACGCGGCGCTGGAGCGGCAGCTTGCGCGCCGCCGCGTCCACCACGCGGGTCACCGAGACGCGCCGCACCCGGGCGCAGGGCGCCGTGAGGGCGAGGGCCAGGGCGTCCATGGCGAAGCCGGGGTTGACCCCCGTCGCGAGCACCGAGACCTTCTTGGCCCGGGCGAGGCGATCGAGGTCCCGGAAGGCGGCGGCGCGGGCGGGCACCGGCCAGGCCAGCTCCTCACAGGTGGTGAGCACGTTCGTCCGCCGGGACACGAGCGCCGCGATCTGCGGCTTGACGTCCTTCAGCAGGGAAGAGGTGCAGACGAAGGCGACGTCGGCGCGGACCTTCTTGAAGAAGCGGTCCGGGTTGCCTTCGACCTTGATCCGGAGCTTGCGAGGCAGGCCGAGCACCGTCCCCAGGTCCTTGCCGGCGTAGAGCTGGGCGGGGTCGGCCGCCGCCACCAGCTTGAGGGCCGGGGTCTGCAGCACGGCGCGGGCCACTGCCTGGCCCACCGGCCCCAGCCCGGCGATCGCGACCTTCAGAGTTCGAGCCATCCTCGCTGGTCTCCTCCCGTCCTAGCGCTCCACCTCGATCGGCGGGACCTCGGGCTCCGGCTTCGTCGCGATGATGGCGGTCCCCGCGATGGGCAGCAGCGTCGTGTAGCTGCCGCCCTGCAGCGCCAGCGTCACCTCGTAGTAGCCCTCCGGCGAGATCCGCACGAGCCTGCCGTTGGCGGCCTTGGTGCCGCCCAGCAGGTTCGCCAGGAGGTCGCTGCTGATCTTGACCATTGCCTCGCGTTCGATCATCGCTACAGCTCCTTAAGGCTCTTGCGCACGATCTCCAGTGCGGCGTCCGCCTCGGCCGGGGCCAGGTTGAGGGGAGGGCGGAAACGGATCGACCGCACCCCGCAGGCGAGCAGCAGGAGGCCGTTCGCCAGCATCCGGTCCTGGGCCTTGCCGCGCAGCTCCGGGCTCGGCAGGTCGAAGGCGATCATCAGCCCCCGCCCGCGGGCGTTCGTCATCACGCCCCCCAGCTCCTGCTGGAGGGCGCGCAGGCCGTCGAGAAGCCGGCCGCCGGCCACCCGCGCGTTCTCGACGAGGCGATCCTCGTGGATGATCTCGAGGTAGCGGCCCCCGCGGACCATGTCGGTGAGGCCGCCGCCCCAGGTCGAGTTGATCCGCGAGGAGACCTTGAACACGTTCTCGGGCTCCTCGTCCACCCTCGGCCCGACCATGCAGCCGCAGATCTGCATCTTCTTGCCGAACGCCACCGCGTCCGGCTCCAGGCCGAAGTGCTCGTGGGCCCACATCTTCCCGGTGATGCCGACGCCGGTCTGCACCTCGTCGAGGACGAAGAAGGCCTCGTGCTGGCGGGCCTTGCCCTGGAGCGCCCGCAGGAACTCCGGGCGGAAATGGATGTCGCCGCCCTCGGCCTGGATGGGCTCGATCAGGATGGCCGCGATGTCGTCGGGGTTGTCGGCGAAAGCCCTGTCGATCTCGTCGAGCGACTGCTGCTCGGCGGCGAGGACGTCTCTCTCGACCTCCGGCGTCACCGGGAAGCGCAGGCCCGGGTTCGAGACCCGGGGCCAGGGGAACTTCGGGAAGAGGTCCGTCTTGACCGGGTCGGTGTTGGTCAGGGAGAGCGCGTAGCCCGACCGGCCGTGGAAGGCCTGCCGGAAGTGCAGGACCTGCTGGCCCTTCAGGCCGGCCACCCCCTTCGCCCGGTTCCTCCGCACCTTCCAGTCGAAGGCCGTCTTGAGCGCGTTCTCGACCCCGAGCGTCCCGCCCTCGATGAAGAAGGCGTAGCGCATGTGGGCGGGCATGGCCAGGCGCCCGAACACCTCCACGAACCAGGCGTACTCGACGGTGTAGAGGTCGGCGAGCGCCGGCTTGAGCTGCGCCACCCGCTGGAGGACCTTCAGGAACTCGGGGTCCTTCATCTTCGGGTGGTTGTAGCCGATGGGGTTCGAGGCGAAGAACGTGCAGAAGTCGAGATACTCCCGCCCGGCGCGCGAGTCGTGGACCCAGGCGCCGTGGCTCTTCTCGAAGTCGAACACGAGGTCGAAGCCGTCGCGCGAGCATGTACCGCGCGAGGATCCCGTGGACCTCGGTCGGGGAGATGGGGGTCAGGGTCGAAACCGTCATGTCGGGAGCTCCGTGACTGGGGGGCATGGCCAAAAGGGGGGCAGAAGGGGGCTCCGCCCTAGGTCATCCCTCGGTCGTACTGCGACAAGAGCTTTCGCATCAACGAGTTGGCCACGGTTGCCTGCCTGGGCGGATGCGCCCGGTCCCGAGTTTGCCCAATGCTAGCACAGGTTTAGGGCCGGGGCGGGTGCCGGCCCCGGGGCTATAATCGTCGCTCCCGATGGACGAGCTGATCGACCCCGGCTTCCTGCGCGGCTCCGAGCTGTTCGAGAACCAGCCGCCGGAAGTCGTCCGGGCGGTCCTCACCCAGGGTCAGCTTCTCGAGTTCGGCCCCGGAGACGTCGTCTTTCGCCAGGGCGACCAGGGAGACCGCCTGTTCGTCGTCAAGAGCGGGGTGATCGAGGTCGTCGCCGCCCCCTCCGACGGGTCGGAATCGGTCGTGGTCGCCTACCTGGGGACCGGGGAGGTCATCGGGGAGCTCGCGCTGCTGACCGGCTCGCCCCGCAGCGCCACCGTGCGCTCCCCGGAGCACGCCGAGGTGTTCGCCGTCGACAAGACGGTCTTCTTCGACCTCATGGACGTCCTGCCGGCCTTCGCGCGGAACCTGTGCGTGGTGCTGGCGAGGCGGCTGGAGACGACGACCCTCAAGGTGCCGCGCGCCGCGGGCAAGCAGCTCCAGGGCAGCCTGAAGTACTTCGACCTGGCCACGGTCATCCAGACCCTGATCGGCTCGCACCAGACGGGCGCCCTGGTGGTCAGCCAGGACAAGCACCGGGTGGCCGAGATCTTCTTCTTCCGGGGGAACATCGCGCGAGCCCGCTACCGCCAGCTGGTTGGGGACGACGCGGTCTTCCAGCTCTTCCAGAGCCCGTTCGAGGGGGACTTCTCGTTCACCGGCCGCGAGGTGCGGGAGGAGGACGTGCAGGTCGAGATCTCGATGCCCGCGATCTCCATCCTCATGGAGTCGGTCCGCCTGCAGGACGAGCTGCCCATGCTCAAGGAGCGCCTGAGCGACTCCGCGCGCGTCTTCCGCCAGAAGGCCCCGCACCTCTCCTGGGAGGAGCCGGACACGCTCGAGCTGGCGGCGGCGGTGTGGTCGCGGCTCAAGAGGGGCGCGAGCCTCGAGGACCTGCAGCGCGAGGTCCCCCGCTGCTCGCACGCGATCTACCGGACGGTCATCGCCCTTCTCGACGGCGGGCAGATCGAGTAGGCCGCGCCCGGCGTCAGACCCGGGTGGCCTCCCGCATCTGCTGCCGGATCCGGTTGCCCTCGGAGCGCGCCTCGCCGAGCTCGCGGGTGATCCGGGTGATCGCGTTCCGCTTCGCGAGAAAAGACCAGTTCGCCGCCTCGAGCAGCAGCCCGGTGACGACCGCGATCCCTACCGCGTTCCACAGGAGGCCGGTCGAGAGCGGGGCGCCTTTCATGCCCATCTGGTACAGCACGAAGATGACGCCGATACCGATCCCGTTGACGCCGACGCCGAAGCTGGCCCGGGCGTGGGAGAGCTCGGCTTCGAGGCGGCTCACGAGCTGCTGGTTCTGGCCCAGCGCGTCGCGCAACGGCCCCACGTCGGCGAGGACCAGCCGAAGACGGTCGGCGCGCACGACCTTGTGCTTGGTGCGGCACGCGCCGCACTTGACGTGGTCGCCGTGCGCGTAACGGTCGGGGACTGAGATCTCCTCGCGGCAGTGGAGGCAGCGGGCCTTCTGGGCGTCGGTCTCGCTCGCCATGGATCCCTCCGCGGGGAGCGTAGCAGACCCGCGCTTTCACAGGCAAGAAATGGCACACTTGGGCGTGCCGTCCGCGGCGGTGGAAGTGGCCGACTCGCGATTCGAGGAGCAGGTGCTGGCCTGCGCGCTTCCCGTTCTCCTCGACGTCTGGGCGCCCTGGTGCGTCCCCTGCCGGGGAATGGAGCCGGTGATCGACGAGCTCGCCGCATCGCTCTCGGGCCGGGTGCGCGTGGCCAGGCTCAACCTGGACCGCAACCCCCAGTCCGCCGCCCGCCTCAGGATCCAGGGAGTGCCCACCCTCATCCTCTTCAAGGGCGGCCACGAGGTCGGCCGAATGGTCGGGGCGCGCGGCAAGGGCGAGCTGATGCGGGCCCTCGCGGACGTCGATTGAGCCCTCCCGCCGCGGAGAGGACCGAGGCCGAGCTGCTGGAGGCCGTCCGCTCCGGGAGCGGCGAGGCGCTCGAGGCCCTGCTGGTTCGGCACGAGGCGCGCCTCTACCGGTTCGCGCGCCGCCTGTGCCGCCAGCGCGAGGACGCGGAGGACGTCCTCCAGGAGTCCCTCCTCGCCGCCGCGCGCGGGCTCTCCGGGTTCCGCGGCGCCTCCTCGATCGGCACCTGGCTCTACACGATCGCCCGCAGCTTCTGCATCAAGAAGCGGCGGCGCAGCGTGTTCGCCCCCGTCGAGGTCTCGCTCGACACCCAGGCGTCGCTCGCGGGGCGCGGCCTCGCCGACCCTGCCCGGCGACCGGACGAGGCGCTCGAGGCCTCCCGCCTCGAGGCCGCGCTGCAGGCCGCGATCGCGGCGCTCGACCGGCCCTACCGCGAGGTGCTGCTCCTGCGCGACGTCGAGGGGCTCTCCGCGGCCGAGGTGGCGGAGGTGACCGGGCTCAGCGTCCCGGCGGTGAAGACCCGCCTCCACCGCGCGCGCGCCCGGCTGCGCGAGGCGCTCGCCCCGCTCATGGCCCCGCGGGGCGCGGCGACGGTCCCCGCTTCCGCGGGGTCGTGCCCCGACGTCGTTCGGCAGTTCTCGCGCCATCTCGAGGGGGACATCTCCGCGCGGACCTGCGCCAGCATGGAGAGCCATCTCGCTTCCTGCCCCCGTTGCCAGGCCGCCTGCGCGGGCCTCGAGCAGGTGCTGCGCCTGTGCCGGACGGCACCCGAGCCCGAGGTCCCCGCCGAGGTGCAGGACAAGGTCCGGCGCGCCGTCCACGCGCTCGTCGCCCCCTGGAACGCGGCCTGACCGGCGGCCACCGGGCCGTGCGCTAGAATGCGCACGCCATGGGCAAACACCTCGACGACGCGACACGCTCCGGGATGATCGCCCGAGCGGCGCTGGCTCTCTCGCTCGTGCCCCTGCTTCTCGGCGGCCACGCCTTCGCCCAGGACGACTCGTGGAAGCTGAACGAACGCGGGTACCTCGAGAAGCCCGGCGTGAACGTGCTGGTGTTCAGCAGCGAGTACAACGGCATGTTCTTCGACGAGAAGTGGTCGGGCATCTACCTGATCCAACACGGGGTCAGGACGACCACCGGCGGCGCCGTCCGTCTGAGCCCCGCGCCCGAGCAGTGGGACCAGATCCCGAAGCTCGTCGACCGGAAGGTCGACGAGGAGCACGCGACCATCGAGGTCGTCCTGCGGTACGAGGCCTTCGACTTCGACTCCCGCGTGGTCGTGAAGCCGGACGGCGAGGGGTTCTCGATGGCCGTCTACCTCGACAAGCCGGTCCCGCCGCAGCTCGAAGGCCGGGCCGGGCTCAACCTGGAGTTCCTGCCGTCCCGGTACTTCGAGCGCACCTACCTGATGGACGGCAAGCCCGGCCTCTTCGCCCGCTATCCCTCGGGGCCGACGTCGGTCAAGCCGGCGGACACGAAGGTCCGCCAGTTCGAGGGCTACACGACCTTCGAGGACCGCGGACGCAAGGAGTACGTCGAGCCCGCTCCCGTCGCCACCGGGAAGACGCTGGTGCTCGCGCCCGAGGACCCGGAGCGGCACGTGACCATCCGGGCGGCCGCCGGCGAGCTGCAGCTGATCGACGGACGCAACGTCGCGCAGAACGGCTGGTTCGTCGTCCGCTCGATCCTCCCGGCCAAGGCCACGGGCAAGGTGGCGGAGTGGTTCGTGCTGCCGCACGCCATCCCGGGCTGGAAACGCGCCCCCGTCATCGGCTTCTCGCAGGTGGGCTACCACCCCGCACAGAAGAAGGTGGCGGTCGTCGAGCTCGACCCCCGCGACACGCCCCTGGAGACCGCCAGCCTGTTCGAGGTGGCGGCCGACGGGACGGTCGTGGAGCGGTTGAAGGCCAGGGTCCAGCCGTGGGGCCCGTACCTGCGGTACTCGTACGTCACCGCGGACTTCAGCGCCGTCGACCGGACCGGCCTCTACTTCATCCAGTACGGAAGCCAGAAGACCGGGGTCTTCCCGATCGGTCCCCAGGTGTACGACGACATCTGGCACCTCACCCAGGACGTGTGGCTTCCCGTGCAGATGGACCACATGAAGGTGAACGAGGCCTATCGCGTCTGGCACGGCGCGGCGCACCTCGACGACGCGCGGCAGGCCCCGGTCAACTTCCAGCACTTCGACAACTACAGGATGGGGCCGACGACGGAGACGCGGTTCGAGCCCGGCGAGCGGATCCCCGGCCTCGCCGTCGGCGGCTGGTTCGACGCCGGCGACTTCGACATCGAGACCGTGCACCACGCCAGCGCGGTCCTGCACCTCGTGGACGCGTGGGAGGCCTTCCGGCCCCTGCGGGACGAGACCCTCGTCGACCAGGCCGCCCGCTTCGTGGACATCCACCGCCCGGACGGCAAGCCCGACATCCTCCAGCAGATCGAGCACGGGGCGCTGATGCTCGCCGCGCAGCACCGGGTGTTCGGGCGCGGGATCCGCGGGATCACGGACCCGCTCCTGTACCAGTACACCCACCTCGGCGACGGGTCGACGCAGACGGACAACCTCGCGTACGACCCGACGCTCGAGCCCTACGAGACGGCCGACGGGACGCGCAGCGGGACGCCGGACGACCGCTGGGCGTTCACCGCGCGGATGCCGTCGGTCAACTACTCGACCATCGCCGCCCTGGCGGCGGCGAGCCGCGCGCTGCGGGGGTACAACGACGCCTTCGCGCGAGGAGTGCCTGGCCCTGGCCCGGAAGTCCTACGCCGACGAGCGCCAGGTGTCAGGGACCCGACTGACCGGCCTCGAGGCGAGGTTCCTGCCCGGCGCCGAGCTCTCCGCCCTGGTGCAGCTCCTGATCTCCACCGGGGAGAAGCCGTACGCGGACCGCTTCGACGAGGTGCTCTGGCCGGTGCTGGACAAGGCGCCCGTCTTCGTCCTCCCCACGGCGGTGCGGGCGATCCCGCATCTCGACGCCGCGTACAAGGCGCGGCTGCGGCCCCATGTCCTGAAGTACCGGGAGAGCATCGATCAGCTGGAGAAGGAGAACCCGTACGGCGTTCCGATCAGCACGGGCGGCTGGGCGGGCAACGGCGGCGTGATGGGGTTCGCGGCGACCAACTACCACCTCCACCGGGCCTATCCCGACGTCATCGGACCGGACGACGTCCTGCGGGGGCTGCACTACATCCTGGGGCGTCACCCGTCGTCGAACGTCTCGTTCGTGTCCGGCGTCGGAGGGCGCTCGAAGACGACCGCGTACGGCAGCAACCGCGCGGACTTCTCGTTCATCGCGGGCGGGGTCGTGCCCGGCGTGCTGATCCTGAAGCCGGACTTCCCCGAGCACATGGAGGACTGGCCGTTCCTCTGGGGCGAGAACGAGTACGTGGTCGACACCTGCGCCCAGTACCTCTTCCTGGCCCAGGCGGCCCGCGCCCTGCTGGCGAAGTAGCTCCGATAGCGCCCTCGCGGCCGCGTCAGGGCTGGAGACGGTAGCCGACGCGGTGGCGGACGACGACCTTCCCGTGGCCGGGCACGGTGACGGAGATCTTCCGCAGCCCGGGCGACCCGGCAGCGTCGGGCGCGAAGCCGAGGATGTACTGTGCCCGCAGATCGGCCGCGATCTCGTCGAGGACGCCCGGCAGGGCCTGCTCGTTCGACAGCTTGAACAGGCGTCCGCCGGTGACCTGGGCGAGGCGGTTCAGCTCCTTGAGCGCCTCCTGCGGATCGGGCCCGTCCCCGGCGGGCGACGCCGGGTACGCCACCGGGTAGATCGTGACGGCCGTGGACTGGACGGCCTTGTCGAGCTCCGGCCGGGTCGTAGTGCTCACCGTGTCGATGCCGTCGGTGAGCAGGACCAGGGCCGAGCGCCCGCCCGACGTGCCGAGCGCCCGGAGGCTGAAGGCGATCGCGTCGCGCAGCGCCGTGTTGCCGCCGTCGGGAATCGTCCTCAGCCGCTCGAAGAGCGCCTCGGGGTGCTCGCGGTCGAAGTGCTCGACACGCTGGGTCTGGTCGAAGAAGACGACGATGATCTCCTGCGCGTTGGGAAGGCTCGCCAGGAAGCGCACGGCCGCCTCCTGCGAGCGGCGCAGGGTCTCGAGCATGCTGTCGCTGGTGTCGACCAGCAGCGCCACGTCGAGCGACGTCGAACGGCCGCCGCCCGCCTCCCCCATGCGGGCGCACACGTCGATCTTCTGCTTCTTCCCGTCCTGCGCGGAGGACGAAATCGCGGGCGACGAGGCCGTCGATCGGCCGGCCGCGAGCGTCCTCGACCGTCACCGCGACGTTGACGAGCGACGTCTCGGCGGAGAAGACGGCCACCGGCTGCGCCGCGGCGGGGGAAGCCGCGGCGAGCCCGGCGGCGAGCGAAACGGCGACGAGCAGCGACGCGCGCCGCATCGCCTACGGGGTGGCCGCCGCGTCGCCCGCCTTCGGCGTGCTCAGGTAGCCGGTGATGCGGTCCTTCTGGACCGAGAACACGACCACCTCGTTGAGCTGCCGGGAGCCCTTGCGGTAGAACTGCACCGGCTCGAGCAGGGTCTTGTCCTTCTTCTCGATCTCGAGGTCGTCCACGACCAGCACCATGTTGAACTTGTGGCGCTTGGCGTCGGCGTCCTTCAGGCGGAGCGCCACCGGGCCGACGGGGGAGGGTGTCTTCGCCTTGCGGAGGTCGAACTCGAAGTAGTCGCGGAGGCCCGTGCGCTTGAGCGCGGCGAGCTCCTCGGCGTTGCGGGCGATGAGGCCGCTCTGCTCGCCGAGATCGCCGATGGCGCGCTGGAGCTCGGCCTGCGTCTGCTCGATCGCGGCCTTGCTCGCGGCCACGTCGTCCTTCACCTTGCCGACCTCGCCGCCGAGGCTCGCGAGGCTCTCCTGGCCCTTGCGCTGCTCGTCCCGGAGCTGCCGGGCCGCCGCCGCCGTGCGCTCGAGCTCCGCCGCGGTGACGCCCACCTTCTCGGCCACCGCCGCCGTCTGCCCGCGCACCGCGGCCAGGCCGAGGTCGAGGTCCTTCGTCCTCTTGTCGCCGGTCGCGGCCACCTCTCCCACTCGGGCCTGTAGGGCGCCGATCTGCTTCCGCGCGGCGCGCAGCTCGAGGAACAGATAGGTCGCGGCAACGAGCGCGACGACGGCCAGGCCCGTGCCGACCATCCCGAGGGCGCTCGCGAGGCCGCCCCCGGAGACGGGCGCGGCCGGCTTGGTCTCGTGCGTGTCCGTGATCGAGTTCATGGATCCTCTCCTCGTGTCCCCTGTGGGAAACGGGATGCTACATGAATCGGGGCGTCTCGGGGGAGTCTCAGGCCGGCAGGGCGTTCTTCGCGAGCAGGAAGAGCCCGACCAGGACCACGAAGACGGCGAACGCGCGGCGCAAGCGGGCCGGGTCGAGGCTCGAGGCCAGGCGCACTCCGGCCAGGGCGCCGAGCGCGGCCGAGGCGGTGAATGCCGCGGTCAGGCCGAGCGGCATCTCGCCCTGGCGCAGGTGCCCCAGGACGCCCGCCGCCGAGTTGGCGGCGATGACGAGGAGCGACGTGCCGACCGCGGCGTGGATCGGCAGCCGGGCGAGGAGTGTGAGCGCGGGGACGATGAGGAAGCCGCCGCCGACGCCGAGAAAGCCGGTGAGGAGGCCGACGCCGAAGCCGGCGGCGGGCACCGCCACCGGGTGGGGCCGCGGGGTCCCGGGGCGGGCGCCGGCTTTCCCGCGCAGCATCAGACCGCCGACGGCCAGCATCAGCGCGGCGAAGAGGAGCAGGAGGACGCGGGGAGCGACCGCGTGGGTGGCCTGGGCCCCGAGCGGGGCGCCGAGCATGCCCGCCCCCCCGAAGAGCGCGGCCGCCCGCAGGTCCACCCTTCCCGCGCGGGCGTGCACGAGGCCGCCGACGAGGGCGGTCGTGCCCACGATGGCGAGCGACATCCCGATCGCCGAGTGGACCTCGACCCGCGCCACGTAGACGAGGACGGGCACCGCGAGGATCGACCCGCCCCCGCCGAGGAGGCCGAGCGAGACACCGATGAGAGTGCTCAAGAAGAGCGCGAGGACGAGGTGAGGGGCCACTCGGTCGGATCCCGCCTCACGGGAACTCGTCCGCGCTCGGGCCGTAGAGGCCCGGCACCGGCACGTCGAGGAGCCGCAGGTAGACGCCGAGCTGCGCGCGGTGGTGCACGTTGTGGTTCAGCACGTAGCTGCGCAGGACGGCGACGCGCGGCATCGTGAAGTACGGCTTGCCGCCGCCGAGCAGGGTCCACGGCGCGAGGAGCGTCTCGTCGGACGCGGCGGCCAGGGCCGCGCGCCCCTCGGCGACGTGCCGGTCGAAGTGGTCGAGCAGCGCCTGCCGCGAGGTCATCTCCGGCTGGCGCAGGGGAGCCTGGCCGACCGGGGCCAGGTCGAGAGAGTCCCGCTCGACCGTGTGGCCGATCCAGCTCGAGAGGTTGGCGAGGTGGGACGCGAGGCCGCCGAGTGTCATCGACTTCGCGTGCGGCCGCCAGCCGAGCTTCTCCTCGGGCACCCGCTCGAGCGTCTTCCTCGTCCCCGCCATCTCGTGGTCGAACTCCGGCAGCAGCGACTGGCCCAGGCTCATGGCTTCGCCTCCACCTCGAAACTATAGCGGCCCGAGCCGAGGGCGACTACGGCTCGGTCCTCCGTGCGCGACCGCACGGCTCACGTCGTCGCGGCCCTCGAGCGCCCGCCCCGACTCGAGGATCCGGGCGCTCGCGGTCGCGGGCAGGTGCACCTCGGCCGTGGCGTTGACGGGGACCTCGACCTCGAGCACGAGTCGCCCCGGTTCCCTTCGCCAGGACGAGGCGATCCGCCCGCGCGGGCTGCGGTACTCGCCCCGGGCCCACTCGAGCCCCTCGACCACCTGCGGCTTCAGGACGAGCGAAGCGTAGCCGACCGAGCCTTCGGCCTGGTCGATCCCCAGGAGGCCCGAGTAGAACCACCGCACGAGGTGCCCGAGCATCAGGTGGTTGTTCGAGACCTCCTCGAGCGCGGCCCACGACTCGGTGAGCGCCGTGGCTCCCTTCTTCAGCTGGAAGCCGTAGCCCGGCACGTCGTCGCGCGCGTTCATCGCGAAGAGGAGATCGCCGCGGCCGGCGCTCGAGAGCGCCTCGACCACGTAGTGGAAGCCGATGTCCCCGGCGGTGAGAGCGCGGCCGTCCTTCTCGATCCGCCGGACGAGGCTCTCGAGGACGCGTCCCTCCTCGCCGTCCGGCGCGAGGCCCACGACGAGCGGCATGGCGAGCGCCGTCTGGCTCCCCGTCGACCAGGTGGCCGTCTTCGGGTCGAAGAAGGTCCGGTTGAAGGCGGCGCGGACCTCTTCCGCGAGGGCTTCGTAGCGGGCGGCGTCGCCCGGGTGCCCGAGGACCCGAGCGGCCTCGGTGGCCACACGCAGGCAGCGGAACCAGGTCGCGGTGGCCGTCACCGCTTTCGGGGTGAGCTGCGCCTCGCCGGGAAACCGTGGCCCGAGGTCGTACCAGTCGCCGAGCCCGTGCGAGAGGATGCGGCCCTCGGCCTTCGTGCCGAGGTAGTCGACGTAGCGCTTCATCGTCGGCCACGCGCGCTCCAGCGTGTCGCGGTCGCCGTACCAGCGGTAGACGAGCCAGGGCAGGATCACGCCGGCGCCGCCCCACTCCGGCGAGTCGCGGAAGCCGCCCTCGAACTCCACGTACTCGGGGGCGATGTCGGGGACGAGGCCGTCCTCGGCCTGGGCGTCCACGACGTCCGCGACCTGCTTGCGGTACAGGCCGAAGAGGTCGTGGTCGAAGTGGACGGCGTCGCCCATGAGGTAGGTCTGCTCGAGCCAGCCCAGCTTCTCGCGGTGCGGGCAGTCGGTCACGACGCTCGCGAGGTTGCTGCGGATCGCCCAGCGCACGAGGCCGTCGATCCGGTTGAAGAGCGGGAGCGACGTCTCGAAGCGGCCCGTCTCGGGCGCGGAGTTGCGGGTGTGCGCCATCTCGATCGAGACGACGCGGGGCAGGCCGGCCGGCCCGTCCGCGCCCGCGGGCACGGCGCCCTCGACCTGCACGTATCGGAAGCCGTAGTAGGTGAAGCGCGGCGCCCAGGCCTCCTCGCCCCCGCCGCGCAGCGTGTAGGTCCAGCGGTAGGGCTCGCCCGAGGCCTTCTGGTTGGGCCGCCCGTCGGGGGTGAGCAGCTCGGAGGGCGTCAGCGTCACCGTGCGCCCGCCCTCGCCCCTCACGCGCAGCCGCACGATGCCCGAGGCGTTCTGGCCGAAGTCGTAGAGAAGGACGCCCGGCGCCGTCGCCTTCACGCTCACCGGCCGCAGCGTCTCCATCACGCGCAGCGGGTGATCCGTCTCGACCTGCATTCGGCCGGACGGGGGAGTGGCCGCCGCCGCGCGGCCCCAGCCCGTGTCGTCGAAATCGGTGGCGGTCCAGCCCTCGGGCTCGAGCCGAGCGTCGAAGTCCTCTCCCCCGTAGATGCTGGTGAACGTGACCGGCGACGGCGCCGCCTTCCAGGCGGGGCCGGTCGAGAGGGTCTCGCGGCGGCCGTCCGCGTACTCGATGCGCAGCGCCGCGAGGAGCTTCGGCCAGCCGTAGGCGACCCTGAGCTTGTGGTAGCGCTCGGGTGCGATGTGGTGGAAGCCGTTCCCGACGATGGCCGCGATCGCGTTCGGGCCGACGCGCAGCTGCGCGGTCACGTCGAACGCGTCGTAGAGCACGGTGCGGTCGTAGTCCGTCCAGCCCGGGGCGAGGAACCGGTCGCCCACCTTCTCGCCGTTGAGGTACGCCTCGTAGTGGCCGAGGCCGCTCACGAAGAGCAAGGCCCGCGCGACGGGCTGGCGCACCACGAACACGCGGCGCAGGAGCGGCACGACCGGCCGTCTCAGCTTCGGCTGGAGCTTCGGGTCGAGGAGACCGTGGATTCCCGGGACGAGCCTCTCCCGCTCCGGCATGTCCTCGTAACCGATCCAGCGGGCCTCGCCCCAGTCGGCGGCGTCGGCGAGGGCGGTGACGAAACGCGCCGGCGCGCTCCAGTCGGTGAGCCGCCCCGCCGCGTCCTCGACCCGCACGCGCCAGAAGTAGGCCCGCGCGGACTCGAGCGGCGGGCCGGCGTAGGGCACGAGCAGGCTGGAGCGCCCGCCGACGCGGCCCGAGGCCCAGACGTCCGGCTTGCCGGCGAGCAGGGCCTCGGGGCTCGAAGCGACCTCGATGGCGTAGGCGCCCTGGGACTGACCGCGCGCGTCGCTCTCCATCACCCACGAGAAGCGGACGCGGCCGGGATCGACGCCGACCGGGTCGAGCCGGCCGTCGCACAGGACCTCGGCGACCCGGACCGGGCTGCGCTCGCCGGCGGGGCGTCGCGGTCGCGGCCGCGGCGAGGAGGAGCGCAAGGGTGCCGCACCGGAGGCGTCGGGTCATGGTCGTCAGCGCAGCGGGACGACCACGATGCGGTGGTTGTCGAGATCGGCGATCCAGAGGTGGCCGGCGTGGACGAGGACGGCCGCCGGCTTGTTGAGCTGGGTCGGGCCCGCTCCCTTCTCGCCGGTGCCGGCCACGCGCGTGAGGCGTCCCTCCCGGTCGATCGCGACGACCTGGTGCGCGTTCATGTCGGCGACGTAGACGGTCCCGTCGGGCCCCGCGGCGACGCCGTGCGGGGTGTGGAGCGTGCCCACGACCTTCAGCGTGCCGAGCCCAGCCGCGGCCGTCCAGGTCCGGACGAGATTCGTCCCGGCGTCGGCGATCAGCAGCGTGCCGTCGGGGGCGAAGGCGACGTCCATCGGGTAGGTGAACGTGCCCTTCTCCGCGCCGGCCACCGTCTCCACGCGCCCGTCACGGACCCGCCGGACGCGGGCGTTGCCGATGTCCGGGACGACGAGCGAGGAGTCGCGGTCGAAGATCGCGGCGTGCGGCGAGCGGAAGCGCGCCTCCGCGGCGGGGCCGTCGGCGTCGCCCTCCTGGCCGGAGGCGCCCGCGAGGGTCGAGACGGTGTAGCGCGTCGTGCCGTCGGAGGATCGCGCCGGCGTCAGCAGCCGGATCGTGTGGTTCGCGGCCTCGGCGACGGCGATCACGCCGTCCGGGGAGACCCCGACGCCGTGAGGCGAGGCGATCCGCGCCTCGTCCGCGGGACCGTCGCGGTAGCCCTTGCGGTCGGGCCCGCCCACGATCGTCCGCACGCGCCCGTCGAGGCGCACCTCGCGGATCGCGTGGTTGAAGATGTCCGCGACGACCACGGAGTCTTCCCCGAGCGCGGCGAGGCGGATGGGCTTGCGGAAGCGGGCGACGGCGCCCGTCCCGTCGGCGAAGCCCTCGGTCCCGTTCCCCGCCACGACCCGCATCGGCCCCGGGCCCTTCGGCCGGGCCGAGCAGGCCGCGGCCGTGGCGAGGCCCGCGAGGGCCAGGATGGCAAGCCGTCGTCTCATGGTCGTCCTCACTCGAAGCCGAGGCCGATCGTGCCGCCGACCGCGCGGACCCGGTCGCGGGCGGCGTCGTACTCGGCCTCGCCCGGCAGGTGCTCGAGCATCAGCGGCGCGTCGGGCGCGTGGCGCGCGTGCTCGGCGAGGAAGACGGCGTAGTCGATCGAGCCCAGGCCGATGCGCACCTCGCGGAAGTGCACCGCCATCTCGACGTCCCACGCCAGGTCCTTGGCGTGGACGCTCGCCACGTGGGGCCCGAGCTTCGCGTAGCACTCGCGGACGAGATCGCTCGAGCGGTAGTAGCGCTCGGGGGAGTGGACGAGGTTGCACGGGTCGAGGTGGACGGCGAAGGCCTTGCGGTCCACGGCCTTCAGCATCCGCAGGCAGGCGTCGGGGCTGTCCGGGAGCGACCAGGCCATCATCTCGTAGCAGAACCTCGTGCGCGTCGGTTTCACCGCGTCGAGGATCGCCCGCGCGTTCTCGACCGCGGCGTCGAAGAACCGGGGCGAGAGGTTGTCGGGGTGCGGGCCGAACCAGCTCGTCGTGCTGAAGGAGCCCGGCGATGTCCACGCAGCAGCGCGCGCCCACCGCCTCGGCGAGCGCGAGCCCCTCGGTCACCGTGGCGACGTTCTTGCGGCGCGCCTCCGGGTCGGGGTCGAGCAGGTTCACCCAGCGCCCGACCTCGGCGATGACCACGTCGTGCCGGGCGAAGGCCTCGACGGTCGCGCGGATCCGCTCGCGGTCGTCGAGCCGGATGTCGGGGCAGTAGGCGGCGCGGTACCCCTTCGCGCGGTGAGCCCGGGCGAGCGCGTCGGGGTCGTCGTCCGGGGACCGACACCGGGGCGCCGAGGCGGATCCGGGCGGCCGGGGACGCGGCACGCGCCTCGCGGGAGCGCGTGCCGGCGGCGGCCGTGGCGCCGGCGGCCGCCAGGAACGACCGTCGATCGAGGGTCGTTGGCATCGGGAATCTCCAGGCAAGTCCGGCCTGCGGCCACATTCTAGAGCGGTCCGGTTGCCGGCGCCGGGTCGGCGGGGAACCTCGGGGCCGGCTCGCGCGTTCTCGTTTTCGAAGGATCGAACCGAAGGGGGTGGTATGCCGCGGCTCGGGTGGGTGATCGCGATGGCTTGTCTGGCGCCGGCCGTGGCCGTCGGCCGGCCAGGAACCTCCTGCCGTCCCGCCGACGAAGCCCGAGACCGAGATCACCCTCGACAAGGGAACCCAGGTGGCCGTCGGGATCGGCTTCGGCGGTCCGATCGGCGCGGCCGCGAGCTTCCGGGTCCTGCACGGGCTCGGGGCCGACGTGCGCGAGGGCGACGACCGGGTGAAGGCCGTCTGCGCCGTCCCGATTCCGCACTGCGCGCAGGGCTTCCTCTTCCAGGCCGACGCCGGCTCGGGGGGCGGGAAGCTCAGCCTCGGGATCGGCGCGCGGGCGCGCGTGGACGAGGAGGACTTCCACGGCACGGTGGGCGTCAGCCTTCGGGCGGCGCTCGCTGCGCACCTGGGGCTCCCCGATCGGCACCGAGCCGAACCTCACCTACCTCGGCCCCGAGCTCGACCTGTCGGTCCTCCGGTTCAACCTCACCCTCGGCGTCCTGTGGCGCCTCTCGGGCCACACGGGCGCGTCCGCCGTCTTCGGCTGGGGCATCGGCTTCGGGCTGTAGCGCCCGCGCTTGACCGGGCCGCGCGGCGGGACGTAACGTGCCGCGCGTCACGGAGGGCCCATGCCCGGAAGCCTGCTCGTCGTCCACGTCCACGTCCGCGTGAAGCCCGGAGGCGAGGAGGCCTTCCGCGCGGCGTCCCTCGCCAACGCCGAGGCGAGCCGGCGTGAGCCCGGCGTCGTCCGCTTCGACCTCCTCGCCGATCGCGACGACCCTCTCCGCTTCGTCCTCGTCGAGATCTACCGCGACGCCGCCGCGGCCGCCGCGCACAAGGAGACCGCCCACTACGCGGCGTGGCGCGACGCGGTGGCGGACCTCATGGCCGAGCCGCGCCGGAGCGCGAAGTACGTCAACCTCTCGCCCGACGACGCGGGCTGGTGAGCGGCGTGCGCTTCGAGTTCGCCACCGCGACGCGCGTCGTCTTCGGCCCCGGGTCGCTCGCGGAGCTCGGGCCGATCGCGGCCTCGCTTCGGCTCCCGGGCCCTCCTCGTCACCGGGCGCATCGGCCGAGCGGGCCGAGGCGCGCCCGCGAGCGCCTGCCGGCGGCGGGAGTCGCGAGCATCGCCTTCAGCGTGATCGGCGAGCCGACCGTCGAGGACGCGAGGCGAGGCGCCGACCTCGCCCGATCCGAGGGCGTCGACCTCGTGGTGGCCTGCGGGGGAGGCAGCGCGATCGACGCCGGCAAGGCGGTCGCGGCCCTCCTGGGAAACGGCGGGGACCCGCTCGACTACCTCGAGGTCGTCGGCCGGGGGCAGCCGCTCGCTCGTCCCTCCGCTGCCCTTCGTCGCCATCCCGACGACGGCCGGCACCGGCTCCGAGGTCACGCGCAACGCCGTGCTGTCCTCGCCCGAGCACCGGGTGAAGGCCAGCCTGCGCAGCCCGCTGATGCTGCCCCGCGCCGCCATCGTCGACCCCGACCTGCTCGTCGGCCTTCCGCCGCACGTCGTCGCCGCCAGCGGTCTCGACGCCCTCGCGCAGCTCGTCGAGCCCTTCGTCTCCGTCCGCGCGAACCCCCTGGTGGACGCCCTGTGCCGCGAGGGCCTCGCGCGGTCCGCGCGCTCGCTGCGCCGGGCCTTCGAGGGCGACCGCTCGGAGGCGGTGCGCGTGGACCTCGCTCTCGCCAGCCTCTTCGGCGGGCTCGCCCTGGCGAACGCCGGCCTCGGGCGCGGTGCACGGCCTCGCGGCCCCGGTCGGCGGCCTGTTCGAGGCACCTCACGGCGCCGCGTGCGCGGCCCTGCTGCCGGCCGTCCTGCGCGTGAACCTCGCGGCCCTGTCGCGCCGCCGGCCGGAGAGCCCCGCGCTCGGCCGCTACCGCGAGATCGCGGCGATCCTCACCGGCCGGCCGGCCGCCGAGGCGCAGGACGGCGTCGCGTGGGTCGAGTCGCTGGTGCGGGCGCTCCAGGTGCCGGGCCTTGCGCACTGGGGAGCGAGTGCGTCGGACGTGCCGCGCTCGTCGCGAAGGCCCGCGCCGCCAGCAGCATGAAGGGCAACCCCGTCGAGCTGGACGAGGCGGAGCTCGCCGAGATCGTCAGCGCCTCGCTCTAGGGTCGACCGGCGGGCCCGCGCGCCGTCCAGGTGAGGCCCAGCGTCGCGCCCCACGTGCCGTCCGCCTCGCGCCAGGCCGCGCCGCACCGCCGCGTCCCACCGCACGCGGCCGCGGCCGATGCGCACGCCGGCCCGAGCCTCGGAGCGCTCTTCGGCCCCCGGCCGGCCGTCGCCGGCCCGACCCGCCACCTCGGCGAGGAGCACGAGGCGCGACGTCGCGGGCCACTCGAAGGCGAGGCCGTAGGAGAGGAAGTCCCGCTGGTCGTGCAGCGCGATACACCTCGTCCTGGAGGAAGAGGCCGGCGTTGACGTGGAGCCGCCCGCGGCCGACCGGCTGGGTGAGCAGGCCCTCCACGAACGCCCGCAGCGTGTTCGGTCCGAGGCCGAGCGGGTTGAACTCGACGTCCTCGAACGACGTCTGCGGGAGGATGACGCCGAAGCGGGCCCCGAGCGTCGGCCTGCGGCCCTTTCCCTCCACGATCCGCCACTTGGCCCGCAGCGTGACGTCGCCCCACTCGGACGACTGGATGTCCCCACGGCCCTCCTCGCCGACGACGCCGACCCGCACCACCCACTCGACGTCGAGCTCCACGTTCGCCGCGGGGGAGTACACGAGGCGGAGAAGCGGTCCGTCCCAGCGCGTCCGCTCGACCCCGGTGACGTAGCTCGGCTCGTCGGCGATCGCCTCCATGCTGGTCTCGAGGACGAGCGTGCCGCCGGGCGCCGTCACCGCCGGCTCGGTCCGCAGCGGCAGGGTCTGGGCGTCGGCCCGGGCCGCCACGAAGGCGAGGAGGACCGCAGCGAGAGTGACACCGGACAGGGGCTTCACGAGGGCCGGAGTGTACCGCACACCGCAGACCCCAACGTCTCCTCTTGACGCCCCGGTCCGGGAGGCCTAGCGTGTGGGGCACGAGAGGTCCACTCACACGGGTGTGAAGGCCCGAAGGAGGGAAGATGCCGATCGCGGGATTCGGCGGGAGTCTCCTGCTGGCGGGAAGACGCTCGCGGTCGTGGTCCTGGTCGGGTCGGCGTGCGCCTCTCCGGCGCGCGCCGAGGAGCCCTACGGCCTGCCGCTCACCGGCGAGGCCGCGGAGACCTTCCTGCGGACGGCCGAGGTCGTCAGCAAGAAGGGAATCGAGCATCGGCATCACGCATCCCGACCAGTACACGCTGACCGACGGGACGAGGACCTGCCGGGCGGCCTGGAAGACGATCGACGAGTTCAAGCGCGGGGTCACCAGCCTCCAGGGTGGCGGCGTCATCGTCGACTTCACCGACTCCTACAAGCACGAGATCGCCGCCTACGAGCTCGACAAGCTGCTCGGCCTCGACCTCGTTCCCCCGACCGTCGAGCGGACCTTCGGCGGCACGAAGGGCTCCCTCCAGCTGTGGGTGGAGGGGGCGATGACCGAGGCCGATCGCAAGCAGAAGAAGATCGCCCCGCCCGACCCCCAGGCCTGGAACGAGCAGATGTACAAGGTGCGGCTGCTGCACCAGCTCACCGACAACACCGACTTCCGCAACATCAACAACGTGCTGAGTCGACCCGTCGTTCCGGGTCTACGCGGTCGACTGCTCGCGCGGCTTCACCATCTACGTGGACCTGCGCGCCCCGAAGGAGCTGGTCCGTTTCTCCCGTTCCGTGCTCGAGGCCCTGAAGGCCCTCGACCGGCCCACCCTCCAGGCGAAGCTCGGGCCCTGGCTCGGAGGCCCCCAGATCGACAGCCTGCTGAAGCGGCGGGACAAGATCCTGGCGCTCGCGGCGCGCCGTCGCGCAGGAGCGCGGGGAGGCCGCCGTCCTCTACTGACCGGGCCGCAGCCGCTCAGCGGCCGCCCGAGCTCGGCCGTGACCTTTCGCAGGTCGTCCTCGCCGAGCGCGACGGGCGGCATCGTCGTGTGCGGCCGAGCCGCGCGCGGGTTGCGCAGCCAGTCGGCAAGGGCCTTCTCGGTCCAGGCGCGATCGCCCGGAGCCGTCTTCGGGTAGAACGGCGTGAAGAGGCCGGAGAGGTTGGGCCCCGCGTTCCCGGTGCCGACGGGGCCCGCGGAGCCCGAGGAAGCGGTGGCAGCCGCCGCACTCCTTCTCGAAGACGCGTGGCGCTCGCGCTCTTTCCGCGGGTGAAGTGGACGCGGTAGGTGTCCTGGGGCGGGTCCGGGCTCCCGCTGTGCAGCAGGAACGCGACGAGTGCCTCCGCCTGCCCCTCGTCCAGGCCGAAGACCGGCATGTTCTCGACCGGCTGGCGGATCGAGGCCACGAGCTGCGCCTGCTCTCTCTTCCACACCACCGCGTCGAGGCTCGTGGCCAGCCGGTTCCCTTTCTCGCCGATCGTGTGGCAGCGGCGGCAGGCGAGGGCCTCGACGAGGTCGCGACCCTCGCGCATGGCGGGGCTGTCCGGAAGCCGCAGGAAGGCGGCTCGGCCCGTGAGCAGCCGCTCGTGGGCGAGCTCCACGCGCTCGGCGCCCGGGTTCCCCCGGTGGCAGTCCTGGCACGCGCCCTCGCGGACGTAGTGCGCCTCGTGGCAGGAGCGGCAGCCCTGCTCTCCCGCGGCCCGGGACTGCGCCTTGAGGCAGCCGCCCAGGAGGAGCGCGGCGATCAGAAGGGCAGCACGAGGCGCCAATCGGGCCCTCTGAGGGTGAGCCCCACGACGGTGAGGACGAGCACGAGAAGCGCGGCAGCCAGCACGGCCACCGCGAGCGGCCGGTGCTCGCGGGGGAGCCACCGCGCGTGCTCCAGCTTCGGCACCCGCAGCCAGGGCAGGGCCACCAGGAAGGCCGCGAGGGCCACCGCCACGTAGATGGCGAGCGTGCTGTAGCTGACGAGCTCCTGGATCCAGAGCAGGAACCAGGCCGACTTCGCCGGGTTCGGGGCGTGGGCCGGGTCCGCGGGCGTCTCGAGCGGCGCGGGGACGAGCGCCGCGAGCAGCAGCAGCACCGCGACGCCGAGGAGCATCGAGCGCCCGACCGGGCGGAAGAAGTGCGGCGAGCTCTTGACGTACTGGCTCATAGGTAGGGCAGCAGGCCCTTCTGCCGGCGGATGACGAAGAAGTGCAGCATGGTGAGCACGAACATCACCGCGGGGACGATCACGACGTGCAGGGCGTAGAAGCGCAGGAGCGAGAGCGGCCCGCCCACGTCGTCGGGCACGAGGAGGGCGCGGAGCGCGTCGCCGAGCGGCAGCGCCCGCAGGAGCTCCATCCCGGTCTGGGTCGCCCAGTAGGCCAGCTGGTCCATCGGCAGGAGGTAGCCGGTGTAGGCCGCGAAGATCGCGAGGAAGAGCAGCGAGCAGCCCACGAGCCAGTTCATCTTCTTCGGGTGAAGGAAGGCCCCGGTGAGGATCACCCTCAGGGTGTGCAAGGCGAGCAGGACGAGCAGAGCGTGCGACGACAGTCGATGCAGGCTGCGGAGGTACGCGCCGCCCCACACGTCGCTTTCCAGGAACTGGATCGACGCGTGGGCGGTCTGCGGCGCCGGGCTGTAATAGAAGAGGAGCAGCAGCCCGGTGACGGTCAGCACGAGGAGCGACGTGAAGGCCAGCCCTCCGAGGCAGAAGGTGTAAGTCGTGCGGAGGTCGCGCTCCCGCACGAGTCGCGGGAACAGGTGCTTGACCAGCTCCTTCAGCATGTCCTCAGCCCCGCCTCACCCGGATGATACCGTTGCCCCGCTCCACGCCGAGGCGCCTCAACGCGCGCGGGGCCGGCCCCTTCAGGACCTCGCCGTCCCGCCCGAAGCGGCTGCCGTGGCACGGGCAGGAGAACCCCTGCTCGGTGACCTTGACCGTGCAGCCGAGGTGCGTGCACGTGAGGTCGAACGCGAGGAAGTCGCCGCCCTCCCGGACCACCGCCACGCGCTGCTGCGGCAGGACGAGCGCCCCCTCCGGCGGGACGTCCGTCTCGGGCAACGACACCGCTCCGCGGGCGGAGGCCCCCGCCCCCCCACGGGGGGTCAGGAACCGCCAGAGTGCCGCCCCTCCCAGCAGGGAGAGGGTCAGCGCCTGGAGGGCGGAGCGGCGCGATCGAGGAGCTTCTGCCATTGCCTCAGGTACTGCCGGACGTACTCCGGCGTCTTGCGGTTCATCGCCTCGTGGCGGTCTTTCGGGAAGAAGGACCCGTTGGCGACGGTCTGCTTCTCCTGGCTCCAGAAGGAGCGCAGCGGGAGGCCGTCTTTCTCGAGCTCGTGGAGCCGCTCTTCGTCCGGCTCCAGCAGGTAGCGGCGGGGGGAGTCGTGGCACTCGCTGCACGTCACGGTGCCGCGCCGGACCGTGTGGGGCGTGAAGGCCTTCCACTCCGCGGCCAGGAGGCGATTCTCCCAGCCCCGGCTCGTGTCGGTCGCGAACAGGATGAACTGGGGACGGATCGGGGCGACCTTGCCCCTCCCGTTCAGCCCCAGCGGCGGCGCGTCCTGGCTCTTGAGGAAAGCGCTCTTCCGCCAGGGGCCCCAGGCGCGCAGGGGAGAGAACGCCTCCTCCTGCTCGGGGGTCGTCGCGCGCACGAGGAACGTCCCGTACTCCTGCGGGGCCCAGGCCGCGTGGCAGGCCTCGCACTCCATCTTGTCGAGGTGGGCGGAGAACGAGTGCTCCGGCACGTCGCGCGAGACGGCGGGGTGGCACTCCCGGCAGGTCTTCGCGGCCTTCTTGCCCTCCTGCAGCGAGCGCATGGTGTGGCAGTCGGCGCACGTCATGCCACGCTCGGCGTGAACGTCGGGGAGCATCTTCAGGAAGGGCTCGCCGTCGGCCACGGCTCCCCGCTGGTAGCGGGCGTGATCCTCGCGGGGCGCGCGGCCGAGGAAGTCCCAGCCGACGAAGTAGCCCTTGTGGCAGCGCGTGCAGGCGTCGTTCTTCAGCCGGGCGCCTTTGTGCGGTGCTCTGCCGTGGCAGTCGTCGCAGCCGGCGACGTGGCAGCCGGTGCAGGACTGGGCGAAGAACATCTCGCCCTCGGTACCGAAGGCCCGGCGGGCGAACCCCTTCTCCGCGGCGCGCGTGGCCATCGGGCCCGACAGCACGCCCCCGGCGGAGGGGTGGCAGGCGAGGCACGCCACCGAGGCCGGCGGGAGGGGCGCCCGCCCGGCCTCGGCCGCGGCCAGGCTAGCGCCCGCCAGCCAGCAGGCGGCGATGAAGCGCGTCGTCGAGCGCATCGTAATCCAGCCCCTTGCGGTAGATCGGGTCCTTGGCCTTGTCGTGGCAGACGAGGCAGAGGTTCACGGCGAACACCCGGCGCACCTCGTCGTGCTCCAGCGGGCGGGCGCCGGATCGCGTGATGGCGGCGTGCGCCACGACGCGCCCGCCCTCCATCGCCACGAAGCCGTCGAGCGGCTTCTTCGGGTTCTTCTCGCACAGGAGCGTCCCCTTGACCGCTCCGCCCTCGATCACGTGCTGGCCGAAGCCGAGGAAAGCCGGGTTGCCGTGGCACTCGGTGCAGCCGACGGCGCGCTTGCCGGTGTTGTGGCCGTAGAAGGGGGCGAAGCGCAGCTGCGGCTTGCCCTTGTAGAGTGGCCACGTACTCCGTCTTCGACCGCGTGCCGTCGGCCTCGATCACGCTGATGAACGTCTGGCAGCCCGGCGTCACCGGGGAGATCTTCGCGCGGCCGTTCACCGCGAGCGGGAACGGGTAGAGACGGCGGTGGTCCTCCGTCTCGCTCCACTCGCCCTCGGTCTCCTTCCCCTGGATGAAGTCCCACCCGGTGCCGCGCTTGTCGTACTGCGTGTGGCAGCCGTAGCACTGCACCACGGTGCGCGAGTGGCAGGCCGAGCACTCCATCCGCTCGTGCCCCGCGATGCGGTGCTCGGGGCGTGCCGGTGACGACCTTGCTGCGCAGGAGCTTCCCGGTGCGCTTGGTGGCCACGAGGACCTCGCCGCCTTCCGCGAACACGTTCGAGTACGGTCGGCCCTTGCCGGTGAGCGCGACCCGGTCGCCGGGCCGGACGGGGCGGCCGTACTGGCGCGACTCGCGCAGGGGGAGGTCGCTCTCGCGGCCGACCGTGACGAAGGAGGGCGAGCGTTCGCCGTCGCCGTGGCAGTCCTCGCACCGGATCTCGAGCTGGCCGCGCATGTCGGGGGCGGCGTAGCCCTCGCCCATCACCTCGCGCGAGGTGTGGCAGTCGATGCACTCCATGCCGGCGAGGAAGTGGACGTCGGCCGCGACGTGGGTGAAGTTCCGCCCGTCGCTCGCGCGCAGCGGCCCCGGCCCGCCGGCCTTCGTCGGGACGAGGCCGTTGTTGCCGTCCATCAAGCCCTGGTAGCTCAGGGCGTGCCGGCCGCTCCTCTGGTGGCAGGCGAGGCAGGCTTCCATCGGGGGCAGGCCCTTCATCGCGTGCGTCTCGCTGTGCGGGCTCTTGCCCTTCATCGTCGGGTCGCCGCCGCGGTAGATCGCCCGCTCGCCGTAGGGGAAGTGGCACGCCGCGCAGCCGGCGGGGTGCCCGTTGCCGTCGAGCGCCTCGTTCTGCCGCGCGACGTGGCAGCGCGAGCAGAACTTCCGGTAGAGGTCGCCCGAGAGGTTGTCGAGCTGCCCGACCGACACGTGCTTCACCGGCGTCCCGTCGAGCGCGTGGGTCTCTCCCGCGGGCGAGGCGTACGTGACCCCCGCACGCTCGCCCTCCCACGTCGCCTGGATCTGGCCGATCATGCCCGTGTTGGTGAACATCTGGTTGCTGTTCACCCGCTCGACCTGGTGGCGGTGGCACGGCTTGCAGCCGAGCTCCCAGCGGCCGGCGAACGAGGGGTTGGCGATGCCGTAGATCCCCGCGTGGGCCGCATCCTTCGTCTTCCCGTCCGGGTTGCCGCCGTGGCAGGAGACGCAGCCCTCGTGCGAGGCCGAGGCCGTCTCGATGCCGCGGTGGCAGCTCAGGCAGCCTGCGTCGGCCTGGACACCAGGGGATCGATGGCTCCACAGGGTGCAGAAAACACCCAGCAGGACCGCACCGGCGGTCAGAGCGACCGCCCCCCGCGCGCGCCTCGGAGAATCCTCCACGAGGCCCTCAAGAGCAGGACCGGTGCCACTCGGTAAGTCCGTTCAGATCAGTGGATTCGCGCTATTCGAGGGGAAAGGCCTGCCGTGTCGGCGCAGAGTTTGCGCGCTCAGGCCGGCGCCGGCTCCAGCCGCCGCTCGCCGACCTGCTGGCGCCACATGGCGAAGTAGAGCCCCTTGGCCGCGAGGAGCTCCTCGTGCCCGCCCTCTTCCACGATGCGGCCCCGCTCGAGGACGTGGATCCGGTCCGAGTGCATGACGGTGGAGAGCCGGTGCGCGATGAGCACCGTCATCACGTGGCGGTCGCGCGCGACCTCGCGGATGGTGCGGGCCACTTCCTCCTCGGTGAGCGAGTCGAGCGAGGAGGTCGCCTCGTCGAACACCAGGAGGCGCGGCCGGCGGAGGAGCGCGCGCGCGATCGACAGGCGCTGCTTCTCTCCCCCCGAGACCTTCACCCCACCCTCGCCGATGAGCGTGTCGAGACCGCGGTCGGCGCGGGCCAGAAGGCCCTCGCACGCGGCGCGCTCGAGGACCTCCAGGCACTGCGCGTCGGTCGCGTCGGGCCGCACGAAGAGGAGGTTCTCCCGGATCGAGCCGGAGAACAGCTGCGTGTCCTGGGTGACGAAGCCGATCTGCTCGCGCAGGCGCTCGAGGTCGACCCGGTCGTGGGGCTGGCCGTCGTAGAGGATGCGGCCGCCGTTGGGGCGGTAGAGCCCCACGAGGAGCTTGACCAGCGTCGTCTTGCCCGCCCCCGAGGGGCCCACGAAGGCCACCGTCTCCCCGCGCCGCACCTCGAAGCTCACGCCCTGGACCGCGGGCGTCGCCACCGACTGGTGGGAGAAGGAGACGTTCTCGAAGGCGAGCCGCGTCAGCTCCCCGACGTCCACCGGGTCCACCGGCCGCGGCTCCCGGGGCGCGTCGAGGATCGCCTGGAAGTTCGCGAGCGACACCTCGGCCTCCCGGTAGGTGTTGATCACGGTGCCGAGCTCCTGCAGCGGCCCGAAGATGAAGAAGGAGTAGATCCAGAGCGCGAAGAACTGGCCGACCGTGATCTGCCGCGCGAAGATGAGGTACAGCATCAGGAAGAGGATCGACGTCCGCAGCGCGTTGACGGCCGTGCCCTGGATGAAGCTCAGGCTGCGCAGGTAGCGCACCTTCCGCAGCTCCAGGCCCAGGATGCGGTCGGTGGTCGCGTTGAGGCGCGCCACCTCCTGGGCGCCGAGGCCCATGCTCTTGACGAGCTCGATGTTGCGCAGCGACTCCGTGGTCGACCCCGCGAGCGCCGTCGTCTCGGCCACGATCGTCTTCTGCACGGCCTTGATCCGCCGCGACAGCACCGACGAGAGCCAGCCGAGCAGCGGCACCGTGGCGAAGTACACGGGCGCGATCAGCCAGTGCACGCTGAAGGCGTAGACGACGACGAAGACGACGCCGACCAGCGTCTGGAAGACGACGTTGATGGCGGCCGAGACGAGCTTCTCGACGTCCGTTCGCACCTTCTGGAGCTTGCCGAGGGTCTCCCCGCTCCGCTGGTCCTCGAAGAGCTGGTAGGGCAGCTCGAGCGAGTGCCGGATCCCGTCCGAGTAGAGCCGCGCGCCGAGCTGCTGGGTGACCACGCTGACGAAGTAGTCCTGGAAGTTCTTCGCGACGCGGGACACGAAGGCGACCCCGACCGCGGCCAGGAGCAGCAGGGTCACCCCGCGCAGGAACTCGCCGGTCGAGTACTGGTCGAATCGCGTCGCGTACTCGTCGATGACGTGGCGGAAGATCAGCGGGTCGAGCAGCGAGAAGACCTGGTTGACCGTCGCCAGGAGGAGGGCGAGGAGGACGAGCTTCCAGTAGGGGCGGAGGTACGAGAGCAGGAGCTTCATGAGGTGTCCGAGCCAGCATACAGGACGGCGGCTTGCGCCGGCCAGCGCGAGCCCCGGAAACGACGGAAGGCCCGGCCGAGCGGCCGGGCCTTCCCCCGAAGACGTCGCGTGCTCGACGGCCCTACGGCGCGTCGACCGCCGGAAGCGCCGCGAGGGACTTGTTGCTGAGCAGGCCCACCGCGAAGATCGAGTAGTTGGTGCCACTGCGCAGCGCCACGCCGGGGACGGCGAGAGCCACGGTGGTCGTGCCCGCCACCCGCACCTCCAGGTCGTACGTGCCGGGCGCGACCTGCGGGTAGCCGGAGAACTGGCGGAAGGAGACGTTCGAGAAGAGCACCGGTCCGCCCTTCACGGCCACGTCCACCGCCGGGGCGTCGGGGCTGGTGTGCACGAAGCGCACCTTGGCCTGGCCGGTCGTACCGCGATCGTCCTCGAGCACGAGGGGCTGGATGCTCGCCAGGAAGCCGGTGGCGGCCACCGTGTAGTTGCCGCCGTTGTTGAGGTTGACCGTGGCGTCGATCACGACCGGGGTCGCCGCGTTGGCCGGCCTCACCTTGATGTTGACGCTTCCAGACGGAACCGGCAGGTAGCCCGAGATGTCCTTGTACGCGACGCCGCTCAGCGCTTTGACCTCGTTCACCCAGATGTCCACCAGCGGGGCGTCCGGCGAGAGGTGCGCCACGCGTACCAGAGCGGTGCCGGTGCTGGGGCTGGTGATGTTGTCGTCGTCGTCGTTACAGGCGGCGAGAGCGAGAGGGGCAGCGGCGATCGCCAGGATCGCCATCCGACGGGTCAGGTTCTTCATATCGAGGCCTCCTTCAGTGTGCCTTCCCCCGACACTACGCAGCCGCCTTGTGTTTGTTCAGGTCTTGCACAGGTATTTACGAGCAAGGCCTCTCGCGCCCGCTCCTGGCCGCGGGCACCCCCGCCGTATGTTCTTGCTGGAGAATGAATTGTCCGAGCCGACGAACGTCGCCCCCGCCGGAGCTGGGACCGGTCCCCGTCGCGCGGGCCGCCTGGGATCCGGTCCTAGACCGTCCGGACGTCGAACGCGGGCGGTTGCAGGATGTGCTTCTTGACCGCGCAGAGGTCCGCCGCGCGGATGACCCCCTCGCGGTGCTTCTCCGGGAAGCCCTCCGGGAGCTTGATCTCCAGGACCAGGCGGACCACCCGGTGCTTCTCGGGCTCGCGCTCGATCTGCATCTCCAGCCTCAGGCCCTCGGTGGCGAGGCCCCGCGCGTCGCAGTAGCCCTTGACGTAGATCCCGGCGCAGGTCGCGATCGAGGCGAGGAAGAGGTCGAACGGCGGGGGAGCGCTGCCCTCCCCGCCTCCCTGCGGCGGCTGGTCGGTCCTGATGGTGAAGCCGCCGTACTCGGCGTCCACGCGCTTGCCGCCGGGGAAGGTCACGGTCATGGTCGACATGAGGCTCCTTTCGATTCGATGAACACCCGGCCATTCTACGAGACGCGGCGGTGTGCTTCCGGCACCGAGGCGGTTACACTTCGGGGTCGGAAGGGAAAAGAGGCATCGATGAATCTCACCAGGACGTCCATCCTCGCCGCGGGCGCGCTGGCGCTCGGCACCCTCTGCTGGGCCGCGGCCGTGCCGAAGCCCGCTCTCGCCGCCCCGGGCGAGGCGCCCCGCCTGGTCCTCCTCGTCGCCGTCGACCAGATGCGCTACGACTACCTTCCGCGCTTCGCCTCCGGGTTCACCGGCGGGCTCCACCGGCTCATGCGGGACGGCGCGGTCTTCACGAACGCGCACCTCGACCACTACCCGTCGGTCACCGCGGTGGGCCACTCGTCGATGCTCACCGGGGCCCGCCCCTCGA
The DNA here is from genome assembly GCA_963818355.1 of uncultured Acidobacteriota bacterium. Classification (GTDB taxonomy): domain Bacteria; phylum Acidobacteriota; class Vicinamibacteria; order Fen-336; family Fen-336; genus DATBSL01. The sequence goes on along the minus strand of CAWFSB010000021.1, from coordinate 2,748 downwards.
TCAGCGGCATCATCGGCAACGACTGGTACGACCGCGCCCTCAAGAAGACCGTGACGAGCGTCGAGGACCCCGGGACGAAGCTCCTCGGGGGGCGCGACGCCGCCGGATCCTCGCCGCACCGCCTCCGGGTCAGCACCGTCGGCGACGAGCTGAAGATGGCCCACCCCGGCTCGCGGGTGATCGGGATCTCGCACAAGGACCGCAGCGCGATCCTGATGGCCGGCCGGATGGCCGACCTCGCCCTGTGGTGGGACACGCAGACGGGCGCCTTCGTCTCGAGCACCTGGTACGCCCCGCAGCTGCCGAAGTGGGCCGCGGACTTCAACGCGGGCAAGCCCGCGGACGCGTGGCTGGGCCGCGAGTGGCGCGCCCTGGGCGAGGGCGGGGCCCTGCTGGGCAAGATGCCCGAAGCCCCGGGGCCGGCGTACTACGGCAGCCTCTACGGCAGCGGGTTCGGGAACGAGCTCCTCGTCTCGGCGGCGGTGGCCGCGCTCGAGGGGGAGAAGCTCGGCAGCCGCGACACGACCGACATCCTGGCGGTGAGCTTCTCCTGCAACGACGCGGTGGGCCACGACAAGGGGCCGCACTCCGCCGAGGTCCGCGACGTCACGATCCGCACCGACCTCGCGCTCGACCGGCTGCTCGCCGCCATCGACCGCCGGGTCGGCCTCGCGAGGACCCTCGTCGTCCTGACCGCGGACCACGGCGTCGCGCCGGTGCCCGAGCAGATGACGGCGTGGAAGATGCCCGGCGGCCGGCTCTCGCGCACGGGCCTCGAGAGCGGGGTCAGCGGGGCGCTCGAGAAGGCCTTCGGCCCGGGCGCCTGGCTGGAGGGCCGCGCGGGCAGCGCGCTCTACCTCAACCAGGCGCTGATCGCCGAGCGGGGCCTCGATCCCGCCGTGGTCGAGCGCCGGGCGGCGGCCGGGGCCGAGGCGGTGGCGCCGGTGTGGCGCGCCTACACCCGGACCCAGCTCCTCGAGGGCCGCGTGCCGCCCGACCCGTGGAGCCGGCGCGTTCTCCTCTCCTTCCACCGCGAGCGCGGCGGCGACGTGGAGGTGCTCTACGAGCCCTACTGGATGTCGGGCACCTCGGGGACGACCCACGGCACGCCGTTCTCCTACGACACCCACATCCCGCTCCTGGCGATGGGGCCCGGGATCCGTCCGGGGCGCCACGACCGGCCGGTGGTGCTCAACGACCTCGCGCCCACCCTCGCGACGCTCCTCGGCATAGAGACCCCGAGCGGGGCGTCCGGGCAGGCGCTCCCCGAGCTGCTCGAGCGGGAGGCTCCGGCCCCCGGTAGAGACGCGGCTCGAGCCGTCTACCTGAAGCCGAACACCGGCGGGAAGAGCACACCACCACCCACGCCCACAGCGCGTAGACGGGGAGGTACGCCGTCTGCCAGCGCTCGAGCCGGGCGAACGCCACCCGCCCGGCGAGGAACCGGGCGTAGAGCGCGGCGGACGCCGCCGAGGTTCACCAGCAGGATGAGGTTCTCGCCGAGGGCGGCGACCTTGTTGGGGCTCATGCCGAACTCGGAGATGCGGGCGGCGATCGCCCACAGCGCGAGGGCGTCGACGAGCAGGGCGCAGACGACGAGGAGGAGCTGCAGGGCGTCGAAGAGCCCCGGCGCCTTCAGCGGGTCCCGGGCCGAGATGGCGTAGAGGACGAGGCCCAGCACCAGCGCCAGGAGCAGGTCGAAGCCGATGAGCACCTCCCGCCCGACGGCGATGCCGCTGCCGGTCCACGCCATGGTGGCCAGGAACGCGAGGAGCAGCAGGGTGAACAGCGGCGTGAAGAGGAGCGTGAGCACCGGCGCCATGTTCTCGACGACGCTCTGCTTGGCCTCCACGAGCCACGCGGCGATGACCACGGCGCCGGCGACGCCGCAGGGCAGGATCCACGTGGCCACGAGCCACTCGGGCCTCAGGCCGATGGAGCTGAAGACGAACGCGGTGAGCGCCATCAGCACGCCGCCGCCGAGGGCGATGAGGGCGTAGTAGATGAACCACTCGCCGGGAGGCCGATACGTAGTTCATGCGCTGGTCCGGATCGCGCCAGCGCCCGGAGGCGTACCCGCGTAGCCGACGGCCAGCCACAGCGCGATCGGCAGGTGCAGGGCGGCCAGGATCTCGGTGTGCCCGCCGGGCGCGAACGGGATGAGGTTCATCGCGACGGCCCCGGCCGCGAACGGCGCCGCCAGCCACAGTCGGGCCCCGGGCGCGAGCGATCGCTTCAAGGCGAAGAACGCCGCCAGGAACGGCAGCACCAGGAGGCTGAAGTTGCGGATGTAGAACCGCGGGAGCTCCTGGTTCGGGTCCATCCGAACGCCGAAGAGCTCCGGGATCTTGATGGCCACGGCGGCGGCGACCGCCAGGGCGACCGCGAGCAGGGCCTCCCTGCCCCTGCCCGCGCCGCCTTCCGCGGAGCCCGGCGCGACGACGAGCCGCTTCCAGAGCCGCTCCGAGTGCTCCCGGGCGAACTCGCGCGAGAGCGCGTCGAGGTCGCCCATGCGCTTCACGGCGATCAGGAAGGCCTCGTCCGGCGTGAGCCCCGCCTCCTCGAGCGCGCCCGCCTGGCTGCGAAGGTGGTCCTCCAGCTCGTCCACGTCCACGGGGTGGATCGCCTGCCGTCGCCGGAGGTAGGAGCGCCACTGCGCGATGCCCTCTTCCAGGGAAGCTCCGGACTCCGCCTTCGGATCGGTTTCCTGCACTTCTCACTCTCCCTGCGGTACGAGTTGGAGCGAGC
>CAWFSB010000020.1:0-48286 GCA_963818355.1 uncultured Acidobacteriota bacterium | reverse complement strand
GCCGGTGCGGGTCGAGGCCGGCGAGCTGGCCTACGGCAAGGGGCACTAGCCCGTCAGATCCGAGCAAGCGTTGCGCAGCGCGTCCAGCTTCCGGCCCCGCCCCGCCTCGCCTCGCCTCCGCGCGTGACCTCGACCCTCACGACCCTCACTTCCGAGCGGAAGACCGGAGGCTCTTGAGGCAGCCAGCGTTACCGTCCTACCCATTCCGGACCGAGTTGCCGTGGCCGGACCGCAGGGCCCTGGGTGATCGCGAGCAGAAGAGGAGCAGCAAGTCCCGCCTTCGGCGGCATTCACCGTACGGCGAAAACCAGGAAGTACTGATAGGGCAGGAAGGAGTGCTCGGCGGCCAGCTTGAAGCCGGCCGCCTCCATCTGCTTCACGAGGTCCTCGCGCGCGATCTTCATGCCCGGCGGCGGACCGACCGGGAGCTCCCGCTTCTGGAAGTCGATGTGGACGACCTGGCCGCCGGGCTTGAGCATCCGCTTCAGGAGAGCGAGGTACGTCGCCTGGTCCTCGACGTGGTGCCAGGTGTCCACGATCACGAAGCGGTCCACGGAGGCGTCCGGCAGCAGCGGGTCGTCGGGATCCGCCAGGACGGGGACGACGTTCCGGATTCCCGCGTCGCGCACGCGGCGGTTCAGGTGCCGGATCATGTCCGGGCTGATGTCGACCGCGTAGACGCGGCCCGTGTCTCCCAGGGCCCGGGCAAAGCGCAGCGTGAAGTACCCCGAGCCCGACCCGATGTCGGCCACCACCTCGCCTGGGCGCAGGGCCAGGGCCTTCATGACTTCGTCGGGCTTCTGGTACGCGTCCCGGGCGGGGTCGTCGAGAGACGCGATGTACGCCATCGGGTCCCCGTGACGGTGGTGCATCTCCTGGGGCGTCGTCGCGGTTTGCGCGAAGGCGGGAGCAGCGGCGAAGAAGCTCACGACGAAGGGAGCGGCGTGCCGGCAGATCCCTCGCGCGACGGCACGGGGAGCGCGCTCGGGATGACATCTCATCGGCAGAGCTCCGCGACACCCTCGACGAGCCGGTTCACCTCGCCGAGGGTCGTGTAGCAGGCGCAGCCCGCGCGCACGACGCCGTCCTCCGCGTGGCCGAGCCGGCGGACCACGGTCGTGGCGTAGAAGTCCCCGTTCGAGACGAAGACCGCCCGATCGACGAGGGCCCGCGCCACGTCCTCCGAGGTGCGGCCGCGCACCGTGAAGGCGACCGTCGGGGTTCGCGGCGAGGTCGGGGGCGGGCCGTACGTGGTCACGCCGTCGATCGCGCGCAGGCCGCTCCACAGCGCCTCCACTAGACGCTGGCCCCGCTCGTGCAGCGCCGCCATCGCCGCGGCGAGGCGGGTCCGACGATCCGGGCCCTCGGCGAGCGAGGCGAGGAAGTCCACCGCCGCCCCCGCGCCCACGATGCCCTCGTGGTTCTGCGTTCCCGTCTCGATCCGGTCCGGCGCGTTCTCGGGGGCGGGCTCGAGCTTCGGCAGGTCGAGCTCCTCGAGGAGGGCCTTTCGGCCCCAGAGGACGCCCACGTGCGGGCCGTAGAACTTGTAGGCCGAGCAGGCCAGGAAGTCGGCGCCGAGCGCTGCCACGTCCACCGGCGCGTGAGGGGCGTAGTGGACGGCGTCGACGAACACGACGGCTCCCTCCGCGTGCGCGAGATCCGCGGCGCGACGCACGTCGCTCATCGTGCCGAGGGCGTTCGAGGCCGCGCCGATCGCGAGGATCCGCGTCTTCCTCCCGAGAGAGCCGGCCAGCGCGTCCATGTCCAGCTGCCCCGTCTCCGTGCGGAAGGGAACGGTCTTCACGACGAGGCCTCGTTCCTTCGCGAGCTGCCGCCAGGGGTCGACGTTCGCGTGGTGGTCGAGCTCGGTCACCACGATCTCGTCGCCCGGCGTGAAGCGCCGCCCGAGCGCGCGCCCGAGGTGGAACGTCAGCGTCGTCATGTTCGCGCCGAAGGCGACCTCGGCAGGCCGCGCCACCCAGGAAGTCGGCGAGCGCGCCGCGCGCGTCCGCGAGCGCCGCGTCCGTCTCGACGCTCGTGGGGTAGGCCCAGTGCGTGTTCGCGTTGTGGTGGAGCAGGTAGTCGGCCATCGCGTCGACCACCGCCTGGGGCACCTGCGTGCCGCCCGGGCCGTCGAAGTAGGCGACGGGGATCCCGGCGTGGCGGCGCTCGAGGGCGGGGAATCGCGAGCGGATGGCCTCGACGGGGGAGACGTGGACGGAAGTGGCCGGGGTCGTCATCGGGCGTTCACCTTTTCGCGCAGCATACCGCAGCCGAGCACGGCGGAGGCCGCGATGCCCGTCTGGCCCAGCCAGTACAAGACCATGATCGGCCAGCGGGCTCCGGGGATCGGGCTGGCGAAGCGGTGGAAGGCGATGAGCGTGTCGCTCGCGCCGAACGCGACGGCCCCGGCGAGGCCGAGCGCCGCGGCCAGGGCCGGCGTTCCCGGCCCGCCGACGCGAGCCGCGGCCCGCCACATCATGCTGCAGATGACCGCCACGTAGACCGCAACCGGGACGGCCATCGTGCCGAGGCCGGGGCGGAGGAGGGCGAAGGCACCGAGGCCCCACGCAGCGAAGGGCAGCGCGCGCCCGAGGGCCGGCCGGTGGTCGGCGGACAGGAAGGCCGCGACGTACGCGACGTGGGCCGAGAGGAAGGCCAGGAGGCCGGGAAGGAAGAGGCCCGCTTCGAGGAGCACGTCGCCGAGCGCGGAGAGGACGAGACCGCCGGCTGTCAGCCGGCCCGGGACCCGAGGACACCGGATGAAGACCCAGGCCGCGAGCGCGAGCGCGGGGAACGGCTTCACGGCGAGGCACAGCGTCGGGAGGGCCGCCGCCATGCCGACGAAGTAGAGCAGGGCCGTGGCGATGCCGACCCCGGCGAGGACGGGCCCCGGGCCGGGGCCCCTCACGCGGCGCTCGGGCCCCGGAGGAGTCGCGCGGGCAGGAAGATCACGGCCTTGACCAGGGCGAGGGCTCCGCCGACGGCGATGCCGAGGAGCCGGAAGGGCAGGAGCAGGAGCCAGACGAAGGGGTAGAGCACGAGGGCGAGGAGAGCGAGAGGCCAGCACAGGATGAGCAGGATCAGCCACAGCAGGAACTTGGCCACGACACACCTCCGAGCTTCACCGGAGTCTACGCTCGAAGGGCGCTGCGCGTTCCGGTGCCAAAGGCCCGCGCCCGGCACGTTCCGGGAACGGAGCATGAATCGCCCGGGGTGCGCCTGTGGGATGATGGCGAATCCGACGTCATGAGGAGACGCTCCATGACCCACTCTGCCCTGCTGAAGAAGGACGCCCGGGCCCTGGAGGCTTCGAATCCCAGCCGGATCCTCGCCGCCGCCCTGGCCGCCCTGTTCGCGCTCGGCGCGCCTGCGCGGGCAGCAGAAGACCCCCTGCCCTCGTGGAACGAGGGGGCCGCGAAGCAGGCCCTCCTGAAGTTCGTGTCGGACGTGACCACGCCAGGCGCGCCCGGCTTCGTCCCGACGGCCGAGCGGATCGCCGTCTTCGACAACGACGGCACGCTGTGGTCGGAGCAGCCCCTCTACTTCCAGCTGGCCTTCGCGCTCGATCGGGTCAAGGCGATGGCCCCGCAGCACCCCGAGTGGAAGACCGAGGAGCCCTTCCGGACCCTGCTCGCGGGCGACGTCAAGGCGGCGCTCGCCCAGGGAGAGAAGGCCATCCTGGGAATCCTGGCCGCGACGCACGCCGGGATGACCACCGAGGAGTTCTCGAGGGCGGTGAGCGACTGGGCGAGCACCGCGAGGCACCCTCGCTCCGGCCGGCTCTACACGGAGATGGTGTACCAGCCGATGCTCGAGCTCCTGCCGTTCCTGCGGGCCAACGGCTTCAAGACCTTCATCGTCTCGGGTGGCGGCGTCGAGTTCATGCGTGCCTGGACGGAGAAGGTATACGGCATCCCGCCCGAGCAGGTGGTGGGCAGCAGCGGTGTCGTCCGGTTCGAGATGCGGCCCGACGGCCCCGTGCTGCTGAAGGAGCCCAAGCTCGAGTTCCTCGACGATGGTCCGGGGAAGCCGGTCGGCATCAACCGCTTCATCGGCCGGCGCCCGATCCTCGCCTTCGGAAACTCGGACGGGGACCTCCAGATGCTGCAGTGGACGGCCGCGGGATCGGGCCGGCGCTTCATGGGGATCGTCCACCACACCGACGCGGACCGTGAGTGGGCGTACGACCGCCAGTCGCACATCGGCAAGCTGGACAAGGCCCTGGACGAGGGGCAGGCCAGGGGCTGGACGATCGTGGACATGAAGAAGGACTGGAAGAGCATCTACCCGCACCACGAGTAGACCTCACTCGTCCCGCCCCTCGTCGCTGTAGGATCGTGGCGTGAAGGCGCCCCTTCCGATCGACGCCCACGTCGAGCGTGTGCGCGAGGCTCTCGCGAGGAGACGCGCCGCCGTGCTGGTCGCGCCCCCGGGTTCCGGCAAGACGACGCGGGTGCCCCCGGCCCTCACGGCCGACGGCCCCGTCTTCCTGCTCCAGCCGCGCCGGGTCGCCGCGCGCTCGATCGCGCGGCGGGTCGCCGACGAGCAGGGCTGGACGCTGGGCGGGGAGGTCGGCTGGCAGGTGCGGTTCGAGCGGCGCTTCGGCAAGGACACGCGCCTCCTGGTGGCGACCGAGGGCGTCCTCGCCCGACGCCTGCAGTCCGACCCGCTGCTGAGCGGCTTCGGCACGATCGTGCTCGACGAGTTCCACGAGCGGAGCCTCCACGCCGACCTCGCGCTGGCCTTCGCGCGGCAGGCGTGGCGCGCGCGGGACGACCTCCGGCTGCTCGTGATGTCGGCGACGCTCGACGCCAGGCCGGTCGCGCGCTTCCTCGACGACTGCCCGGTGATCGACGTGCCGGGTCGGCCCCATCCCGTCGAGACGCGCTACGCGCCCGGCCTCTCGACGGCCCAGGCCGTGCGTTCGGTCCTGGCGAGGCCCGGCGGCCACGTGCTGTGCTTCCTCGCGGGCGCCCCGGAGATCCGGCGGGCGCAGGCGGAGATCGGATCTCCGGGAGGCGCAAGGGTCCTGCCGCTGCACGGGACGCTGTCGGCCGAGGAGCAGGACCTGGCGCTCGCTCCCTGCGCGGAGCGCAAGGTCATCCTCGCGACGAACCTGGCCGAGACCTCGCTGACGGTCGACGGCGTGACCGACGTGATCGACTCCGGCCACCACAAGGTCCTGCGGTACGACCCGTCGAGGGGACTCGATCGGCTGGAGCTCGAGCGCATCCCGGCCGATTCCGCCGAGCAGCGCGCGGGCCGGGCCGGGCGGACGGGGCCGGGCCGCGTGGTGCGGCTGTGGGACGAGCGCGATCGCCTGCGTCCCCACCGGGAGCCGGAGATCGAGCGCGTGGACCTCGCGGGGCCGCTGCTCGACGTGCTGGCGTGGGGCGGAGACGTCGAGGGGTTCGAGTGGTTCGAGGCGCCGCCGCCTGAGGCCGTCGCCGCCGGGATGAGGCTCCTCGAGCGGCTCGGCGCGGTGTCGGGCGGACGGCTGACCCGCGGCGGGGACGCGATGCGCCGCCTGCCTCTCCATCCGCGGCTCGCGCGCGTCCTGCTGACCGCCGGGGGCGGTGCCCGAGCCGCTGCCGTGTGCGCCGTCCTCGGCGAGGGCTGGCGCCCGACGGCGTCCGGCGACGCTCCGACCACCGACTCCGATGTTCTCTCGGCCGCCGACCGACTGCGCGAGGCGCCACCCGGCGTGAAGGCGAGCGCGCATGAGCTCGAGAGGCTCTCACGGCAGAAGCTCCACAGGGTCAGCCGACGAGGGCTCCGCGTCCGGGGTGACGAGGCCGTGGCCGTCGGCCCCCGGCGACCGCCGGCGCGCAGTCCGAATGGCCAGGGCGGCGACGAGCCGCTGCTCCGGGCGCTCGCTCGCCGGGTTTCCGGATCGGGTGGCGCGACGGCAGGGAGCCGGGCTCGTCGCGGCTGGTCCTCAGCTCGGGCGTGGGCGCCCTGCTCGGGCGGGAGAGCGGGGTGCGTGGAGGGGACCTGCTGGTCGCGCTCGAGGTGTCGGGCGGCGTGGCCGGGGCCGCCTCGGAGCCGATCGTCAGGGTCGCGAGCCGCGTGGAACGCGAGTGGCTGGACGGCACGCGGACCGAGATCGTCCACCGGCTTCGACGAGGACACCGGGTCCGTGCGCGCCTTCGCGCAGGACTGGTACGACCGGCTGCTCCTGGGCGAGCGGCCGGTGCCCCCGGACCCCGAGGTGGCCGCTCCCTTGCTGGCGGAAGCCCTCGAGCGGCGCGGCCTCGGGGAGGCCGCAGCAAGGCTGCAGCGGCGCCTGCGCGTCGCGGGGCTCGAAGCCGACCTGCACTCCTCGGTGGTGGCGGCCTGCGCGGGCCGCACGAGCCTGCCTTCCCTCGGCGAGCCCGAGGCCTGGCTCGATCCCGGCACGCGCCAGCCGGCTCGACCGCCTGGCCCCGCAGCGCCTGGCGCTGCCGAGCGGCCGCACCTGTGCGCTCGACTACCGGGAGGACGGCTCGGTCGTCGCGGCGGCGAAGCTCCAGGAGCTCTTCGGCCTCGCGGAGACGCCCGCGCGTCGGGCCGCGGCAGGTGCGCGGTCGTCTTCGAGCTGCTCGCGCCGAACGGCCGGCCGGTGCAGACGACGCGGGACCTGCGCAGCTTCTGGGAGCGCACCTACCCCGAGGTGCGCAAGGAGCTGCGCGGCCGGTACCCGCGGCACCCGTGGCCCGACGATCCGTGGACCGCCGAGCCGACGCACCGCACGCCACGCGGCGGAAGCGCCCTGATCGAGCCGACTCGCGGCCCGTGCAGCACAGAGCGCTATCCTTTGAGCCGTCGAAGGCGAGAGACCATGAGCAACGACCTCGTCATCGGAATGGCCGGATCCGGGGGAGACGGCATCGTCTCCGCGGGCGACGCGATGATCACCGCCGCGGCCCTCGAGGGCTACCACGCGGTGCTGACGAAGAGCTTCGGGCCGCAGATCCGCGGCGGCGAGTCCTCGTGCCGCGTCCGGATCTCGACCCTCCCCGTGCTCAGCTCGGGCGGTGCTCTCGACATCGCGGTGGCCCTGAACTGGGAGGACTTCCTCAAGTTCGGCGGAGAGCTGCCGGTGAACGGGCGGACCACGGTCGTCTACGACAGCGCGACGGGAGTGCCCCCGGATCGGCTCCCGCTCCCCGGGGTCGACGCCGTGGGAGTCGATCGCGGTCCCGATCGCCGAGATGGCGAAGAAGAACGCGGGGACGGAGAAGGCCAAGAACTCGGTCGTCCTCGGCCTCTTCGCGGGGTGGCTCGGGGTGGGCCGCGACTCGCTCGTCGCCGGGCTGCGGAAGAAGTTCGCGAAGAAGGGCGGCGAGGTCCTGCAGGGCAACGAGAACGCGTTCGCCGCCGGCGTGCAGTACGCGACCGAGCACCCGCTGCGCGAGCCGCGCACCCTCGGGACCTCCGACGCCATGGTCGAAGGCAAGCTGGTGGTGGACGGCAACGACATGTGCGCCGCCGCCGCCCTCTTCGCCGGCTGCGAGTTCTTCGGCGGCTACCCGATCACGCCCTCGTCCGAGATCATGCAGTTCTTCGGCCGCGAGGTCTGGAAGTACGGCGGGGCGATGATCCAGTGCGAGGACGAGATCGCCGGGATCGGGGCCGTGGTCGGCGCCTCCTTCGCGGGCAAGAAGGCCATGACCGCCACGTCGGGCCCGGGGATGTCGCTCAAGACCGAGATGCTGGGCCTCGCCTCGATCGCCGAGCTGCCCCTCGTGTGCGTGAACGTCCAGCGCGGCGGTCCCTCGACCGGGCTGCCGACGAAGAGCGAGCAGGCGGACCTCTTCCAGGCCTGCTTCTCCGCCCACGGCGACGTGGTGCGGCCGGTCCTGGCGCCCACCTCGGTGGCGGACACCTTCGCGATCACGGTCGAGGCCTTCAACGTCGCCGAGCACTACCAGACGCCGGTCATCCTCCTCTCCGACCAGGAGATCGCCCAGCGCAAGGAGACGGTGGACCCGATCGACACGAAGGCCTTCACGATCGTGGAACGCCGGCGGCCCACCGCGGCCGACCTCGAGAAGTACGAGCGCTTCAAGGCCACGGACTCGGGCATCAGCCCGCTGAGCCACCCGGGGATGCCCGGGGGGAACTACCTGGCCTCGGGGATCGAGCACAACGAGCGCGGGGCCCCGACCGCGAGCGGCGAGGTCCACGCGCGCATGAACGACAAGCGGATCCACAAGCTAAACCCGCTCATGCGGCGCCGGGACCTCTTCCTCGTCGAGGGCGACGCGCACGCCCCGGTGGCGCTCGTCGCGTGGGGCAGTGTCGCGGGAACGGCCCGCGAGGCGCTCGAGCTGGCGCGCCGCCAGGGCATCCAGGCGAAGCTCCTCGTCCCGAAGCTGCTCTTCCCGGTGGCGGAGGAGATCTACGCCGACTTCTTCCGGGGAGTGCAGGCGGGGCTGGTGGTGGAGCAGTCGCACCAGGGGCAGCTCTACCGGATCCTGCGGATGTACGTGAACGTGCCGGCGGGGATGCAACCGCTGGCGAAGAGCGGCTCGAACCCGATCCTCCCGAACTCGATCGTGGTGCGGCTTCAGAAGATCGTCCTCGGCCTGCAGCGGCAGCGGGTGGCCGAGGTCGAGCCGGCGGGCTGAGGGAGGCACGACCATGAGCACCACCACACGTCCGGCCGACGAGTACCAGGCGAAGGACTACAAGAGCGACCTCAAGCCCATCTGGTGCCCGGGTTGCGGAGACTTCGGCGTCGTCCAGGCGATCTACCGCGCCCTCTCGAGCGTGGGGCGCCCGCCTCACGAGATCGCCTTCGTCTCGGGCATCGGCTGCTCGAGCCGCATCCCGGGCTACACCACGGCCTACGGGTTCAACAGCGTCCACGGCCGGGCGCTGCCGATCGCGCAGGGGATCAAGCTCGCCAACCCCGACCTCCTCGTCCTCGTGGCCGGGGGCGACGGCGACGGCTTCTCGATCGGCGGCGGCCACGTGGCCCACGCCGTCCGCCGAAACATGGACCTCACCTACATCGTGATGGACAACCAGATCTACGGGCTCACCAAGGGCCAGCTCTCGCCCACCTCGCCGAGGGGCCTGCGGACCGCGTCCTCGACCTGGGGCAGCCTCGAGGACCCGGTCAACCCGCTCCTCTACGTGCTCGGGTACGGGGCGAGCTTCGTCGCCCAGGGCACGCCGGCGGACATGCAGGGCCTGGCGGCGGTCGTCGAGGAGGCCGTGCGCTTCCCCGGCTTCGCCTTCGTCAACGTGCAGTCGCCCTGCGTGACCTACGGCCAGGAGGAGCAGTCCCTGAAGGCCCAGAAGGGGATCATGCAGACGCTCGCCAGCCTCGGCCACGACCCGGCCGACCGCCTGAAGGCCATGGCGCTCGCCTCCGAGTACGGGCACAAGCTCTACACCGGCGTCTTCTACCGCAACCCGGAGCCGCCGCCCACCTACGAGGCGGAGGCCCGGCGCCGGCAGGAGGAGACGAGGGCCCAGGCCCGCCCCAGGGAGCGCATCCTCGAGATGTTCCGGCCGCAGTAGCCGCGGGGCCCCGCCATGATCGACCCCCACCCGATCGTCCTCGTGGCCATGGGCGGCCACGCCTTCATGCAGCCGGGCGAGGCGGGGACGATCGACGAGCACGAGAAGAACGCGGCCAAGATCGCGACGCTCCTCATGACCCTCGTCGAGCGCAACTACTACATCTGCGTCACCCACGGCAACGGGCCGCAGGTCGGGAGCCTGCTCATCCAGCAGGAGATGTCGCGAAGCGAGGTGCCCCCGCTGCCCCTCGACGTGCTCGTGGCGATGACGGAGGGCAGCCTCGGCTACATGATGCAGCAGGCGCTGCTCAACGAGCTGCGCAAGCGCCAGATGAAGCGCTACGTCGTCACCGTGGTGACGCAGGTCGTCGTGGACGAGAACGACCCCGCGTTCCAGGCGCCGAGCAAGCCGATCGGCCCCTTCCTCACCCGGGAGGAAGCCGAGCGGCGCCGCGACCAGCTGGGCTGGAAGGTGAAGGAGGACGCGGGGCGGGGCTGGCGGCGCCTGGTGCCCTCACCCCTGCCCCTGCGGGTCATCCAGCGCCACATGATCCGGGACGCCGTGCGCCAGGGCCACATCGTCGTGGCCTGCGGCGGCGGGGGCATCCCGGTGAAGCGGCTGCCGGACGGCCAGTTCGCCGGGCTCGAGGCGGTGATCGACAAGGACCTGACCTCGAGCGTCCTCGCCACGGACGTGGGGGCCGCGCTGCTGGTGATCCTCACCGCCGTCCCGCAGGTCTACGTCGGGCACGGCACGCCGGAGCAGCGCGCGCTCGGGGCGGTGACCCTCGAGGAGATCGAACGGCTCCAGGCCGAGGGCCACTTCCCGCCGGGCAGCATGGGCCCGAAGATCGAGGCGGTCATCCGCTTCCTGAAGGCGGGCGGCCGCCGGGCCCTCATCACCAACCCCGAGAGCCTGCCCCAGGCCATCGAGGGCCGGGCCGGCACCCACTTCGTCGGGGGGATCTAGCCTCGCCAGGCGGAGGCGGCGATCGTCTTCAGGCGCGCCAGCCTGGCGGCCGAGCGGTCCCGCCACTGCAGGCCGTAACGGCGGGAGCGCTCGTCGCCCCTCGGCTTGACCCACACCACGACGCCCTCGGCGTCGAGCGGCTGCGAGCCACGGGGGAAGCTCAACCTCAGGCTGACGTTGCGCCCGGGCTCGAGGCTCGCGTCCGTCCAGATGCAGGCACCGCCTTCGGAGATGTTGGCGACCACCCCGTAGGCGAAGGGAATGCCGCCATCCTGGATGGCGACGGTGATGGGACTCCTGGGAACGATCCGCACCGCTTCCCTTTGGCGCATGCTGCTACCCCCCAAACGGCGCTGACGTCCGGCGCGGACGTCCCGCCCGAAAGACCGATTGCGTGAGAGCCAGCCCGGAGGGGGAGGATGGGAGGACCGGCTCGCGTGACGACGACAGGACGATAGCGCTCCACGTTCAGGGCGGTCAAGCGGTGGCATAATCCGCGGCCATGAGCGACCGCGTCCTCGGCTGGGGCCTGCTGGGAACGGCCCGCATCAACCGGATGCTGATCCCCCCTCTGCGCGTCTCCGCGGGCAACCGGCTCCTCGCGGTCGCCAGTCGCGATGCCGCGAAGGCGGCCGCCTACGCGAAGGAGTGGGGGATCGAGCGCGCCCACGGCTCCTACGAGGCGCTGCTGTCCGATCCCGGGATCGACGCCGTCTACATCCCGCTGCCGAACCACCTCCACGCGGAGTGGGCGATCCGGGCCGCCCGCGCGGGGAAGCACGTCCTGTGCGAGAAGCCGCTCGCGCTCACCGTGGCGGAGGTGGACGCCATGGAGAAGGCGGCCCGCGAGAGCGGCGTCGTCCTCGCCGAGGCGTTCATGTACCGCCACCACCCGCAGACCCTGAAGGTCAAGGAGCTGGTGGACGGTGGCGCCATCGGGGCGGTCCGGTTCGTGCGCGGCACCTTCAGCTTCCCGCTGAGCCGCCCCGACGACGTCCGCCTCCGGCCGGAGTGGGGCGGCGGGTGCCTGTGGGACGTGGGCTGCTACCCCCTCAGCTTCACGCGCTTCCTGCTCGGCGCCGAGCCCGTGGAGGTGTTCGGCTCGCAGGTCGTCGGGCCGAGCGGGATCGACGAGACGTTCGCGGGCCAGCTCGTGTTCCCCGGCGGCGTGCTCGCGCAGATCGACGCCGGCTTCCGCAGCCCGTTCCGGGCCGAGCTCGAGATCGCCGGCACCACCGGGACGATCCTCGTGCGCCACCCGTGGAAGCCGGCGCCGGACCTGCCGATCCTCCTCACGCGGGGCGAGGAGACCGAGGCCTTGGCCGTGCCCGAGTGCGACCGCTACCTGCTGGAGATCGAGGACCTGGCGGACGCCGTCCGCACCGGCCGCCCGCCGCGCGTCAGCCTCGCCGAGAGCCGCGGCAACGTGGCCACGATCGTGGCGCTGCTCGAGTCCGCGCGCTCGGGACGACCGGTGAAGCCGTAGAGGCTGGGCCGGCTTTCGTCGGGGCTCTCCAGGAACGGAACAGAACAGGACTCAACCGAACGGCCAGGTCCCTCGCGACTCCGCGCCCACGCCGGCGGAGTCGCGAGGGTGCGTCAGCCGCGGACCGAGGCCTTCGGGATCCGGGTCAGCAGATCGCCGAGCTGCTGCGGGTTCTCGGCGCCGATCGTGAAGCAGTCGAGGACGGGCGAGGCGAGGGCGTACTGGAGCGCGTCGTCGACTCGGTCGCGCAGGCGGCCGGCGCCCAGGACCTTCATCCCGATGATGCCCTTGCCCTTCCTCTTCATGTCGGCGAGGACGGGCAGGACCTGCTCGACCGTGGCGTCCATGATGACGCCGGCGGGGTTGAGCCGGGCGAGGTCCACCTCGACCCAGTCGCTGGCGGCGGCGGCCTTCAAGGCGCCGAAGTCGTGGCAGGAGACGCCGTGCGCACGGATGATGCCCTTCGCCTTGGCCTCGGACAGCACCGCCATGGCCCCCGCCTTCTCCTTCGGCCAGTCGGCCGACATCATGCAGTGCAGCAGCACGATGTCGAGCATGTCGGTGCCGATCTCCTTGCGGAAGCGGTCGAGGTCGGCCCACATCTCCTTCTCGGTGCTGGCGTGGGTCTTCGTCATGATGACGACCTTGTCGCGGGAGACGGTCTTCAGGGCCCCGTTCGCGTGCGGGTGGGTGCCGTACTGGTCGGCGAGGTCCCAGATCGTCACCCCCTGGTCCACGCCGGCCCGCAGCAGGTCGACGACGCCGTCGAAGCCGAGGCCGCGGATCTGGTTCGAGGACTTCCCGACGCCGTTCGTGCCCGTGCCCTGGAAGAGGCGGGACACCTTGATGCCGGTCTTCCCGAGGGTCACGACGTCCTGCGCGGTCTTCTCCTTCGCGGCGGCGTAGAGGTGGTGCGGAAAGGCGTGGGCGCCGAGCACGGCCGCTCCGCCGACGACAGAACCGGTGCGCAGGAACTCGCGACGCTTCATGCCTGACCTCCTGGGGACGGGGACCCTTGCCCGATTCTACGGTGCTTGCCGGCGGGAATGCCAGTAGACCCCGGCGCCGAGCGCCAGGAACACCGCGAGGCCCGTCCAGTTGCCCCAGGCCGCGATCCACGCGCCCACCCCCGGCGCCTGCGTCAGGTCGGGCACGATGCGCGTCCCGGTCGACTCCTCGACGAACCGCAGCAGGGCCGCGAGGACCCCGACGAGGGCCCCGCCCGCGATGAAGCCGGAGGCCACCAGCGTGCCCTCCTCGTGCCGGGCGGAGGCGACGGCCTCGTCCTTCGAGGAGCGACGCAGGAGCCAGGCGACGGCCGCGCCGAGGACGAGGGGCGAGTTGAGCTCCATCGGCAGGTACATGCCGAGGGCGAAGGCCAGCCCGGAGACGCCGCACATCTCCGCCGCCACCGCGAACACCCCGCCGATCCCGTACAGGAACCAGGGCGCGCCCCCGTCGCCCATGACGCCGCGCAGCACGGCGGCCATGGCGTTGGGCTGCGGCGCGGGCAGGGGGTTGAGGTGGGCGGGGGAGGGGGCGAAGCCGTACACGCGGGCCATGAGCAGGATGACGGCGGTGGTGGCCAGGGAAGCGACCACGGCGCCGGCGAGGTTCGAGAGCTCGATGCGGCGGGGCGTGGCGCCCAGCCAGTACCCGATCTTGTACTGCGTGACGAGGGAGCCGGACATCGAGAGCGCGGTGCACACGACGCCCCCGATGAGGAGCACCTGCAGCATGCCGCTCTCGCCGCGCAGGCCGAGGGCGGAGAGGGCGACCGCGGTGACGATCAGGGTGGTGAGGGTCATCCCGGAGATGGGGGTGATCGAGATCATCGCGATGGCCCAGGCGGAGACGGCGGCGAAGAGGAAGGCGATGACGAGGGTGAGGGCGGTCGAGGCGGCGGCGAGGGAGGTCGCGGAAGGCTCGGCGGCGAGGACCGAGAAGCGGAAGTAGAGGAAGATCGCGAGCCCGGTCGCGGCGATGCCGAGGAGCACGACCGACATCGGCAGCCCGCGGTCGGTGCGCTCGTCCTCGGCGTCCCGCCGCGCGCCCGCGCGCGAGGCGGAGGACCTCGCCCAGGGCCTGCCGCGTCGCCTGCAGGATGACCGGCGACATCTTGAGGATCGAGAGGAGGCCGGCGGCGAAGATGCCGCCGATGCCGATCGGCCGCACGTAGAGGAAGAAGAGGTCCTCGCGCCGCGAGAGCCGCCAGGGGCTCGGTCCCGGGCGGGATCGCCGCCGCCACGTGCGGGGAGAACCACGCGAAGAGCGGCACGAGGACGAAGAACGACACCATCGAGCCCGCCATGATGATGGCGGCGTAGTCGAGGCCCATGATGTAGCCGAGGCCGAAGACCGCGGCCGAGGTGTTCATCGTGAAGACGGCCTTCGTGCGCTCCGTGAAGCCGGAGAGCCCCGTGATCGCCGCGGTCGAGAAGTTCTCCGCCCAGCCCTTCATCGACGGGCCCACGAAGTCGAAGGCCGCGGCGAGAAGCGCGGACCAGGTCAGGACCAGGGCGCTGTGGCCCCCGCGCTTCCCGGCGACGAGGATCTCGGTCGTGGCCCGGGCCTCGGGGTAGGGGAGCTTCCCGTGGAGGTCCCGCACGAAGTAGCGGCGGAAGGGGGCGAGGAGAAACACGCCGAGCACGGCCCCGAGGAGGGGCACGAGGAAGATCTGGAAGAAGGACGAGCGGCCCTCGAGCCCGAGGATGTAGACGGCCGGCATGGTGAAGACGGAGCCGCCGGCCACGATGCCGGACGTGGCGCCGATCGCGAGGACGTTCACGTTCTCGAGCAGGGTCGAGGCGCGCCGGGCGAGGACACGCACGGAGAAGGCGGAGAAGCCCACCGCCAGGATCGAGATGGGGATGGCCGACTCGATGCCCTGGCCCAGCTTGAGGGCGATGTAGGTGGCGGCGGCCGAGAACACGACGGCCCACAAGGCTCCCTGGACGAGCGAGCGCAGGGTCACCTCCGGGGCCCGGGCGCCGGGGGGAACGACACTCTCGTAGCGCTCGCCGGGGGCGAGCGGACGGAAGGCGTTCTCGGGCAGGCGGACGTCTTCTGCCGGGGAGGAGTCGGGGCGGTCGTTCATGGGGGCCTCGGGGTCAGGACGCGGGCGTGTCGTCGTACTTCTCGATGACGGAGGCGGCCACGCGGCGGGACAGCGCGTGGTACCGCGGCGCGGCCTCGGCGAAGACCTCCCGGGCGAGCGCGCGCGTCCGCGGGTGCCGGCCCATCGCCGCGTACAGGGGCCGCAGGTACTTCATCCGGCCCACCCGCAGCAGCACCTCGCGCAGGCGGGCGAACGCGGGCTCGTAGTCGGAGCCCGCGGCGAGGGTCAGCCACTCGACCAGGATCTCGTGGTTGCCGCGGCCCGTCAGGCCCAGGGCCGAGTCGAGCCAGGCGCAGCCCTCGCGGTCGATCTCGCGAGGCAGGCCCTGGAGATAGACGAGCGTCTCGGCGGGGCTCCAGCCGGCGATCGCGGACGCCGCCGGACGCTCGCCGCCGGCGAAGGCCTGGGCGAGGGCCACCAGGCCCTCCAGCCGCGGGGAGCGGAAGACCGGCGCGTTCCCCGGCAGGCCGGGCTCGTAGAGCCACTCCTGAGCGCCCACCCGGGAGGCGAGGCCGGGCAGCTCGCTCTCCAGGAACGCGAGGAACTCCTCCGTGGTGATCGAGGTGAACCGGAAGCGGGCCATGTAGTCCCGCATGAACCGGTCGAAGCGCTCGCGTCCCGCCGTCCGCTCGAGCAGGGTCACGAAGCGCGCGCCCTTCTCGTAGGGCACGGAGGAGAACGCGTCGTCCGGGTCCGTGCCGGCGAGCTCGGTGCGCAGGCGCGTCAGCGGCGAGCCGGGCTCGAAACGCGCCAGGGACTCCTCGAGGGCCTTCTCGCCGATCGCCCAGGCGAGCACCGCGGCCTCCTCGCCGTGCAGGGCCTCGACGAGCCGCCGCTCGGCCCAGACGGTGAAGCCCTCGTTGAGCCAGAAGTGCTCCATGTCCGCGTTCGTGACGAGGTTCCCCGTCCAGGAGTGCGCCAGCTCGTGCACGACCACGTCCACGAGGGAGCGGTCGCCGGCGAGGAGCGTCGGCGTCAGGAACGTCATGCGCGGGTTCTCCATCCCGCCGTAGGGGAAGGAGGGCGGCAGGACCAGCATGTCGTAGCGGTCCCAGTCGTAGGGGCCGAAGAGCTCCTCCGCCCGCGCGATCATGGCCTCCGTCTCCGCGAACTCGTGGGCGGCTCTCTCGACCGTCTCGGGCTCGGCGAAGACGCGCGAGCGGGGCCCCAGCTCCCGCGACTCCAGCCTTCCGACCGCGAGCGCGAGAAGGTAGGGCGGGATCGGCTGCGGCATCCGGAAGCGGAAGACGCGCGTGCCCGGCCGCGACCCCGGCCCCTCGCCGGCGGGGCCGGCGGACATCACGGCGCCGAGCGGCTCGGGCACCTCCACCTCGGCCTCGTAGGTGAGGCGGTGGCGCGCGGTGTCCTGCAGCGGCACCAGGCTGCGGGCGTGGATGGGCTGGCACTGGCTGAAGAGGAAGGGGTGCCTCCCGCCCTCCGTCTGCTCGGGCGAGAGCCACTGCAGCGCCGGGGCGTCCGGCGAGGTCCGGTAGCGCAGGCGCACCTCGCGCGTGCCCGCCGGCAGCGAGAGCCGCAGCCGGGAGCCGAGGATCGGCTCGTCGGGCCCGAGCTCGAACGGCACGCTCGTGCCGGTGCCGGTCGAGACCTCGAGGACCTCGAGCGCCTTGCTGTCGAGGTCGAGGACGCCCGCCGCGGGGGAGACGAGCTCCAGCGTGGCCTCGCCCTCGATGCGCCGCGCCGCGAAGTCCACCCGGAGGACCAGCCTCAGGTGTCGCGCGCGCGGCTGGTCCGAGTCCGCGTGCGAGTGCGGGTCCTTCCGGGCCATCAGGCCCCGGCGCCGCGGTGGATCTCGGTGTCGATGGCGGGACGCGCCTCGGACCGCACCGGCGCGTCGCCGATGAACGCCGCCGTGACGAGGCCCTCGGCGAGGGGGACGCGCCACGCGGTGAGGTGCTTGCCCATGAGGGGCGCGGAGATCGAGCGCGTGGGGGCGTCCCGCAGCGTCCGCTCCATGGTGGACACGAGCTTCGCCGCGATCGCGTCCGGGCCGGGCTCGGGCCACTCCCCGCGAGCCGCGAAGACCTGGCCGGACGGGTCGACCAGCATCGCGCCGCTCGCCTGCGCCAGGCCGAGGCAGGTCTCCACGATGTCGTCCCACGACGGCGGGGCCGGCGCGGAGTACTCGTCCTCGCTCGGTCTCGTCGAGCTCGACCTCGAACGGCGAGGGCGAGGTTTCGTACGGCTCCGGCTCGGGCACCTCCTCGAACGGCGGCGGCTCGGCGGACCCGACCATCTCCTCGGGCGAGACCGTGGGCTCCTCGACCACCACGTCGTTCGACGGCTCGGCCGCGTCCGTGGCGGCCTCCGCCGCGGGGGCGGGCTCGCCGAAGCCCGCGAGCGGGTCCGCCGCGTCGGCGGGTCGGGGCGCTTCGGCCAGCGGGCTCGTCCCACGACGGGGGCTCGGGTGCGGGCTCGAACGGCGGGGGTGGAGGGGCGACCGGCGCCGGAGCGAGCGGGGCGGGCGACTCCGGGCGCGGCCGGGGCGCCCCGAGGGGCGCGGCCGCGCCGCGGCGCTACCTGGCCCTCGGGCGGGCGGTCGTCGCGCCGGCGGCGCTGGTGCAGCCGCCGCGCGATGTCGCGGGCGGCGTCGAGGTCAGAGGAGCTGGCGGGCGGGCTGAGCTTCATGGACCCTCTCCATGCCGTCGAGGCGGTTCATGCGACCCTCGATCTCGTCGGCGAGCAGGTCGAAGCGCCGGGCCTCCGGCGCCCCGGCCTCGCTGCCGAGGAACCCGACGGGCACGCCCAGCGTGCTGGCGCGGGCGAACGCCTCGGTTCGGGGAACGATGGTCTCGAGGGCGTCCGGAAAGCCGTTCCAGATCTCGCTGAGCACGGTGTGGCTGCCGGGGCGCTCGCGCTCGACGAGCGTGGGGAGGATGCCGACGAGGCGCAGCCGCGGGTTGCGGGTGGCCTGGACGTGCTCGACCACCTTGAGGGCCTGGCCGACGGAACGCAGCGACAGGCTCTCGGTCTGGAAGGCGAGCAGAGCGAAGTCGGCGCAGGCCAGGGCGGCGGTGGTGACGCGGCCCAGGCCGGACGGGGTGTCCACCACCAGGATGTCGAACGCCTTGTCGCAGGCCGAGAACGCCTTGTCGAGCGCGTCCGCCCGCGCCACCTCGGCCTCGAACGAGTCCACGTCCGTGGCGTCGAGCCGGCCGCGCGGGAGCAGGCTGAGCCCCGGCGAGCCGCGTGGCGACCACCGCTTCGGCCGGCGTGGCGACGCCGGCGAGCAGCTCGGCGAGGCCGGCGAGCTCGGTGTCGCCCTTCGCGAGAGACAGCCCGATCGCGCCCTGCGGGTCGAGGTCGGCCAGCAGCGTCCGCCGACCCCGCTCCGCGAGCGCCACGGCCAGGTTCAGCGCGACCGTCGTCTTGCCTACGCCGCCCTTCTGGCTCGCGATCACCACGCGACGTGCCATCCGCACCTCCACGGTGTGACGCCGAGTGTAACACCACGTGCGACGTACGGCGCCCGTGGGCCCGACTCAGGCGGTGGGCGGGGCGCCCTCGCCCCGCATCGCGGCCAGCCGGGCGACGAGGGTGGCGCGCAGCTCACCGATGAACCCGGGGAGCAGGGCGGCGTCGGCGGGCGGCTCGAAGGGGCCGATCACCTCGGAGTGCGCGTCGATCAACGGGGCCCGGAACAGCAGGTCCGCGAGGCGGCGCACGCGCCAGACGCCCTCGTTCACCACCAGGTAGACGGGCATCCGCCGCTCCGTCAGGATCGTCTCGATACCGGCAGTGCGGAAGGGCCGGATCTCGCCGTCGTGGCTGCGGTGGCCCTCGGGGAAGATGACGACGCCGTGGGGCAGCTCGCGCGCACCCTGCCGGATCGCCACGACCGACCCCTTGGGGTCGCGCTTCGGGTCCACGATCGGCGAGTCGAGCAGGCGGATGCACTGGGAGACGAGGGGGACGAACCGCGCGTAGCGGCGGCGGGTCACGAAGGCGGGCACCCGCGGGTGCGCCATGAGCGTGATCTGGCAGATGTCGAGCAGCGCCTGGTGATTGGCCACGATCAGGATGGGCGAGGCCGTGGGCAGGGTCCCGACCCGCCGAACGTGAGCGCCTCCGAGGCGCAGGAGACCGAAGATGCCCGCGCTCATGGCCTTCATGAACACGCTGACGAGCCGGAAGCGGTGACGCGGGAAGAGCCAGCTGCCTGGCACGACGACGAGCCGGAGCACCGGGCTCATGACCAGGAACAACAGGCCGACCAGCAGGACGGAAGCCAGGCTTCGGGCGCCGCGGAGCAGGGTGATCATGCGGCCGGCGATGTTAGCAGGCGGCGGGGGCGGGCGTCCTGCGGGCGAGGAAGGCCTCGTCGAGGACCCGGCCCGCCTGCTCCGCGAACTCGACCAGCGGGCCGATCGGCGGGAGACCACCGCCCTCCGGCGCGTCCCCGTAGAGGACGGCGATCGCCTCGCGTTGCGCGCGCACCGGCAGGACGGCGGCCGCGGTCGCGCCCAGGGAGCCGATCCGGTCGAGGAGGCCGCGCAGGGGCCCCTCGGCGGGCAGCGGGCCGGTCCAGGCCTTCCCGCTCGCCACCGCCTCGCTGAACGGCGAGGCCGGCTCGAGGGAGCACGGCGATCCCGCGCGCCAGCAGGTCCAGGCTGTCCGCGCTGTCCGCCGGCCCGAAGCCCGAGAGGCCCCGCAGCCGCTCGTCCTTCACCACGAAGAGCAGCACGCGCGGGAAGAACGCGCGCGCCGCCCGCAGGAGCAGGAAC
Organism: uncultured Acidobacteriota bacterium; assembly: GCA_963818355.1. Lineage (GTDB taxonomy): Bacteria > Acidobacteriota > Vicinamibacteria > Fen-336 > Fen-336 > DATBSL01. The sequence goes on along the minus strand of CAWFSB010000020.1, from coordinate 28,452 downwards.
GCGACGAGGTCGGGGTCCGGGCTCCTGCGCATCTCCTCGAGGGCCGAGCGCAGGACCGCCTCGCGCGCGGCCTCGCCGGGGTGGAGCGCCTTCGGCGCGGGCGGGCCGCGCGGCGGCGCCGCGGCGGCGACCCTCGAGCCGCGGCAGCAGGTCCCGCGCCAGCTTGTCGCCGAACGCGCGCAGGTCGGCCTCGTACTGGAGCGGGTCCAGCTTCGACAGGCCGGGCTTGAAGGCGAGGAGCGAGACGCCGAGCCGCTTCGCCCGCGAGCGCAGCTTCTCGTCGAACGTCTCGGCCATGAGGAGGACGGGCGGGGGAGTGGGCAGGCCCGCCGGCCAGGCGCGCGACGTCGAGCCCCCCGCGGAACGAGGCGCCCGACTCGGAGGGGAGCCCGAGATCGGCGACCAGCAGGAAGGGCGTGCACGCCGCGGCGAGCCTCTCCATCTCCCGGCGCGCCATGCCGGGGCTCGCCGCCAGCGAGACCGCGAAGCCGGCCGCGGCCAGGCGCTCGCCCACGACACGGCGGATGTCGGGCTCGTCGTCCAGCAGGAGAACGACGGGCCCGGTCGCGGGCGCCGGCGCGGGCGGCTCCTCGAGGGGCAGCTCCTCGAGCACCAGGTCGTCTTCCGCGGGCGCGGCGAAAGAAGCCTCGAGGGCGGCGGCGGCGTCGCGGCGGTCCTCGTCCAGCTTGCGGGCGAGGTCGAGCATGAGCTCTTCCGGGTTGATGCCGTAGGGGAGCGTCTCGGCCGTGAGGTCCCGCCCGCCGAGCGCCGGGGGAACGCCGTCCGTCAGGTGGAAGGCGAAGTCGCCCTCTCGCAGCCGGACGAGCCGCTCGAGGACCGACGCCAGGCGCTGCCGCAGGACGAGCTCGCGCGCCGGGGCCCTCCGGGGGCTGGTCGCGGGGCAGTCCCGGCACGTCCCACACGTAGCCCGAGACGACCCGCCCGCTCTCGAAGACGACCGCGGCCTCGCCGGCCGGGGCGCGCACGGTGAGATAGCCGGTCTTCTGGCAGAAGGAGACGACCTGCAGGATCTCGAGAAGCGGAAGGTCCTCGACGGACCCGCTGAGGCTCACGCCTTCTTCATCGCACGAAGCGCGGCGTCGCGCAAGCGGGCGAGGGGAGCGGGCTTGGCGATGACCTCGTCGGCCCCGCGCCGCAGGGCCTCCTCGCGAACGCCCTCGCCGGCCGCCCCGGTGAAGAGGACGACCGCGGAGCGTGGCCGGCGCAGCCGCGCGCGGCTGAGGATCTCGTAACCCTCTCCGAGGTGCGCCCCGGTGAAGTGAAGGTCGCAGATCACCGCGTCGAAGGGGGTATCCGAGTCGGCGAGCTGCAGGCCGGCCGCGGCCTCGGCGCAGGCCTCGACGTGCCAGCCGAGCCCGGCGAAGTAGGTGCGCAGGAGCGCGAGGATGTTCCGGTCGTCGTCGAGGACGAGCAGGCGGGGCTTCATCCTCAGGCCACCGCTGGCGCGCGGCCCGAGAGGTGGCCCGCCGCGAGGAGCTCCGCCCGGGCGAGCGGGCGGGCGAGCAGGAAGCCCTGCACGAGGTCGATGCCGGCCGCCTCGACCGCGACGAGCTCGTGGTGGTCCTCGACGCCCTCCGCCACCGCGCGGGCCTCGAGGCGGCGCACCATGCGGGCGAGCGAGTCGAGGATCACCTGCCGGTACGGGTCGGCCCAGGCGCCGCTCACGAGGTAGCGGTCGAGCTTGTAGATCTCCGGCCGCACGTCCAGGATCATCTTGTAGTTCGACTGGCCCAGGCCCACGTCGTCGAGGGCGATCGCGACCCCGGCGTCGCGCAGCTGCGTGAGCGCCCGCCGGAAGCTGGGCACGTCGAGGGGCGGCGAGTGCTCGACGATCTCGACGATCAGGCGGCGCGGGTCGATCCGGGCCTCGCGCGCCCGCTCGAGCAGGAAGGCCTGAAAGCCGGGATCGCGGCCGAGGGTCGAGGCGTGGACGTTCAGGGACAGCCGGGGGTCGCCGGGGAGGAGGCCCGCATCGGCCAGCGCCGTGGCGATGCAGGCGCGGTCCACGACGGCCTCGGCCCGCTTCCGCCGGACGTACTCGAACAGGATGTTCGGGTACTCGGCGTTCGACCCCTTCGGCCCCCGGATGAGGCACTCGAGCGCGAAGAGCTGCGGGTGCGCTCGTGCCGACCTCGAACATGGGCTGGAACACGACGGAGAGCCGACCCGGCTCCAGGATGAGGTCGAGGAGAGTCGAGTCGGTTGGCACGGTCTACGCTTCTGCACCTGACATGCCACGACGGCCGGGCGCCTTCCCATGAGCCGGGCGGGGCTGGATCACGTTGAATCGATGAGACTTAGTGCCTATCGTCGGCCGTCGCCGAAAGGCCGCCCGTCTCGGGCTCGGACGGCGGACTTCCCGTTTTCGGACACGCGGGGCCGCGAATGAGCGGGGAGCCCCTCCGCGTCCTGCTCGTCGAGGACGAGCCGGGCCACGCGGAGCTCGCGCGCCGCGCCTTCGAGGGGCGGCCCGGGGACTTCGTCGTCTCGGTGGCCGAGACCGTGGACGCGGCCCGCGCGGCCCTCCACGGGGCGGTCCCGCCCGACCTCGTGATCGCCGACTGGCTGCTGCCGGACGGGGAGGGGCTCGACCTCCTGCGCAGCGAGCCGGCCCGCGCCATGCCGCCGATGGTGATCATGACGAGCCACGGCAGCGAGCGCGTGGCCGTCGAGGCCATCCGCGCGGGCGCGGTGGACTACCTCGTGAAGAGCGAGGTGGCCCTGGCCGACCTGCCCCACATCGCCGAGAGGGCCGTGCGTCACCGGCGGGTCGAGGAGGCGCTCGGCGACCTCGTCGCGGGGACGGCGGCGGCGGGCGGGGAGGCCTTCTTCGGCGAGCTCGTGCTGCGCCTGGCGAGGGCGCTGCGGGTCAAGTACGCCTCCGTGGCCGAGCTCGTGGACGGGGGCCGGCTGCGGACGGTCGCCCGGTTCGTCGACGGCCGCCTCGTGGCGAACGTCGAGTACCCGCTCGCGGGCACCCCGTGCGCCGGCGTCCTCGACGGGAGCGTGTGCCACATCCGCGACGGGGTGGCCGACCGCTACCCGGGGGACGAGGGGCTGCGGCGGATCGGGGCGCAGAGCTACGTCGGGAGCGCCGCTGCGCGCCTCGACCGGCGAGGTCCTGGGCATCGTCAACGCCATTCACGACCGGCCCCTGGACGAGGTCGTGCGCCCCGAAGGCGTCCTGCAGGTCTTCGCCGCCAGGGCGGCGGCGGAGATCGAGCGGCTGCGGGCCGAGCGCGAGATCGAGCGGCAGCGGGTGTTCGCCGACAGCCTCCTCGACATGGTGGCCTCGCTGGTCATCGTCGTGGACCCCCACGGCCGCGTCGTGCGCTTCAACCGGGCCTGCGAGCAGGCGAGCGGGTGGACGGAAGCGGAGCTGCGGGGGCGGCCCTTCTGGGAAGAGCTGCGCCCCGTCGAGACCCGCGAGGAGGCCTCCCGCCACTTCCAGGGGGGCAACTCCGCGCTGGAGCTGCCGGTGGCCTTCGAGTCCGAGTGGCTGACGCGCTCGGGCGAGCGCCGGCTGATCTCGTGGATCAACCGCCCCGTCTTCGACGCGACGGGAGAGGTGACCTACGTCCTCGGGACCGGGACCGACGTCACGGACCGACGGCGGCTGGAGGCCGACCTGCGCCGCGCCGCGTTCGAGTGGCGGGAGACCTTCGACGGCCTGCCCCTCGGCGTCGTGGTGGTGGACGCGGAGGGACGGATCGTCCGGGCCAACCGGACCGCGGTCGAGCACTCGGGCCGGGCGAGATGGAGGGACCTCATCGACGCTCCGCTCGCCGCGCTCGGGCCCGGCGAGCCCTGGGCGGCGCTGGGCGAGCTGGTGAGCGCGCTCAACACCGGCGGCGCGCCGGCGGCGCGCGAGGTGAGCGACCCGCTCACGCGCCTCACCTGGGTGGTGAGCGCGCGGGCGCTGGAAGCGGACGGTGACGGCGCGGAGCGCGCGGTCCTGAACTTCCAGGACGTCACCGAGACCGTGCGCCTCAAGGAGCAGCTCCGCCAGAGCGAGACGATGGCGGAGATCGGCTCGATCGTGGCCGGCGTGGCGCACGAGGTCCGCAACCCCCTCTTCAGCATCTCGGCGACGCTCGACGCCTTCGAGTCGCGCTTCGGCAGGACCGAGGGCTTCGAGCGCTACCTCTCCGTCCTGCGCGGCGAGATCACCCGGCTCACGACGCTCATGCGGGACCTGCTCGACTTCGGGCGGCCCAGCCGGCCGGACTTCTCCCAGTGCCGCATGGAGGAGGTGGTGGAGGCCGCGGTGTCGGCCTGCGTGCCGCTCGCCCGCCGCAAGTCGGTGGAGATCGCGTGGCCGCGCGGGGCGACAGCACTCCCGGTGCTGGCCGACCGCGCGCGCGTGTCGCAGGTCCTGCAGAACCTCATCGAGAACGCCGTCCACTTCTCGCCCCAGGGCGGCCGGGTCGAGGTGGCCCTGAGGCCGGACGGGGACGCAGGGGAGAGCTGGGTCGAGTGCGCGGTGCGCGACTCCGGGCCCGGCTTCGATCCCGACCGACCTGCCGCGCCTGTTCGAGCCGTTCTTCACCCGGCGGCGCGGGGGCACGGGGCTCGGCCTCTCGATCGTCAAGCGGATCGTGTACGACCACGGCGGCGAGGTCGCCGCCGAGAACCACGAGTCCGGGGGGGCGGTGGTCAAGGTCCGCTTCCGGGCGGTGCGGTCGTGAGCGCGGGACCGCTGCGTCGCGCCACGCGCCCGCTGCGTCGGGCCGCGCGCCGCGCGGGCTCCCTCGCGGGCTCGCTCGTGGGCGGCCTGCGCCGACGCCTGCCCGGCCACGACGCCGAGCGTCGCGCCGTTCAGAGCGAGGAACGGCTCTCGCTGGCCCTGGGTGCCTCGGGCATGGCCATCTGGGAGATGGACGCCGAGACCGGCGCGATGTGGTGGTCGGGGGAGGCCAGCCGCCTCTTCGGCGCGGGGGCCGGCGCCTCGGAAGGCCAGCCCCGCCTGCCGCACGTCCTCCAGCACATCCACCCGGACGACCGGCCGGCCTTCCAGTCGGCCGTGGCCCGGGCGGTGGCGCACCCCGGCGAGGTGCACCGCGTGCAGTCGCGGGTCGTCTGGCCCGACGGCGCGGTGCGCTGGCTCGAGGCGCGCGGCCAGGGGTGGGTGGACGGGCAGGGACGGCTGCGCGGGCTGCGCGGGTCGCTCGTGGACGTGACCGACCTGAAGCGGGTGGAGGAGGGCCTCCGGCGCGGGCTCGAGGAGCAGCGGGTGATCGCGGGCGTGGCCGAGGCCGCGGCCGAGGCGACCGACGAGGAGTCGCTCCTCGCGCGCGCGACGGAGCTCCTGCGCGAGGCGTTCTTCCCGGACAACTGCGGCTTCCTCCTGCTCGACCCCGACCGGGGCCGGCTGCACCACGCGCGGTCGTTCCACTCGCGCCGCTCGCCCGACGAGCTGGCGCCGATCCGCCTCGGGACCGGGATCGTGGGCTCGGTCGCCGCGAGCGGCATGGCCCGCCGGGTGCGAGGACGTCTCCCGCGAGCCCGGCTACCTGGCGCTCGACCCCGAGATGCGCTCGGAGATCTGCGTCCCGCTCAAGGTCGGCGCTCGGGTCCTCGGGGTCTTCGACGCGGAGAGCACGAGGGACGCGGCCTTCACGGAGGACGACGAGCGGCTCCTGAGCGTCCTGGCCAGCCACGTGGCGGGCGCCGTCGAGCGGCTGCGGTCGGCCGAGGCCCTGCGGGAGAGCGGGGAGCTCTACCGCGCCTACTTCACCGCCTCGCCCATCGCTCTCTTCGTCTCGGACACCCGCGGGCGGTACCTCGAGGTCAACGGCGCGGCCTGCGCCCTCACCGGGTACGGCCGCGAGGAGCTGGTCGGCATGTCGATCGCCGACGTGCTCGCCGGCGAGGACGCGCGCCGGCCTCGGGGAGCGGCTCGTGGGGCTGCTCGTGCTCGGTTCGGGCCGCGGCGAGATCCGCATCCGCCGCAAGGACGGCTCGGTGCGGCACTGCCTCGTCCACGCCTCGACGATCGGCGCCGACCGCCTCCTGGGCCTCCTCCTCGACATCACCGACCGCAAGGAAGCGGAGGAGAAGCTGCGGGAGAGCGAGGAGCGCTTCCGCAGCCTCTCCGAGGCCGCCTTCGAGGCCATCTTCGTGCACGACGGCGGCCGGATCGTGGACGTCAACCAGGCGCTGTGCGAGCTGGGGGGCTACTCGTGGCACGAGCTCGTCGGGCGCGACGGCTTCGAGCTCATCGCCCCCGAGTACCGCGAGCTGGTGTACCGGAACCTGCTGGCCGAGTACGACCGCCCCTACGAGATCGAGGTGACCCGCCGCGACGGCACGCGCGTCCCGGTCGAGGTGCAGGGGCGGTCCTTCCCCTACCGGGGGCAGGTCCACCGGGTGGTGGCGATCCGGGACATCTCGGGAGCGCAAGAAGGCCGAGAGGGTGCGCGAGTCGCTCATCCGCGAGCTCGAGGCCAAGAACGCCGAGCTCGAGCGCTTCGGCTACACCGTGACCCACGACCTCAAGGCGCCGCTCGTGACCATCCGCGGCTTCGCGGACTACGTGGAGAAGGACGCGCGCGAGGGGCGCACCGATCGCCTGGCCGCGGACGCGGCGCGCATCGCCGAGGCGGTGGGCAAGCTGCAGCAGCGGCTCGACGAGCTGTTCGAGCTCTCGCGCGCGGGGCGCCCGGTGGGCCCGCCGGTGGCGGTGCCGGCCGCGGACCTCGTGCAGGAGGCGCTGCGGCTCGTGCGCGGCCGGCCTTCGGCGCCGGGCGCGCGGGTCGAGGTCGCCGGGCCGCTGCCCGTCGTCTTCGGGGACCGCGCCCGCCTCGTGCAGGTGTTCCAGAACCTGCTCGACAACGCCGTCAAGTTCGCGGCGACCGCCGCCGAGCCGCGCGTCGTGGTCGAGGCGCGGCCGGCGGTCGACGGCAAGGCCGTCCTCGTCGTCCGGGACAACGGGATCGGCATCGAGCCGCGCCACCGCGAGCGCGCCTTCGACCTCTTCGACAAGCTCGACCCCCGGGCGGAGGGCTCCGGCGTGGGCCTGGCGGTGGTCAAGCGCATCGTCGAGTCGCACGGCGGACGGGTGTGGCTCGAGTCGGAGGGGACAGGGCGCGGGGACGGCGGCGTGCGTGATGCTGCCCGTGGCCGACCGCCGTGGCTCCCGGGGCCCCGGAGCCTACGGCAGCGGCCGGGCGTCTGCGGGAATGAGCGACTCGGGCAGCGGGGCGTCGAGGAACTTCAGGCCGAGCCGCTGGATCCCGTCCATGCCCGCTCCCGAGCCCATCGAGACGTAGGTGACCTCGGCGCGGGTCTCGTAGTCGTTTCCGGCGAAGAACCGGATCATCTCGCCCTTGTCGACCGCCATGCGGCTGCGCACGAGCGCTCCGCCCGCGGCGACCACCTCGGCGAGCGTGTCCTCGATCTGGGCCGAGGGGTCGCGCCACGTGGCGATGCGCGCGATGCGGACCGGCATCGTGACCTCGTAGCGCACGAACTGGCGGCGCTCGCCCTTCTCCACGCGGCCCTGGGCCTCCTGGAAGACCTCGAGGCTGCCCGGCTTGCCCAGCTGGCGCCACTCGGCGAGCCCCAGCACCAGCTTCTCCGCGGCCGCGGCCGCCTCGCCGGAGCAGGGCGAGCGCTGCGTGGCCTCGAGCAGCACCCAGGCGCCGCCCCGGCAGGCGCACGGAGCTGCCGTGCAGCTCGATGCGCGGCTCGCCGGTCACCGCGAGCTCCAGGCGAGGGCCGAGCGTCGCCGCGCGCGTCTCCTCGGCGAGGCACTCGGGGCAGATCCCGTGCGTGGCCTCGGCCGCTTCCCGATCGGCGGCGCCGGCGTCCTCCCAGCGGCCGGCGCTCGTGCGGACGCGCTCGCACCAGGCGCAGACGATGGGGAGGGGCACCGCGCTCACGACGGCCTGCCCGAGGAGCGAGTCGACCACGGCCTCGAGCTGCGGCAGCGGCAGCGGCTTGTGGAGGAAGGCGTCCGCGCCCCGGCGGCGGGCCTCGGCCTCGATCTCCGGCGTCCCGTTGCCGGTGAGCAGCACGACGCGGGTCTCCGGCCGCAGGTGCCGGGACCACTGGATGATGTCCAGCCCCTCGACGCCGTAGATGCCGGTGAGGCGGAGGTCCGCGATGACGACCGCGTACTCCGTGCAGGCGAGGAGGGCCTCGGCCTCCTCCTTCTCCGCCGCCGTGTCCACCGTCCAGCCGTTCTCCCGGAAGTACTCGGAGAGGGCGAAGCGGATGGCGGCCTCGTCGTCGACGATCAGCAGCCGTCCGGGTCGAGGGTCCACGGCGAGTATCGGTGAGCATGACCCGTGCCATGCGCCGGCGCTTCCGCGTCTCGGGCCCGCCTGCTGGGCGAACCCCAGATGTTGTGGTGACTTGCGGGCGGCGGGCGCGGCCGCCGCCCCGGCGGCGGCTTCCAGCCGACAGACGCCCTCCAGACTCGGGACGAGCTTCAGGGGGTGCGGGGCAGGCTGATCGAGAACTTCTTGATCTTCTGGTAGAGCGTGCTGCGGGGGATCCCGAGCCGCTGGGACGCCTCCGCCACCCGCCCGCCCATCTCGCGCAGGACCCGCTCGATGTGCACCTTCTCGAGCTCCTCGAGGGTGAGGTGCATCTCGGCGCCGGGCGTCTCGAGGGGCAGGGCCGTCGGCCCCGGGCCCCTCGAAGCGGAGGTCGCCGGGCTCGAGGACGTCGCGGCCGCACAGGAGCAGGGCCCGCTCCAGGACGTTGCGCAGCTCCCGCACGTTGCCGGGCCAGGAGTAGCCGCACAGGGCCCGCTCGGCCTCGGGGGAGAGCTGGAGGCCGCGCCGGCCGAGGTCGCTCGCGAAGCCCTGGAGGATCTGGCGCCCGAGGATCGGGATGTCCTCGGGCCGCTCGCGCAGCGACGGCATGCGCAGGGGGATCGTGCTGATGCGGAAGTAGAGGTCGCCGCGGAACCTCTTCTCCTGCACGAGCTGCGGCAGGTTCTGGTGCGAGGCGGCGACGAGCTGCACGTCCACCTGCCGGTCGCGCACCTCCCCGAGGCGGCGGAAGCGCTTCTCCTCGAGGACCTTCAGCAGCTTGGGCTGGACCTGCGGGTCGAGGTCGCCGATCTCGTCGAGGAACATCACGCCGCGGTGGGCCACCTCGAGCAGGCCCTGCTTGCTCGCCACGGCGCCGGTGTAGGCGCCCTTCTCGTGGCCGAACAGCTCCGTCTCGAGGAAGTCGCGGTTGAGGCCCGCGCAGTTCATGTCGACGAACGGCTCGTCGGCGCGGGGACCGTTGCGGTGCAGCCAGCGCGCGAGGACGCCCTTGCCGCTGCCGGTCTCGCCCTCGATCAGGATCGGGCTGCTCGTGGACACGATCCGCCGCGCCTGCTCGGCGAGGGCGCGGATGGCGGCCGAGGTCCCGGTGAAGGGGTCCACCGCCTCGCGGGCCTGCCGCGCGCGCCCGGCGATCTGGCGCCGCTTCTCGCGCTGGCTCTCGAGCAGCCGCTGCACCATCACGAGGAGCGCCGGCAGCTCGACCGGCTTGGCCAGGAACTGGTCGGCGCCCTCCTTGACCGCGCGCACGGCCAGGTCGATCGTCGCGTGGCCGGTGAGCACCACGACCGGCACCGTCGCGTCGATCTCGCGCAGGCGCGGCAGGAGGTCGAGGGCCGTCCCGTCGGGCAGCATGTGGTCGAGGACGACCGCGTCGGGGTGCCAGTCGCGCACGACCCGCTCGGCCGAGGCGATGGTGTCCGCCTCCTCGACCTCGAGGCCCTCGCTCTCGAGGAAGTCCCGGACCCCGAAGCGAATCCCGGGCTCGTCGTCGACGATCAGGATCTTCGGCAAGGCTTCTCCCGCTCCCGCGCCGGGGGATTGTCGCACGACGGGCGGACGGCGTCCCGCGCGCGAGCCTGGGCTATCATCGTCCGGTGGAAGCTGAGCCGCGCCGGCGGCGGGCCGGCGAGACCGTCGACGACCTGTGCCGGGCCTGCCACGCGCCGCGTGACCACACCGTGATCGCCGTGGACGCCGGAGGGCCGCCCGCTGCGGGTCCAGTGCGGCTTCTGCGGCAGCCAGCACAACTACCGGGGCGGCGGGGGCGAGACCCCGGCGGCGCGCCCCGCCCGCGGGTCGGGCGAGCGCCCTGCGGGGCAGCCCTTCGCCGTCGTGGCGGAGCGAGAAAGGACGGACGCGCCCATGACCAGCGAGGCGAGCCACCGGAGACCTGGAGACGCTGCTCCGCCGGATCATCCGCGAGGAGGCCGGCCTCACGCCCGTCGTTCCGGCGGACAAGTGGCGGGGCGGGCACCTCGTCCTGCGCCCCGGCAACCCCGCCCTCCAGGAGAAGAGCTGGCCGATCGAGACCTTCTTCCACAAGGTCGTGATGCTGCGCAACCGCCTGCGCACCCTGGAGCAGCAGGTCAACGGCTCCGACCTGCCCGACGACCAGAAGGTCCGCCTGCAGGGCTACGTGACGGGCTGCTACGGGACGCTCACGAGCTTCAACGTCCTCTTCGCCGACGAGGACGACCACTTCCGCGGCGCGGCCGGCGGCGAGTAGCTCCCCGGATTGGTCCCCGTGGACGTCCGATGGCTGCCAGGCGGAACGAATACACTCTCCACTCCGGCACAGAACCTGCAACCGAGTCCGTCACAGGAGCCCTCGTGACCCGCCAAAGCCGCCTTCGCGCTGCCGTGCCTGTGGGATTCGCGCTGCTCGTCTTCTTCGCGTTCACCCTCGAGGCTCGGGCGGCGATCATCGGACCGGGCGATTTCGCCGACCCTACCCTGATCGACTTCGAAGCCGTCCCTTCCGGTCCGATCGGAGCCTATTACAGCCCGCTGGGCGTCACGTTCGCCCATCTCGACGGTGGGAGCCTCTTCAACGCGGGCACGGGGTCGGGGATAGGCAAGACCGCAACGAACTTCTTCACCGAGCCCGGGTACCCTGACGGGGAGGCCTTCTTCGCGAACCTGGTGACACGCGCCGGCTTCTTCATCACGACTCAGCCTGGCCACACCACGACCCTCTACGCCTACAACGGGTCGACCGCTGGTGGGCTCTGAGTCGTTCAGCACGGGCGGCCAGGGCATCGACGGCTCGTTCGTCGGCATCGAGTTCTCGTCCGGCTTCGACCGCATCGTGATCGGCACGATCGGACCGATCAACGCCTCGTTCGCCATCGACGATTTCCGCTTCGAAGGCGAACCCGTGCCCGAGCCTTCCACGCTGCTGCTGCTGCTCGGATCCGGCCTGATGGCCGGCGCGCGCCGGCTCAGGTTCCTGGGCAGGTAGCCGCTCGCGACGCGCGCTTGCCGTCGCGCCGCTCCAGGTCGTTTGTACAATCGACTGCCGAGAAGCTCCCGCTCGACGAGCCTCGCAGGGCTCACGGTGGACCGGCCGCGCCCTCGAGCCGCTCCGCGGGCGCCTCGAGGGCCCCCGCACCCTCGACCGCGACGGACGCGAATCGCCCGGCGCGCGCATGCTTCTTGCAGCAGTTCTCCCAGGCGTTGCCCGGAACGGGGCGACGTCGTGGGAGGTGGCCATGACGCTCCGCACCGTACTGCTCTCCGGCTTCGTGGCGGGCGTCCTCGGCGGTGCCGTTCCCGTCCTGGCGGGCCCGCAGCCGGAGCTGGCGTTGCAGGCTCGCGGCGACCAGACGGTGGTGGTTCGCTCCTTCCAATCGGTCCTCGGGCGGGGTCCCCATCCGTACGAGCTGCGCCGCTACGCCCTGTTGATGGACGACTACGGGTGGACCGAGCAGGACGTTCGCCGGGACCTGGCGGAGCGCAGCGACTATCGACGCTACGCCAAGGGTTCGGCGTTGGACACGGACGCGGTCATCACCCGAGCCTATGCGGACATCGTCGGGCGCGCGCCCGATGCGGCCGGCATGCGCGCCTACCGCAAGCACATCGTCCAGGACGGATGGACCGAGCAGGACGTCCGCCAGGAGCTGCGCCAGAGCCCCGAGTACAGGTCCGCCACGCGCCGCACCACTTCCGCCGATCGGATCATCACGCGCGCCTACCAGGACGTCCTGAAGCGGGAGCCGGACCCCAGCGGCCTGGACACCTACCGACGGGCCATTCTCGAGGACGGCTGGGACGCGCAGGACGTCCGTCAGGCGCTGCGGCGCAGCGACGAGGGCCGTGGGCAGCGAGGAGTCGGGCCGGTGGCCCGCAGCCAGGACCCCGTCACGCAGGCCGTGCGCAACGCCTATCTCGCCGTCCTGGATCGCGAGCCGGACGCGATCGGCCTGCGCGACTACGGGGCGCGCGTGGTGCAGGACAACTGGAGCCAGGCGGACATCGAGAAGGCCCTTCGCGACAGCCCGGAGTACAGGACGAAGAATCCCTGATCCAACCCCGTCGCGCCGACCGCCCGGAGCAGGGGCATACAATCGCCGGATGGTGAGCCGCCGCCGCTTCCTGAAGGTCCCGCCGCTCGCGCTCGCCGCCGGCGCCGTCGCCCGTGTCGCCGACGCCATGGGGCAGGACGTGCCCCCGCCCCAGCCCGAGCTCTCCGCGGGCCAGCGGGGCCCGCGGGTGAACGCGAAGTACGACACGTACATCCGCAACCCGCTGGTCGAGCGCAACGAGTTCCTGCGCCTGGAGCCGGACGAGGCGCCCGTGCCGTCCTTCGACGTCTCGCGCGGGGTGCTGCCCGAGCCGTCCTGGGAGGGGCACGCGTCCACGATCGACTGCTACTGGAAGGCGTGGCAGCTCGCGTTCTCCCACCTGATGCGGCCCGAGCCGGGGAGCGGCTTCGTCGCGAACTTCATCGACCCCGCGTTCAACGACTGCATGTTCATGTGGGACGCCTGCTTCATGGTGATGTTCGGGCGCTACGGCGCGCGCGCGTTCCCGTTCGTCCGCACGCTCGACAACTTCTACGCGAAGCAGCACCCGGACGGCTTCATCTGCCGCGAGATCGGCCGTGTCGACGGCGCCGACCGCTTCTTCCGCTACGACCCGGACTCGACCGGCCCCAACGTGCTCGGCTGGACCGAGTGGGAGCACTACCGGAACTTCGCCGACCGCGAGCGGCTCGCGCGGGTGTTCCCCGTGCTGCGCGCGTACCACCAGTGGCTGCGGGCGTTCCGCACCTGGCCCGACGGCAGCTACTTCTCCTCGGGCTGGGGCTGCGGCATGGACAACCAGCCCCGGCTGAACCGCGACCTGCCGTACTACAACCACGCGCACTCGCACGGCTGGATGACGTGGGTCGACACCACGCTGCAGCAGATCCTCTCGGCGCGCGTGCTCGTGCGGATGGCGCAGGAGCTCGGGGCCGCGGACGACGTGGCGGACGTGCGCGAGGAGAACGAGCGCCTCTCGCGCTTCGTGAACGCGGCGCTGTGGGACGAGACGGCCGGCTTCTACTTCGACCGCTGGAACGACGGGCGGCTGAACGGCGTCAAGACGATCGGTGCTTTCTGGGCGATGATCGCGGGCGTCGTGCCGGGCGAGCGCCTCGACCGCTTCGTCGCGCACCTCGACGACCCGCGCACGTTCAACCGGCCGCACCGCGTCCCGTCGCTCGCCGCCGACACGCCCGAGTACGACCCGAAGGGCGGCTACTGGCGCGGCGGCGTGTGGCCCTACCCGAGCTACATGGTGCTGCGCGGGCTCACGCAGGTCGGCCGCGACGCGCTCGCGCACGAGATCGCGCGCAACGACGTCGGGAACGTCGTCTCCGTCTTCGAGAACACCGGGACGTTGTGGGAGAACTACGCGCCGGAGTCGGCCGCGCCCGGCGACCCGGCGCGGCGCGACTTCGTCGGCCCCGGCGGCCTGCCGCCGATCGGCGTGCTGCTCGAGTACGTCTTCGGGCTGCGGCCCGACGCGCCGGCGCGGCGGCTCGTCTGGGACGTGCGCCTGACGGAAGCGCACGGGGTCAAGCGCTATCCGTTCGGGCGCGAGGTCACGATCGACCTGTCCTGCGCGCGCCGCCGCTCTTCGGACGAGCGACCGACGCATCGAAGCGCGCGCGAGCGCGCCGGTGGATCTCGAGGTGCGCTGGGCCGGCCGCTCGGACGTGATGCGCATCGGAAGGAGCTGAGCCTGTGACGCGCGGCCTTCTCCTGCTCACGGCCCTCCTCCACGCGCCGGTATCCGGGGCCGCGCCGGCGCGTCAGGTGTCCGTGCGTGCGCCCGATGCCGGGTCGCGAGGCCCTGGCGGTCCGAGTGGTCGACGCCGCCAGCGGTGAGCCCCTGCCCGCGCGCATCGTCGTCCGCGACGCCGCCGGCAAAGTCGTCGAGAGCCGGTACGAGCACCTGGCCGGCGTCTTCACCGACGAGCGAGGAATGCTCGACATGCCGCTGCGGCCGGGTGCCTACTCACTCGAGGTGCAGCGGGGGATCGACTTCCTTTCGGAGGAGCTCGCCTTCGACGTGCGCCCGGGAGTGGGAGCGGAGGCCACGGTGCCGCTCGAGCCGTGGCTGCGACTTCGCGAGATGGGCTGGGCCAACGGCGACGCCCACGCGCACCTGTACTCCGACACGGCCGGGGACCCGGCGATGCTCGCGACGGTCCGGAGGATCTGCCGGGCGCAGGGCGTCGACTTCCTGTGCGCCTGCCAGACCTGGGCCGGCTACGCCGGCGAGGGCTGGCGGGACGCCTTCGCGGCGCACTCCGACGCGCGCTTCCGGCTGCTGTACGGCGCGGAGATGCCGAAGTACCGCACCGGCCACACGCTTCTGGTTCGGGCTCGACTCGACGCGCGGCCTCTTCGACGACAGCATGGACGTCACCTACGAGAACGCCTACTACCAGTCGCCCGGCGGATCCGGGTGGACGTTCGACTCCCTGCCGTTCCCCGCGATTCCCGACCTCGAGCTCGTCTCGCGGCTGCGCGACGCCGAGGACGCCGTCGCCGTCGTCCCGCACCCGACGTCCTGGTGGTGGCAGAAGCGGGGCGAGAGCGAGAAGTACGTGACGAACGTCCCGGCCTCGCTGTCGGCCGGCCTCCTGGCCGGCGACACCTGGGGCGCCACGGTCGTGATGGGGTACGACCGCGACCAGGACTTCTACCAGGACCTGTGGTTCCACATCCTCGACGAAGGCTACCGGATGGCCCCGGTGGGGGAGCTCGACGGGGGCTACGGCCCGGACGGCCGCTTCTACTACGGCTCCGTGAGGACCTACGCGAAGGTGGGGAAGGAGATCGACCGCTCGAGCCTGGTGCGCGCCGTGCGCTCGAACCACACGTTCGTGACCTCGGGGCCGATCGTCCTCGCGAGCCTGGGGGGGGAGTACGAGCCCGGCGACGTCGTCCCCGCCGACGGCCGCGCGCGGGAGCTTCGGGTGCAAGCGTTCGCCTCGGGCAACCGCCGCGACCGTCTCACGTACGTCGTGCTCTTCCGGAACGGCCGCATCCACCGGCTGTGGGACCTGAGGGGCCGCTCGCAACGCCGCTTCGTTGGCCGCATCGCGCTCCGTGAGAAGGCCGACGCCTGGTACGTCTTGAAGGCCTACAGCGGCAACGCCACGCGCACGCCCGAGCAGCTCGACGTGAGGGCGAACGCCGACCGCATCGCGGCCGGCGGTCTGCAGAGCTCGCTGCCCGACGACGGCGACGTGTGCCTCACCAGCCCGCTCTACTTCCGGCGCCCGGGCCTGCCCGCCGAGCCGTCACCCCTTCGCGCGAGGGTGCGGCTGAGGCTCGTCGATCCGCAGAGCCGCGCCCCGGTGAAGGACGTCACGGTGCGCGTTCAGGTGAGAGGACGCACCGTGGACAGGCTGTCGGCACCGTTCGGCGAGCTCGAGGCGGAGGTGCCGGTCGGCGCCGTGCTGGTGCTCGAGGCGCCAGGACGGCCGGCACTCCGCCGCACGCTGTACCTCGACTACCCTCCGCTCCGCGACCGGCTGGAGAGGCTCGCCAACGGCGCGTGGCTCGAGGACTTCGGCGGCCGTGCCCGGCTGCGGCCGGGCCAGGTGCCGTGGCGGGCCTTCGGGTTCGCGGAGACGAAGGCCCTGCTGGCCGAGGTGGACTGGACCGTGCCCTGGCAAGCCAACGAGCGGGACCCGCTCTGGGCGCGGCTCGAGGCGGCCTTCGAGTGATCCGCGGCGCGGCGGCAGCCGCGATGCGTTCGTGCTCAGCACCCGTCCTGACCGGAGGTCACCGTGTCACCGACCGGATGGCCGCTCCGTGGCGCCGGCCCTCGGCCGTGAGCACCAAGTCCCGCCCCCTCAGCCGCTTGAAGCGAATCACGCTCCTGGCACTCCCGTTGCACTTGCCACGGTTGTCGCACCGGGAGGAGGCGTGAGATGAAGCGGCTAGGCTGGGTGGCAGGAATCGTGGGCGGAGGCGGGCTGCTCGTGGCGTCCGCGTGCACGAACAATGCGCGGGAGTCGACCTTGCCTGCGGCCACGGCGCTCGCGGCGCAGGCCGTCCAGGCAGGCTCGACGCTGGTCGACTGCGGCCCGGGCCAGCGCGTTCTGCTGCAGCAGGCGAACGGCGTCACGCAGGTGCAGTGCGTCCCGGGCGCCACGATGATGGGCGCACCGCTATCCGTCCGCGACGGCGACTTCCTGCAGCCGATCCCGGTCCAGGCGAGCGTCAACCAGGCGGCCTACGGCGCTCCGGTGCAGGCGCGGCCCGTCTCCTACGAGCCCCAGCCTTCCCCGCGCACGACCACGCGCCCCGTGGCGACCCGCGGCCGCACGTGGAAGAAGAGCGCCGCCATCATCGGCGGTTCGACCGCAGCCGGTGCGGGTGTGGGAGCGCTCCTGAGCGGCGGCAGCGGCGCCAAGAAGGGCGCGGTCGTCGGCCTCGTCGGCGGCGTCGTCTACGACATCGCCACGCGGAATCGCTGACCGTTCACGCCCCCGGGCTGAGGACCTCGAGGACCCGGTTGACCAGAGACCGGGCCTCGCCTTCGGTAGGGGCCTCGGCCGCGAGGCGAATGACGGGCTCGGTGGCCGACGGACGTGCCAGCAGCCAGCGATCGGGCCACGTCACCTTCACACCGTCGGTGAGGTCGAGTCGCTCCCCGCTGAAAAGGCCCTTGATCAGCCGGAGCGAAGGGGCGATGTCCCGGGCCGGGCAGAGGAGGCGCTCCCTCACCATCGAGTAGCGGGGCACCTGCGCCCGCAGCGCGCCGACCGACCGCTCCGAGACGGCCATCGACTCGAGGACGAGGGCCATGGCGACGAAGCTGTCCCGGCACGGGTTGACGGGAGAGACGATGGCTCCGCCGTCGCCCTCGCCGCCCACCTCCGCCCCGTGCTCCTTCATGGCCTCGATCACGTGCGCTTCGCCGACGCGGGAACGGTGCACGGGACACCCGAAGCGGGCCGCCACGTCGTCCACCATGCGGCTGGTCGAGACGTTGACCACGACGGGCCCTCTCTTGCGCTCGAGCCAGCGCTGGACGACGAGGACCACGGTCGCATCCGGGCCGAGCGGGACGCCGTGCTCGTCGACGACCAAGAGCCGATCGGCGTCCGCGTCCTGGGCGAAGCCGATCGCCGCGCCCGAGCGACGCACGAGATCGCCCAGCTCGCGCCAGGCTCGCCTCGTCCGGCTCCGGGTGCTCCGGCAGCGCCGCGTCCGCACCCGCGTCGACGCAGACCACGTCGCAGCCGAGGGCCTCGAGCAGGCGAAGCGTGGGAGCCGACGCGGTCGCGCCGCCGGGATCGACCGCGACCTTGAACCCGCGCGCCCGGATGCGCTCGACGTCGACGATCCGTGTGACCGCGCCGAGGTGGCGGGCGCAGGACGTCGTGTCCGCGCGGACATCCGACATGTCCAGGGCGCGCACCCGGGGGTAGAAGCCCTGGTGATAGAGGTCGGTGAGCTCGGCCGCCTGGTTGGCCCGAAGGGCCAGTCCCTCGGAGCCGACGAACCGGAGCGCGTTCCACTCGAGCGAGCCGTGGCTTCCGCCGACCGCGATGCCGCCGAAGGCGCCGGCCTCGCGCACGTGGAGCATCAGCGCGGGGACGGGGACGACCCCGACGTCGACCGGGGTGCACCCCACGCTGAGCAGTCCCGCGATGGCCGCCTGCTTGATCATCTCGCCGGAAGGGCGCGTGTCGGTGCCGACGAGTATCGGACCGGCGCCGCAGTAGGTCCCGAAGGCGGCGGCGAAGCTCGTGACGAGCTGCGGGGTCAGCGACTCGCCGATCACCCCACGCACGCCCGAAGGCCCGATCTTCAACGACGAGGGCCGCGTCACAGGCGTCAGCTCCCTTCGTGCCCGAAGGTGATCCGCCGGGCGAACACCGCGGCCTCGTCGACGAGAGCCTCGGCGCGCTCCTGTGTCGGGGCCTCGGCGATGATGCGGAGCAGGGGTTCCGTGCCCGACGCGCGCACGTGCAGCCACGCATCGTCCCACGACAGGCGCACGCCGTCGGTGCAGTCGGGGGCGTCCCCCGCGTGGTGGCGGCGGAATCGCTCGATCACCCTGTAGACCAGGCTCGGCGGGCAGGGCAGCTCCCGCTTTCGCATGAAGAGCCTGGGGAATCCGCCGGCGATCTCGGCCAGGGTCCTGCCGCTCGTCGCCATCTCCTCGAGCACGAGGCCGAGAGCGAGCAGGCCGTCGTAGGCGACGCCGAGCGGCAGCACGGCGACGCCCCCGCTGCCCTCGCCCGCGAGGACGGCTCCCTCGGCGAGGCCGAGGTCGACGATCGGGCTCTCCCCGACGGGGCCGCGGACGACGCGCTGGCCGTGGGATCGGGCCAGCGCCTCGACCATGCCCGACGTCGAGTAGCTCGTCACCACGGGACCGGGCCGGCGCCGCAGCCGGGGCGTGACCACGAGCGGCAGGGAGTACTCCTCCGAGAGCGCGGTGCCCTCCCCGGTGACGAAACCGATCCGGTCGCCGTCCACGTTGAGGGCCGCCCCCAGGTCGGCGCCGAAGCAGCGGGTCAGGGTGGCGATCTGGCGCATGTTCGCGGCGGTGGGAGCGGGCGGGTGGGCGAACTCGCCGGTGGGCTCCGCGTTCACCGGGAGCAGGGTGCAGCGCAGCGACTCGAGGAATCGCGAGGCGACGGCGCCGCACGCGCCGTTCGTGAAGTCGACGGCCACCCGGAAGCCACGCTCGCGGATCAGGTCGACGTCGAGGGCGCTCGCGAGGTACTCGAGGTAGCGCTCTTCGACGTCCGGGGCCGCGTCCACCGGCTTCAGCCGATCCCACGTGGCGAGCTCGAAGGCGGCGCCGTGGTAGATGTCGAGCAGCTCCTCGTTCTTCGCCGCGTTGAGGAGGGCCCCGTCCGGTCCGAAGAACTTGAGCGCGTTCCAGCTCGCGTCGTTGTGGCTGCCCGTGATGGCGATGCCCCCGGACGCGCCGAGGTCGCGGATGGCGAAGGACACCAGCGGGCTGGGGCTCACCCCGAGGTCGATGACCCGGGAGCCCGTCGAGAGGAGCCCGGAAACGACGGCCGCGCGAAACGCGGTGCTCGACCGGCGCGTGTCGCGCCCGATGACGACGGGACCGCCGCCGCACCACGTCCCGAACGCGCAGGCGAAGTTCACGATCAGCTCCGGCGTGAGCGCGTCGCCGACGACGCCGCGAACGCCCGAGGCGCCGATCTTGAGCTCCCGCAGGGCCATGGTCAGGCGAACTCCGCGTGCAGGTCCGCGATCGACCGCCGGGATTCGTCCGCACGCTCGCGGAGCCTCGGAAGAGCGAGAGCTGCGCCATGGCCCTCGCCCCGTTGAGGTCGGGCGGATCGGCGGGCCCGAGCTTGAAGTAGCTGTCGCCGCGCAGGTAGTCCAGGAGGAACCGCAGGCCCAGCTCGAGGGCGATGATCTGCGGGGCGTCGGCCATGAGGCCGACCTCCGCCGGCGTCACCCGGCGCGCCGTCGACAGGAAGCCGCGCGCCACCGCGCGATAGACGTCCATGTCCACCTGCACCCGCGAGAGGTCGCGTTCCTTCTCGCCGGCCACGTTGACCAGCGACCGGACCATGTCGCCCCAGTCGGCGAGCCAGGTGTGGGGCATGATCGTGTCGAGGTCCACGAGCGCCTTGACCCGCCCCGTGCGCGTGGAGAAGAGGAAGTTGTCGAGCTTGGTGTCGCCGTGGATCGCGAGGCGGCGGATGCGCCCCGACTCCATCCCCTCGAGGAGGCTCGTCCCGAAGGCCTCCTCGGACCGCACCAGGTCGATCCACGGACGATACTCGGGGTGGTCCAGCCGACGCCGGTACTCGGGCTCGTCGAGGTGCACGAGGAAGTGCTCCTCCGTGCTCTGGCGAACCGTGGGATCGGCGGGGAGGTGCGGCCCGGCCTCTTCGGGCGTCCGGCAACCGGCGAGGACCGAGCGGAGCTGGTTGTAGTAGAGGCGCGTGTCCCGGTAGCCGGGCAGCGGGTTCTCCAGGTCGTCCGTGCGCATGGCGCACGTGAGGTCGCCGTAGAGGGCGAGCCCCCGGCCGGCCTCCCCGGCGATGCGGAGCCGCTCGGCGGGATCGGCGATCGCGCCGAGGCTCTTGTAGGTGCGGGACTCGGGGATCTTGACCATCAGCCGCCAGCAGCTGTAGCCCCGGTGGTTCTCGACGTCGAGATACGGCCGGCCCTCGCGCGTGTCGAGGAGAGTGATCGTGTCCCACTCGTCGCCGGGGGCGAGGCGCGCGGCGGCCATCGAGGCCCGCTGCGCCTCGATCGACGCGATCATCGCGCGCATGACCGACCGGGGCCGCGTGAACACCCGCTCGTTGATGCGCTGGAGGAGGTACTCCTGCGGCTCCCTTGTGCCGGCGAAGACGAGGTAGGTGTGCTGGTTGATGTTCCCCTTGTCCGGGAAGTCGTGCACCTCCACGGGGTGCGCGAGCCGGAAGCGCGACGAGAGCCGGCTCGCCTGCGCGAGCGGGTACTCCTCGCTCTGCGTGAGCGCCCTCGTGACCCGCCTCAGGAGCGGCTCCTCGCGCTGGACCCGTTGGCTCATCTGGCTTCCGCGGAGCTTCTCGACTCGTGGGGAGTCTAGCCGAATCCGGGCGTCGGCCGGCGGGCGACGCCCCTCACCCGGCGGAGCCCAAGCCCCTCAGCTGAAACACACGACCGCAATCGCCAGTAGCACGGCCGCTAGCAGGACGACGTCGAGCGCTGCGCGTCGTTCGCCAGCTGCCTCCTGGACTCCTGCCCGGGGTCCAACGACCATCGCTCTGCGTTCCGTACGTTAGGCATGGTCGTCTCGCCTCAGGTCCGAGCGACCCTCCAGCTTGAAAGTCATCTCCGTGCCTCCGCGCTAAACACGGGCACTTGGGTGGAGGGAGGAAAACGACACTCAGAGGGAACACCCGCATGCTACGTCGTGGAAACTCGCGGACTCAAGAGAAAACTCTCTCGACGGCAACAGGGTCCTTGGGCGTGTGCACCGAGTAGACGAAAAAGGTGTCGGGCCGAGTGGCGATGAGCTCCCCTCTCGATCGCGAGGAAGTCGCCCGAGTGCCCGGAGCGCGGACAGCGTCGGCGGATGGACCAACGGCATAATGGAACCAGCCGAAGTGACAGACTCGCGCATCCCGGCCGTTCCTCGAAGCGGGCTTCCCGCGACCCTGCGTGCCCTGAAGCACCGCAACTTCCAGCTCTTCTTCGGCGGGCAGCTCATCTCCGTGACCGGCACGTGGATGCAGACCGTGGCGCTGTCGTGGCTGGTCTACCGGCTCACCGGCTCCACGCTGCTCCTGGGCACGGTGGGATTCGCGAGCCAGATCCCGATCTTGCTCGTGGCTCCACTGGGCGGGACGATGGCCGACCGCCACGACCGGCAGCGGATCGTGATCGGGACCCAGGTCGCGTCCATGGTGCTGGCCTTCGTCCTCGCCGCGCTGACGCTCACCGGGAAGGTGCAGGTCTGGCACATCCTGGTGCTGGCGACGCTCCTCGGCGTGGCGAATGCGTTCGACATCCCCGCCCGACAGGCCTTCCTCGGCGACATGGTCGGCAAGGAAGACCTGATGAACGCGATCGCCCTGAATTCCACCCTGTTCAACGGAGCGCGCATCCTCGGGCCCGCGGTGGCCGGAGTCCTGGTGGCCACGATCGGTGAGGGATGGTGCTTCTTCGCGAACGCCGTGAGCTACGTCGCGGTCATCGTCGGCCTGATGATGATGCGGGTGCGGCGTCCCGTTCAGAAGCCCCCCTCCGGCTCGCCGTTGACCCACATTCTCGAGGGCTTCCGCTTCGTGGCGCACACGCGTCCGATCCGGGCGATCCTGCTGCTTCTCGGGCTCGTCAGCCTGGTGGCCATGCCCTACACGGTGCTCATGCCGGTCTTCGCCGACCGGATCCTGCACGGTGGGGCGCGTGGCCTGGGGATCCTGATGAGCGCCACCGGCGTCGGAGCGCTGCTCGCGGCGCTCGCGTTGGCCTCACGGACCCGCGTCCGCGGACTGGGCCGGTGGGTGGCGTACGCGTGTGGTGGGTTCGGAGTCGCGTTGATCCTGTTCGCGTCGTCGCGCAGCTTCTGGCTCTCCGCCGCGCTCCTGGTGCCCGCGGGGTTCTGCATGATGCTGCAGATGGCGTCGTCCAACACGCTGGTCCAGACCATGGCGCCGGACCACCTGCGCGGCCGGGTCATGTCCGTGTACTCGATGATGTTCATGGGGCTGGCGCCGTTCGGGGCGCTGATGGGAGGCGCGTTGGCGGACCGGTTGGGCGCGCCGCTCACGGTGGCCATGGGCGGCGTGGCTTGCGTGGGCGGCGCCGTCTGGTTCGGCCTGACCCTGCCCAGCATCAGGCTGGAAGCCCGCCGCCTGATCCTGGCCCAGGCCGCGGCCGGAGGCGAGCCCTCGGACTAGGCCGTTCTCGACCGGACGCGAAGTGCGGCAACGAGCCCGAGGGGCAGGAGCAGCATGAACCAGCCCAGGGCTCCGACCGGGGTTCCGCCGCGGGCGGGATCGGCCAGGACGCCCGCGACGACCGGGCCCAGGGCGGCGATGCACCAGGGCATCCCCATGAGCAGCGCGCTCACGGCGCTGGCCTGACCTGGCAGGAGCCGGTTGCCCTCGGCCACGGCGGCGATGTTGTTGATGCCGTTGAAGGCGCCCACCGCCGTCACGAAGAGGAGGTCGAGCGTGGAGGCGCTGCCGCGCAGCAGCAGCAGCCCCAGCGCCAGCGCCGTGGTCAGGTTGGCGAACACGAGCATGTGGCGCGCGCTCCAGCGATCCGAGGCCCGGCCCGCCGGGATGAGCGACAGGGCGCCGCCCGCGATCAAGGCGAAGTGGCCGCCGCCGCGCACCATCCACGGCGCGGCGTGACGCGCGACCAGCAGGTCGGGCAGCAGGAAGATGAGCGAGATGTTGACGGCACTCGCGAACGTCTGGACGGCGAAGAGCGGGGCGAGAGCGCCCAGGTGGCCCCGCAACGTCCGCCACTCGACACCACGCGCCTGGCGTGCCTCGCCGGCGGCCGGCAGGCCCACGGCGATGGCCGCGGCCATGGCGAGGGGCAGGAGCGCGATGAGCGGCGTGAGGACGTGGGCCGACTCGTACACGGCGGAGAACAGGAACTGCGAGAGGGCATAGCCGAGGTACCCACCCGACAGGAACAAGGCGATCATGAAGCCGACGCGCTGGCGCGAGAGGTTGGCCGCGGCCCCCGTGGCGGAGGGGTGGAAGGCCGCCGAGCCGACGTTCGTCACCAGGACGAGGGCGCCCATGACCAGGTAGGAGCGCACCGCCCACGGGACCAGGGTGACGGTGCCCGCGACCGCGACGCCCGTGACGATCAGTCGCTTGCGCCAGCCGCGGTCGGCGAGCACGCCGAAGGCGAGCTGGAGGCCGTTGCCGGCCATGCTGCCGACCGTCGCGATCAGGCCGGCGGTGGCGATGTCGAGATGCGCCAGCGTCTTGAACACCGGCCAGATGCCCGCGCACAAGTCCACGGCGCAGTGCCCGCCGGCGAGTGCCAGCAGCGTCCCCCACGCGGTGGTGGCGGTGCGCTGCGAAGACGCCGGCGAGGCGTCGCCACGACCACCCCGTCGCCGACGACGATCGGGGAAGGGGCGACGCTCATCGCGGGAGCAGTATGCCGCAGATGTGGGCGGGGGCGATCGGCCCCGACCCTCCACGAAGAGGACGAAGAAAACCCGAGCGTCCGTGGATCATCAGATCCATTGACCGCGACCGGGCCGTCGTCAACGGTGCCTGTAGGAAGCCGGAGTCCGGAGGGAGGCGACCATGCGGGTTCCGTTGCGTCTTCTGGCCGTGACGGTGACAGCGGTCTTCGTGTCGGCTTGCTGGCCCTGCCCAACGTGTCCACCCGGCCCGACCAGGGTCGTCATCGACTTCGAGCACTATCCCGGGCCCGACGGCAGACTGGGCACATCGGACGACGTCGCGCCGCCAACCTCGTTCATCACCACCCCAAGGGACCAGTGGGCCTCGGTCGGCGTCGTCTTCACCAGGGGATCGATCCTCCGTGACCCGGAGGGATTCGGGGCGCGGGCTGGATTCGAGGCCTACTACCTCAGTTCCTTGCCCGTGGAAGGCAACTTCTCGGTCCCCGTGTTCGGAATCGAGGTCACGTCCTACTCGATGTGGAACGCCAAGCTGACGGCGTATGACGCGAGCAACCGCGTGCTGGCCGTAGCCAACCTGTGGGCTCCGGGTGGTGCGTTCTACCGCGGCACCCTCCGAGTGTGCACCCGCGAGCCGATCGCCAAGTTCGCCGTGATCGAGCAGTCCGAGAACGCCCAGGCGATCCTCAACCTGGATTACCTCGTTCTGACGACGTCGCCGCCGTAGAGGTTGCCCCGGGCAGCGCCAACTGCTGGCCTCGGCGTCAGTCTGCCGAGAGGAACTCGCGGACCCGCTCGCGAAAGGAGTCCGGCACCGGCTTCGGTGCTCCCGTCGCGAGGTCGACGAACACCTGGACACTCCGTGCCTCGGCCACGGCTTCCGCGTCGACCAGGAACGTGTAGCCGACCGTGAACGAGCTGCGTCCGATCTTCTCGAACCGCAGATCGCACGACAGCGCATCGCCGAAAAGGACCGGCCTCCGGTAGTCGATCTCGACCCGCGCGAGCACGAAATCGATCTCCTGGACACGGACCTCCCCGATCCGGTCGGACCAGAACGCGGTTCGGACCACCTCCATGTAGCTCAAGAAGACCGCGTTGTTGACGTGCCCGAGCGCGTCGATGTCCGCGAAACGGATCGGGATCGACACGCGATAGGTCCGGGGGCCGCTCACGGCGCCATTCTAGCGAGGGAAGCAATGGGGAGACTTGTCGTGAGCAGGGGCATCGTCAACGGCCGACCTCGACCTCGCCGCAGGCGCCGTTCTGGGCGCACACCACGTAGGTGCCGCCCCTGGCGGCCAGAAGCCCGTACTGGGTGTCGGGGTGGTTCTCGCACCCGTTCACCTTCAGGCCCTTGCAGTACTCCACGGTCGCGCCATCCCTGTACTGCCAGGTCGGGCCGTCGCGCCCCGTGTCCCTGGCCTTGCCCGCGCGCCAGTTCTCGCATTCCACGCGGTCCCGGCTGCCTTCCGCGCGCACGGGGCACCAGGCCCGCCCGTCCGTGTAGCCGATGGCAGCGCAGTAGTTCGCGTCCGGGCCCACGATCGGAGTCGAGTCGAGCGAGTAGTAATCGGGTCCTCTCGTGTGGACCTTCGCGTTGAAGTGGTCGATCGGCTGGGGGTACGGTTTCCCGCACCCGCTTCCGGAAGGCGGCCAGCCCGGGTCGGGATCGACGGGAAAGGCAGCCGGCCTGCAGTTATGACGATAGGACGTCGGCCCGCGCCTGACCCACTCGTCCCACTGGACGACCACGAAATCCTCCGAGGACTCGTTGGAGCCCTTCACCGAGATCCCCTCGAGCGGGAAGTCGTAATCGGCTTGTGCGCAGAGGCCCGCCGCCCTCAGGTTCGCGAGCAGGGCGTCGATGAAGGCCTTCTGGCTGACGATGCGGTACTGGCCGGAGCCGCGCGGGTTCTCGGCGGTGAGGTCCAGGATCCCGGTCGGCCGCTGGACGACGAGATCGATCGCGGTGTCGATGGCCCCGAGCAGCTCGGTCGGTGTGCGGCGGGAGCACTCCGTCTCGGCCGAGCCCTTGCCGAACGGGCAGCTCGCGGCCGCAGGCGGCGTCGGGCCCGTCAGAGGCGGTGCGGGTGGGCTGGTCGACGGAGTGGGGGTCGAGGGCGAACGCCCATCCCCGCAGCGAAGCGCCAGGGCCACCGCCAGGACGCACACCCCGACCCGCGGGACATCGGAGAACACGCTTCCCACTCTAGCGCGGGCGTCGCGCTCGGGCGAGTGCGCCGCCTCACCGAGCCTGCTCAGGCGACTTCCTGCGGTGGTTCAGTGCATCGAGTACGGAATGCGGCTGACGAGCCCGGCCGGTTGAAATGAACACCGGTCCGAGCGGAAGCTCCCTCCAACTCCCGCTCGGACCGGCCACCAGGCTCTCTCGAGCGCGGCTATCAGGTGGAGTAGCAATAGCGGTGCCGGCGCACCGTCGCTGAAATGGCTGGACTTGCACGCATGGCCTGAATTGGGGTGTCCGATTCAGCGCCCCGTGCAGGCCGGTTGGTGGCCGCCGAGGTTGAAGTGCGCGTCTGCGTGCCCCTGCTCGGCGGCCTTGCGCCACCGTCGTGCCGGTCGGCCTCCTCCTCGACTTGAACGTCTAGTAGGCCAGCTCAGTCGCCGCGCCGGTTTCGACGGGTGCACTCCGCGAAGAAGGCTTCCCTCGCTGCGTCTGCCCTCCAATCCAGACTGAGCAGCCCCAGCTTCGCCTCGGGGTGATCGGGGAAGCGTTCTAGGATGAGCACGTACTGGTCCCAGGCCTTGTCGCTGAACCCGTACGTGCGGTAGACGCTGGCCTCGGCGAGGTGCTCCGCTATGAACTCCTGCTCTTCGGCCGCGTCGGCGTCGGCGCTCATGTCAGGATCTCCCTCTACCCGAGCCTCGGGGTCATCCTTGCCAGACCTTGTGTCGAAGGCGCTTGATCTGCCAGGTCTCCAGGAGGACGAAAGACCCGACGGCCACGAGGCCCAGAAGCGCCACCCCGAGGAAGGTCGTGAGCGAGAGTGAGGATGGGCTGAACGAAGAAGGGCGAAGGCCAGAGAGCGCCGAGAGGGTCAAGGGCAACATCACCCACGGCAGCCAGGCAGGATTGGATCGTGGCCCCGCTCTCTGCCAGGCTCGCTCGCGCTTCTTGAGCAGGCCCTCCATCTTGAACGGGTCGCCAGACTCCACGAAGACCGCGTCGACCGTCAATGGCGGACCATCCGTCGCGAACCTGCTCTCGACCTCCGCGGCTCTCAGCGTCATCAGGAAGTCGAGGCCTTCAGCCACCGTGGCGGCCCTGTCGTTGGCGTCCCCCCGGGCTCTGGTTTCGCACTTCTCGCGGCCGGCCCGGCAGGTGACGTGGAGGCCGCGGTAGCGGTCGCCGCGCACCTCTCCGATCCAGTAGGAACCGTCCTTCCAGGAGGCGAAGAGGCAGGCGTACCGCTTCGTGGTCGCTTCGTCCGGCCGCGTAGGCGCCATGCGGCTTAGCCCGGGATGCGAGGACGCGTAGTAGTGGTTGATCGCGTCCCGCAGCGATCGTTCCGTCACGACTACCGGCTCGATGTTGTAGCCGGTCATGAACCGGAGGTTGTCCATGGCGACGACGTCGGACGGGTCGACCATGGCGATGGTGAGCGTGGCACCGGAGCGACAAAGGGGGAGCACCCTGTGGTACCGCGCTGTCTCGGCAGGAATGATCCTGATGATCGTGGGGTCGATCGTGAAGTGCTGGAGATTGATGCAGGGCACTCGGTACTTCCTCGAGAGGCGCTCGAGAGCGCCGTCCTTTGCGGGTTCCTGAGGGGCCACGTTCGCGCGGGCCGAGCCGTGATGGGCTGCGTTGGGCGGAGGGGGAGGCCCGTAGTGTCGGTTGATCGCACGCGTCAGCGCGAGCTCCGAGGCCACGACCGGCTTCACGTCGTAGCCGGTCAGAAACCGCATGGCGTCCGTGGCGGACGTGTCGGTCGGGTCGGCCATGGCCATGTCGAGGGTCGTACCGGAGCGCGAGAGGGGCAGCACCTGGTACTTCCGCGCCAGGTCGGCGGGGATCAGCTTGAGGACCGCGGGGTCCACCTCGCACTTCTCGAGGTCAACCGAGGGTACCCCGCACTTCCGCGAGATCGCCTGGGTGATCGCCTCATCCCTGACGAAGCCGAGGCGGATGAGGGCGGCGGCAAGCTGGCCCCCGTTCACCCTCTGGTGTTCCAAGGCCTGTTGGAGTTGTTGTGGAGAGATCAGTCCCTCATCCAGCAGCAGTCGCCCGAGCTTGACGGTCATGCTCGACCCTCCGGCGGACGTTGAGTGTTTGAGTTGGAACGGTGCGTCCCTTGCGACCCGTCAGGACACTCGGCCCATGAGCAAGAGATGTGCCCGCGGTGTGATGCATCTCACACCACTTACTGGATGTGCTTTGGACTGAGGCAGTTCAACGCCGAATCGGGTGCCGCCCAGGCCGTCGAGGAGGGGCAGATCACCAGCACTGCCGACGACACGAATCGTCCTTCGCGACAGTAATTGTCACGGC
>CAWFSB010000019.1:0-45913 GCA_963818355.1 uncultured Acidobacteriota bacterium | reverse complement strand
GAGCACGGGGAGGGTCGAGATCCGCACCCGGCACGAGGACTCGCCGCCGCGGATCTGCGGCCCGAAGCTCTTCGTCAGCACCGCGTGATAGCCCTCGAGGGCGGCGGCGGTGATCATCGCGTCGCCGGCGGAGACGATGCCGTCCCCCCCGGATCCGGCCATGCCGATGACGAGGTCGTTGCTCATGTTCTCAGTCGCCCTGTGGACGGCGCAGGGTTCGCCTGCGCTCGCTCCGTCCCGCGGTCGGTGGCAGTCGCTCGCTCCGGCGACCCTGCGCCGTCTCGCTCTGCCTAGCATCAGAGGATATCGCGCTTCCCCGCGGGCCGCGAATCGGGCCGATCAACGAGGCTTCTTCGTCGTGCGGTGGGTCGGCTCGGCGGTCCAGGGGTCCTCGGGCCACGGGTGCCGCGGGTACCGGCCGCGCAGCTCCTTGCGCACCTCGGGATACGTGCGCTCCCAGAAGCCGCGCAGGTCCCGCGTCGTCTGGACGGGCCGGCCGTTCGGCGCCAGCAGCTCGAAGACGACCGGCACCTGCCGGGGGCCGATCCGCGGGGTCTCCGCCAGGCCGAAGAGCTCCTGGAGCTTCACCGCCGCGACGACGGACCCGTCCTCACGGTAGTCGAGGGCCGCCGTCCGGCCGCTCGGTAACGGGAGGCGCTCCGGGGCGAGGCGGTCGAGGCGGCCTCGCGTGCCGGGCTCGAGCCAGCGCTCGGGCTCGTCGAGAGACGGCAGGCTCGTCCGGCCCCGGCAGGCGGCCACGACCGCGCGTGCAGGTCGGCCTCGAGACCGGCGATGCGGAGGCGCCGCTTCAGACGATCCGCCTCCTCCCCGAGGCCGCGGCTCTCGAGAGCTTCCGCCAGCAGGGAGGCGGCGGCTTCGGGTTCCGGAGGCACCGCCCGCTCGCCCAGGAGGAGGCGGTCGTACCAGTCCTGGGCAAAGGCGCGGACCGAGCCGGAGGCCTGGTCGAGCCGGTGAACCACCTCCGTCCGCACGCCTTCGAGCCATTCGCGCTCCACCCGGCTCGCCGTCCTCACGATCGGCTCCGACGCGGCCCCGGCGACCCCGCCCGTCACCTCGAGCGCGACGAGCACCTCGCCCTCGCGCACCCCGCTCTCCCGCCCCAGGAGAGCACCGACACCCGAGCTGAGAACGAGCCGCGACGAGCCCGGCTCCCGCCGTCGCGCCACACGATCGGGAAAGCCGGCCAGGAGCGCCCGCAGCAGAGCCGCCTCTGTCATTCCGAGGCTTCGACTGGAGTGCTTGTCATTCCGAGGGGCTTCGACTGGACGGCCCGAGGAATCCGCCGGGACTGCGACCCTCGTCGCCCGACCCAGATGGAGCTCCTCGGGGTGACAGCCTCTCCAGCTCCTTCGCGCTCGCCTTCACCCCCGGCGGCGCGTCACGCAGGCGGTCGGCCGCCGAGAGCACGTCGGAGTCGGTCGTCGGCGTGTCCCCGCCGAGCGCCGGTCGCCACCCCTCCCCCAGGACCGCGCAGACGGCGGCCGCCCGCGCGCCGCCGCCGGCCGAGATCAGCACACGCGCGAGGCGCGGGTGCAGCGGCAGGCGGTGCATGGCCTCGCCTTCCGGCGTGAGCCGCCCGCCGGACACCGCACCCAGCCGCTCCAGGAGCCCCACCGCGGCCGCGACGCCTTCGAGTGGCGGCGCTTCGAACCACTCGAACCCCGCCACGTCCCCGCCCCACGCCAGCACCTCGAGCAGGGGCCCCGCGAGATCCACGCGTCCGATCTCCGGCTCCCTGCGGGGGCGCAGGCGATCGCGCTCGTCCCAGAGCCGCATCACTCGGCCCGGCCCCGTCCGCCCCGCCCTCCCCGCGCGCTGCTCGGCCGCGTCCGCGGGAATGCGCTCCAGCTCGAGCCGGTCCAGCCCCCGCGCCGCGTCGTAGCGCAGGACCTTGTGCTGGCCGGAGTCGATCACGTCCGTCACGCCCTCGACGGTGAGCGACGTCTCGGCCACGTTCGTCGCGAGGATGACCTTGCGCACCACCGAAGGCGCCAGCGCGAGGTCCTGCTCCTCGGCCGAGAGCGTCCCGTGCAGCGGCAGCACCCGCGCTCCGGCGAGTCCCCCCAGATCCGCCTGCGCCCGGCGGATCTCGGGAGCCCCGGGCAGGAAGCAGAGGATGTGTCCGCCGGCCCTCTCGAGGGCGGATCGCACGGCCCCGGCCAGGGTCACGCGCGGCTCGTGCCGCACCTCGATCGGGTACGGACGGCCCGGCACGTCGATCACCGGGCAGTCGCCGAGGAAGGCCGCCACCGGCCCGGCGTCGAGCGTCGCCGACATGACCAGGATCCGCAGGTCGTCGCGCGCCCGCCACGCCTGGCGGGCGAAGGCCAGCGCGAGGTCGGCGTGAAGGCTGCGCTCGTGGAACTCGTCGAGCACGATCGTGCGGAAGCCACTCAGCAGGGGATCCGACTGGAAGCGTCGGGTGAGGACCCCCTCGGTCGCCACCAGCAGGCGCGTGTCCCTGCCGAAGCGACGCTCGAAGCGCACCTGCCAGCCGACTTCCCCGCCGAGCGTCCAGCCCTGCTCCTCGGCGATCCTCCGCGCGATCGCGCGGGCCGCGACCCGGCGCGGCTGGAGCAGGAAGACCGGGCCGTCGCCGACGAGGGCCGGCGGAACCCGCGTCGTCTTCCCCGAGCCCGGCGGCGCGACGAGAACGGCCGCTCGCGCCCCGGCGAGGGCGTCCCGCACGCGGCCGACATGCGCGTCGATCGGGAGAGGCGATAGCACTGGCTGATGCTATCAGCCGTGTCATCCCGAGGGACTTCGAGAGCACGCCTCCGTGTCATTCCGAGGAACGCGCGGGCCATGCCCAGCGTAGACTCTGGTGGAAGCTCGACGGAGGTGTGGCGTGACGAAGTTCCTGCTGTGGTTGATCCTGCTGGTCGTGTGCTGGCCGCTGGCCCTCCTC
Source organism: uncultured Acidobacteriota bacterium (assembly GCA_963818355.1). Lineage (GTDB taxonomy): Bacteria > Acidobacteriota > Vicinamibacteria > Fen-336 > Fen-336 > DATBSL01. Next base: position 42,984 of record CAWFSB010000019.1, on the reverse strand, counting down.
GCCCTCGTGCTCTACCCCTTCGTCTGGCTCATCCTCCTGCCCTTCCGCCTCCTCGGCATCGCGGTGGGTGGCGTGCTCGCCTTCGTGAAGGCCGTCATCTTCCTGCCCGCGCGGCTCGTCCGGGGCCCGGGCGCGGCTTGAGGCGTCTCGGAACGGGCCCCGTCCTCGCCGGTGTCGGGATCGCCACCGCCCTGCTCTACTTCATCGGCATGGCAGCGGTCATCCCGGCGCTGTGCCTCGCGGTGAAGCCCTTCCCTGCCCTGGCGCTGGCGGCGTGGGTCGCCCTCCGCTGCCCCCGGCCGCTGGGTCGGCTCACGGCCGCGGGTCTCGTCTTCTCCGCGGTCGGGGACGTCGTCCTCGAGACGGGCCTCTTCCTCCCGGGCCTGCTCGCCTTCCTCGCGGCGCACCTGGCCTACGTGGCCGCCTTCCTGGCCGCCGAGCGCCGGCCGGCCCTCGGCCGCGCCCTTCCGTTCCTCGCGTGGGGACTCGGCGCCTTCGCCATCCTCCGCCCCGGCCTGGGACCAATGGCCGCGCCGGTCGCCGTATACGTCGCGGTGATCTGCACCATGATGTGGAGGGCGACCGCGCGGGTCGGCAGCCCGGGCACGCCCGTCCTGGCCGCGACGCTCGGCCTCGCCGGCGCCGTCGCCTTCGCGGCGAGCGACACCCTCATCGCGTTCAACCGCTTCGCCGCGCCGATCCACGGCGTTCGCTGGCCGATCATGGTCCTGTACTGGCTGGGCCAGTCGGGCATCGCGGCATCGGCCGTGCTCGGCTGCGGTATGCTCCGCGCACAGGTGAAGACACGATGACGACCACCCCTTCCTCTTCTCTCCGCGTCGCCCCCGTCGAGGCCATCCGCTCGCGTTTCCCCGCCCTCGAGCGCCTTCACGACGGGATGCCCGTCGCCTACTTCGACGGCCCCGGCGGCACTCAGGTCCCCCGGGACGTCGTCGACGCCATGGCGGACTACCTCCTCCACCACAACGCCAACACGCACTGGGCCTACCCGACGAGCGTCGAGACCGACGCGGCGCTCGCCGCCGCGCGCGCCGCCCTCGCGGACCTCCTCGGCGGAACGCCGTCGGAAGTGGCCTTCGGCGCCAACATGACGACGCTCACCTTCCACCTGGGCCGCGCGCTGGGGCGGCGGTGGACGCCGGGCGACGAGATCGTGGTCACCGAGCTCGACCACCACGCGAACGTCGACCCGTGGCGCCAGCTCGCGAAGGAGCGCGGCTTCTCGGTCCGATCGGTCCGGTTCCGCCCCGAGACCGGGCCAGCTGGACATGGACGATCTCGCCGGCGCGCTCGGAAAGAAGACGCGCCTCCTCGCCATCGGGGCCGCCTCGAACGCCCTCGGCACGAAGAGCGACGTGCGCCGGGCCGCGGACCTCGCGCACGCCGCGGGAGCGCTCGTCTTCGTGGACTCCGTCCACTACGCGCCTCACGCGCTCGTGGACGTGGCGGCGCTCGGCGCCGACTTCCTCGCCTGCTCGGCCTACAAGTTCTACGGACCGCACGTGGGCGTCCTCTGGGGCCGCCAGGCCCTCCTCGAGGGGCTCGACCTGCCCAAGCTCGAGCCGGCTCCCGAGAACGCCCCGGACCGGCTCGAGACGGGCACGCAGAACCACGAGGGCATCGTGGGCGCCGCCGCGGCCGTGGATTTCCTCGCCTCCCTGGCGGACGGCCCGGACCGTCGGACCCGCCTCGCCACGGCAATGGCGACGCTCCACGAGCGGGGCCAGCGTCTCGTGGAGGCGCTGTGGACCGGGCTGCGCGCGATCGACGGGGTCACGCTCTACGGCCCGCCGCCGACGGAGCCGCGGACGCCGACGGTCGCGTTCACGGTGCGGGGCCGGACCTCGGAGGACGTGGCACGGGCCCTCGTCGATCGCGCCGTGTTCGTCTCGAACGGCGACTTCTACGCCACCACGGTCGTCCGACGCCTCGGCCACGCCGAGGACGGCGTCGTGCGCGCGGGCTGCGCCTGCTACACGACCCTCGACGAGGTGAACCGCCTGGTCGACGGCGTCGCGAGGCTCGCGCGATGAGTCGCCCGAGCGCGTCCTCGTCGCATCTCCCTGTTCGTCGTCGCTCTCGCGATTGCGCGCGCCCGCGCTTCCCGCAGGCCGCCGCGACCCAGCAGGAGATGCACCACCTCCACGGGGACCCGATGGCGTACGTCGCGGCCCTCGACGACCCGGCGCGGGACGCGTACCAGAAGCCGGACGACGTGTTGAAGGCCCTCGCGCTGCGCCAGGGCGAGGTGGTGGCCGACATCGGCTCCGGCTCGGGGTACTTCACGCTCCGTTTTGCCCGCGCCGTGGGCGACGCGGGCCGCGTCTACGCGGTGGACGTCAGCCCGGACATGATCCGGCACCTCAACCGCCGGCTGCGCGATGCCGGCATTCGCAACGTCGTCCCCGTCCTCGCGGACGCCGACGATCCCCTGCTGCCGGACGCCTCGGTGGACCGCTTCGTGATCGTCGACACCTGGCACCACGTCGAGGACCAGCCGAAGTACCTCGGCCTCCTGAAACGGATGCTCAAGCCCGGAGGCCAGGTGATCCACATCGACTTCCAGAAGCGCGAGCTCCCGGTCGGTCCGCCGCCGGGCATGAAGATCGCACGCGAGGACCTCGTGAAGCAGATGGAGGGCGCCGGCTTCGCGCTCGTCGCCGAGCACACGTTCCTCCCCTACCAGTACTTCCTGGTGTTCACCGTGCGCTGAAGCGGGAGGCGGCGCTGCTGCTGCTCTTCCTGCGCGCGATCGCCCAGGGCCCCGGTCCGGCCCCGACCCGACCACGCCTTCGGCGACGCGCCGACGGCTTGGCAGTTCGCGGGTCTACCGCCCGGGCCGTCGAGGCCTGGCCCGAGGCCCAGGCGGCCCGCCTGGCTCTCGCCCTCCTGGTCGAGCGGGAAGGCGGGCCGACGGCGGCCCGCGAGCCGGTGGCGGCAATGCTGGCCGCGTCGCAGCGGGGCGACCGTCCCGCCGACCCGTGGTGGACCTACCCGTTCGGGCCTCCCGGCTTCGCCAAGGTCGCCCTCGACCGGCTGTGGAAGGCGCTCGAGCCATGAGCGGCCTCGTCGCCGGCGCGCTACTGGCCGGGGCCGTTCTCCAGGGGCCGCCGATCTTCCGGGCGGAAAGTGGATCTCGTCCGGGTCGAGGTGCTCGTCACGCGGGGCGGCGTCCCGGTCCGCGGGCTCGGCGCCGCGGACTTCGAGGTGCGCGACAACGGTCGCCTCCAGGCCCTGGAGCCCGCAGCCCTTCCTCCGGGGACGTCACCCGGGCCACCGGCGGGCGCTTCTTCCAGGCTGCGGGAGCGGACGAGCTTCGGCCGCGGTTCCTCGACGTGCTCGGCGACATCCGCGCCCGCTACGTGCTGAGCTTCACTCCCGGACCGCGTGCCGCCGGCTGGCATGCCCTCGACGTCCGGCTCAAGCGGGCCAAGGGCGACGTGCTCGCCCGGCCCGGCTACTGGCGCGGCACGGCCGCTCCTTGACCACTGCGCCAACTCCGTCCGGAATGGGTAGAACAGTAACGCTCGCCGCCGGCTGCGGTATGCTCCGCGAGAAGGTGAAGAGGCTATCCCTTGCTCCTGGTCTGGCTCCTCGCGGCTCTCCAAGGCCCGGTGGTCGAGCCGCCGCACGACCTCACGAGCTACCTCGCGATCGCCGCCCGCTTCCGCTCGGCGGACCACTCCGCGGCGATGGGCGAGATCCGCTCGTGGGCGCTCCCGGAGATCGAAGCCGCGGCGGCCGCGCTTCCGGCGCCAGGGCCGCAGGCTCCGTGCGGTCCCGAGGCCCCGGGGGACATCGACTTCCGGACGGTCGAAGCGGCCGTCCTGCTGCACGCGGAAGCAGGCTTGCTCTCGCTGCAGTCGCTCAGCCCCGCCGAGGCGGAGACCCACTTCCGCGCGTCGGCCGGACTGCTCGACTGGTCGCACACCGCGGCGGACAAGCAGCGGCAGCGCGGACGAGCGATCGCGGAGAGAATCGACCGTCGGAACTTCGACGTGGCGCTGGCGGCGGCCGCCCTCGCGCTCGGGTTCCCGGCGACGGCCTGCTCCTTCGCCGAAGAGGCGCGGCGCCGTGCCCCTCTGGACGCCGAGGTGCACCTGATGCTGGGCTGCGCGGCCGAGACCCGCGCCCGGGAGCTCGCCCTCGGGCGCCAGGATTCGGAGTCCGGGCGCCGGCGCGAGCAGGCGGAACGCGCCCTGAGCGACGCCCTGGCCCTCGACCCGGGACTGCAGGAAGCACGGCTTCGGCTCGGCCAGCTCCTGGTCGACCGGGGCCGCCTCGTCCAAGCGGAGTCGCTCCTCGACCAGGTCGAAGCTGGAGCGGCCGACGATCGCCAGCGCTACCTGGCGCGGCTCTTCCTCGGCCGTCTCGCCGCCGCCCGTGGCCGCGTCGACGACGCGGTCGGCTTCTACCGCCGTGCCCTCGAGGTCTGGCCCGACAGCCAGGCCGCGCGACTGGCTCTGGCCCAGGCCCTCGAGCAGTCCTCGGGGCCCTCCGTCGCCTGGCCGCTCGTCGCCGGCAGCCTCGCCGCTTCCGGCCGGCTCGACCGGACGCGGGACCCGTGGTGGGCCTATCTGTTCGGCCCGCCCGGCCAGGCACAGGCGAGCCTCGAGCGACTCTGGAACGAGGCGCTCGGCCGATGAGCGTTCTGCTCGTCGGTGCGCTCCTCGCCCTCGCCGCCCCCCAGCGCCGCCGGTCTTCCGCGCGGAAGTGGGTGTCGTCCGGGTCGAGGTGCTCGTCACGCGCAGGGGCGAGACCGTGCGGGGCCTGACCGCGGCCGATTTCGAGCTGCGCGACCGGGGGCGTCCGCGGCAGCTGGAGCCAGTCCTCGAGGAGCATGCGCCCGTCGACGCGGTGCTCGCGCTGGACATGAGCGGAAGCGTGCGGGGCCCGAAGCTGGACGCGCTGCGGAGCGCGGCTCGGGCCTTCCTGGACGGTCTGCGGGCCGGCGAGAGCGCGGCGCTCCTGGCCTTCCGGGAGGAGGTGCGAGCTGCTGGAGCCCTTCACCCCCGACCTCGCGCGTCTCCATCGGGCGCTGGCCAACGCCCGGCCCGGCGGCAGCACGGCCCTGTGCGACGCCGTCTACGCCGCGCTCCGACTCCGCGAGCCGGGCCCGCGCCGCACGGCCATCGTGGTCTTCAGCGACGGGGTCGACAACCTCAGCTGGCTGACGGCCTCCCAGGTGGTCGAAGCCGCCTCCCGCTCCGACGCCATCGTGTACGCCGTTGTCGTGCGCGACCCGGGGGAGCGAGCGAGCTCTTTCCTGCGCGACGTCGTCCGTGCCACCGGAGGTCAGCTATTCGAGGCGTCGAGCGAGCGCGACCTCGCTGCACGGTTCCTGGACGTCCTCGCCGACATCCGCTCCCGCTACGTCCTCAGCTACCCCGTCGAGGCCGCCGACGCGCCCGGCTGGCACGCGCTGGAGGTGCGGCTCAAGCGAGGCGGGGCGACGTGCTCGCCCGGCCCGGCTACTGGCGCTACGTGACGGATCGGTAGACGGCGCTGAGACTGCGGATCCCTCGGCGCCCGACACGACTGGAGCGCCTCGGGATGACAGGCCGGCTAGTGCCCCTTGCCGTACGCCATCTCGCCGGCCTCGACCCGCACCGGCATCCAGTTCTGGGGCGGGGGCAGCGGGCAGGTGGCGTAGGGCGTGAAGGCGCAGGGCGGGTTGTAGGCCTTGTTGAAGTCCAGCACGACCTTCCCGGCCTTCGGCAGGTCCGCGTACAGGAAGCGCCCGGCCCCGTAGGTCTCCTTGCCGCTCGTCTGGTCGCGCAGGATGAAGAAGAGCTGCTCGGCGTGCGGGTCCTCGAGGACGCCGTCGACGCGCACCGGCTTCCCGCCCAGCGTGAACTCGGCGTAGCCCGGGCTCGGCATCGACTCGGTCTGACCCAGCACGTTCGGCACCTTGACCGGCTTGGGCTGCGGGTACGAGACCCAGCGCGCTTCGACGCGATAGTCCTCCTGGATGTCGAACCACCTGAGGCCCGTGAAGCCCTTGCGGACGGGTGAGTTCTTGTCCTTGAGCCGGATGCCGAAGCGGTCGCCGCGCTTGATCACGTTCATGGTGAGCGTGCCCATCTCGAGCACGTCGGGCGAGCCGGAGGTGTCGGGGCGCATCGCCGTCGCACCGGAGACGGCCTTTGCCCCGATCCGTCCGCTCGCGCCCGGCTGCAGGGCGAGCGTGACCTGCTCGCCGGTCAGCTCGAAGACGCCGGCCTTCGCCGGGGCCGAGCCCTCGGGCAGGACGATGTCGCCGGCGGGGTCGGTGCCGAAGCGGTTCGGGCCCTCCTTGAGCCAGAACAGGCCGGCCAGGGTGAGCCATCCGCCGTCGGCCTTCAGCCGCGCCTCGCGATCCTCCCGCCACTTCTGCACCTCGGCCCGGTAGGCCTCGTCCGCCCGGGCCGGGGACGCGAGCCCCGCCACCGCCACCGCCGCCGTCGCCGCCGCTAGAGCCGTGAGCCGTCTCATGGTGCCCTCTCCTCGGGGTCCAAGGGTACGCGAAAACCCGGTGGAAGTGGGCTATCCTCGGGCCCATGGCAACCGCCGACGCGACCCAGCGCGAGCTGCACTACAGAAAGCGCCTCATCGAGATCGCGAACCAGATCAACGCCGCCTCGAGCATCCAGGACATCCTGGTGGACCTCAAGGACGAGATGCTCGAGCTCGCCGCCGCGGAGCGGGTGACGATCTTCGCCCTCGACACGAAGAACCAGGAGCTGTTCTCGCTCTTCAAGGCGGGGCAGGAGATCAAGGAGATCCGTGTCCCGAAGACCTTCGCCTCGATCGCGGGCTTCACCGCCCTCTCGCGAAAGACCGCGAACGTGGCGAACGCCTACGACGCCTCCGAGCTCGCCGCCCTGCACGCGAGCCTCCGCTTCGACGCGCGGTGGGACAAGGCCTCCGGCTTCAAGACCGCGCAGGTGCTCTCGACGCCGATCCTCTTCGACAAGTACCTGCTGGGTGTGCTCCAGCTCGTGAACAAGAAGACCGGCAGCGCCTTCTCCGCCCGCGACGTGGAGGCGGCGGAGGAGCTCGCGAAGATCCTGGGCATCGCCTTCTACAACCAGCACCGGGCCGCCCGCAGCAACCGGCCCTCCAAGTTCGGCGCCCTCGTCGACAAGGGCCTCGTTTCCGAGAAGGACGTCCAGAAGGCGATCGAGACGGCGCGCATCAACCAGCTGGACGTCGCGAAGATCCTGATCGAGGAGGCCCGCGTCCCGAAGGAGGAGGTCCTGCGCGCCCTCGGCCAGTTCTACAACTGCGGCCACTGGGAGCCGAGCGGGGCCCCCATTCCGGAGGACCTGAAGCAGCGCGTCTCCGCCGACTTCCTGAAGAAGAACGCCTGCGCGCCGCTCGAGCGGCGCGAGGGCACGGTGCGGGTCGCGGTGGAGGATCCCTACGACCTCACCCGCCTCGACTCCATCAAGGCGATGAATCTCGCGCCGCGCTACGAGTTCGTGGTGGGGCTCCGCGAGGACATCCTGGCCTACGTCCGGGCGAGCTACGGCGAGGCGGGCCCGGTGGTGGAGGAGGCCGACCTCGGGCGCATCATCAACGACCTCGGCACCGGCGAGGAGGGCGAGGTCGAGGGCGAGGCGGAGCCCGCGACCCCCGAGGTCGACGAGACCGACAGCGGCATCGTCAAGCTGTGCAACCAGATCATCATCGACGCCTACAACAAGGGGGCCTCCGACATCCACGTCGAGCCCTACGGCAAGACCTCGCCCACCATCGTGCGGCTGCGCGTCGACGGCGACTGCCAGAAGTACATCGAGGTCCCCGCCCCCCACCGCAGCGCCCTCGTCCAGCGCCTGAAGATCATGGCCAAGCTCGACATCGCGGAGAGGCGGAAGCCCCAGGACGGCAAGATCCGCTTCCGCGGCCCCATGGGCACGATCGAGCTGCGCGTCGCCACCATCCCCACCTCGGGCGGCAACGAGGACGTGGTCATGCGCATCCTGGCCGCCTCGAAGCCGCTGCCCCTCGACAAGATGGGCTTCCTGGAGAGGAACCTCGCCGAGTTCAAGGCGATCCTGCAGAAGCCCTACGGCATCTGCCTCGTGGTGGGCCCCACCGGCTCCGGCAAGACGACCACCCTGCACTCCGCCCTCGGCTTCATCAACACCGAGGACATGAAGATCTGGACGGCGGAGGACCCGGTCGAGATCACGCAGCCCGGCCTGCGGCAGGTGCAGGTCCACCCCAAGATCGACTTCACCTTCGCCGCCGCCATGCGCTCGTTCCTGCGCGCCGACCCCGACGTGATCATGGTCGGCGAGATGCGCGACCACGAGACGGCCGCGATCGGCATCGAGGCCTCGCTCACCGGCCACCTCGTCTTCTCCACCCTGCACACGAACTCGGCCCCGGAGACGATCGTGCGCCTCCTCGACATGGACATCGACCCGTTCAACTTCGCCGACGCGCTCCTGGGCATCTGCGCCCAGCGCCTGGTGCGGACGCTGTGCGGGGCCTGCAAGGAGGAGTACGCGCCCTCGGAGGAGGAGTTCGCCGAGCTCGTCGCGGAGTACGGCCCGGAGCACTGGGACAAGGTGGGCGTCTCCTACTCGCCGTCGCTGCGCCTGCGCCGCCCCAAGGGCTGCCCGAAGTGCGGCGGCTCCGGCTACAAGGGGCGCATGGGGATCCACGAGCTGCTCGTCGCCTCGGACGAGGTCAAGCGCATGGTGCAGAAGAGAAAGCCCGTCGAGGAGCTGCGCCAGCAGGCGATACGCGAGGGGATGACGACGCTCCTCCAGGACGGCATCCAGAAGGTGCTCCGTGGCCACACGGACTTCAAGCAGGTCCGCGCCGTCTGCATCAAGTAGGGAGGGAAGGATGGCCAACTGGGTGGGGGGCAGCTGCCCCGCGATGGCGGGACAGATCGCCGGCGGGTACTGTCTCCTGAGCTCCGCGAACCTCAAGGGCTTCATGCCCGGCGAGCTCCAGCTGCTGCGGTTCGAGCTGGAGAAGCTGCTCCGCAACGCGCGGTCGGAGGTGCCCGCCCAGGACGACGCCCTCGCCCAGCAATCGCGGAACCAGAAGATCGGCCGGCTCACCTCGGCCATGCAGGTGGTGCAGTACCAGATGACGTCTCGCTGAGGGAGCCCCCTTGGCCAGCTCGCTCCTCGATTTCGCCGTCCTCGGCGTCTACCTCGTCGGCGTCGTGGCTTTCGGCCTGTGGATCGGCCGGGACCAGAAGGGCGCCGCCGACTACATGCTCGGCGACCGCAACATCGCCTGGTGGGGCCTGCTGTTCTCGATCGTCGCCACCGAGACCAGCACCGTAACCTTCCTGAGCATCCCGGGCTTCGCCTGGAGCCGCGACTTCACCTTCATCCAGCTGCCGCTCGGCTACCTGATCGGGAGATTCCTGGTGGTGGCGGTGCTGCTGCCCCACTACTTCTCCGGCGAGTACTTCACCGCCTACGAGGTCCTGCGCAAGCGCTTCGGGGGCGCCGTGGGCCAGGCGGCGTCCCTGCTCTTCATGCTGACCCGGAGCCTCGCCGACGGGCTGCGCCTCTTCCTGACCGCGATCGTGGTGCAGGAGATGTCGGGCCTGTCCCTGCCCCTCTCCATCGCCCTCGTGGGCGTGACCACGATCGCCTACACCTACGTGGGCGGCATGAAGGCGGTGGTCTGGACGGACGTCGCACAGTTCGTCATCTACAACGTCGGCGCCGTGGTGGCGTTCTTCCTCCTGCTGGGCAAGCTGCCCGGGGGCTGGGGCGAGCTCGTCGCCACCGGGAGCGCGGGAGGGAAGTTCCGCTGGCTCGACCTCTCGACCGCCCTCGACAACCCCTACACCCTGTGGGCGGGCCTGATCGGCGGGATGTTCCTGACCATCGGCTCCCACGGCGCGGACCAGATGATGGTCCAGCGCTACCTGTGCGCCCGCAACCAGCGCGAGGCCGGCCGCGCCGTCTGGATGAGCGGGGTCGTCGTCTTCCTCCAGTTCGCACTGTTCCTCCTGATCGGGGTGGGCCTGTACGTCTTCTACCAGGCCTTCCCGCCGGCCGTCGCCTTCGACCGGCCCGACCGCGTGTTCGTGCGCTTCATCCTCGAGCAGCTGCCGAGGGGGATGGTGGGCCTCGTGATCGGGGCGATCTTCGCCGCCGCGATGTCGACGCTCTCCGGCTCGCTCAACTCCTCCGCCACCGCCGCGGTCACGGACTTCTATCGCCCGCTCGTCCGCCCGGACGCGAGCTCGGCGCACCTGCTCCGTGTCACCCAGGTCCTCACCCTCGCCTTCGGCCTCGTCCAGATCGCGGTGGCCCTCGGCGGCCCGCTCCTGAGCCGCACGGTCGTGGAGTCCGTGCTCACGATCGCCGGATTCACGACCGGGATCATCCTCGGGGTGTTCTTCCTCGGGATCTTCACGCGGCGGGTCGGAACGCGGGCGGCGTTCGCCGGACTGCTGCTCGGCCTGACGACCATCACGGCGGTGGCCTTCGGGACGAAGCTGGCCTGGCCGTGGTACACGCTCGTCGGCTCGCTCTCGACGCTCGGCTTCGGCCTGCTCGCGAGCCTGGTCTGGCCGGAGCCACGGAAGTAGAACCGGCCTTCCTCGGGGCTTTCCCGGGGGCCTTCACGTGAGAGGGAACCAGGCCTGCGCCAAGGACGGGCCACGGACCAGATCCACCCGCATTTCATGCGGGTGGGGCTTCAGTGAGAGCAGCGAAGCCTCTCGCTCGCGCCGCCAGCGCTCGATGGCCGGCTCTTCGGCGGCGAGGATCGTCTCCACGCCGTCGCCGCGCTCGAGGGCCGCGCGCACGGCCTTCGTTCCGGAAAGCGTGTCGAGCCCGGCCCCCTCGCGGACCCAGGCGAACTCCGGGTGCCGGCGCAGGGCGATCAGCAGCCTGAGCCCGAGGGCCCAGGGCCGCACCGCGGCGGGGTGCGTCACCCGCACGCGAACACCCTGGCAGAGAACCCCGAGGTGCTTCGGCTGCGGCGCCGCCGCCGAAGCCTCGGGCGTGAAGGCGGTCGGCTCCAGCGTGAAGCCCGGGGTGGCCGCCTCCCGCGCCACCGCCTCCGCCTTCATCCACGGCGCGCCCACGAGCAGGAACGGCGCCTCCGTGCCCCGCCCCTCGCTGGCGTTCGTCGCCTCCACCAGGCACGTCCCGGGGTAGGCGAGCGCCGCCTCGGCGCTGCGCAGGTTCGGCGAGGGGTTGACCCAGGGCCGGCCGGTGTCGGCCCAGGTCATGTCCCGCTTCCAGCCACGCATCGCCAGCACGCTCACACGACCGGGCTTCTCGCGCCGGCTATTGGCGACGAGCGCCATCTCGCCGAGCGTCAAGCCGTGGACGAGCGGCCCCGGCGCCACGGAGACGAGGCTGAACGGCATCGCCGGGTCGCGCTCCGGCCCCTCCACGCGATCGCCGCCGAGAGGGTTCGGCCGGTCGAGAACGACGACCTCGAGCCCCGCCTCGGCCGCGGCCTCGAGACAGAGCAGCATGGTGCTCGCGTAGGTGTAGAAGCGGACGCCGGCGTCCTGGAGATCGACCACCAGCACGTCGAGGCCGCGCAGGTCCTCCGCGGTGGGCTTCGTCCGCGCCCCGTAGAGGCTGACCACGGGCAGGCCGCTCGCCGCGTCGAAGCCGCCCGCGACCTCCTCCCCCGCCGCCGCTCGTCCGCGCAGGCCGTGCTCGGGACCGAAGAGGCGCACGACGTCGACGCCGGCCCCGCGCAGGACGTCGATGGCGTGTCGCCCGTCCGCGGTGACCGACGCCGCGTGAGCGAGCAGGCCGACGCGCCGGCCGCGCAGCCGTGCGCGCGGGTCGGCCGCGACCCGCTCGAGCCCCACGAGCACCAACGGCGATGCGGCGAGCGACCGCCGGGCCGCGAGCGGCAGGGCGGTCGCGGCCAGGAAGGCCCGGCGTCTCACGGCTGGTCCAGCGCGCGCACGACCGCGTCGGCGACCTGCGCCCTCGTGTCGCGGATCTTGTTGTTCTCGCGGGTCGGGTGCACGCGGTTCGTGAGCAGGATGACGTACAGCCCGCGCGCCGGGTCCATCCACATCGAGGTGCCGGTGAAGCCGGTGTGGCCGAACGACCGGGCCGAGAAGAGGGAGCCCGCCGACGAGTAGCCCGGCTGCCCCGGCGTCGAGCTGCGCTGGCCCGATTCGTCGGTGGGCGTGTCCCAGCCGAGGGCGCGCGAGGAGACCGGGATCCCCGCCCGCTCGGTGAACAGCTCCACGGTGGCGCGGGAGACGATCCGACGCCCGCCGAAGACGCCCCCGTCGAGGAGGGCCTGCGCGAGGTGGGCGAGGTCGGGCGCGGTGGCGAAGAGGCCCGCGTGGGGAGCGACGCCGCCCAGGGCGAGGGCGTTCTCGTCGTGCACCTCGCCGCGCACGACGCGGCCCCGCCAGGGGTCGTTCTCGGTCGGCGCGATGCGGTCGAGAAGCGCCGCCGGCGGGCGGTAGCGCGAGTCCTTCATCGCCAGGGGCTGGAGCACGCGCTTCTGGGCCAGCTCCTCGAACGGCGTCCCGCTCACCCGCTCCAGGATGTCGCCGAGCAGGATGATCCCGAGGTCGCTGTACACGGTCTTGGCGCCGGGCTCGTAGGCGAGGTCCATGGCCACGATGCGCTCGATGTACGCCTTCTTGCCCTTGACCTCCTTGTACAGCGGCGCCCACCACTGCAGGCCGCCGGAGTGCGTGAGCAGGTGGCGCACCGTCACCCTCTCCCTGGCCGGACCGGAGAAGGCCGGGAAGAACGCGTGCACGCGGGCGTCGAGGTCGAGCTTCCCCTCGTCCACCAGGATCATCGAGAGGGTCGTCGTCACCACGACCTTCGTCAGTGAAGCAAGGTCGTAGAGGGTGTCGGTCGCCACCGCGGCCGCGTCCGGGTCGTAGGAGAGGCGGCCGAAGGCCCTCGAGTGGGCGAGCGCTCCGTCGAGGCCCACGGCCAGGACTCCGCCCGGGAACGCGCGGGCGGCAACGCCGGCCTCGACGACGGCGTCCACGGCCTCGAGTCCCCCGGGGCGGAAGCCCCCGGGCGCGGCGCTCGCGGAGCGATCGGCGGCGGACACGGTGCCCAAAGCATACCTCCCCGCGGCCACCGCGGCCGCAGCCAGGCCTCCCTGGAGGAGACGGCGGCGGGAGGGCGGCGTGACGCGCATCAGCGGGAACCGGCCGCGTGGCCGGCGCGCGGCTCTGCGCCCAGCGCGAAGCGCGGCGGGAAAGCCTCGTCGCGCAGGCGCCGCAGGTCGGCGGGCGCCAGGGACTCGTGCGAGAAGAGCACGACGCCCCGCGCCCCGGACTGGCGCGCGAGAGCGATCTTCTCGACGATTCCCGCGACGTCGAGCCGGTACGCGGCGACCCCGGCCCACACGGGCTGCCCGAGGCCCGCGCGCGCGCTCGCGGATTCGACCTGCTGCTGGAAGATCCGGTTCTCGGGGGTGTAGGTCATCGGGCACAGGGCCGTCAGGATGCCGCTCGCGAGCCAGCGCGGCCAGTCCTGGAACTTCTGGCTGACCGCCTGCGCCTCGTCCGGAGCCACTGCCGCCGAGAGCACGAGCCCGGGCCGCTCCACGCGCGCCGCGTCCGCGAGGCGCGTCGCGAGAGCGGTGAGGACCTGCCGTCGGTAGCCGTCCCAGGCCGCCGGGCTGCGCGCGGGGCCGCCCAGGAGGTCCGTCCCCCCGCTCACGCGCCGGAAACCCTCGAGCGCCTCGCGGGAGTAGTCGAAGCTCGGGCCCGGGTAGCGGATGAAATCGAAGTGGAGCCCGTCCACCGGGTAGGACCGGACGAGCTCACGGACGACGCTCTCGAGATGATCCCCCACCGCCGGAATGGCCGGCGAGAGGTAGTAACCCTCGACGTCACCCTCGGCCCGGCCGGACTCCATGATCAGTCGCAGCCGCCTCGGGCCGGAGGCCACGAGCGCCGCCGTCGACGCCGACCTCGGGACCATCGCCCACTCGGGGTGCTTCAGGAGGACGTGCCCGCCGGGGAGGGGCTGGCCGAAGTGCGCGGCCAGCAGGACGTTCACCCAGGCGTGGACCTGCAGGCCCTTCGCCCGCGCCCGGGCCAGCAGCCGGGCGAACGGGTCGAAGTCGCGCGGTTGCCGCTCGAGCAGCGGGCTGCGGGCCACGAGACTGGAGCGGTAGAAGGCGTCGCCACGCCCGCGCACCTGCACGAAGAGCGCGTTCATTCCCGCCGCGGCGGCGTCGTCCACCGCCTGGTCGACCGCCTGCGGCGAGACGAGGGCGGTGCGCACCACCCACAGGCCGCGCATCTCCGCGGGCGCGGGGACGGCGGCCGTCGCCACCGCCGGCCCGAGCAGGGCGAGAGCCAGAGCTCCGCGCGAGAACGCCATCCGCATCCTGCGAATGCTACCAGCCGCCGCGCGGACCGGCAAGCGGAACTTCCCGCAGCCCAACAGTTTGCGCTATGATCACAGACGCGACACCATGCGCGCCGCCCTCCTGCTGACGCTCCTCGCCCTGCTCGCCCCGGCCCCTCCGGCGACCAGCGCGGCCGATGCCGACCTCGCGCGGAGCCTCGTCCGCAAGGTCGAGGAGCGGCACGGCCGGATGGCCGACCTCGTCGCCCGCTTCACGCAGAGCTACCGATCGGGAATGCTCGGGCGCGAGGTCGTCGAGCGGGGCGTGGTTTCGATCAAGAAGCCGGGCCGGATGCGCTGGGAGTACAAGGACCCCGAAGCGAAGCTGTTCATCTCCGACGGCCGGACGTTCTACTTCTACGTCCCCGCCGACCGGCAGGTCGTGGTGAGCGAGCAGGACGCGGAGCGCTCGCTCGCGGGACGCCTGCTCTCGGGCCGCGGCGGCATCCTGGAGGAGTTCGACGCCTCGCTCGAGGAGCCGCTCGAAGACGGGGTCCTGCGGGTCAAGCTCGTGCCCCGGCGCGACGAGCCTGAAGTGGAGCGGGCGTTTCTGGACGTCGAGCCCTCGGGGCGCATCCGCTCGATCCTCCTCGAGGACGTGCAGGGCAACCGCACGCACTTCCGCTTCGAGGGTGTGCGGGAGAACACCGGCCTGCCCGACAAGCTCTTCCGATTCGACGTCCCGGCCGGGGTCGAGGTGGTGCGCGGATGAAGCGCTTCCTCCTGCCGCTCGTTCTGCTGGCCGCCGCGGGCTGCGCCACCTCCAGCGCGTTTCGCTCCGGGGAGAACGCGGAGCGGCTCCAGGACTACGACCGCGCGGTGCTCGAGTACCAGAAGGCGGTGCGGGGCGCCCCGAACGACGTCCAGTACCGGCGGGCGCTCGAGCGCGCGCGGATGCGCGCCTCCCTCGACCACACGAACATGGCCCGACGCCTGGCGGGGCGGGGGCTCTACGCCGAGGCGCTCGCGGAGTACCGCCTCGCCCTCGAGCTCGACCCGAGGGCCGCGGCGGGGGTCGAGGAGGAGATGCGCGATCTCGAGGTGCGCCGCCAGCAGGGCGCGGCCACCCTGAAGGAGGCCAAGGCACGGGCCCGCGAGAGGGCCCTCCCCGGTCTCGACCTGGGCCCCGACGCACAGCAGCCGCTCGGGCTCGTGTTCCGCGGCGCCAGCCTGCGGGAGGCCTACCTCGCCCTCGCGCGAGCCGCGGGAGTCAACGTCACCTTCGACCCGACGTTCCAGGACACGACCATCAGCCTCGATCTCCAGGGAGTGGGCTTCGACCAGGCCCTGAGCGCGCTCGCCGCGGCCGGCCGCACGTTCCACCGCGTGGTGGACGCGAAGGTCCTCAACGTGGTGCCGGACACGCCCACCAAGCGGCGCGAGTTCGAGCAGCAGGTGGTGAAGACGCTCTTCCTGTCCAACGCCGACCTCAAGGAGACGATCGACCTCCTGCGCGTCGTCCTCGGCGCACGACGCGTCGCCCCCGTTCCCGGCGCCAACGCCCTCACCATCAACGACACGCCGGACAAGGTGGCGGCGGCGGAGCGCATCGTCGACATCGTGGACAAGCGGCGGGCGGAGGTCGTGATCGAGGTCCAGATCCTCGAGGTCGGGCGCAACACGCTGAAGGAGTACGGGATCTACCTCACCTCCGGCCTCGACGCGCAGGGCATCCAGGGCATCGCCTCCGGGATCTTCCCCGACCCCCAGATCAACAACCCGGGCGGCGGGGCCTACGACAAGAGCAACCTCGTGGTCACGTCGCTGCCCGGGGCCGTGGTGCGCCTGCTCGAGACCGACTCCTCGACGCGCATCCTGGCCAACCCGCAGCTGCGCGTCACCGAGGGCGAGACGGCCCAGGCCCGCTTCGGCGACCAGGTCCCGGTCCCGGTCACCACCTTCACCGCCATCGCCAGCGGAGGGCTGCCCCAGCAGCCCATCACCTCGTTCGAGTACAAGAACGTGGGCGTGAACATCGACATCGCGCCGCGGGTCCACCAGGACGGGGAAGTGAGCCTCCAGCTCAAGCTCGACATCTCGGCGGTGGGCGCGCCCGGCTACCAGGGGCTGCCCACCTTCAACTCCCGCACCGTCAACTCGACGATCCGCCTGCGCGACGGCGAGACGAACCTGCTCGCCGGGCTCATCCTCGACAACGAGCGAAAGGGACTCACCGGCATCCCCGGCCTCGCGAGCATCCCCTTCATCGGCCAGCTGTTCGCCAAGAACGAGGACCAGGTCCAGCAGACCGACATCGTCATGACCCTCACGCCGCACGTGATCCGGAAGACGGACATCACCGAGGCGGACCTCCGCTCGTTCCTCGTCGGCGGAGAGGTCTCGCCCTTCCAGTTCGAGACGCCGCCGGCCGGCGCGTCGGCCACCCCGCCGGTCCGGCCGACCGAGCCGCGGATCGAGCCGATCCGCCCGCCGTCGGCGACGCCGAATCCGAATCCCCGAACCCCTGAAGACGGGCTACGGGCGTCGCGCCCGCCCGAGAAGGCGTCTCGGGCGCTCCGAAGCGAGCGCATGAGCCAGCCGTGCCGGTAAGCGAGCGAGGAGACGACCCGAGACGCCCACAACGCGGGCGCCCGGTGGCGCAGCTATGGGCTCCAGTGGCAGCGGCTACAGGCGGCTGCGCCCGCCCGAGAAGGCGTCTCGGGCGCTCCGAAGCGAGCGCATGAGCCAGCCCTGCCGGTAAGCGAGCGAGGAGACGACCCGAGACGCCCACAATGCGGGCGCCCGGTGGCCGCAGCTATGGGCTCCAGTGGCAGGCGGCTACAGGCTGCTGCGCCCGCCCGAGAAGGCGTCTCGGGCGCTCCGAAGCGAGCGCATGAACCAGCCGTGCCGGTAAGCGAGCGAGGAGACGACCCGAGACGCCCACAACGCGGGCGCCCAGTGGCTGCAGCTATGGGCTCCAGTGGCAGCGGCTACAGGCTGGGTCAGGCGCCGACGGGGGCGGGGAGCTTCTCGATCTTGACCTTGCTGATGCGGTTGCGCTCGACGTCCACGACCGTGAAGCGCCAGTCCTTGACGGTGGTGACGACCTCGCCGCCCTTGGGCACCGAGCCGAGCTGCTCGAGCATGAAGCCGGCCACCGTCTCGAACTCGGCGGACTCCGGGAGCGGGATCTCGTAGTTCTCCCGAAGCTCGGTCGCGGAGACGGTCCCCTCCACCACCATGGACCCGTCCCGCATGCGCTCGACCGGGCGCTCCTCCCAGTCGTACTCGTCCTGGATCTCCCCGACGATCTGCTCGATGAGGTCCTCCAGGGTCACGAGGCCGCTCACCGAGCCGTGCTCGTCCACGACGACCGCCATGTGGCTGCGCCGCTTCTGCAGCTCCTTGAGCAGCTCCCCCACCTTCTTCGTCTCGGGGACGAGGTGCACGGGGTGGAGGATCTTGCGGATCACCACCGGCTGGCGCTTCTCGAGCAGCCGCAGCGCGTCCTTGACGTAGACGACCCCCACCACGTCGTCCAGGGAGCCCTCGTAGGCGGGGATCCGGGAGAAGCCGCTCTCCACGATCAGCGAGCCGACCTCGCCCGGCGGGGTGTCGGCGTCGAGGGCGAAGATCTTCGGCCGCGGGACCATGACCTTGCGCACCGGCATGTCGGTGAACTCGAAGACGCTGTGGATGATCTCCATCTCGGTCTGGTCGAGAACGCCCTGCTGGCGCCCCTCCCGCACGAGGTGCTTGATCTCCTCCTCCGAGACGAAGGTGCGCAGGCCGGCGTCCTTGATGCCGAACACCCGCAGGACGAGCCGCGTGGACGCGGCCAGGAACTCGACGACCCAGCGCGAGGCGCGGGCCATGAAGCGAAACGGGGCGGACACCAGAAGGGCGATCGACTCGGTGTAGCGAAGGGCCAGCGCCTTCGGGACCAGCTCGCCGAGGACGAGCTCCACGTACACGATGGACAGGCCCACGAGCACGCTCGCCACGAGCGCGGGCGGCAGCCAGCCGCGGCAGCCCCGCGCCGGCGAGGGACGGCTCGAGGTAGCGCGAGGCGAGGAAGCCGCCGAGGACGCCGGCCAGGGTCCCGCACACCGTCACCCCGATCTGGACGGTGGCGAGGAACTGGTCCATGTTCTCCTGGAGGGCCTTCACGCGGGAGGCGGCACGGCTGCCTTCCTCGATGAGGCCCTCGATCCGGCTGCGGCGGGCGGAGATGATCGCGATCTCGCTGCCCGAGAAGAAGCCGTTGCCGAGCAGCAGCAGGAAGATCGAGGCGGCGATGAAGAGGGGCTCGGACATGGCCTTGGAACGCCCATGTTACCAAAGGAAGCGCTCCCGCCGCCGCCTTGCTCCCGCCCGGGGCCTCTGATAGCGTGACGGCTTGCGCCGCGCCGGAAGCGGCGGACGCCCGCGCGGAGCGAGGAGGAAGCCTTGGCCAACGGCGAGATCTTCGACGTCACCGTCATCGGGACCGGCCCCGGCGGGTACGTGGCGGCCGTCCGCGCCGCCCAGATGGGGCTCAAGACGGCGGTGGTCGAGCGCGACCCGGCGGGGTGCGGCGGCACCTGCCTCCAGCGGGGCTGCATCCCCACGAAAGCGCTCCTCCACACCGCGGACCTCTACGAGGACTTCAAGAACCGCAAGGAGTACGGGATCGTGGCCGAGAACGTGGGCCTCGACTTCCCCGCCGTCATGTCGCGCAAGGACCGCATCGTCCTGCGCCTGAGCAAGGGGATCGAGACCTTCCTCTTCAAGAAGCACAAGATCGCCCTCTTCAAGGGCCAGGGGCGCCTGGAGGGCTCGAAGGCGGTGGTGGTGAAGGGCGACGGCGGCGAGACGAAGATCGCCACGAAGAACGTCATCCTCGCCACCGGATCCCGCCCGAAGTCGCTCCCCGGCATCACCCCGGACGGCAAGACGATCCTCACCTCCGACGAGATCCTGCAGCTCAAGGAGATCCCGAAGAGCCTCATCGTCATCGGCGCCGGGGCGGTGGGGATCGAGTTCGCCTCGATGTTCGCGCGCTTCGGCTCCACGGTGACCGTGATCGAGATGCTCCCCCGCATCCTCCCCCTCGACGACGAGGAGATCTCGGCCGAGGCGCACAAGGTCCTGGCCAAGCAGATGGCGATCCACACGGGAGCGAAGACCGAGGCCGCGCTCAAGACCTCGAACGGCGTCGAGGTCGGCTTCCGCACCGCGCAGGGCGAGTCGAAGACGGTCACCGCCGAGCTGCTGCTGCTGGCCGTGGGCCGCGGCCCGGTCACGGACGGCCTCAACCTCGAGTCCACGAAGGCGCAGCTGGACCGGGGCTACGTGAAGACGAGCCACCTGCTGGCGACGGACGAGCCGGGGATCTACGCGATCGGCGACGTGGTCGCGCTGCCGGACCGGCCGCACCCGCAGCTGGCCCACGTGGCCTCCGCCGAGGGCATCGGGGTGGCCGAGCGGCTGGCCGGCCACGCGGTCGAGGCGCTCAACTACGACCGCGTCCCCTCCGCCACCTACTGCCGCCCCGAGACGGCAGGGGTGGGCCTCACCGAGGCCGAGGCGAAGAAGCGCGGCTACGACGTGCGCGTCGGCCGGTTCAACTTCGGCAACCTGGCCAAGCCCCGCATCCTCGGGCACCCCGAGGGCCTGGTCAAGGTCGTGTCCGAGGCGAAGTACGACGAGGTGCTGGGCGTCCACATGGTCGGCCCGCACGCGACCGACCTCATCTCGGAGGCCTGCGTGGCCCTGCGCCTCGAGGCCACCACCGAGGAGATCTTCCGCACCGTCCACCCGCACCCGACCCTGCCCGAGGCGCTCATGCAGGCGGCGGAGGCGGTGTACGGCCACGCGATCGACGCGTAGTCCCGCGACCGAGCGAGGAGAGCCATGGCTGACGTCATCATGCCCCAGATGGGGGAGTCGATCGCCGAGGGCACCGTCACGAAGTGGTTCAAGAACGTGGGCGACCGCGTCGAGCGCGACGAGCCCCTGTTCGAGATCTCGACCGACAAGGTGGATGCGGAGATCCCCTCCCCCGCCGCCGGCGTTCTCAAGGAGATCCGCGTGGCGCCGGGCACGACCGTCGCCATCCACACCGTGGTGGGGGTGATCGCGGCCGAGGGAGAGGGCGCTCCCATGGCGCTCCTGGCCCCTCCGCCGCCGCCACCGCCGGCCCCGGCACCCGTTGCGGCGCCGGCCGCTGCGCCTGCTGCGCCCCCGCCCGCGCCGGCGCCGGCGGTCTCGTTCCAGATCGAGGGTGAGACGCAGCCCCCGGCCCCGCCCGCTCCCCCGGCCGAGAAGCCGCGCGCCGAGATGACTGCCGAGGAGCTGCGCCTCACCCGCTCGTCGCCGGTCGTCCGCAGGATCGCGGCGGAGCACCAGGTCGACATCCGCGCCATCCCCGGCACCGGCATCGGTGGCCGCGTGACGAAGCAGGACATCCTCGGCCACATCGAGACCCGGCCCGAAACGCCCGAGCCGGCTCCGGACGTCGTCGCGGCCGTCGCCGCCCGTCGCCCGCTGGCCGCCCGTTGCCGCTCCGCCCGTTGCCGCTCCGCCCGTTGCCGCTCCGCCCGTTGCCGCTCCGCCCGTTGCCGCTCCGCCCGTTGCCGCTCCGCCCGTTGCCGCACTGCCGCCCGCTCTCGCGCCCACTCCCGCCAGGGCCCCCGGCGGATCCCGCGTCGAAGTCGTGCCGATGTCGCCCATCCGCCGCAAGACGGCCGAGCACATGGTGCTCTCGAAGCGCACCTCGGCCCACGTCTCGACCGTCTTCGAGATCGACATGACGCGGATCGACCAGCTCCGCAGGAAGCACAAGGCCGCCTTCGAGGAGCGGGGCGTCCGGCTCACCTACACGCCGTTCGTCCTCAAGGCCGTGGTCGACGCCCTCAAGGCCTTCCCCGTCCTCAACGCGAGCATCGACGGGGAGACGATCGTCTACCACAAGGACATCAACCTCGGCCTCGCCGTGGCCCTCGACTGGGGGCTCATCGTGCCGGTCATCCACCACGCCGACGAGAAGAACGTGCTCGGCCTCGCCCGGGCCGTGAACGACCTCGCCGACCGCGCGCGCGCCAAGAAGCTCAAGGTCGAGGAGGTCCAGGGGGGGACGTTCAGCGTCACGAACCCCGGCGTCTTCGGCAGCCTCTTCGGCACCCCCATCATCCCGCAGCCGCAGGTCGCGATCCTCGCCACCGGGACGATCGAGAAGCGGCCGGTGGTGCGCGACGACGCCATCGCCATCCGCACCATGTGCTACTTCTGCCTGACCTTCGACCACCGCCTGGTGGACGGCGCGGACGCCGACCGCTTCATGTCGCAGATCAAGGCCACCTTGCAGGAGTTCGACGAAGCTGCCCTCTAGCTCGTCCTTCCGAGCGGGAACCGGCTGTGGCCGGTCGCCGGTGGCAATGACCTTGTCACCCCGAGGAGCTCCATACGGGTCGGGCGACGAGGGGTCCGCAGTCCCGCCGGCGCTGAGATTTCGGATTCCTCGTCGCCCGGCGAACCGAAGCTCCTCGGAATGACAGACTCACCCGCCGGTTCGCCCGCAGCGCGGCCCCTCGTCGTCCGGCGGCTGGGGCGGATCGGGTACGCTCGCGGGCTCGAAGTCCAGGAGTCTCTCGTGGCCGAGCGGCAGGCGGGCCGGGCCCTCGATCACCTGCTCCTGCTCGAGCACGACCCGGTCTTCACCCTGGGCCGCAACGCGCGGCAGGAGAACGTGCTCTTCCCGGCGGAGGCGCTGCGCGAGCGCGGCTTCGACGTCTTCGAAGCGGGACGCGGGGGCGACGTGACCTACCACGGCCCCGGGCAGGTGGTGGGCTACCCCATCATCGACCTCTCCCCGGACCGGCGCGACGTACACCGCTACGTGCGCGACCTCGAGGAGGTCATGATCCGCACCTGCGCCGACTACGGCGTCGAGGCCGGCGCGCGTCGAGGGTCTGACCGGCACCTGGGTCGGCCGCGACAAGATCGGCGCGATCGGCGTGCGCATCGCCCGCTGGGTGACGTCGCACGGATTCGCCTTCAACGTCGCGACCGACCTGTCCGCCTTCGACCTGATCGTGCCCTGCGGCATCCGTGGCCGCGGCGTCACGAGCCTCGAGCGGCTCCTGGGGCGGCCCGTGCCGATCGACGAGGTCATGGACCGGCTGACTCGGCATTTCGCCGCCGTCTTCGGGACTACGACAACGGAGCCAGGGCCGACCGAGTAGTCGGGCGCGCGGGGGCTGGCCTGGCCAGAACGACGAACACCTGTCATCCAGCATCCGGGGACGGGCCTGCCACAACAACGAACACCAGTCATCCAACATCCGGGGACAGGCCTGCCGATACGGCTTCGCCTGTACTCGGCTTTCCTTGAGATGGGGGGACTCACGTCCCCCCATGCCCCCCAGGGCTGCCAAGTGCACGGTCGGCTGCCTACCCGTTCTTGCGGGCTTCCTGGTAGAGGCGGGCGTTGCGCAGGGCGATGACCAGGAACTCGGCGAGGGTCTCGCCGGCCGCCACGTCGTCGAGGGCGAAGGCAAAGGGCTCCTCGCTCTGGAAATCGAGGATGCCGAGCACCTCGGAGCCCTCGATGAGAGGGATCGCCATCTCCGAGCGCGACCCGGGCACGTCGGGGACGTAGTCGGGGTCGCGGGTGACGTCGCCCACGACCTGCGGCGCGCGCAGCCGCAGCGCCCGGCCGATGACCCCGCCCGGCGGCCCCTGGGCGCGGCCCGCGCTCGTCCGCCCGAGGCCCGGCCGCCCGGCCCAGCGGCCGACGAGCACACCCTCGTCGTCGAGCACCACCACCGCCACGTAGGTGTGGTTCATGCGCGCGCGGATCTGGTCGGCCGCCTGCTGCATCAGCTCCTCGGGCTCGCGGATGGCCGCGATCCGGTGGGCCACCGACGAGAGGAGGCCGATCTGCTCCGCCCGGTGGCGGCTCTCCGCCTCCGCCCGGCGCAGCGCCTCGTTCGCCCGCTGCACCTCGCGCGCGCGCTCCGCCGCCCTCGCCCCCTGCTCCTGGGCCTCGACCAGCCGGCGCGCCGACTCGTCCTCCTGCGCGGCGAGGAGCGCCTCCCGTCGCTGGTCCGCGAGCTCGTCGAGCGCGACCAGGCTCTCGGCGAGCGAGTCGCGGTCCGGGCAGGCGGAGACGAGCACCGAGGCGAGGCAGCGGTCGAGCACCCGCAGGTCGAGAGCGATGCCGAGGAGGCTCGCGCCGCGCCGGACCTCGCCCTCCGCCCGCTGCGCCTCCGCCGCCAGCACGCCCTCCACGTCCCCGGCGGAGAGGCGGTCGAGCAGCGCGTCGAGCTCCCGCGCGCAGCCCTCGCGCGCGTCGGCCTCGGCGATCCCGCGCACGTCCGCCACCGCGCGCACCCAGTCGGCGAGCACGCGCGTCGCGGCTCGGCCGCAGCCAGCTCGGCCGCGCGCTGCAGCGCCGGCCCCAGCCGGCTCATCGCGGCTTCTCCGCCCGGTGGAGGCACGCGATCCCGCCGGTGAGCCGCTGCCACCGCACGTCGACGAACCCGGCCTCCCGCATGAGAGAGGCGAACGCCTCGGGCGCCGGGAACTTCGCCACGGAGGCCGGCAGGTAGGCGTAGGCCGAGGCGTCTCCGCTCACCAGCCCTCCGAGACGGGGCAGCACGCTCCGGGAGTAGAAGCGGTAGGCCGCCCCGAGCAGGCCCCCCGGGGTCGAGAACTCGAGCACCACGAAGCGCCCGCCCGGCCGCAGCACCCGGAGGACCTCGCGCATGGCCTGCAGCGGGGTCGCCCACGTTGCGGATCCCGAAGGCGACGAGCGCCCCGTCGAAGAGGTCGGCCCCCACGGGGAGGTGCTCGCCGTCGCCTTGCGCGAGAGCCGCGCGGCCGGCGTAGCCCCCGCGCGCGAGCTTCCCCGACCCGCGGACCAGCATGGCGTGCGAGAGGTCGACGCCGAGGCCCGAGTGGCCGGGGTCGCGGGAGAGCGCCTCGATGAGGAGGTCGGCCGTGCCCGTGCACAGGTCGAGCACGCGCGCGGGCGCGCGCGAGGTCGAGCGCAGTCCACCGCCCGACGCCGCCAACGCACGTCGGTGCCCCCCGAGAGCACGCGGTTCAGCAGGTCGTAGCGGGGGGCGATCCGGTCGAACATCGACCGCACGGCCGCCTTCTCCGGCGCCCCGGGCGTCGGTGTCGCGACACTCATTCTCACCTGCAGGATCTCGCCCACCGAAACGTGGATTCTACCCCGATCGCGCGGCGCTTCAGGCCAGCCAGACGGCCGCCGCGGTGAAGGCGAAGTAGCCGAGGCTCACCCAGCCGTTCAGGTTGAAGGCCTGCATGACGCGGCTCAGGTCGTCGGCACGCACGAGCGTGTGCTCCCAGGCGAGAAGGGCCGCGACGACCGCCACGCCGGCGAGGTAGAGCGGGTGCAGGGGGGCGAGCCGGTACAGGCCGAGCAGCAGCGAGGATGGCCCCGACGTGCAGCGCGCGGGCCACGACGAGCGCGCGCGCGCACGCCGAGGCGCGCCGGGATCGAGTGCAGGCCCTCCCGCCGATCGAACTCGGCGTCCTGGCAGGCGTAGATCGTGTCGAACCCGGCCACCCACAGGACGACGGCCGCCCCGAGCACCAGGGGGACGGCCTCGAAGCGGCCCCGGATGGCCAGCCAGGCCCCCACCGGCGCCACCGCCAGGGAGAGGCCGAGCACGATCTGGGACGCCGCCGTGAAGCGCTTCGTGTACGAGTACCCGAAGACGATCAGGAGAGCGACCGGCGAGAGGGCGAGGCAGAGCGGGTTCAGCCGGGCCGCGGCCAGCACGAAGACGGCGGTCGAGATCGCCACGAACGCCCACGCCTCGCCGCGCGAGAGAACGCCCCTGGGCAGCTCGCGGCCCGCGGTGCGGGGGTTGCGGGCGTCGATCGACTGGTCCACCAGGCGGTTGAAGCCCATGGCCGCGCTGCGCGCCGCCACCATGGCCACCACGATCCAGAGGACCTGCCGGGCTTCGACGCCGCCTTCCCGCGCCGCGAGCACCGCCGAGGTGAGGGCGAACGGCAGGGCGAACACCGAGTGGGAGAAGCGGATCATCCGCCCGTAGGCGAGAGCGCGGCCGAGGACGCCCTTCATCGGGCCTCCACCGGCTCGAGCCGGACCCCGCCCGACAGCAGGAGCTCGTGGGGATCGGCATCGACGCCCGACGCCGGGGCGAAGGCCAGCGCGGCCCGCTTCCCCGGCGCGATGGCGCCGAGGTCGTCGAGGCCGAGGGCCTCGGCTCCGCCGAGCGTCGCCATGCGCACGATGGCGCCCGGATCGAGCGCCGGGAACTGCCGGTGCAGAAGCGCGGCGTCGTCCAGGACGTCGAGCGTCTCGGCGCTCGCCAGGCTGTCGGTGCCGAGCGCCAGGCGCACCCCCGAGGCCAGGAGCGCCGGCACGTCGGCGGCGCCCACGCCCAGGTGACGGTTGCTGCGCGGGCAGAGGACCACGTGCACGCCGCGCCGGGCCAGGATCTCGCGATCCACCGCGTCCAGCTGGACCCCGTGCGCGGCGACGAGGCGCTCGTGCAGGGCCCCGAGGCGGTCGGCGTAGCGCACGGGGCTCAGCCCCGGGGGCGCGAAGGCGACGTCGGCGAGGCCCCGCCGTTCGAGGAAGCCCGGCCAGGCCCCGCCCCCGCTGGCCAGGAAGGCCGTCTCGTCGGGCGACTCGGCGAGGTGAAGGGCGGCGGGGCCGCCGCGCCCCACCAGGAGGGCAAACAGCGCGGGCGACACGGAGTGCGGCGCGTGGGCGGCGAGCCGGACATCGACACCGGGCCGCAGCGACGGAGCGACCTCGGCCAGACGCTTGCTCGGCGAAGGCCAGCACCGCCTCCGCCTTCGCGGGATCCCAGGAGAGCAGCTCGAGGTACACCACGGCCGACAGGCGCGACGCCGACAGCAGGTCCAGGTGGCCCAGGGCGTTCGAGACGTCCCCGACCGCGACCGTGCCCCGCTCCTCCAGGAAGCGGATGGCGGAGGCGGTCGCGGAGCGCATGGCCTCCGGCGCGAAGCGCCCGCGGCTCGCCACGACGCTCTCGACCCAGGGGACGAACCCACCGCCCCCGGGCAACAGGCCCGCGAGGTGCGACAGCTCCAGGTGGCAGTGGGCGTTCACCAGGCCCGGCAGCAGGATTCCCGGCCCCAGGTCGCGCCGGCCCCCCTCGGGCTCGCCCGGGTCGCCCGCGCCGCCCACCCAGGCCACCTGCCCGCCATCGACCGCCACTCGGCCGTCACGGATGGGCGGACCCGTGACCGGCAGCACCCAGGACGCGGTCAGGATCTCCATTCTCGCTCCCACTATACCGGACCGCGCGTGGCTCGATCCCCCGCTCCCTGGAGTGATCGCGCTCACACCTGAGCCAATCGCCTCTGGCCGCACGGCCCGCGGCGCCGTACCTTTGCCTCGGGAGCGTTGTATGCGAGTCCCGGTCGTCGCCGTCCTTCTCTGCCTGGCCCCGGCGCTGGCCGCGCCACAGTCGCTCGGCGACGCCGCTAGCCGTCAGGCCCGCAAGCGCACGACCGAGGCTCCCGCGGCAAGGGTCTACACCGGCGAGGACCTGCGCCCGGAGACCGACACGCCCGCGGCCGTCCCAGGCGAGACCGAGACCGCCGCCACGGACACCGCCCCCCCGCCTTCGGCTCTCGCGACAGAGGACGACGTGCGCGCGCAGCTCGACCGCGAGGCCGAGGAGCGGAAGCGGCGGGAACGCTCCTGGAGGCAGCGCGCCCGCGCGGCGCACGCCCGCCTCGCGTCGGCGCAGCGCGAGCACGACACCGTCTGCGGACCCGGCATCCTCGTCCTCACCGGAGGCTGACCCAAGAAGGCACGCGCCAGGGTCCTGGCCGCACGGGAGGAGCTGCAAGACGCCAAGGACTACTGCGACAGCCCTGGAGGAGATGGCCCGCCGCCAGAACATCCCGCCCGGCTGGCTGCGCGACTGAGCCGTCAGGGATCCCTCACTCCAGCCAGACCCTCCAGCTGATTCCAGACAGCCGGATTCACCCGGCGATCGACGTCGCGGCCGCGTGGCTTTCCGGCAGCCCGGGCGTCTCGTGGCTCCAGCAGTACGGGTCGCCCACGATCTGGTAGTCCATCGTCCGGCGCTTCGGGACGAAGCCGGCTTCCTGGATGGCGCGCGCGATCTCGGCCTCGGTGAGCCGGAAGTGCGCCCCGGCGGCGGAGACCACGTTCTCCTCGATCATCAGGCTCCCGAAGTCGTTCGCCCCGAAGCGCAGGGACACCTGGCCGATCTTCGAGCCCTGCGTCACCCACGAGGCCTGGACGCTCGGGAAGTTGTCGAGGAAGACGCGCGAGACGGCCAGGGTCCGGAGGTACTGGAACGAGGTCAGCTCGTCGCCGGCCAGGGCGGTGTTCTCGGGCTGGAACGTCCAGCCGATGAAGGCGGTGAAGCCGCCCGTGCGGTCCTGGAGGTCGCGAAGGTGGAGCAGGTGGTCGACCCGCTCCTCGAGCGTCTCCACGTGCCCGAACATCATCGTGGCCGTGGTGCGCATCCCGAGCCGGTGCGCCGTCTCCATGACCGCGAGCCACTCGGACGGTCGATCCCTTCGCGATGCCGAGGATCTTCCGCACGCGGTCGGACAGGATCTCCGCCCCGCCGCCCGGGATCGAGTCGAGCCCGGCGGCCATCAGCCGGCGCAGCGTCTCCTCGAGGGTGAGCTTCGAGACGCGGGCGATGTGCTGGACCTCCGCCGGGGACAGGCCGTGGATCCAGATCGGGTAGGTCGCCTTCATCCAGCGGAACAGCTCCTCGTAGAACTCGATGCCGAGGTCGGGGTGGAGCCCCCCCTGGAGCAGGATCTGCCGCCCGCCGAGGGCGATCGTCTCCTCGATCTTCTGCGAGAGCTCGGCCTTCGAGAGGAGGTACCCCTCCTTCGAGGGCAGGTCGCGGTAGAAGGCGCAGAAGGCGCACTGCGCGGTGCAGACGTTCGTGTAGTTGATGTTGCGGTCGATGATGTAGGTCACGACCGGCTCGGGGTGCTTGCGCCAGCGCACGGTGTCGGCCAGCGCGCCGAGCTCCAGGAAGTCGCCGTCGCGCAGGAGTGCGACCCCTTCCTCGCGCGTGAGCCGCACGCCGTCGCGCACCTTGCCGGCGATGTCTTCAAGCTTCCGCATGGAACCTCAGCTCCGGGACGGCCGGGATCAGGGACAGGGCGTGGGCCCGGCGGTAGAACTCCCGCAGCCCCGCCTGCTCGTCCTCGCCCAGCCGGTAGACGATGTTCTCGCGCAGGTACGACTCGTACTTCGCCGCGCGCGAGGCGTCGCCCGCCGCGTAGCGGCCGGCGATCTCGGGCAGCGCCTCCCTCCCCGCGGCGAGGGCCGACTGCAGCCGGCGCACGCCGGCGGCGCTCACCGCCCCCGCCCGCCCCGCCCAGAAGGCGAACACGAAGGGCAGCCCGGTCAGCTGCGTCCACGCCTCGCCGAGGTCGAGGCGGGCCACCTCGCCCTCCTGGTCCAGCGCGCGGTCGCCGATGAGGAGCGCCGCGTCCGCGACCGCCAGCATGTCCACGAGGGCCGGCCCCATCGGGACGTACTGCGGGTCGCGGCCCAGGCGCTCCCGCAGCAGGATCTTCACGAGCGCGGCGCTCGTGCGGCTCGAGGTGTCGAGGGCCACGCGGCGCACGCGCTCGAGCGGCCCGTGGTGGAAGAGGCACACCGAGCGCACCGGGCCGCGGCTGCCGACCGCGACCCCGGGCACGATCGCGTAGTCGCCGAAGGCGTACTCGATGGAGGGGACGAGCCCGAGGTCCACCTCGCCGGCGTGCAGGCGCCGCGCCACCCGCGAGGGCACCTCGCGCTCCAGCCGGAAGCCGGGATCGCGGTCCAGCCCGTGGACGTGCGGCTCCGAGTTGAGGTACGACACCGCCCCCAGGCGGACGACACGGGTGCCCGGCCCGGCCGGCGCCGTCCCGCTCTCGCGCGGCGCCGCGGTCGCGCTCACCACTCCTTGACCACGTTGAAGACCGTGTCGCGCTCCACCGGGCGTCGGCCCGGCCTCCCGGACGAGGCGCACCAGCTCGTGCACGGTCATGACCTGCGGCGTCTGCGCCCCCGCGTCGTGGGCGATCTTCTCCTCGGTCACGGTGCCGTCGATGTCGTCGGCCCCGAAGGAGAGCCCCACCTGGGCGAGCCGCGGGGTGATCATGATCCAGTAGGACTTCACGTGCGGGACGTTGTCGAGCATCAGCCGCGCCACCGCGATCGCCTTCAGGTCGTCGAAGCCGGTGGTCTCGGGCAGCTTCATGGCCGGCGCCTCCCAGGGCTGGAAGGCGAGCGGGATGAAGGTCACGAAGCCGCCCGTCTCGTCCTGCAGCTCGCGCAGGCGCAGCAGGTGGTCCACCCGGTCCTCGAGCGACTCGACGTGACCGTAGAGCATGGTCGCGTTCGACGGGATCCCCAGCCGGTGCGCGCTGCGCATCACGTCGAGCCACTGCGCGGCGTCGGCCTTGCCCTTGATGATGCGGCTGCGGGTCTCGTTCGCGAAGATCTCCGCCCCGCCCCCCGGCATCGAGTCGAGCCCGGCCTCCTTGCAGCTCCGTGAGCACCTGCTCGACGCTCTTGCGGTAGAGGCGATGGAAGAAGAAGACCTCGACCGCGGTGAAGGCCTTGACGTGGATGTCGGGCCGCACCTGCTTGATGCCCCTGCAGCATGTCCGTGAAGTAGGCGAAGGGCAGGTCGGGGTGCAGGCCGCCCGACCACGTGCACCTCGCGGACGGGCTTCGGCAGCGAGGAGACGCTCTTCACGACCTCGTCGACCGCCATGGTGTAGGCCCGCGGCTCGTCCTTCTTCGCGGCGAAGGCGCAGAAGTCGCAGGTCGCGACGCACACGTTCGTGTGGTTGATGTGGGTGTTCCACACGAAGTACGCGGCGTCGCCGTGCCTCTTCTCGCGCACGTGGTTCGCGAGCTGGCCGAGCCCGAGGAGGTCGTGGGTGCGGTAGAGGGCGAGGCCGTCCTCGAAGGAGAGCCGCCGGCCGGCGAGCACCTTCTCGCGGACGGGCTTCGAGCGCGGTGTCGTGCAGGCGGGCGGGGCTCGTCGCGGTGGCCAGTCGTCTCTCCGGGGGTCAGGCGCCCGCCACGGGCCCCGGCCGTGGGGCGGTCAGGCGCAGGGCGGAACCGACCTAGATTAGCACCCGCTCCGCGAGTGCGGCAATCCGTCCGTAACGTGCGAAGCGCCCTTGACCGCCGGCCTCACCCGCTATACTGGTTCGTCTCGTAACGTCTTGACCATGAAGCGTCTGACCGCCCTCGCGGCCTTCCTCCTCGTGCTCCTCCCGACCCACCTGCCCTGGTGGCTCGACACCGCCCGCCCGGTCGGCGGCACCCCCCTCTCCGTGGTCCGGGGCACGGTCGGCCGGCACGACACGCTGGCCTCGGCGCTCGAGGGCCTCGTGCCGCCGGCCGGGGTGCAGCGGCTGGTCGCGGCGGCCCGCCCCATCCACGACCTCGCCCGCATCTCGGTCGGACGGCCCTTCGGCGTGGCGCTGGGGCCCGACGGCCTGATGCGCGCCTTCACCTACGGCATCGACGAGCTGCGCACGCTGCGCGTCGTGCGCGACGGGGACGACCTTCGGGCCGACGTCCTCGCCCGCCAGCTACGAGACGCGCGTCGAGACCGTCGGGGGCACGATCGAGTCGAGCCTCTTCGGCGCGATCGAGGCCGCCGGCGAGGAAGACCAGCTCGCCCTGGACCTCGCGGACATCTACGCCTGGGACGTGGACTTCAACACCGAGATCCAGCGCGGCGACTCGTTCCGCGTGGCGGTCGAGAAGCTCTCCCTCGACGGCGCGTTCGCGCGCTACGGGCGGATCCTGGCGGCCGAGTTCGTCCGGGGCGACCGGGTCCTGCGGGCCTTCCGCCACGAGGGTGCGGGCGGGGCCGGCTACTACGACTCCGAGGGACGCCCGCTGCGCAAGGCCTTCCTCCGCTCGCCGCTGCGGTTCACGCGCATCTCGTCGCGCTTCAGCCGCTCGCGCCTGCACCCGGTCCTGCACGTCCGGCGGGCCCACCTCGGCGTCGACTACGCGGCGCCCTCGGGGACGCCGGTGGTCGCCGCCGCCGACGGCGTCGTGAGCGCGGCCGGCTGGATGGGCGGGCTACGGGCGAACGGTGAAGATCCGGCACCCGAACGGCTACGAGACGCTGTACGGCCACCTCTCCCGGATCGACGTGCGGCCCGGCCAGCGCGTGGCGCAGGGCGCGCGGGTCGGGGCGGTGGGCGCGACGGGCCTCGCCACGGGCCCCCACCTCGACTACCGGATGAGCCGTGACGGCCAGTTCGTGGACCCGCTCCGGCTCGAGTCACCGCCCGCCGAGCCCGTGCCCGAGAACGAGCGACTGGCCTTCGCGCAGACGCTCCGCCGATCGGCCGCCCTCCTGGGCGACGCCGCGCGCACCGCCTCTCGATAGCCCGGCGGCTCGTCGGGCGAGCGAGCCGCGATCTTTACGGCCCCCGCCCCGGGGCGTAGACTGCCTGCATGAGGCTCTTCGCCGCGCTCGTCGTGCTGGCCCTCGCCGCGGCCCCGGCCACGGCCGAGGTGGCCGTCCGCGTCTCCGGGGGGCACGTGGACCTCACCGCCACCGCCGCCCCGCTGGCCGAAGTCCTCGACCGCCTGGCGCGCCAGACGGGGATGAAGGTCGTCTACGAGGGCGCGGCGCCCCGGCAGCTCGTCACGCTGAGCCTCCACGGGCGCACCCCCACCGAGACGGTCCTCGCCGTGTTCGAGGGCCTGGGAGTCAACTTCGCCCTGGTGGCCGACCCGAGCGGCGCGCGCGTCCAGACCCTGGTGGTCGCGGGTACGGCGGCGTCGTCCTCCCCGTCCTCCGCGGCCGCCGGCTCGCTCCTCGTCGCCCCCGACCGCGCGCCGGCCCTTCGGCCCGCCGCCCGGAGCGAGCCCGGAGACGGTCGACGCCCGCGTTCGAGGAGGCGGACGAGGAGCCCGACGGCGGACGAGGAGGCCTTCGCCGGCCTGCCCCCGGGGGCGGAGATCACCGATCCGAGCGGGGTGCCCATGGCGCCGCCCGACCCGGCCGCTCGCCAACCCCGCGGCCCAGGGCCCGCCGGCTCCGCCGCCAGGCACCGGGATTCCCCGCGCATGCCCACCCCGGGCTTTCCCGTCGTCGCCGTTCATGCCGCAGCCGCAGCCCTTCCCGCCGCCGCCTGCCCGGGGTCCCGGCGGCGCCGGCCGGCAGCCCCGGCACCGGAAGAGAACCCGACGCCGGCCAACCCGCCGCCGCCCGTAGGCGGCGGGCGACTACGGCCGGGGCGTGGCGCCGGTCGAGGGCGGTCGCGCCGTCGGGAACGCCCCGCCCGGGCGCGGCAACGCCGGTCCCGACGGGCCGGCCCACGACCCGCGGCTGACCGGGCAGGAACACCCACTCGTTGTAGCGCGTCCGCCCGTTGAAGATGCGCAGGCTCTTCTCGGTGCTGGTGCTGGCCACCCCCTGGAACCCGCCGAGCGTCACCCCCGGCTGCGAGAACGCCGACGGCCGCGTGGTCGTGGTGGTCGTGGTCGTCGTCGTGCCGCCGGTCGTCCCCGGGATGCCGGCGGGCACCTGCGGCCCGACCACCTCGCCGGGCCGGACGAAGCGCCAGCGGCCGTGCTTCGTCATCGGGTCCTTGTACGGGCGCCGCAGGAACTTGCCCTTGACCAGCACCTCCAGCGAGGGCGGCAGGGCGTTTCCGTTGCGCTTCTGGTAGCGGGCGATCGCGTCGGCGATCTCGCCCCCGCGGAAGATCAGCTCCTCCTCGGCGTCGTTGCGCATGACGTAGCGCCAGGAGGGCACGGCGGCGGCCAGCATGATCATCATGATGGCGACCGCCGCCATCAGGGCCACCATCGAGTACCCGGCCTCGCGTCCGTCGCGCTCACGGCTTCTTCTGGCTGTCGTAGCGCTCGAGCACCTTCTTCACGTAGGCGCGCGTCTCGCGGTACGGAGGCACGCCGCCGTGGCGGTCGACCGCGCCCTCCCCCGCGTTGTAGGCGGCGAGGGCGCGGGTGAGGTCGCCGCCGTACAGGGTGAGGAGCTGCCCGAGGTGGCGCGTGCCGCCGTCGAGGTTCTGGGCCGGGTCGAACGCGTCCGCAACCCCGAGCGAGGACGCCGTCTTCGGCATGAGCTGCATGAGCCCCTGCGCGCCCTTCGGCGAGACCGCCCGCGGGCGGAAGCCGGACTCGACCGACACCACGGCCATCACGAGATCCGGGTCGAGGCCGTGGCGGCGCGCGGCCGCCGCGGCGAGCTCCCGCAGGTCGCCCCCCGCGGGGGCGGCCACCTCGTCGAGGACCTCGTCCGGCACGAAGCCGCGCACGGCGGAGGCAGGAACCCCCATCTCGCCCCCGCCCTTGAGAGCGAGCACGACGAGGCCGTCCTCGACGCGGTGGCCGTCGAGCTTCAGGGTCAGCCCGCTCGACAGGAGCGCGATCTCCGCCCGCGCGCCCGTCGCGGGCACGGTGAGCAGGAGCGAGAGCAGGATCGCGCGCCGCATGGTCCTCAGTCGACGAACACCGTCACCGAGCCCTCGATGCCGTTGGCGGTGGTGGCCGTCACCGTCACCGTCTTCTGCACGCCGCCGGCCGGCGCCTTCGTGACGCAGGGTGTCGCGCGCCTGCCCGTTCGAGTCGGTGAACTGCGGCGCCCCGCCGCTCGCCAGGGTCTCCTCGATGAGGCTGCCGCTGAGGGAGAAGGCGACCGGCACGTTCTGCACGGGGTTGCCGAACTGATCGAAGACGGTGGCGGTGATCGTGGACTGGCGCGGGCTGGTGATGCGCTGCGGGTTGGCGGCCACCTGGACTCGCGTCGGCAGGGTGCTGCCGATGGAGATCTGGACGGTCGCGGAGTTCTGGCCGGCGGCGCGCTGAGGCCGACCGCGGCCGCAGCGGCCGTGACGCCGGCGGCGCTCGCGGTGACGCCGCCCTGGGTCGCCGCGGGCGTGGGCGTGGGCGCGGGGGCCGGGCCTCCCGAGATCGCCGTCACCGTCGCCGTGCCCGAGCGCGCGTCGGCCACGAAGTTGACGCGGGCCACCCCGTTCACGGTCTTGCCCGAGGAGTCGACCCGGCCCAGGTCGGTGAAGAAGAAGACCTCCGTGCCGTCCGGAACGAACGTGCCGGCCGGCTCGACCAGGATCGCCGTGACGACGGACACGCCGCCGTTCGCGATCACGAACGTCGGGTTCGCGATGAGGGTCATGCTCGTGCCCGGCGCCGCGGTCAGCGGCACCGACTCGCAGGCGATGATTCCCACCGCGGCGCCCGCACCAAGAAGAGCCAGGCCGACCGCCAGACCCCGTGAGTTCGACATCGCCGTCCTCCGCACCGCGGCGACAGGCCCGCGTCACGCCTTCCGCACGCCGCGTCACGGCGCCACCACCAGCCGGCCCGGCGCGGGCGGGGCCGGCCGCTCCGTGCTGCCGCCCCGGCCGACCGCCAGCGACTCCACCATGACCGAGCCCGACCCGGCCTTCAGGCCCTTCATCGTCACCGACACCACCGCCCCCGAGCCGGTGGCGCCCACCGCTCGCGAGAAGCGGACCCGGGCCCGACCGGCCTCGAGCGCCCGCTCGGCGGACACCGGGCTGCCGTCGAGCGTCAGCAGGGAGCCCGCCGCCACGTCCGTCACCTCGGCGAGAGCGGGGTCCCACGTCAGCGTCACCTCGATCGACTGCACGTCCTTCGCGCCGACCAGCACGAGCGGCCAGGCCGCCCGCCTGGCCGACGCGCAGCGCCACCTCCGGCGGGCTGAAGAGAGCCGTGACCGGGCGCGCGTCGGCCGCGATCGCCTCGCGGCGGAACGGGCGATGCCGCCGGCGCGGCTACGGGCGGAGGCTCCGGCGGAGGCTCCGGCGAGGCGGCCGGGCGGGACCGCCGAAGTCGGGACCGCCGAGGGCGGAGCCGTCGGTGCCGGAACGACCGCCGGAGCCGGGGCAGGTCTCGTCGCGGGGGCGGGGCCCGCCGCCGCGCCGGGCGTCGGGGCCGCCGCCGGCGCCTCGGGCTCCGTTGCCGAAGAGGCCCGGGCGCGCGCCCTCCACCCTCGGGCACCTCCTGCGTGCCCACGCGCAGCGAGCCGGAAGTCGCTCTCGATCACCTTGGGCGCGCGGACGACGCGGGGCGTCATCGAGATGACGACCTCGGAGTCCTTGAACTGCCGCTTGTGGGTGCCGAACAGCTTCCCGAGTGATGGGGATGCTGCTCATCCCGAGCACCCCGGCGAGCGTCCACCGTCTCGTTCGACTGGACGAGCCCGCCGATCAGCGCCGTCTCGCCGTCGCGCAGGCGCAGCACCCCGGTGACGTTGCGGGTCAGGAAGGTCGGCACGAAGATCGGGTCTGTTCACGCTTCCGACGTTGCGGTTGCCGCCGAGGATGCTGAACTCGGCCGCGAACTCCAGCGTGATGTCCCCGCTCGCCGCCACCCGGGGAGTCAGGCTCAGGTTCACCCCCACGTTCTTGTACTGGAAGCTGGTGGCGGGGAGGTACGAGCCCACGCTTCCGACGGCGCTCCCGGCCGACCGAGTAGCTCGTCACGGGGATGGGCACCTCCTGCCGATCTTCAGCTCGGCCTTCTTCCCTTCCGCGGCCCGCAGCCGGGGCGAGGCCAGGATGCGCCGTGCGAGTCGTTGCTCTGCAGTGAACTTGCGCCAGGATCGTCGAGGGGAGAGCTCACCACCCAGTCCGCCTGGTTGAGCGACGAGAGGAGGTAGGCCCGGATGTTCAGAAGCCCGCCCGCGACCTCGTCCTTCGCGCCGGTGGGCGACAGCGTCGCCGCCGCCGTGTAGTTCGAGAGGTCGATGCCCCACTCCTTGGATCCGGGTGCGGTTCACCTCCAGGATCTGCACCTCGACCACCACCTCGCCGCGCGCCTTGTCGTTCGCCTCGATGATGCGCTCGGCCATCGCGATCTGGTCCACCGTGCCGAGCACCGTGATCGCTCCCAGGCTGGGGTTGGGCCCCACCGTCGTGACCTTGGCCAGCGTCTTGACCAGGTTGACGGTGTCGTTGATCTCCGCGTTCTGCACGTAGAACGTGCGCAGCAGCAGCTCGTCGTAGGCCACCCTCTTCTGCCGCGACTCCGGGACGATGATCAGCGTGTTCTGGTCGACCACCTTGTAGAAGAGGCGGTTGACGAAGGTGAGCCGGTCGAGCGCCTCCTCGAAGGTGACCCCGGTGAGGTTCACCGAGGCCTTCTTGTCCCGGAAGCCCTCGTCGAAGAGCACGTTCACCCCCGCGATGCGCCCCAGGCTCTCGAAGATCTTCTGCAGGCTCCCGTCCTCGAAGCGCATGGTGATCGGCACGGGGCTGCGGGGCGAGAGGACGGGCACGGGCACGCGCGCCGCGGCCTGGGCGCGGGCCTTCATCTGGTCGAACTCCGCCCGCTCGCGCTGCTCCTGCTCCGTGCTTGCGGATGCGCTGGCGCACGATCGCGAGGTCGTCCGACGGCCGAGCGGTTGGCGGGGTCGTACTCGGCTCGCGATCTCCAGCTCCTCCGACGGCCTTGTCGAGGTCGTTCGCGGCGAGCTGCTTCTTCGCCTCGTCGTAGTGGCATGCGGCTGGCCTGGATCCGGGCGTTCTCGAGGGCGATCTTGTACCCGATGTTCTTCGGGTCCTTGTCGAGCGCCCGCGTGTAGCGCGCGACCGCGAGGTCCCAGTCCCCTCTCGGCCGCCGCCTCCTTGCCCTGGCGATAGGCCCAGCTGCGCGGCGCAGCCGGCGCCCGCCAGCGCCAGGAGCAGACACCGCGGCCACGAGCCGCGAAGCTCCGGAGTCTCGTCATGCTGCACCCCACCGCGTTCACCACTCGTTGTACGGCGTGCCGGCGAGCGACGGGAGCTCGGAGGCGCTCTTGACGTCGTAGACGCCGGGCGGCTCCGCCGGCCGGTCCGGGTCGGGCTCGGCGTAGACGGGCGTCCAGTCGCTCGACCGGGTGAACGGGTCCTCGGGGAGCTTGCGCAGGTAGCCCTCCTCCACGAGCGTCTCGATCGAGGGCGGGTACTGGCCCTTGTCCACGTAGTACTGGTCGATCAGGTCCCGCATCCGGAAGAGATTCTCCTTCAGGACGGCCTCCCGCGACTGGATGATCGCCACCCGGTAGTTGGGCAGCGCGATCGCGGCCAGGATGCCGATGAGGGCCACCACCGTGATCAGCTCGATCAGCGTGAAGCCCGCCGCCCCGCGGCGGCGCCCCTCACCAGGTGTTGTAGTTCGTGCCATCGAGCCCCTTCGCCGTGCTCTTCGAGTAGACGTCCCAGACGTTCTCGCCGCACCAGGACGTGCTGTCGGGGTCGTCCTGGTAGCACCGCAGGCCCCACTCCGCCGTGGACGTCATGGGGTCCACGGGGATGCGGCGCAGGAACTTCAGCTTGCGGTCGAGCGTCCCCACCCGGTTGACGCCCTTCACCAGCGTCTCGAGCTCGGGCGGGTAGCCCTCGCTGCCGAGCTTCACGTCCGTGCCGCCGATCTGGCCCTGGTCCACGGCCAGCTTGTAGCGGTTGATCGCCTCGCCGCATCGACGCGCAGCTCGCGCCGCAGCTCGATCTCCCGCTGCCGCCGCACCGCGACCCTCCCCATCGGGCAGGATGGCCGAGGCGAGGATCATCACGATCGCCGTGGTGGCGACGAGCTCGAGGTAGGTGATCCCGCGTGACCGCTCAGCGCCCACGGCGAGCCTCCCCGAGTCCCCCGCCCGACGGGCGCAGGTACGCGCTGAGCTCCACCTGGAGGGTCGCCGAGCCGTCCGGGTCCGCCCTCATCGCCACGCGGTCCACGGTCAGGAAGCGCGGCGAGCGCTCGACCTCCCGGAGGAACCCCACCAGCTGCGCGTAGGAGCCCTCGAGCGGCAGGGTCACCACCACGCGCTCCACCCGCGCGTCCGCCACCTCCTCGCGCTTGAAGCTCCGCGCCCCGGGCTGGAGGCCGGGCGCGCGCGCCATGTCCTCGATCGCCTCCAGGGTGGGCAGGAGGTCCGCCTTCTCGGTGCCGGCCATCCGGTAGAACCGCTGCACGTCCGCCCCGTTCCCGCGGATGGCCGCGGCCCGCTCCCGCAGGCTGAGAACCGCCGCGCGCTGGCGCTCGACCTCGGCCCGCGCCGCCTCCACGCGGGTCGCGGCGTTCTTCTGGCGCCAGTAGCCGAGGCCCGGTCCACGCCGCGAGAGCGACGAGGTTGACGCCCAGCAGGACGAGAAAGGCCGGCAGCAGCCGCGTCCGCCAGAGGGGCCCCTCGAGCGCTCACGGGCTGTCACCTTCGGCGCGTAGCGCACCGTGCACGAGATGTCGATGCCCTCGCGCCCCTCGGTCCAGCCGTTGAGGAAGGCGCCCTCGAAGCCCTCGTGCGCCTGCAGGGACTGGAGGAGAGCCAGCGCGTCCTCGGTGCGACGACCCACCGCCGTCAGGGACAGCTCGGTCCGCCCCGCCCTCGTCTGGGGCGAGACCGAGACCAGCTTCACCCCCGGCGGCAGCGCCCCCTCGAGCGCGGCGAGCAGGCCGGTCCAGGAGAACGCCCGCCGGTCCACGAGCTCCGCCACCGCCGCCCACTCCTTGAGCGCGGCGGGCGAGGCCTCGAGCCGCAGCAGCTCGGCCGACTCCGCGCGCAGGGACGCCACTTCCGTCTCGAGCGCCACCACCTGGCTCTCGACGTCGCGCGCGCGCCCCGGGAGCAGGTCGCGCGCCAGCAGGACGTGGCGCACGGTGGCCACCGCGAGGGCCACGCCGGACACGGCGAGGACGAGGGTGGGCAGCCGCTCGTTGCGGAAAGGCCGCCGGGCGAGGTTGAGCGGGGCGCTCACGCCGCCCTCCGCAGGACGCACGCCGCCGCGCCCGCCACCGCCTGGGCCGAGGCGCCCTCTTCCGTGATGCCGAGGGCCGCCCAGGGCCGCAGGAGGCGCACCGGGGCTTCGAGGGCGCGCTCGAGGAGCGCCGCCGCCTCCTCGCCGGGGACCACGGCCGAGCGCAGGACGACGCCGGCGAGCGCCTGGCCCCCGAGCCGGTCGCGGTGGAACTGCATCGTGCTCGTGGCGTGGCGCACGACCGAGTCCGCGCCCCACGTCGCCGGGCAGCGTGCGCAGGAGGAGCGGCTGCCCGGCGCGCGTGAGCACGAACGACACGTAGCCCTCGTCCCAGTTCACGAGCACCCGGTCGCCCGGCCCGGTCTCCGCCGCCGACAGCAGCGCGAGGCTCGCGGCCTCCACGAGCCCGGGCCGGAACCCGAGAGACTCGAGCGCTTCCTCGTACCCCCTCACCACCTCGTCGGGGGCGACCGCCACCAGCGCCTGCTCCTCCCGGGGCGGGGCCCAGGCCAGGCGGGCCGCCCGCACGTCGAACGGGAGCGCCTTGTGGAGCCGGAAGCGGATCGTCTCGGCCGCGTCGCGGCCGCCGGCCGCGCAGCCCCTCGGACGGGACCAGGGCCAGCCGCACCGCGGGGTCGGGCAGGACGAGCGACACGTCGCCGCCCGAGAGGGCGCCCACGCGCTCGAGCACCGCGCGCAGCGCGCCGCGGAACGCATCCGGCGTCGATCACGTTCGGCCGGGCCAGGGACACCTCGATGGCGCCCGCCGGCAGCTCGACCGTGGCCGCCGCCCCCAGGGACAGTCCCCTGCCCTCGCGGGCCAGGCGGACCGCCGCCAGCGCCCGCGGCCGGACCTCGACCGCGACGAGCGGCAGCGGCGGCTCCACCAGGGTGCGGGCGAGCCAGCGGCCCGCCTGCCGCAGCGAGCCCCCCAGTCCGGACGCGGCGGCGCTCACGCCACCTCCACGAAGGTGACCTTGTTGATCTCCTGGAGCGTCGTCTTCCCGCCGAGCGCCTTGTTCACCGCGGACTCGCGCAGGAAGATCATCCCCTCCTCGCGCGCCGCCCGCTTGATGTCGGCGCTCGACCGGCGGGCGAGGATGAGCTCGCGGATGGTGTCGCTCACGTCGAGCAGCTCGCAGATCGCGGTCCGGCCCTTGTACCCCGTGCCCCCGCACTCGATGCAGCCGGCGCCCTCGTAGAAAGGCACGTCGGCGTAGCGCGCGGGGTCGAGCCCCGACTCCACCAGGAGCTCGCGCGAGGCCCGCACCTCGCGCTTGCAGTGCGCGCAGATCGTCCGCACCAGCCGCTGCGCCTGCACGCAGTTGAGGGCGGAGACGAAGTTGTAGGGCTCGATCTTCATGTTCAGGAAGCGGCCCAGCACGTCGATCACGTTGTTGGCGTGCACGGTGGTGAAGACGAGGTGGCCGGTCAGGGCCGACTGGATCGCGATGTCCGCCGTCTCCGGGTCGCGGATCTCCCCCACCATCACCTTGTCCGGGTCGTGGCGCAGGATCGAGCGCAGCCCGCGCGCGAAGGTCAGCCCCTTCTTCTCGTTCACCGGGATCTGGGTGATCCCCTTGAGCTGGTACTCGACGGGGTCCTCGATGGTGATGATCTTGTCCTCTTCCGTCTGGATCTCGGAGAGGGCCGCGTAGAGCGTCGTGGTCTTGCCGGAGCCGGTCGGCCCGGTGACCAGCACCATCCCGTACGGCTCGCGGATGAAGCGGCGGAAGTGCTGGAGCTCCTTCTCGTCGAAGCCGAGCACGTCGAGCCGCAGCGAGGCGAACTGCTTGGACAGGCTCTCCTTGTCGAGGATGCGGATGACCGCGTCCTCCCCGTGCACGGACGGCATGATCGAGACGCGGAAGTCGATCGAGCGACCGCCGATCTTCACCCGGAAGCGCCCGTCCTGCGGCACCCGCTTCTCCGCGATGTCCAGCTCCGACATGACCTTGATGCGGCTGATGATCGTGGAGTGGTGCTCCTTGGCGATCGGCTTCATGGCCGGCTGGAGGACACCGTCGATCCGGTACTTGATCACCACCTCGGCGTCGCGGGTCTCGATGTGGATGTCGGAGGCGCGCCGGTTGAGCGCGTCGAACACCGTGGAGTCGACCAGCTTGATGATCGGCGACTGGTCGGCCTGGATCTTGTCGATCGACAGGACCTCGTCGCCGTTGTCGTCGTCGCGCAGGAGCTGGATCTTGAAGGACTCGGAGGCCTGCTCGAGCACCCGCTGCGTGCCCTGGCTTCGCTTCAGGGCTTCCTGGATCGCCGAGGGCGTGCCCACCGCGGGCTGGACCTGCGCCTGCAGGATGAGGCTGAGCTCGTCCACCACGGGGATGTCGGTGGGGTCGGCCATGACGAGGACCAGCCGGTCCCCCTCCCGGCGGTAGGGCAGGAAGGCGTAGCGGAACATCAGCTCCACCGGCACCGACTTCAGGATCTCGGGGTCGGGCGCGTAGGAGGCGACGTCCACGAACGCGAGCCCGTAGCGGGCGGCCAGGGCCCGGGCGGCCTCCTCTTCGGAGGTGGAGGCGAGCGCCCTCGCGGCGTCGGCGGACATGCTCAGGGCCCGGGCGTCCTCGATCGCGCTCACCGCGTGCCGCCCTGGACGGCGGAGATCGCCTGGAACATCGGGAGGTAGAAGGCCAGCAGCATCCCGGCCACGATGACCGCCATGACGACCAGCAGGACGGGCTCCACGAGCGAGAGCACGGTGGCCATCTTGGTGTCGAGCTCCTCGTCGTAGAACTCCGCGATGGCGTTCAGCATGTCCCCCAGGGCCCCGGTCTGCTCCCCGACCTTGACCATCTCCAGCGGCAGGGCCTCGAGCATGCCGGTCGTCTCGAGGGCGGCGGTGAGGCTCGCGCCCTCCCGGATGCGGCCGGTCGCGGTGCCCACCGCCCGGGCCATCGCCCGGTTGCCGATGGAGGCCGCCGCCACCTCGAGGGCGTTCATCAGGGGCAGCCCCCCGGCCAGCAGCGTCGCCAGCGTCCGCATGAGCTGGCTGGTGGCGTACATCCTCATGAGGCCCCCGAAGTACGGCAGTCCCAGCAGGGTGCGGTCGAGAACGACGCCGGACCCCTCCCGGCGGAGCCAGTACACGATGGACGTCACCAGGAGCCCGATCCCGAGGACGATCCAGAGGATGTTGGAGCGGACCGTGGTGGCCACGGCGAGCAGCATTCGGGTGGCCAGCGGCAGCTCGGCTCCGAGGCCCTCGTAGAAGCTCTTGAACTGGGGGATCACCCAGACGAGGAGGATGGCCACGAGGCCGGTCATCATCGTCAGCAGCACGAGCGGGTAGACGGCGGCGGAGACGGCCTTCTTGCGCAGCGTCTGGTTGAGGCGCAGGTGCGACGAGAAGCGCCGCAGGACCTGGTCGAGGTTGCCCGAGCGCTCCCCCGCCACGAGGCTCGCGGAGAAGATCGGCGGGTACAGCTCCCCCTCCTGCCGGAAGGCGTCGGAGAGGGCGACCCCGGACTTGACCTTCTGGCGCACCGTCGTGAGCGACTCCCGCAGGACGGGGTCGCGCTGCCGGTCCAGCATCACGTCGAGC
Organism: uncultured Acidobacteriota bacterium; assembly: GCA_963818355.1. Classification (GTDB taxonomy): domain Bacteria; phylum Acidobacteriota; class Vicinamibacteria; order Fen-336; family Fen-336; genus DATBSL01. Next base: position 312 of record CAWFSB010000019.1, on the reverse strand, counting down.
GACTGGAAGAGCGGCAGCCCCGCCTTCAGCAGCGCCGCGAGCTCCTGGGAGAACACGAGGAGCGTCGCCGGGTCGACCCGGCGCTTCCGCAGGTGGAACGCGGAGAGCGACAGCCCGCGGCGCACGGAGAGCAGGTAGAGGCCCTGCTGCTCCAGCTCCGCGCGGAGCGCTCTCTCGTCGGGCGCGGTGAACGCGCGCTCGACGACGTCGCCCGACGGCGTGCCGACCCTGCAGACGTACTCCATCGCGGACGCTTCCCTTCGACTGTAGCAGCCGCCCCCTTATCCTTCAAGTCCTGAAGGACTTAAGGGC
>CAWFSB010000018.1:0-88355 GCA_963818355.1 uncultured Acidobacteriota bacterium | reverse complement strand
CGCGACCGACACGAAGCTCGGGCGGGACGTGGCCCTGAAGGTCCTGCCCGCGGAGATGGCGACGAGCCCCGAGCGGCTCGAGCGCTTCCAGCGCGAGGCCAAGGCCCTCGCCGCCCTCGATCACCCCGGCATCGTCACCGTCTACTCGGTCGAAGAAGCTGACGGCGTCCACTTCCTGACGATGCAGCTCGTCGAGGGCCAGCCCCTCGACCGCGTGGTCCCGCAAGGCGGGCTCTCCCCCGCCCAGATCCTCGAGATCGCCACCGCCCTCGCCGACGCTCTCGCCGCCGCCCACGAGAAGGGAATCATCCACCGGGACCTCAAGCCGGCGAACGTCATGGTGACGACCGACGGTCGGGTCAAGGTCCTGGACTTCGGCCTCGCCAAGATGACCGCCTCGGAGCCGACGGACTCCTCCGACTCGCAGATGCCCACCGACCTCCGGACCCGCGAGGGCGTCGTGATGGGGACGGTGCCCTACATGTCGCCCGAGCAGGTGTCGGGCCTGCCGCTCGACCACCGGACCGACGTCTTCTCGCTCGGCGTCCTTCTCTACGAGATGGCGACGGGGCGGCGCCCGTTCCAGGGTCGCTCCTCGGCCGAGCTCGCCTCGGCCATCCTGCGCGATGCGCCGCCGGCGATCGAGGCCTCACGGTCGGACCTCCCCGACGGCCTCTGTCGGGTCATCTCCCGCTGTCTCCAGAAGAGTCCGGACAACCGTTTCGCGACGGGCCGCGAAACGGCCGAAGCGTTGAGGGCCCTGCGGAGCGGGTCCTCCCCGATCGCATCGATGAAGCACGCCGCGGCCGCGCCCGCAGCACCTGTTCCCTCGACGGGAGCGCGACGCAGGGACGAGGGCTTCTGGGTCGCCGTCCTGCCCTTCACGCACCGCGGCTCCGACCCCGCCGTCGAGGCGCTGGCGGAAGGCCTGACCGAGGAGGTCGTGACCGGCCTCTCGCGCTTCTCCTACCTGCGGGTGGTGGCCCGCGGATCGACCGCGCGCCACGCCAGCGGCAGCGCGGACGTGCGGGCGGTCGCCGGCGAGATCGGCGCGCGCTACGTGATGGAGGGCAGCCTGCGCCAGGCCGGCCCGCAGCTGCGCGTCGCGGTCCAGCTGATCGACGCGACCTCCGGCGCCCACCTCTGGGCGGAGACCTACAACCGCCCCTTCGACCCGAGCGCGGTCTTCGAGCTGCAGGACGACCTCGTCCCCCGCATCGTGTCCACCTGCGCCGACCACTTCGGCGTGCTGGCGCGGGCGATCAGCGAGGCCGTCCGCGGCAGGCCGATCGCCGAGCTCAGCCCTTACGAGGCGCTCATGCGCGGCTTCGGGTATCACTTTCGGCTGAGCCCCGAGGAGCACGCCGAGGCGCGCGAGGTGCTGGAGCGGGCCGTGCGCGAGGCCCCCGCCAACGCGGACTGCTGGGCCATGCTGTCTTGGGTCACCTCGCACGAGCACGCCCACGGGTTCAACCCGCGGCCCGGCGCCCTCGACCGCGCCCTCGACGCCGCGCGCCGCGCCGTGGACCTCGCCCCGGCCAACCACGTCGCCCAGCAGGCGCTGGCCGTCGCTCTCTTCTTCAGGAAGGACCGGGCGGGCTGCCTCGCCGCCGCCGAGCGTGCCATCGCCCTCAACCCCCTCGACGGGAGCAACGAGGCGTTCTTCCTGATCACCTTCACGGGCGACTGGGAGCGCGGCACCTCGCTCATCCGCCGAGCCATGGAGCTGAACCCCCACCACCCCCGGTGGTACGAGCTCATCCTGGGCGTGAACGAGTACCGCCTCGGCCGCTACCGCGCGGCCGTGGACGAGGTCGCGCGCGCCAACCTGCCCGAGAGCCTCTGGAAGGGCGCGGTCCTCGCCGCGGCCCACGCGCAGCTGGGCGACCGGGCGGCCGCCGGCGACGCCCTGCGCGGGCTGCTCGCCCAGGGCAACGACGTCGCCCGCTCGGTCCACGAGCTCTTCGAGAAGTGGTTCGAGCCACCGCTCGTCGAGCACCTCATGGACGGACTTCGGAAGGCCGGCGTGAAGGATGACGGAGGCGCCCCGTCCGGGGAGGCCCCGGCCGCCGCGACAGCGGGAGAGGCGACCGCCGGCGCGAGCCCTTCCGTCGCCGTGCTCCCGTTCGCCAACCTGAGCGCCGACAAGGAGCAGGAGTACTTCAGCGACGGGCTCGCCGAGGAGGTGATCACCCTCCTCAGCCAGGTCGCCGGCCTCAAGGTGATCGCGCGCACGTCGTCGTTCGCCTTCCGGGGCAAGGACGACGACGTGCGCAGGATCGCCGCGGCGCTCGACGTGACGCACGTGCTCGAAGGCAGCGTGCGCCGGGCCGGGACGCGCGTCCGGGTGACCACGCAGCTCGTCGCGGCCGCTGACGGCCGGCAGGTCTGGAGCGAGCGCTACGACCGGGAGCTCCGCGACATCTTCGCGGTACAGGACGAGATCGCGACGGCGATCGCCGGGGCGCTGCGGCTGACGTTCTCGACCCACGGCGCCCCGCGGCGCTACACGCCGGCCCTGCCGGCGTACGAGGCGTACCTGAAGGGCAGGCACCACCAGGCCAGGGTCACTCCCGACGCGCTCGAGGAGGCGAGACGGTCCTTCGAGTCGTCGATCGCGCTCGATCCGAGGTTCGGCCTGGCCCACGTCGGCATCGCCGCCTACTGGGTCGTCCAGATGTTCTTCGGCAGCTGCCGGGCGCACGACGCGGTGCCGGCTGCGCGGGCCGCCGCGGGGCGCGCGCTCGAGGTCGACCCCTCGCTTCCCGAGGCGCACGCGCTGCTGGGATACCTGTCGGCGCTCTTCGACCTGGACTGGACGGCCGCCGCGCGTCACTTCGAGATGCCTGCGACACGACAGGTGGGCTTGCCCGGAATCGTCCGGCCCATGTGGGCCACCGTGCCCTTCCTGCAGGAACGGGCAGACGAAGCCGTCCGCCTCGCCGAGCGGGCCGTCGAGGAGGACCCGCTCGAGGTGTGGCCCCGGATGAACCTGCACGCCTACCTGCAGGCCGCAGGCCGGGACCGGGAGGCCTACGACCAGGTGAGGAAGGTCCTCGCGATCGACGCCGACCTGGTGGTGGCTCGCGTGTCCGTCGCGCACTTCCACGCGGCCTGGGGCGAGCGCGCGGAGGCGGTGTCCGCGGCCCGCGAGGCGTATCGGGTGGGCCCGTGGTACCCGGACTCGGTCGCCACCCTGGCGGCGGCCTTGCGGCTGAGCGGCGAAGAGGAGGAGGCGCGCGCCCTCGTCGAGCGGCTGGGTTCGGGAGAGGGCGTCGGTGACTGCCGCGCGCGGGCGGTGTACCACATCCTGTGCGGCGAGATCGACGCGGCGGCCGACTGGACGGAGAAGGCGGTTGCCGAGCGTGACCCGGGGATGATGTTCTACCTGCGCTTCACCCTCTTCCGGCCGCTCCGGACCAGCCGGCGGTGGCCCCGGATCGCCGGCATGCTGAACCTGGTTCGACGGGGGGGTGACGCCCTACCTCACCGTGCTCCAGGCCGAGCAGCAGCTCTTCCCGGCCGAGCTCAACCAGGTCCAGACCCGCGCCTCGCTCTTCGCCTCGACGGTCAACGTGTACAAGGCCATGGGGGGCGGGTGGGTTGCCGAGGCGGAGAGGCTGGCACAGTAGGTCCCCTCCAAGGGGCGAGCGCCGCGGCGCCGCGGCGGGATGATCTCGGGCCGTCCCCTTGAAGGCCGCGCGTCACGAAGCGGGGGCCCCGCGCTACTGGTTGACGTGCACGACCTTCGCCGGCGGGAAGCCGTTGAACCAGGTGGACGACGCGTTCGAGTAGGCCCCGATGTTCTCGGAGTAGACGAGGTCGCCGATCTCGAGCGCGGGCAGGCTCTCCGCGCGCGAGATGGTGTCGAGCCCGTCGCAGGTCTGGCCGAAGACGGCCGAGATCTCGGTCGCTCCGCGCCGGAACGCCTTCACGCTGTACTGGCAGTGGTCGAAGATGATGCCGGAGTACGTGTGGTAGACGCTGTCGTCGATGTAGTAGCTGGGCTTGCCGTCCCGGACCGCCTTGCCGATCACCCGGGCCACCGACGTGGCCGCCGTGGCCACCAGGTAGCGGCCGGGCTCGGCCAGGATCTCGATGTCGGGGGGGAAGAGCCGGGCGATCTCGGCGTTGATCTTGCGCGCGAGGGCGCTGATGGGCTTGACGTGGCGGTCGTAGGCCACGGGAAAGCCGCCGCCGATGTCGAGGATCTTGAGGTCGTGGCCGCGGGCGAGCGCCTCGTTCCGGACAGCCGCCGCCATGTTGAGCGCCTGGACGAAGTTGTCGAAGTTGGTGCACTGGCTCCCCACGTGGAAGCTCAACCCCTCCACCACGAGGCCGATCCGAAAGGCCTCGTCGACGAGCTCCGCCGCCTCGCCGGGGTCGCAGCCGAACTTCGAGGACAGCTCCACCATCGAGCCCGTGTTCGGGACCCGCAGGCGCAGCGCCACTCCCGCGTGGGGCGCGTGCGCCTTGATCTTGGCGAGCTCCGCCCGGTTGTCGTAGGTGACGAGCGGGCGGTAGCGGTCGAGGGCCCGGAGCGTCTCCTCGGGCTTGATGGGGTTCGCGTAGACGACCTTGTCCCAGACGAAGTCCTGCCGCGCCCGGGCGGAGAGACGACGCACGTTCTCGTACACCAGCATGAACTCGGGCAGCGACGCCACGTCGAAGGAGGCGCCCGCCCGGTAGAGCGTGCGCACGATCTCAGGTGCGGGGTTGGCCTTGACCGCGTAGTAGGCCTGCACCTTCGGCAGGTGCCGCTTGAAGCTCGCGTAGTTGCGGCGGATCTCCTCGTGGTCGATCACCACCACGGGCGTGCCGTGCTTCCGGGCGATCCGCGCCAGCTCGCTGCGGTCCATGGCGGGCCTCCGCTCAGAAGACGGGGTCGCCGCCGTCGAGCATCTTCACCTTGTTGTAGCGGAAGTACTCCTTCGTGAGCGCCTTCATCAGCGGCCCCCGCTTGTCGTAGAGGCGGCGGGGCTTGCGCGGCTTGTGCCGGGCCAGCGCGTAGTGGGTGAAGATCGGCATGGCGAGTGTCGTGTCGGTGTAGCAGACGACGGCGTCGGGCAGCCGGTCGGGATCCACCTTACCCCAGCTCACCGCCTCGCTGGGAGTCGCGCCGGAGAGGCCTCCGGTGTCGGGACGGGCGTCGGTGACCTGGAAGAAGTAGTCCTGGCCGTACTCCTTGATCCGGAGCACCTCCTGGATCTGGGGCTCGGTCTGGAGCATGAAGTTCTTCGGGCTGCCGCCGCCCCACAGCACGACGCCGCTCTTGCCGCCCGCCCGCTTGGCCCCCAGCACCAGGGCGGTCGTCTCGTTCACGTCGATCGACGGGTTCAGCCGCAGCTTGCTGCCCCGCAGCTCGACCCCCGCCACGTTCATGCCGATCGTCGAGTCGCCGGGCGAGGAGGTGTAGCAGGGGACCCCGGCGCGGTAGGCCGCCGCCAGCACCGACACGTGCTTGAGCCCCGCCTTGCGCTCCCACTCGGCCGCGTAGCGGCCCAGCAGGTAGTGCATCTCGGCGGTTCCCATCTCCTTCTGGAACTCGGGCTGGGTCAGGATCTCGCGCAGGATCTCGTCGGTCGCCATCAGGCAGTCGCTGTAGCCGAGGAGCACGTCGTAGACGCGGACGATGTCGTTGTCGCGCAGCTCGGTGTCGTCGAACTTGAAGCTGCCCGCGCGCACGGGGTAGTTCAGCGCGAAGTGGAGGTCGTGGTAGAGGTTCGCGCCGGTGGCGACGATCCAGTCGACGAAGCCGGCCTCGACGAGCGGCACGATAGAGGAGCAGCCCAGGCCGGCGGGGGTCAGCGCGCCCGAGAGGCTCATGCCGATGGTCACGTCCGGCTCGAGCATCCGCTCCGTGAACAGCCGGCACCCCTCGCGCAGGCGCGCGGCGTTGTAGGCGAGGAACGTGCTGTCGAGGAGGTCCGCCGCCTTCTCCTTGCCGGTGATCCCCTTCGGCAGGATGCGCGGGCCGGAGAGGAACTTGTGGCGGTGGGGCAGCTTCTTCTTCTTGAGCCACTCCGGTGTCTTCGAGAGGTCCTCGCGGTAGCGGCGGGTCTTGGCCATCGTGCTCCTCTTGGCAGCTTCACGAGCGGCTGCGCCTGCGGGCGTCATTCTAGCCGCGCCACACGCGCGGCGCGAGCGGGGTTGCGCTACGATCTCCGCCTCATGGTGAACGAGCGCGAGACGACCGATTCGACGCCCGCGGGGCTGGGCTTCTCCATGCCGGCGGAGTGGGAGCCCCACGAGGCGACCTGGCTGGGCTGGCCTCACCATCCCACCGACTGGCCCCGCAAGCTCGACACGATCCGCTGGGTCTACGGCGAGATCGTGCGCAAGCTCGCCCCCGGCGAAGAGGTGCGCATCCTGGTCGACTCCGGGGTCGAGGAGAGGCTCGCCCGGCAGCGCCTGGCCCGGGCCGGCGCCGCGCTCTCGCGCGTGAGGTTCGTCCGCCACCCCACCAACCGGGGTTGGACGCGCGACAGCGGGCCGGTCTTCGTCCGGCGGGGCGCCGGCCGGCGCTCCGAGACCGCGATCGTGCACTTCCACTTCAACGCCTGGGCCAAGTACGCCGACTTCGCCAAGGACCGGCGCGTCCCGGAGACGGCCGCGCGGCTGTTCGCGAAGAGGCTCTTCCCGGCGCGCGTCGGGCGCCGGGACTTCGTCCTCGAAGGCGGGGGCATCGAGGTCAACGGCCGGGGCACGCTGCTCACGACCGAGGAGTGCTACCTCTCCCCCCGGAAGCAGGTCCGCAACCCCGGCCTGGGGCGCAAGGGCTTCGAGGCGGCCGTCCGCGATTGGCTGGGCGTCACCAACGTGTTCTGGCTCGGGCGCGGGATCGCCGGCGACGACACCCACGGCCACGTCGACGACATCTGCCGCTTCGTGAACCCCCGGACCCTCGTCCTCATCAAGGAAACCCGCCCCGCCGACCGGAACTACCGGCCGCTCGCCGAGAACTGGGAGAGGATCCGCGAGCTGCGACTGGAGGACGGCTCGAAGCCCGAGATCGTGGCGTTGCCGATGCCCGAGCCCCTCTACCACGACGGCCAGCGCCTGCCGGCGAGCTACGCGAACTTCTACGTCGGCAACGCGGCCGTCCTGGTCCCGACCTTCAACGACCCGAACGACCGCGTCGCCCTCGGCATTCTCGGGGAGCTGTTCCGCGACCGTCCCGTCGTGGGCATCCACGCGGTCGACCTGGTCCTGGGTTACGGCACGCTCCACTGCCTGACGCAGCAGCAGCCGGCCTAGCTCCCGGGCGCCTCCGGGGCGATGCCGAGCTGCCGCTGCATCTGCTCCAGCGGCACGCCCTTGGTCTCGGGCACCATCGTCATCACCCAGACGAGCTGCAGCACCATCATGCCGCAGAAGAACGAGAAGACGTACCCCGGCGCGAACGCCGTGACCATCTTCGGGAAGAACGTGGTCAGCAGCGCGGCGAAGACCCAGTGGGTGAAGCTGCCGAGCGCCTGGCCCTCGGCCCGGTGGCGGTTCGGGAAGATCTCGGAGATGAACACCCAGATGACCGCGCCCTGGCCGACCGCGTGCGCCGCGATGAAGGCGAAGATGCACGCCGGCACGATGCCGAGGTGGCCGGTGAAGAACGCCCACGCGACCATCCCCAGCGAGAGGATGTAGCCGAAGGAGCCGATGTAGAGCAGCGTGCGGCGCCCCAGCCGGTCGATGAGCCACAGCCCGACGAACGTGAAGACGAGGTTCGTCACCCCGATCCCGACGGACTGGAGCAGCGCCGCCTTCGCGCCGAGGCCGGTCATCTCGAAGATGCGCGGCGCGAAGTACAGGATCGCGTTGATGCCGGAGAGCTGGTTGAAGAACGCGATCAGGAAGGCGAGCAGGATCGGGACCCGCAGGCGCGCGTCCCAGAAGCGCGCGGCGCCGGCCTGCTCGGACGAGGCGGCCATGATCGCGTCCGCCTCGGCCTCGATCTGCGCCGGCGGCGCCTCGGGTTCGATGAGCCGGAGCACGGCCAGCCCCGCCTCGCGGTCGCGCTTGCGGCCCAGCAGCCAGCGCGGGCTCTCGGGGATGCCGAGGCACATCAGCGTGTACACGATCGAGGGAAAGGCCGCCACCCCCAGCATCCACCGCCAGGCGTTCTCGCCGATCGCCGGCCAGGAGCGCGTTCGACGCGAAGGCCACGAGTATCCCGAACACGATGTTGAACTGGAACATGCCGGCCAGCCGCCCGCGGTGGGCGGGCGGCGCGATCTCCGAGATGTACAGCGGCGCCGCGACCGTGGAGATGCCGATCCCCAGCCCGCCGACGAACCGGGCGGCGATGAAGGAGCCGACACCCGTGGCGAAGGCGCAGCCCAGGGCCGAGACGACGTAGAGCACGCCGATCCAGAGCAGCGTGGCCTTGCGCCCGAAGCGGTCGGTGGGCCAGCCGCCGAGCAGCGAGCCGACGACCGTGCCGTACAGCGCCGCGCCCATGGCGACACCGTGCAGCTCGGGGCTGAGCCCCCACAGCGACTGGATCTTCTGCTCCGCTCCCGAGATCACGACCGTGTCGAAGCCGAACAGGAATCCGGCGAGGGCGGAGGTGATGGACCAGAGGAAGAGGCGGCTCTGCATGCGCTGCTTCTACCCGAAAAGAACCTCCGGACGCCAGCCGCCGAGGTTGCCGGGTTACCGGAGCCGACTCAGGGCTGCTTCGCCGGCTCGTTCGGCTTGTGCGTCTCCAGCCAGCGCAGGCCCTCGCGGTCGCGGAAGAAGTCCATCCACACGTAGTGCAGCTTCTTTCCCTCGGCCACCTCCGCCCCGTGGCTCGAGCCGAGCGGGATGTGGACGAGCTCGTACGCGCCGAGCGCCGTCTGCCCCCCGTCGGCCCGGACGACGATGTCGTTGCCATCGAGGCCGAGGAAGAACTGCTCGAGCATCGGGTGCGCGTGGGGCGCGACGCGATCCGGCCCCGCGGTCTCGACGGTGCCGATCGACATCCGGGGCACGACGTCCTTCGGCAGCAGGGTGCGGCTCGTGGTCTTCGCGCTCTTGATCGCCTCTCCGTAGGTCGGGCATTCCGAGAACTTCCGCACGTACGGGCGCGTCTGGTTCTCCGGGTGCGCGGCGAGGTCCTTGCGGTCCTCGTCGCTCAGCGCGTGGCGCAGGACCAGCACGTCGAGCGTCGAGCTCGCGTCGGCGGCGAGCGAGGCGTCGGTCCCCACCGGCAGCCGCACGATCGTCTGCCGGCCGACCGGGATCGGCGCGCCATCGGCCACCACGGCGCCTCGCCCCTCCAGCACGAGGTACACCTTGTCTTCCGCGTCGCTCCGGCCCTCGACGTGCCGTCCGCCCGGGCCGAGGGAGACCAGGCTGGCGCGAATGCCGGGCACCTCGCCGACGAGCACGTCCTTCACGACGGCGGGGGAGCCGCCGCCGACCCTCCCGGTCTCGAGCGTGGCCTTGACGAACGGGGGCGCCCCGTCCGCGGCAGGGACGCCGCCGACGAGGGCGAGCAGCGACAGGGACAAGGTCGTGAATCGGCCCATCAGTTCTCCTTCAGCCACTCCTGGCCCGCGAACACCTTCACCTTGGAGCCGTGGTGCCCGCAGGCCGCGCAGGCGGCATTGGCGCCCCCTTCCCAGAGCCGGTCGCCGCCGCACTTCGCGCACCGGTGATCGGGAGCGGGCTGCCCGCCGCAGGCGGTACAACTCCGTGCCGCCCGCCCGCCCAGGCTCGGCAGGAGCTCGAGGCAGACGGGGCAGTGCCGCCCACCGACTCGCCGCTTCTTCTCTTCCGCCTGCCGCAGCCGCGGCGTCTCGAGTGTCTGGCGTCGTTTCATGCCCCCGCCTCGCGATCGCACCCCCGACTATACGCCGGCGAGCGGGCCGGGGGGTCGGTCCCTTCGACCGGCCGCGCGGCGACGATCGCGGCCGTGATTCGCTCCGGCCGACAGGGGGCATGCCGGCGCTCTCCGCCGGACGCCTGAACCCCGGTGACGGCGATGAACCCAGGCGCGCAACCGACTCCGAAGGCCCTGCTGCTCGAGGCCGTCGACCTGGCGCTCGACGGCAACTGGCAAGCGGCGCACCGCATCGTCCAGGAGCACGACTCGGACGAGGTCGCCGCCTGGATCCACGCGGTCGTGCACCGAATGGAGGGGGACACCGCGAACGCGCGGTACTGGTACCGCCGCTGCGGGCGCGAGCTGCGCGAGGGCGTCTCGACGGACGCGGAGCTTCGGGAGATCGAGGCGGCGCTTCTGGGCTGACGGCCTTCGACCGGGACTATCATGGGCGGTGGAGGGAGCTCAACCTTGGACATCGACAGCCAGGTTCCGATGCGATGGCCCTGCGGCCCGCTGGACATTGAGCGGGGAAAGCGTCGCGACAACTTCACCGCCCGCGAGGCCGACACGCTTCAGCAGTGGACCGACCCCAAGGCCCTGGAGCTCGTCGCGGGCACTCCGGTGAGCGGTCTCGTGGTCACCTGGGCGGAGGGATCCGAGGGGGACGAGAGCCAGCAGCGAGCCCTGGCTCCCCTGATCGCCGCCGCGCGGGGCCGTGGGCTCTCGGTCGTGGGATGGGTGGGCACGGGCGCCGACCTGAAGCGCGCCGCCGGCGCCGCCCAGGCCTCAGGCCTCGATGGGGTCGCCACCGAATCCATCGAGCCCGTGCCGGGCGGAGCGGTCCTCCGCTTCCGCGAGCGCGAGTCTGAGCGATCGCTCGCCCTCGGACTTCCTGGGCGTGGCCAGCCCGGTCTGGCCCGGCGCGAGCGCGAGCCTGCCGACCGGAGCCGACGCCGCGTCCGGCCCCACGGGCCCGCCCTGGTTGGACTCCAACGCCTGGTACGTGCGCCTCGTCCGCACCCTGGTGGACCCGAAGGTCCTCTGGCTCGCGTTCGATCCGCCCGACCTCGGCCAACCCGTGTCGGCCCCGGCGTACCTCCAGGCGATCGCCGACACCGAGATCTGCGGGGCCCGCTGGGTGGTCTCGCTGGATCCCCACCTGCGCCGCGACCTCCTGGACCGGCGAGCCTCGGCCCTGGACACGTGGGCCGGGATCGGCCGCAGCCTCGCCTTCTTCGAGAAGCACCGTGCCTGGGCGAGCCACGTCCCGGTCGGACAGCTCGGGGTGGTGTCCGCCTACGGCGGGGCCGACGAGTTCCTGTCGTTCGAGGCGCTGAACCTGCTCGCCCGCCAGAGCTGCCTCTACCGCATCCTCGAGAAGAGCCGAGCGCTGGAAACGCCCTTCGACGGCCTGGACGCCGTTCTCTACGTGGACGGCACTCCTCCGGCGGGGGATCTCGCCCGGAAGCTCTACGCGTTCGCCGAAGGAGGAGGGACCCTGATCACGCCGCCCGGCTGGGAGGAGCGCGGGGTGCCCGAGGGCGACTCGTGGCTCTCCCGGTTCCGTGTCTTCCAGTACGGACGCGGCCGGCTCGCCGTGGCTCGCGAAGAGCTCGCCGACCCCTACCTCCTGGCCGAGGACGCGCAGCTCCTGATGAGCCACCGTCGCGACCGGGTCCGGCTCTTCAACGCGGGCACCGCTCAGCTCCACTACGCCACGAGCGGCGACGGCCGGTCGGGCGTCCTGCACGCGCTCGTCTTCCCCATGTCCTATCCCCGAAGCGAGATGACCGCGTGGTTCCGGAATCCCTGGGCCAACGGCAGGGTCTTCATGGTGGAGACAGGCGGAGCCGGCGCCGGCCGCACGATCCGAGGTCGAGCCCGGCGTCGAGTTCCACCTCCCGCCGGTGCCGATATACTGCGCCCTGGAGGTCTCCGCGTGACCAGGGTGCGCGTGGCGCCGGCGCTGTCTCGAAGGCAATTCCTGGCCGGCTCGACCGCCGTCGTGGGCCTCGGCGTGGGACGCCTCGTGCCGTTCGTCCGGGCGGCGCCTTCCGCGACGGTGTCGGTGGCGAAGTGCGACACGTACGGGGCGGAGCTCCTGCCCACGCTCGATCGCATGTTCGACCAGCTGGGCGGCCTGGGCAAGCTGGTCCAGGGCCGGACCGTCGCCATCAAGCTCAACCTCACCGGCCCGCCCACGATACGCCTCGGCCGCCGTCCCGCTGGTCTGGCCCACTGGGTCCATCCGCGGGTGATCGGCGCCGTCGTGCACCTCATGGACCAGGCGGGCGCTCAGCGGGTCCGGCTGCTCGAGAGCGGCTACGCGAGCGCCATCCCCCTCGACGAGTACATGTACCAGGCCGGGTGGGACGCGCGGGAGATCGTGGGCGCGGGCCGGCGGGTGGAGCTCGAGAACACCAACTGGCTCGGCGGCGCGCGGGAGTACCACCGCTTCGACGTGCCGGGAGGAGGCCTCCTCTTTCCCTCCTACCACCTCAACCACTCCTACCGGGACTGCGACGTCTTCGTCTCTCTGACCAAGCTCAAGGACCACACCACCGCCGGCGTCACCCTGTCGATGAAGAACTGCTTCGGGAACATCCCGACCACGATCTACGGGGATCACACCGCGAAGGACGCGCCGGACGAGCTGCCGCACAGCGGGCGCAACCGGGTGTTCCACGACGGGGCCCGGCAGCCGACAAGCCTGGCCGCGCCCGAGAAAGACCCCGCCTCGCCGCGCCACGAGGGCTACCGCATCCCGCGGGTGGTCGTCGACATCTGCGCGGCGCGACCCATCGACCTCGCGATCATCGACGGCATCGACTCGATGGGCGGCACCGAGGGCCCGTGGAGCGGGGGAGAGGCCTGCCACCCCGGGGTGCTGGTCGCCGGCACGAACTGCGTCAACACCGACGCCGTGGGGGCGGCGGTGATGGGCTACGACCCGATGGCCCGCGCGGGAGAGAGCCCCTTCAACGGGTGCGACAGCTTCCTCGAGCTCGCGGAAGGGGTGGGTCTCGGCACCCGTGACCTGAAGCAGATCGAGGTCGCGGGCACGCCGATCCGCGAGGCGCGCTTCGACTTCGCGCCACTGATCCGCAGCCGCTTTCCCCGCACCCTCCCTCCCTACCCGGAGAAGAGACGATGAGCCCCAGGCTGCCCCGGAGGAGCTTCATCCACGCCGCGGCGACGTTCGCGCTCGCGCCCGCGCTCGTGAAGGCCGCCCCCCGCGACTGGCCGCCGAGCGAAGCGACCGGCACCCCGAAGCTGTGCCTGGGGATTGGCGCGAACGCGAGCGAGAAGGAGATGCGCGGGCTCCGGCAGATCGGCATCGACCACGCGCTCATGGGCGGCCCGCCGATCCCGTGGACGGAGGCGGACCTGCGCGCCCTCGTGGAGCGCTTCCGGGCCGCCGGCCTGACGGTCGCCAACCTGATGATCGGCGGGTTCCCCAACACCCTGTACGGCAGGCCAGGACGCGACGAGGAGATCGACAAGCTGAACGCGTCCGTCCGCGCGGCGGGCCGGGCCGGCGTGCCCGTGGTCGAGTACAACTTCTACGCTCACCGGCTGACCGAGGGCTACTACGAGGAGCTCGGGCGAGCCGGGGCCGGGATGACTGCCTACGACTACGATCGCTCGAAGGACCTGCCCCCGCTGCCGGAAGTGGGCGTCCACTCCCTCGACGAGATGTGGGCGAACGTCACGTACTTCCTGAAGGCGGTCGTGCCGGTGGCCGAGGCGTCGGGCGTGCGCCTGGCGCTGCACCCGAGCGACCCGCCCGTCCCCCTGAGCCGCGGCTCCGGGCAGATCATGGCCACCGTCGAGGGCTGGAAGCGCCTCGTCGGGATCGTGGACAGCCCGTCGAACGGCATCACCTACGATTGCGGGGTGACGCGCGAGATGGGCGAGGACCCCGTCGAGGTGTGCCGCTGGTTCGGCGAGCGCGACCGCATCAACCACGTGCACTACCGCAACGTGCGCGTGCGCCGGCCGTCCCTCGCGTACACCGAGGTCTTCCCCGACGAGGGCCAGGTCGACATGTTCGCGGTGATGAAGGAGCTGGTGCGGCAGAAATACTCCCGGGCGCTCTACCCGGAGCACCCGCGGGCCCTCGACGCCGATCGCGAGGTCCCGGGCTTCAACCCCTACTACCCCGGCGGGGGCGGCTACGCCGGCCTCGTCTACAACGTGGCCTACACGAAGGCGATGCTCCAGGCCGCGCTGTCCGGGTGAGGGCCCTGGCGCCCCGGGCCGCGGTCGAGACGGCCTAAGCCAGCACCCTCCGGTACGTCTCCTCGTCGAAGCCGACGATCAGCGTCCGCCCCACCCGCAGCGTCGGCGCGCGCAGGTTGCCGGTCGGGCCCAGCATCAGCCGCTCGACGGTGGCCTTGTCGGGCCTCCCCGCCTCGAGGTCGAGCCGCTCGACCTTCTTCCCCCGGGCCGCGATCAGGACGTCGACCCCCTTCAGCATTCCCATCGCGTCCTTCAGCCCGAGGCGCGTTCTCTTCGCGTCCACCAGCTCGACCGTCTCGACCTTCTTCTGCGCAAGGAACCCCTGCGTCTTGCCGCAGGTCGTTCAGCCGGGCCGGTTGTACCGCCAGTCGACCTTCTTCATGTCGTGACCTCCGGGGCGGTGCGTTCCCATGGCGTCAGCTCACCCGTTCGATCTCGCCGGGCTTCCAGGACTTGTCGAACCACGGCTGGAGCGGGCCGTAGAGGCGCAGGATGGCGCTCCATCCCTTGCCGGGCACGGTCTGGATCCAGTTGGATTCGTGGCCGGCCGGTGCGGCCGGCCCGAACCAGACGTCGACCGAGGTGTCCGCGTTGGCGACGAGGCCCTTCGCCTGGCTGCCGAGGCTCGGGAACCTCGCGTCGGTCTGGAGCATCGAGCGCGTCTGGTTGTCGTACAGCACGAACGACCAGAAGTCCTTCGCCGGGATCCCGGGCGGCAGATGGACCTTGTAGGTCCGGCTGCCGTCGAACGGCCGGCCTTCGCTGTCCACGAACGCGACGGCGTACTGCGCGCCGACGCCGACCATCTTCATCGCCATCGCCGGCGTGATCCCGGTCGCGTAGTAGAAGAAGAAGGCCCGCGCGTCGAGGTTGCGCACGCCCGGCTGCGAGAGGAACTCGTGGCTGCCGCCGACGAAGGGGGTGCACCACGCGCTGTTCGGGTAGAAATAGGCCTCCTTGAGGCGGCTCCTGAACACGAGCGCGCGGGCGGTGGCGTTGCCCACGGCGGCCGCCTCGGAGAGGATCCTCTTCATCCGCGCGTCGGGCGCGAACGGCTTGCCCTTCTCGATCCCGATGGCGGCCAGCAGGCCGAGCGTTTCCGGGTTCAGCGCGGCCGTCGGCTCCTCCTGCACCAGGTGGTCGATCTCCTCGAAGAACGAGAAGTCGTTCGCGTGGATCGTGTTGAACGGCACGCCGGAGACGTTCACGAACTTCATGGCCGGCGGGTTCGCGGCCTGCGCGAGCGGGTACACCCTGGTGAACTTCTTCGTGTTCTCGACCGCCGGCCTCGGGTCCCCGTTCACCAGAAAGCCGCGCCAGAAGAACAGGTTGCCGAACGTGGCCGAACGGAAGACGAAGTAGCCCGGGGGCACCTCGCCCTCGTAGCCGGGCGGCAGCAGGAGGAACTTCCCGCCCTTCCCCCGGTCCGGGCCGGCGTTGCCCACGTCGCCGACGTAGTTGAACCAGTGATCGTCGATGATGCCGAGGACGTTCGGCGGCGTCTCGAGCACGAGCGGGCCGCCCTTCAGGTCGAGCCACATCAGGTTGTAGACGCTCTCGGAGTTCGGAGTCAGGAACAGCGACTTCGAGTCCATGAGCGTTTCCATGACGAGCACGGTCTGGTTGTCGGCCCCCTGGCTGCGAAAGCCCTCGCGCAGCGCGTAGACGGACGCGCCGGGCATGGCCGTCAGGAACGCCTGCACGCCGCGCTGGAAATCGAGGTTGTCGTAGATCGCCTCGACGGTCGCATCGTCCGGGAACCCGTCGAAGAACCTCAGCGTGCCGAGCCGGGTCTCGACGGAGTCGGGTGTCGTGATCTGCGCAGGAATGTCCGTCGTCATCTTCAGCTTCGGCGCCGTCGGCACTCTCTCCTGTCCAGCCATGAGGTCTCCTTTCCCCCGTCTCGTCCACGTCGCCGTGGGGGATCGATTTGAGGCGCGGGCATCCTAGCCCAAGTTCCACAGCTTGAGAAGGCCGGTCGTGTCGTATCAGCGACTTAGGCCGGCTCAGGGTCGGAAGTTGGCACTCCATTCTGCCGCGCGGAGGGGGTGTGCAGAAGCGGCGGGAGAGCCCGCTCCCCGTGGCGCGCTCACGAGGAATCGCCTATCGTTCGCTTACGCGCCGGGCGCGGCTCGCTGTCTGCTCGGGGCCGGGGAGGATCCATGGCCGACTTGTGGACCACCCTGCTGCCGCTCGTGATCGGCAGCGCGGTGGTGCCGACTCAGATGGTCGTCACCGCCGTCCTGCTGCGCTCCTCGCGCGGCAAGGCGGCGGCGTGGATCGCGGGCATGGCCGCTCTGCGCGTCCTCCAGGGAGCGCTCTTCGGTTTCGTGCTCTCGGAGGCCCGGTCGCACGCGACGCCGGCGGGTGAACCGCGGATCGTGGCCGGCGGCCTGCTGCTGGCGCTCGCAGCGCTCTTCGTCGCGACCGCGCTGCGCCACGCGATCGGGGACGAGGACGCGGCGGCGGCGGCGGCGCCATGGCTCTCCCGCGTGGATTCGATGCCGGGGCTCGCCGCCTTCGGCGCCGGCGCCGGCTACGTGGCCCTCTCCCCTGAAAAGTGGGTCTTCACCCTCGGCGCGATCGGCGCCATCGCCGACGCTGCGCTCGGCCGCTGGGGGTCGATCCTCAACTTCGCGGCGTTCGTGGGCCTGACGCTCTCCGGGAGCCTGGCCGTGTTCGGCTTCGCGACCCTGGCTCCGGAGCGGTCGGCGACGGTCCTGTCGCGCGTGGGAGGCTGGCTCGAGCACCGCTCGCGCGCCATCGCCGTCGTCCTCGGCGCGGTGTTCGGGACGTGGTTCCTCCTGAAGGCCCTCTCGGCGCTGGGGCTCGTCTGACTCGCGCGCGACGTCGGGCTGCGTGTCGTCGCCCCGCGCGCCTGATCGCTCGTCCCGAGCCCTGGTCGAGGCTACTGCCTACTACTCTCCCGCGGGCTGCGGGAGCCTCACCCGGGTGTGTCCCAGGTCCCAGTCCCAGGTCAGGAACAGGCGCACCTCGGGGTTTCGCTGGGTCCGGTCCTGCAGCTTCTCGAGGGAGTACTTGCTGTCCCGGTAGAAGAGGGTCCACTCGGTGCCGATGCCGATCTGCCGCGTGAGGGGCACGTTGAGCCGCGCCCGGAATCGGTGCACCTGGTGGGTCGCGTCCGAGCCGTAGAGCTCGCCGCCGTCGTTCAGGTCCGGGTTCCACAGCGAGCCGTTCTTCACGTCGATGTAGGAGTAACGGTAGCGGACGTCGAGGATCGGGCGACCCTTGCGAGAGAGGACCGCCTCGGCGCCCAGGCCGAAGCCGGCGCCGTAGTCGTACTCGCGGTACCGCTCCCGGTTGGCCACCTCGGCGAGGAACGAGTAGTCCGCGTTGACGGCGGCGCCGGCCGTCCCGTAGGCGACGAGGCGGGTGACGAGGCGCGTCGTCTTGTGCTTGCCGTAGCCCGAGAAGAGCGCCCCGCCGAAGCTCTGCCCGCCGAACTGGTAGGCCTCGTTGTCGATGTAGTCGAAGTCCTGGATGATGGCCACGACGTGCGTCGGGGCCTCCGCCTTGCCCAGGGGCCAGGACGCCAGGTCACCCCGGATCGTCAGCTCTCCGACCGGGGTCGAGTCCCCGACGTTGAGCTGCCAGGTGGTGTCGAAGCGGTCGAAGGGCCGGCGGCGCGTGTTGGAGAACGGGCTCCCGTACTGGACGTCGCCGGCGGCGAAGCCGTAGCCCTTGGTGTTCTCCGAGATGGAAGAGCCCTCGCCGATCACCCGGGCCCCCGCCATGACCTGCAGCCCGAGGCTGGGTGGCCGCCAGTCGTAGGGGTCCTCGGGATTCCCCTGGACCTTGGTGGCCCTCCCGGAGACCATCCGGTTGAACTGGCCGACCGGGTTCACGGGGAAGGCCGCGATCTCCCGCCAGACGCGTCCTTCCTTCTTGGTGTTGTCGATGATGGCGTTGCCCAGGCGGTACGCCCACTCGCCTCTCGCGATCCCGCCGAGGCCGGTGCTGACCATGTCGTTCCACGACTTGGGGTGGGTCTCGCCGCAGCACTCCCAGACGTAGGACCCGACGACCGCCATGGCCGCGGAGCCCCAGAAGCCGATGCCGTTCGTCCGGGCGGCGTTGAAGTAGGCGGCACCGTTCCAGGGGTGGATCAGCTGGTTGCCCCTGAACGTGTTGTCGTCCCAGGTGAACCCCGTCCCGAGGTTGTCCTGCCAGCTGCGCGGGCTGATCTGCGTGAAGTTCTGGTTGCGGACGTACTCGTTGATCATCGAGGCGGTCAGGTTGATGCCCAGCATCTGGGCGGTGGCCCATCCCCAGCTGCGGGGCACGCCCCAGGCATCCCTCCGGCCGTCCGGAGGGGGGAGAGGCGCGAGGGTTCCCGTGGAGGGATCCACCCTCGGCTCCGGCAGGGGCGGGACGCCTCGCGCGAGGGGTCTCCAGGTGATGCCCGCCCTCAGCCCATACTCGTAGCCCGAGCTCGCCGTGTCGTTGGCGCTCAACGGGGGGTCGGGCGGGCCGTTCAGCTCCGGACGCAGGTCGTAGGCGCTGGTCTTGTAGCCCGTCCACCAGGCCGAGAGGTCCACGGCGATCGTGTCGGTGAGCCGCAGCTCGACGCCGGGGCGAAGGGTGAAGCTCACGCCGTTGGCGAAGGGCGTCGGGCTGGCGCCCGAGGGGAGGTTCGCGGGCTCGTCGAAGTAGAACAGCTCGCCCCGCGCGTGCATGCGGGCGAGGCCCACGCGGCCCTCCAGGTAGGGGCGGACCCCGGCGCCGTGGTTGAAGAGCCTCCGGGCGAAGAAGTAGGTGTCGAACCGAGCGAAGTCCTTCTGGTCCTCGTAGGGCGGCTTCATGACCATGGACCCGAACTGGAAGCCGCCGCCGAACCGCCACGCCCCCGTGCCCCTCGAGATGTTGATGTCGAAGTTGATCGGCTTCTCCAGGAACTCGCCGTAGGCGCCGCCCGCGGCACCCGCCCCGAACGTCGTTTCAAAGACCCACTCCCCCGGCGGCCCGGCTTCAGGCTCCTGCCCCCGGACGACGGCGGTGGGGACCAGGGAGACGGTGGCGAGGGCGCAGACCACGAGGACAGACGTCGAGCGCATGTTCACGTTCCTCCAGAAGAGCCATCAATGGTAGCCGATTCTCCCCGAGCACAACGCCGCCGTGGAGTGTGGCTAGCCTTCCAGAAGCATGGCGACCACGACCATGGCCAGGCAAACCGAGGCCAGCAGCAGGCCCGTCTTCCAGGGATTGGTGTCGCTGTGAGTTCCCCAAGTGTAGCCCGTCGCGAAGACGACGAGAAGGGACACGACGTTGGAGACGCGGATGGCCAGCGCGAAGTCACGCACCAGTAGCAGCGGCAGCAAGGACGGCAGCACGGCCACGACGTACAGCAGCACCAAGGCCAGCGCGCCAATCGCATCCGCGCCCTGGAACCCGACGGCCCTGGGTTCAGCCTGGCGCAGATAGGCGAGCATGTCGTGATAGAGGGCCTTGCGCTGCTCGTCGCTGGTGATCGGCTCGAGGATGAAGTCCAGCTCGTCGGCAACGGCGGAAGCGGCCTCTTCCTCGCTGCTGCTCGTCTGAACCGCCCGCAGCAGTCGATGGCGCTCGCTCCGCGCCAGAACCGACCCCAGAAGATACGCGGCGCCTTCGATGATGCCCCAGCCGGTGACCGCTCCCAGGGTCACCAGAGCCAACCGCTGGCCATATCCGCTCGAGAAACCCGATTCGGTGCCGCCACGATAGATGAGAAGCTCGTACGACAGCGTGAAGACGAGCGCGAACAGAACGCTGTAGAGAATGGCGAACAGCGAGTCGATGGGATCGAGGAACTCGCCCAGAACGTTGCTCAAGAAGCTTTCCCGGGGTGGGGTTCTTGGCCTGCGGCGCAGCCGATGCCTTTCCCTGGCCATTCTTCCGGTCTCCACCGAAAACCCGGCTCGCGTTTCTCGCAAGGGGGGAGCCAGAAACGGTCGCCGGACCTGGCACGACGGCTTGTGCCGACGGGCAGTCTACACGGGCGCTCGTGGAGGCGCCCGTGGAGGCTCCGCCGGCGGGCGCCCGGTGGGGAGACGGGCTGGGCGGCCCCTGCGGGCCGCCCAACCCCGGACGTGGGTGTGCGAGGCCTCCCGGCCTAGAAGATGACCTTCACGCCGATCTGGGCGCGCCGGGCGTAGTTCTCCTGGTTGGACGCCGTGACCTGTCCGAAGGTCGTCGACGTCTGGCCGGCGACCGGGTTGGGGAAGTAGGGCTGGTTGAAGGCGTTGATGAACTCGGCCCTCAGCTGGAGCCTCACGTCTCCCTTGAACTGGATGTCCTTGATGAGCGAGAGGTCGACGTTGTTGATGGAGTCCCGGCGGACGTCGTCGTGCCGGTACGGGAACGTCCTCAGGTGGTTGACCGGCGTCGCCGCCGTCGACGTGGCGTTCAGGATCGACGTGAAGGCGTCGGTGTTGAACCACCTTTCCACGGTCGGGTTGTCGATCGCGATGTCGCCGCCGTTGTAGAAGAGGTCACCGCCGGTGGTCCCGCCGGTGGCGCTGAAGCTCCCGAACGGGATGGGGAAGCCGCTCTGGTAGGTGTAGACGCCCTGGATCTGCCAACCCCCGATCAGGCCGTTCAGGAACCCGCTCGCGTCCGACCCGAACCGACGGCCCTTCCCGAAGGGCAGTTCCCAGATGCCGCTGACGGTGAGCCGGTGCGGCACGTCCAGGTCCGAGATCATCCGGGTCGGCTCGGCGTCGCCGGCGTTCAGGTACTCCGTCGCCTGCTCCCAGTTGGAGTAGGTGTAGGAGAGGCCGAGGGTGTAGCCCCTGGAGAAGCGCTTCTGCACGCTGAGCTGGGCGGAGTTGTACCAGGACTTGCCGTCGTTGTTCGTGGTGCGGATGTCGCCGAACTGCGGGTACGGCCGCAGCAGCTGGTTGCGGGCGATGGTCGGGTTGTTGAAGCTCGTCCCCGGCAGCAGCCCGGCGAACGGGTTCGCGACCGCGCCGTTGAGGAACGCGGTGTTCGCCTCCATCGCCGCCGTCCGGGCGTTGTCCGTGCTCAGGTACTGGTTCGGAAGGGCGTTGATGTTGCGGACGATCTCGATGTCGTACCCGTAGTTCCCGACGTACGCCGCCTCGACCACGAAGCCCCCCGGCAGCTCGCGCTGGAAGCCGATCTGATAGCGGAGCTGCTTCGAGACGCCCGGGTTCTGGTTGAAGAAGTCGATCGCTTGCCCGAGGCCCTGCTGCGGGCCGTTCGAGTTGCCGACCGGCTCCAGGATCGGGGTGGTGAGCAAAGCCGTGTCCCAGTTCCTCGGGACGGGGGCCCCGAAGGCGTTGTTGACCGTGCCAACCGTGGTCGTCTGGGCCCAGCCGTTCGGGAAGACGTCGCCGCGGCGCTGCCCGAGGAAGCCGGCGAAGAGCCCGGCGCCCCCGCGGATGACCGTCTTCGAGTTCGCCTGGTAGGCGAAGCCGAAGCGCGGCAGGAAGCTGTTCTTCGGCGTCTCGTACAGGCGGCTGGGGCCGTCGACGCCCGCGAACTGGACGCCGCCCTTGACGCTCAGCTGGGGAACGAGCGCCTTGAGGGCGGGGTCGTTGAGGGCCGCGTAGCGCGCCTGGACCGTCGGCTCGATGGGCTGGACGTAGTCGTAGTCGAAGCCGGAGACGCTCTTGTCGTTCCTCTCGGTGAGCGCCGTCTCGACCTCGTAGCGCAGGCCGATGTTCAGGGTGAGCTTCTCGTTCACCCGCCAGTCGTCCTGCGCGAAGAAGCCCCACGTCTTGGAGTACTCCGAGTAGTCCGAGGCCCGGAGGATCGACGTCGTGGAAGGCATCCCGAGGAGGAAGGCGGCGTAGTTCTGGAGGCCCTGGTAGTCCGTGCCGGTGGCGCTCGTCTGCCGGGTGTAGGCGTTCGTGAAGGCGTACTGCCCGGCCTGGGCGTTGGCGGTCGAGAGGCTGTCCTCGCGGTAGATCCGCATCTCCATCCCGCCCTTCAGCGAGTGGGCGGCCAGCACCTTGTTGAGGGTGGCGACGACCGAGTGCGAGGTGGTTGGCCGGAAGTCGTTGGCGAACGCCACGTCGATCATGGTGGTCCCGTCGAAGTCGAGGCGCGGGAAGTACCGGTTGACCTCGGGCACGAGCGTGTTGTACTCCGCGGGGAATCCCAGTGTCGTCAGGTCGAAGTTCCGCGCTTCCTCCTGCTGGCCCGAGTTGCGCTCGAAGCGGTTGTAGCCGTAGCGCACGTTCAGGACGGTGGTCGGGTTGAAGACGTGCACGTCGTCGAGGACGGCCTGGTAGGACTGGAACTGGAACCAGGTGCCCGAGGAGACCGGGTTGCCCAGGTACTCGTTGTAGATGCTGTCGCGGTTGTACCAGCTGTACCGGACGAACATCTTGTTGTTGCTGGAGATCTTCTGGTCGAGGCGGCCGGTGAAGCTGTTGTAGTCCGCCGTCTCCGGCAGGGTCGAGTCGTAGATGTTGCCGTTGAGACCCGGGCCCTTCGGCAGGGAGTAGTAGTCGAGGATCGCTTTCGACACCGGGCTGATCCGGTTGGCTGGGATGATGTTGCCCGGGAACGGCTGGCCGACGAACGCGCTGCCGCTGGGGACGCGGGTGAGGGGGTCGTAGATGGTGATGTTCCCCGCGTAGGCGGAGAAGTCGCCGTTGCGCAGGGCCTCGGTCGGGACCCAGGAGTCGGCCCCCGCGTCGAAGCGCGGGCGCACGTCCTTGATGTGCTCGAATCCGACCGTGAAGAAGGTCCGGTCGCGCCCGTCGTAGAGGCCCGGGATGCGGACCGGGCCGCTCAGGGTGAAGCCGGGCCGGTTCGAGGAGGTGTCGGGGCGGTCCTGGTCTCTCTTGTTCCCGAAGAAGTCGTTCGCGGCCAGGCCCTTCGGCTCGGCGAAGTAGTAGACCGAGCCGTGGAGCCGGTTCGTTCCGGTCTTGATGCTGATGCTGGTGACGCCGCCCTCGGTGTTGCCGAACTGGGCGTCGAAAGTCGCGGTCTGCACCTTGAACTCCTGGACGAGGTCCGAGGGCGGGACGTAGGTCGCGATGACCTCGTTCTGGTTCGCGGTGGACGTGCTCGGCGCGCCGTCGATCAGCAGGTCGCTGCGGTTGCTGCGCGTCCCGTCGAAGGCGAAGCCGACGATGTGGGTCGGCTCGTAGGGCCTGTCCAGGCGCTGGCTGCCCGAGTGGGCGAGGCCGGTCGCGAGACCCATGATCTTGTACGGGTCGCCGTGGATCAGGGGGAGCTCCGCGATTCGCCTCGCGTCCACGGTGAAGCCCATGTTCGCGCCCGACGTGTCGAGGACGGCGCCCTCCGCGGTCACGTTGACCGCCTCCTCCATGCCCCCGACCTCGAGCACGATGGGCAGGTCGCGGGTCTCGCTGATCTGGACCTGGACCTTGTCCTGGATGTGCTTCTTGAAGCCGGCGACCTCGACCGTCACCTGGTAGGTGCCGGGGAGGAGGAAGTTGAACAGGAACAACCCCTCGCCACCGGTCGTCGAGGAGGCCGTGGTTCCCCGTGCCGCGTCGGTCAAAGTCACCGACGCCCCGGGGATCGGGGCCTTCGTGGTGTCCGTGACGCGGCCGGTGATCCTTCCGCGGGTTTCCTGGGCGCTGGTCGACGCCGCAAGGAAGAGAGCCGTCAACACGAGAGCCGCCACGCACGTGGCGCGAGCGGCTGGGATCCGTTTCCGTTCCATTTCCATCTCCCTTCGGCCGTGGGCCCTTCGTCCGCCGAGATCGCCGCGAGCGGCGATACGTTCTGGTCCGACCTCCAGTCAGACCCTCAGCACTACAGACATGACCAATATCACTCTAACTGGGCCCAGTCAACGGCAGTTTGCTCGCCAGGGTCGGTCGTTTTGCCGTTTCTGGTCTGACCAGGAGGGCATACACGGAATGGGTGGATTGATCGCACGTAAAAGCACCCTGCGGCTCGCGCTGACGCTTTTTTGGCGGGCGCGGGCGGGTCAGGCCGGGCTACGACCTAGCCGATGGCGTACGGCCACCGCTGCGGCCGCGACAGCAAGGCGTTGGCCTCGTCGTCGTTCTTGAAGCGCTCCCGGATCGGGTCCCAGTAGAGCTTGCGCTTCGTCTTCATCGCCGCGTGGTGCAGGAGGCAGGCGGAGCAGGAGCGGTGCGCCACCTCGGCCGGCGCGATCGGCTCCTTCCGGGAGCGGATGCACTCCAGCCAGTTGCCGTGGTGCTCCCTGCTCTCGTAGAGGTGGATCTCGTCGGGCCCGATGACCGAGGTGATGATCTTCGGGTCGCTCGCGGAGAGGGCCTGGGCGTCCTTCAGCTTGGCCACCGGGTCGCTCCCGGTCACGTTCTCGTTGCCGCGCGAGACGAAGACCCAGCCCTCGGTCCCCTCGAACTTGATGCCGTTCGGGAACTCGCCGCCGATGATCATCCTCACCCCGTCCGCGTACAGGGCCTCGGTCTTGAAGGGGCCGTGCACGTCCCACAGCCCGCTCTTCGGGAACTCCGCCCACCCCGAGATCTCGACGGGCCCGGTGTGCTCCGTCCCCATTCCCCAGTGGGCGGAGTCGACGTGGTGGGCGCCCCAGCCCGTGATCATGCCGGCGCCGAACTGCTCGCAGCGGAGCCAGCCCGGGCGGTCGTAGCCTTCCTGCGGGTGAACGCGCTTCTCCGTGTAGTAGACGTGGGGGGTCGAGCCCAGCCACATCTCGTAGTCGAGGTTCTTCGGGACCGGCATCTCGGGCTCCTCGGGCCCCGAGGGGTCGCCGGGAAGGCCGATGGTCACGGTCTTCAGCTGACCGATGCGCCCGTTGCGGACGAGCTCGGCCGCGTAGCGGAACTGCGGCGCGGAGCGCTGCTGGCTGCCGATCTGGAAGATGCGCCCGGTGCGGTGGACCGCGTCGCTGAGGGCCCGGCCCTCGGCGATCGTGAGCGACGTCGGCTTCTGGAGGTAGACGTCCTTGCCAGCCTCGACGGCGGCGATCGCGGGCAGCGCGTGCCAGTGGTCGGGGGTGCTGATGAGGACGGCGTCGACGTCCTTGTTCCGGAGCAGCTCCTTGTAGTCCACGTAGGTCGTGACGCCGTCGTAGGGCTTGCCCGTCTTCTTGGAGTAGTAGCCGTTCACGAGGACCTTCGCGTCCTCGACCCTCCGGCGGTCGAGGTCACAGACGGCCACGATCCGGGCGGTGTCGTACTGCCACACGCCCGGCATGTCGTGCGTCCGCGAGATGCGCCCGGTGCCGATCGCGCCCACGTTGATGCGGTTGCTCGGGGCGGTCGTCCCGAAGACCGAGGCGGGGACGATGGCGGGGAAGCCCGCGGCGACGAGGGCCGAAGCGCCCATGCCCCTGGCCGTCACCACGAGCGCCTTCCGGCGCGACAGCTCTCTCCGGCGTGTCATCGTTGACTCCTCTCCGCGAAATCCACGACGGGACACTACGCCCCCTGCGCGGCCGCCGTCAAAGGCCCGGCGGGCGCCTCCGTGAGAAGGGGGACGGGGAATCGACACGCCCCCGGCCCGGGCGTAGCATCGGCCGGTCGGAGGCCCTCATGGACGAAGCTCCCTGGTTCCGCCACTACGAAGAGGGGGTGCCGCGCACGATCCCCTACCCCGAGATCACGCTCCCGGAAGCGCTCGACCAGACGGTCGCGCGCTTTCCCGACCGGGTGGCGCTGCGGTTCTTTCTCGATGCGCGGCTGCCCGCGCCGGCCCTGACCTACCGGCAGCTGCAGGACGCAGACCCTGCGCTTCGCGACCGCCCTCTTCCAGCTCGGCGTGCGCAAGGGCGACCGGGTCGCGCTCATGCTGCCGAACTGCCCGCAGTTCGTGGTCGCCTTCTACGGGGCGATGCGCATCGGCGCCATCCCCGTGAACACGAACCCGATGTACGTGTCGCGGGAGATGCGGGAGCAGTTCGAGGACTCCGGCTGCGAGACGGTGGTGCTGCTCGACCAGTTCTACCCGCGCCTCCGGGAGATCCACGCGGCCACCCGGGTCCGCCGGGTGATCCTCGTGGACGTGGCCGAGAGCCTGCCCTGGTACGCGCGCGCCCTCGTCCACCTCGCGCAGCGGCGCAAGGGCGAGCAGGTCAGGGTCCCCGCCGAGACGGACACCTGCTGGTTCCGGGACCTCGTCCGCCGCTACCCGCCGACGCCGCCCGGGGCCGACCTGAAGCCGTCGGACGTCGCCCTCCTGCAGTACACGGGAGGCACCACCGGCACGCCGAAGGCCGCGATGCTCACCCACCGCAACCTCGTGTCGAACAGCCTGCAGGCGCAGGCCTGGTTCCCCGGCGGCGGCGGGCGGGCGATCTACCTGGGGGCGATCCCCTTCTTCCACGTCTACGGCCTCACCTCGGTGCTCCTCTTCGGGATCGCGCAGGCGGCCGAGATCGTCGTGATCCCCCGCCCGCGGCCGGTGGACATCGTCCTCGAGGCGATCCAGCGCTTCCGCGTGAGCCTCTTCCCCGGCGTCCCCACGCTGTACGCCGCGATCAACGAGCACCCCCGGGTGGGGGAGTACGACCTGCGCAGCGGTGCTCTCTGCGTGAGCGGGGCGGCGCCCCTTCCGCGCGAGGTGTTCGAGCGCTTCGAGGCCCTGACCGGCGGGCGCCTCGTCGAAGGCTACGGCCTCACCGAGACCTCTCCCCTCACGCACTGCACGCCGATCTTCGGCGAGCGGCGGCCGGGGAGCATCGGGCTCCCCTTCCCGGACACGGAGGCGCGCATCGTGGACATGACGAGCGGCGAGCCCCTGCCGCCGGGGGAGGAGGGCGAGCTCGAGGTGCGCGGCCCCCAGGTCATGCTCGGCTACTGGGGGCGTCCCGAGGAGACGGCCGAGGTCTTCCACGACGGCTGGCTGCGCACCGGGGACGTGGCCCGCATGGACCCCGACGGCTTCTTCCACGTGGTGGACCGCCGCAAGGACATGATCGACGCCTCCGGCTTCAAGGTCCTCCCGCGCGAGGTGGAGGAGGTGCTCCTCATGCACCCGAAGGTCCGCGAGGCCGTGGTGGCGGGCGTGCCGGACGCCTACCGCGGCGAGACGGTGAAAGCCTTCGTGGTCCTGAAGCCCGGCGAGAGCTCGACCGAGAACGAGGTCGTCGAGTTCTGCCGGCTGCACCTCGCGCCGTTCAAGGTGCCGCGCAAGGTCGACTTCCGCCGCGAGCTGCCGAAGTCGATGGTGGGGAAGTACCTCAGGCGGGTGCTCGTCGAGGAGGAGCGGGCGCCGAAAGTGGGCGCCCCGTGACGCGCCGCCGACGAGCGCCCCTGGCTCCGGCACTACGACGAGGGCGTCCCTGCCACGATGGCCGTCCCCGAGGTCACCCTGCCCGAGCTCCTCGACCGCACCGCCGCCCGCGCGCCGGGCAAGGTGGCGCTCCGCTTCTTCCTCGACCCGCGGATGCCGGCTCCCGCCCTCACCTGGGCCCAGCTGCGCGAGCGGAGCCTGCGCTTCGCGACGGCCCTCTTCCAGCTCGGGGTGCGCAAGGGCGACCGCGTGGCGATCATGCTGCCGAACTGCCCGGAGTTCGTGGTCGCCTTGTACGGGGCCCTGCGCATCGGCGCGATCCCGGTCAACACGAACCCGATGTACGTGGCGCGCGAGATGCGCGAGCAGTTCGGCGACTCGGGCTGCGAGACGCTGGTGCTGCTCGACCAGTTCTTCCCGCGCCTGCGCGAGATCCACGCCGCGACCCGCGTCCGCCGCGCGATCGTGGTCGACCTGACCGAAGGCCTCCCGTGGCCGGCCCGCTCGCTCGCTCGCCTGGCCCAGTCGCGCCGGGGCGAGCGCGCGAAGGTCCCGGCCGAGACGGACGTCTCCTTCTTTCACGAGCTGCTCCGCTCCTACCCGCCGACGCCTCCCGGGGCGAGCCTCCTGCCGACCGACGTGGCCCTCCTGCAGTACACCGGCGGCACGACCGGCACGCCGAAGGGTGCCATGCTCACCCACCGCAACCTCGTCGCCAACGGCCTCCAGGCCCGGTCCTGGTTCCCGCGCCTGCGGGAGGAGCACGAGGTGATCCTGGGAGCGGTGCCCCTCTTCCACGCCTACGGCCTCCTCAGCGTCCTCTTCCTCGGCGTCGCGGGGGTGGCCGAGATCGTGCTGCTGCCCCGGCCCCGGCCGGACGCCGTGCTCGAGGCGCTCCACCGCTTCCGCCCCACCCTCTTCCCGGGCGTGCCCACGCTCTACGCCGGGATCGTCGACCACCCCCGTCTGGGCGAGTACGACCTGCGCACCGGCACGCAGTGCCTCTCCGGCGCCGCCTCCCTGCCCGCGCGCCTCGTGGAGCGCTTCGAGGCGCTGACCGGGGGCCGCCTCGTCGAGGGCTACGGCCTGACCGAGACCTCGCCCCTGACCCACGGCAACCCCATCCACGGCGAGCGCCGGGTCGGGACGATCGGCGTTCCCGTGCCGGGGACCGACGCGCGGATCGTGGACCTCGCGACCGGCGAGCCCCTCCCGCCCGGGCAGGAGGGTGAGCTCGAGGTGCGCGGTCCGCAGGTCATGCTCGGCTACTGGAACCGCCCCGCCGAGACGGCGGAGATGATGCACGACGGCTGGCTGCGCACCGGCGACATCAGCCGCATGGACTCGGACGGCTACTTCTACGTCGTGGACCGTCGCAAGGACATGATCGACGCCTCCGGCTTCAAGGTCTTTCCTCGCGAGGTCGAGGAGGTGCTCCTCATGCACCCCGCGGTGCGGGAGGCGGTGGTGGCGGGCGTTCCCGACGCCTACCGCGGGGAGACGGTGAAGGCCTTCATCGTCCTGCGGCCCGGGGCGTCGGCGAGCGGGGAGGAAATCGTCGAGTTCAGCCGGCTGCACCTCGCGGCGTTCAAGGTGCCACGGAAGGTCGAGTTCCGGAGCGAGCTGCCGAAGTCGATGGTGGGGAAGTACCTGAGGCGTGTCCTCGTCGAAGAGGAGCGGCCCCCGGAGAGCTCCCGCGGCTACTAGCGCTGGTAGTAGAGGGGCTCGCGCCCTAGATTCGCGTCCGTGACACCGCTCCGCCGGTTCGCCTGCGCTCTCCTGTGGCTCGCTTCCGCCGCGCGCTTCGCCACGGCCGTCGAGCCGGGGAGCGTCTCGGGTGCCGTGCGCGACCCCGCGGGCGCCGCGGTTCTCGGCGCCTCGGTGTCGCTCCTCAGCCCGCTGGGGTCGATTGCCGCCACCACGCGCACCGACGCGGCCGGCGAGTTCCGGCTCGACGCGGTGCCCGCCGGCTCCTACGTTCTCGCGGCGGCGGCGCCCGGCTTCACCACGCGGCGCCTGGCCGTCCGGGTCGAAGCGAACCGGGCGGCGGAGCCCCTGGCCGTGGACCTGCAGCCGGAGGCGTATCGCGACGAGATCACCGTCACGGCGACACCCGGGCGCGCCGTGGCCCTCGAGGACGTGCCCCAGCGGGTCAACGTCATCGGCGAGGAGGAGATCGCGCTGCGGGCGAAGGCCGTGCTGGCCCAGGCCGTGAACGAGGAGACGGGCCTCCAGCTGCAGCGCACGAGCCCCACCATCGCCGGGGTCTTCGTGCGCGGGCTCACCGGCACCAAGGTCAACGTCTACGTGGACGGCGTGCGCTACACGAACGCGGCCCAGCGGGGCGGCATCAGCACGTTCTTCAACATGGTGGACCCCGAGGCCCTCGAGGGCATCGAGGTGGTGAGGGGCCCGTCGAGCGCGGAGTACGGCTCCGACGCGCTCGGGGGCACCGTGCAGCTCCTGACCCGCGGCCCGGTCTTCAGCCCCTCCGGCCAGCGGGTCTCCGGCAGCTGGAACGCGAGCTTCGGCAGCGCGGACGCGAGCTTCGGCTCGGCCCTCGTCGGGCGCTACGCTGCGCCCACCTTCGGCCTCGTCGGCACCCTCGCTGGCCGCCGCGTCAACACGCTCCGGCCGGGCGGCGGGGTGGACTCGCACAACGCGGTCACGCGCTTCTTCGACCTGCCCTCCTCCGTGGTCATCGGCGATCGCCTGCCCGACACCGCCTTCACCCAGTACGGAGGGCAGCTCAGGGCCAACTGGGCGATCACCCCCACCGCCCAGCTCTCCGCCAGCTACGTCCGCGGCCAGCAGGACGGCGGCAAGCGCTACGACCAGCTCCTCGGCGGCGACGGCAACCTCGTGGCCGACCTGCGCAACCTGATGACCGACCACCTCTACGCGCGCTTCGAGAAGGCGCGCGCGGGCTTCCTCGACCGCCTGCGCTCACGTACTCGTTCTCCGCGCAGCGCGAGGAGCGCGTCAACCAGGGCGGCAACGGGAACCCCTCGCGAGCGTCAACCACGAGCCCGAGCGCACGGTGGCGAACGGCCTGCAGGCCGCGGGCCACCGCGCCGCGGGCCGGCACGACATCACCCTCGGCGCCGACGTCTTCTTCGAGGAGATCGAGGCCCCCTCCTTCTCGGCGAACCCGACCTCCGGCGCCACGACCGTCCGCCGCGGCCGCGTGCCGGACGGCCCCCGCTACCGTCACGGCGGGGTCTTCGTGCAGGACGCCTTTGAGGCGCTGCCGGGCCGGCTGCGCCTCAACGGCGCCGTGCGCTTCTCGGCGTCGTCGTACGAGGTGGCCGCGGCCGACGTGTCGAGCGGCGGCCGGCCGCTGTGGCCGGCCGACTCGTACGACACCAGCGCCTTCACCTTCCGGGCGGGGGCGCTCGTGACCGTGGCCGGTCCCGTGAGCCTGGCCGCCAACGTCAGCAACGGGTTCCGCGCCCCCGACGTCACCGACCTCGGCACGTTCGGCCTGACCGGCTCCGGCTTCGAGGTGTCGAACCGCGAGGTTGAAGGTCTCGGGGCGACGGTGGGGACGACCGCGGACGCGGCGGCGGTGAGCATCGGGCGCGCGGTCCTCGTGCTCGACCCCGAGACGAGCCTCAGCTACGAGCTCACGCTGCGCGTGCGGACGCGCCGGGTGCGGCTCGACGTCACCGGCTTCCAGACGGACATCGACCAGAACATCGCCAAGCAATCCCTCATCCTGCCGCCGGGCGCGGTCGGGCTGAGCCTCGCCGGGGAGCCCGTCACGCGGCAGCTGCCGAGCGGCGTCGTGTACGTCGGCGTCTCGAACAACCCCGTCCTCGTGAGGACGAACTTCGACGAGGCCCGCATCCGGGGCCTGGAGGCCACCCTCGACGCGCAGCTCGGTTCGGCGTTCACCCTGGGGGGGACGCTGACCTGGCTGCGCGCCGAGGACCGGGCGAGCGGCCTCCCGCCGAACATCGAGGGCGGCACGCCGGCCCCCGACGGCTGGCTCCGGCTGCGCTACGCGCCGCACGGCGGCCGCCGGTTCTGGGTCGAGCCCTACCTCCACGCCGCCGCGCCGCAGGACCGGCTCTCGACGCTCGACCTCGGAGACCGGCGCACCGGCGCCTCGCGCTCGCGCTCGAGCATCGCCAGCTTCTTCACGAACGGTGCCCGGGCCCGCGGGCTCGTGTCGTCCGGCCCCGACGGCGTGGCGGGCAACGCCGACGACGTGCTGCTCCCGACGGGAGAGACGCTCGCCCAGGTGCAGGCCCGCGTCCTTCCCGACGGGACGACGATGTCGCTCTTCTCCGCCGTCCCCGGGTACGTCGTCGTCGGCGTGCGCGGCGCGGTTCGCTTCGCCACGCGCCACGAGGTCCTCGTCGACTTCGAGAACCTCGGGGACGAGGGCTACCGGGGCATCTCGTGGGGCCTGGACGCGCCCGGGCGCGGCGTCTACCTGCGCTACGCCCTGCGGTTCTGAGGCCTGGCCGGCGGGCGCGCGGCCGGGGGATACTGAAGCGATGGAGATCGGCCCTCTCGAACAGCGCGTCCTCGACCTGCTGTGGCGGGTCCGCGGCGAGCGCTCGGTCCGCGACGTGAGGGACGAGCTCGGCGGCGGCCTCGCCTACACCACGGTGATGACGACGCTCGACCGCCTCTACAAGAAGGGGCTGCTCGCGCGGCGGCGGGAGGGGAGGGCCTACCGCTACGCGACCCGGACGAGCCGCGAGGCGCTCGCCGCGGGCGGGCTGCGGCGGTGGCTCGCCCGGCTGCTGGCCGGCGCCCCCGCGCGTCCGCTCCTCGCGTCCTTCGTGGACGCGGTCGGGGAGCACGACCGCGCGCTGCTGTCCGAGCTGGAGCGGCTCGTCCGCGACAAGGAGCGCGAGATGACGGGGAGAAAGCCGTGAGCTTCGCCGCGCTCGGCCTCGCCGTGTGCCTGGCGGTCCACCTCGTGGTCGGCCTCGTGCTGTCCGTGGCGGTGGCCTTGGCCCTGCCGTGGCTCGAGCCGCGGCTCGAGCGCCGCGATCCGTCGCGCCGCGCCGCGATCCTCCTCGCCCTGGCCCTGCTCCCCGCGTTGGGCGGCCTCGGCGCCGCCGCGTTCCTGGCCCTGCCCGCCTGGCTCGTCCACGAGCCGCGCGGGGGCGGGGAGAGCGCGGGGCCGGTCCTCCTGGCCCTGGCCGCGGGCGGCGCCCTGCTCGTGGGCGGGCGGCTCCTCGCCGCCGCCCGCGACGCGTGGCGCACCGCGCGGCTCGTGCGCCAGTGGCGCGCTGAGGGCCGGGAGCTCCACGGCTTCCCGCTCCCGGCCACGCGCCTGTCCGTCGCGGCCCCGGCGGCGGCGCTCGACGGAATCCTCCGACCGCGCCTGCTCCTCTCGGGCGGCCTGCTCGAGGCGCTCGACCCCGGTGAGATCGAGGCCGTCGTGGAGCACGAGCGCGCCCACGCCGCGGCCCGGGAGAACCTGAAGCGGCTCCTCCTGCGCGCTTCGCCGGACCCGCTGGCCCTCCTGCCCGCGGGCGAGCGCCTGCGCGCGGCGTTCGAGGACGCCGCGGAGGAGGCGGCGGACCGCACGGCGTGCAACCGCGTCCCGCCGCTGCGGCTGGCGCGGGCCCTTCTCAAGGTGGCCGCCCTCCTGCCCCCGGGCCACCGCCTCGAGACGACGCTCGCCGCCCTCCACCGGGAGGGCGCGATCGCCGAGCGGGCGCGCGCGCTCGTCGACGCCCACGATCGTGGCGTGCTCCGCGAGCCGAAAGCACGCCGAGTCCGGGCCCTGTGGCTCGGGGCGTCGATCGTGGCGTGCCTTGTCGCCGCCGCCGGCCTCGCGCTCCTGCCGGCGGTCCACGGCCTGCTCGAGGCCCTCGTCCACCTCGGCGGCTAGCCGCCAATGACGGGCGATGGCTCTTCCCGCCGCGCCCTGAGCGCGCTCAGAAGGTCACGGTCGCGCCGAACAGCGGGATGAGCGGCAGCATCGTGTCGTGGTCGAGGCGGGCCCGGCCCGTGGACGGGTTGACGCTGTCGATCTCGTTGTAGCGCTCGTTCTCGTGGTCCAGGACGTTCGCCACCTCGAAGAAGAGGTCGAGGGTCACCCGCCCCCAGTCGAAGCGCTTCTCCCCCCGCACGTCCCAGCGGCTGTAGGGGTCCGGGCCGAAGCGGTTGCGCTCGGAGTCCACGAAGATCCCGGCCGGCGTCTCGCGGAGGTACCCGGGGAAGGGGAAGCCGCTGCCGTGGCGAAACGCCGTGGAGAGTGCGACGCCCTTGCCCGTGCGGGCGCGGAGGTGCGCGGTCACGGTGTGCCGCTGGTCGAAGTCGGAGTCGAACCGCAGCCCGCTCCCGTCCTCGCGCTCCGCGTGGGCCCAGGCGTAGGCGAGGAAGCCCGACACGCGGCCGCTCCCGGCCGCGGCGAGCGTCGCCTCGACGCCGCGCGAGGGCCCGCGAAGCGCGTTCAGGAGGAGCGCGTCGGGGTTCGGCCGGACGACGCGACCGTCCACGAGCCGCCAGTCGAGCTCGCGATTGAAGATGCGCCGGCTCTCGGACTGGCGGTACGCCTCGACCCGCAGGCGCAGGCTCGCCGGCAGGCGCTGCTCGACGGCGAAGACCAGGTGACGCGAGCGCTCCGACTCGAGGTCGGGGTTGGCGTTCTCGCCGGCCAGCTGGGAGAAGCGTGGGAACTGCGCGTAGCCGCCGAACGCCGCGGTGAGGCGGGTGCTCTGGGCGGGCGTCCAGGTGAGAGACGCCCGCGGCAGCACCACGGTCTCGCCGGTCGCCCCCCAGTGGTCGATGCGGCCTCCCAGGGTGAGGCTCACCCGGCCGCCGGGCGCCGCCCACGTGTCCTGGACGAACACGGCGGAGAGCCAGCCGTCGCGGAGGTAGTCCTCCAGGATCCGCGGGCCCTCCGGCCGCGGGTCGAAGCGGCGCGACAGCACGTCCTCGCGGATCCAGCGTGCCTCGAGGCCGCCCTCGATGCGGTGGGCGCCCCGACGCCACGAGGCGTCGGCCTGGACGCCGGCCTGCCGGGACTCGGAGGAGTAGCGCTCGAAGCCGTCGGTGTCGCGGTTGTCGCCGGTCTCGCGGAGGAGGAACCCCGTTCCCCCCAGGGCCAGCGTGCCGGCCGCGCGTCGCCAGGAGAGCAGCAGGAGGTCCGTCCCGGCTTCCGCGCTCTCCATGGTGTGGGCCGAGGGCTTCGGCTCGGTGTTCTCGTAGGCGGCCCGGCCGAAGAGGGCGAGGAGCGAGATCGTCTGCGAGGGCCGGGGCCGGGCGACGAGGCGCGCGGTCAGGTCGCGGTAGCCGAGGGCGAGGCGCGGGTCGTCGTCCACCCGCTCGAGGATGTAGTCGAGGTAGCTCTGGCGCGCGGAGGCGAGCCAGGTGGCCTTCTTCCCGGCCGGCCCCTCGAGCGTCGCGAAGACGCCGGCCGCCCCGAGGCTCGCCTTGCCGTGGAATCCGTCCGCCCGCCCCTCGCGCGTGCGCACGGCGAGCGTCGCCCCCACGCGGTCGCCGTAGCGCGCGGGGGCCGCCCCCGGCATGAGCGACACCGAGTCCACCACGTCCCCGTTGAAGATCGTCAGGGTGTAGCCGTCGTTGATGTCGCGGATCGTGTGGAAGGGCGCGGAGAGGCGGACGCCGTCGATCGAGAGCCCGGCCGCCGCGAAGCCGCTGCCGCGGGCGGCGAACCCGGCGTTGTACTCGTCGTTCGCCGCGAGCCCGGGCAGGGCCTGCGCCGCGCGCAGCGGGTCGCTCGCGGCGGCGCTCGAGAAGGCCATCAGCTCCTCGCCGTCGTAGTCGCGGGCGAGCGGGGGCGGCGCCTCGGCGGTGGGCGAGGCGCCCTCCGCCGTCACCGTCACCGACTCCGCGAGCCGCGGGGGCTCGCGTTCCAGGGGGACCGCGAACTCCTCGGAGGCCGTGCCGAGGGCCAGGCGGACGGTGAAGGGCCGATAGCCGGCGGCGCTCACCCGCAGCGTCAGCGATCGGCTCTCGAGCCCCACGAACGCGAAGCGGCCCTCCGAGTCGCCCGTCGTCTCGCGCTGGCCGTCGGACACGCGCACCCGGGCGTCCGGAATGCCCTCGCCGGTCCGCGCGTCGACCACGCGTCCTCGCAGCTCGATGCCCCTCTCGGCGCGCGCCACGGCCGGGAGCAGCAGAGCGAAGACGAGCGCGATGCGAAGGATGGGCCCTCCCGTCGCGCGGATTCTACAGCGGGCTTCGGGTCGTGGCCGTGCCGGGAGGGGTCTCACGTGCCCCCCGCCCGGGCGTCACCGCCGAAGCGAAGCTCCCTCCAGCTCCACTGCGAGGCGAGCCCGACCGGGGGACCGAGCGGGCCCCTCTCCGGCACGGCCGGAGAGGGGTATAGCAAACGCGATGCCGCCCCCGGACGAGCGCTGCCCCGCTGCTTTGCGGGAACTGGGGCCAGGCCGGCCCGTGCCGGTGGCCGGGCAGAAGACGGCTGTCCGATCTCGTGACGGCGGCCGGCTCAACGGGCGGCGGGGGCCGCCTTCATCTGGTCCGCGTACTTGCGCAGGTTGCGGGCCAGCGCCTCGGCCTGGGGGGCTACCCCGCCGGGGTAGCTCAGGTTGAACGGGTGCGAGCTCTTGCCCACGAGGAGCGTTCCGGCCATGACCTGCAGGTCGTTCTGGCCCTTCCCCACGGAGTCGATCCGTATCACCAGCTCCGTCGTCTCGCCCTTCTTCGCGGGGCGGAACTCGTCCTTGCGCGCCTCGAGGGCGGCGCGCAGCTCCTTCACCCAGGCCTGCACCCCGGCGTCGGCCTTGGCGGCCGCCTCGACCTGCACGCTCATCGGGGCGGTCTTCGCGGGGGCCGCGGCGGGCGCCTGCGCAGCGGCGGCCTGCACGGCGAAGGCAGAAGCCAGGACGAGAGTGGCGAACATGGGCAACCTCCGTGGCCGGGCCTGGCCCGGCCGAGGCGAAAAAGGTAGCACGACAGCCGGGGGACGGCGACCCGGGCTCACGCGCCGAGCGGCACCAGGCGGTCGCCGGGGAGCGCCGAGTTCGCGCTCAGCTCCTCGAGGGCCGCGAG
This sequence comes from uncultured Acidobacteriota bacterium, assembly GCA_963818355.1. Taxonomy (GTDB): domain Bacteria; phylum Acidobacteriota; class Vicinamibacteria; order Fen-336; family Fen-336; genus DATBSL01. The sequence continues at coordinate 52,102 of CAWFSB010000018.1, read as the reverse complement.
CTGGCGGTAGAGCGGGGCGAAGTCGGGCGCGGTCGCGTCGAACAGCTGCTGGAAGTCGTCGATGACGAAGTACGTCTCCTGGTAGGCGTCGATGCGGTAGCGGCTGCGCATGATGCGCAGCAGGTCGAAGGCCACCCGCCGGGGTGTCGGGCTGGAGAGCGCGTGGTCGATCTCGCCGGGCGACGAGAGGATGCCGGCGCCGTAGATGCGGAGGCCCTGCGGGGTGCGGACGAGGCCGAACTCCACCGTGTACCAGTACAGTCGCGCCAGCCACTGCAGCGCGCCGAGGCCCTCGGCCTTCAGGCCGCCCCGGCCGTAGGCCTCCATGTAGCCGGCGAAGACGGGGTCGAAGAGCATCGGCACGTGGCCGAAGAAGTCGTGGAAGACGTCGGGCTCGACGATGTAGCCGAACTCGTGCTCCTCGCGGATCCAGCGGGTGACGGGGAAGCGGCGGTGGGCCAGGTGGTCGAAGAAGGCGAGGTCCGGGACGAGCCCGGGCACCGCCACCAGCTGCCAGCCGGTGGCCGCGCCCAGCTGGCGGTTGACCGTCTCGAAGCGCGGGATGCCGCCCTCGTAGTCGAGGGAGCGCAGGGCCGCGACGTACTCGTCGCAGGCGCGCCCCGGGACGAGCCCGATCTGCCGGTGGTAGAGCCTGCGCCAGCGGTCGTGCTCGGCCTCCGTGTAGGCGGAGTGGTCCTGCTCGACCGTGTGGTCCGGGCGCATGCGCGAGTAGTCGCCGCGCAGGCCGTGGCTCGATTGCCCGTGGTTCGCCGGCGCGCTCATGGCGCCTCCGTTTCCTTGCGGGGGAAGCTCTCCTTCGAATCCTAACCGATCGCGGCGCGGTGGGGCGAAGCCCAGTGACGAGATTTCACACCCCGGGAAGGCTCCGCGCTTGCGGAATGGCCCGGACATCGGCGACGTTAGTGCTGGCAGAGGAAGAAACCCCCAATGAAGCTTCGATTCGCCGTCTTCTCGGCCGGGCTGGCGCTCGGCGCGCTGTGGCTCCTCGGCCCGGCTCTCCAGGCCCGATCCGCCGCGCCGCCCGCGGGCCCGCTGGCGCGGGCCACCTTTGCCGGCGGCTGCTTCTGGTGCATGGAGGCGCCCTTCGACAAGGTGCCGGGCGTCGTCTCGACGACCTCCGGCTACGCCGGCGGGCGGGTGAAGAACCCGACCTACGAGCAGGTCTCGGAGGGCTCGACCGGGCACACCGAGGCGCTCCAGGTGGCCTACGACCCCGCGAAGACGAGCTACGAGCAGCTCGTCGAGATCTTCTGGCGCAACGTGGACCCGACCGATCGGGGCGGGCAGTTCTGCGACCGCGGCAGCCAGTACCGCACCGGTATCTTCTACGAGGGCGAGGCGCAGAAGCGCGCGGCCGAGGGTTCGAAGCGGGCGCTCGAGGCCTCGGGACGGCTGAAGAAGCCGATCGTCACGGAGATCGTCCCGCTCGACGCCTTCTATCCGGCGGAGGACTACCATCAGGACTTCTACAAGAAGAGCCCGGTCCGCTACATGACGTACCGCGCCGGCTGTGGCCGCGACCGGCGCCTCGAGGAGCTGTGGGGCAAGGAGGCCGTCAAGGGCCCGGCGGTGGGCGCGAGCGGCACGAGCGGCGCGGGGAGCGCCGGGAAAGGATGGCCGGCCGTGAAGGACGGGAGCTGGACGAAGCCGACGAAGGACGAGTTGAAGAAGGCGCTGACGCCGCAGCAGTACCAGGTCACGCAGGAGGAGGGGACGGAGCGCGCCTTCCGCAACGAGTACTGGGACAACCACGCGCCCGGCATCTACGTGGACGTCGTGTCCGGGGAGCCGCTGTTCTCCTCGCTCGACAAGTTCGACTCGGGCACGGGCTGGCCCAGCTTCACGAAGCCCCTCGAGAAGGCGAACGTGAAGGAGAAGGTGGACGCCTCCCTCGGCATGACCCGCACCGAGGTGCGCTCGAAGCACGCCGACTCGCACCTCGGCCACCTCTTCGACGACGGCCCGAAGCCCACGGGCCTCCGCTACTGCCTGAACTCGGCCGCGCTGCGGTTCATCCCCCTCGCCGAGCTCGAGCAGCAAGGCTACGCCGAGTACCGGAAGCTCTTCGCCGGCAAGTAAGTCCCCAGGCGACCCCGGGGGGCCCCGGGGGGCCGGAGCCCCCCCGCCCACCGCCCGCATGACGCCCGTCATGCCGCTCCCCGGGGCCGGGCGGTAGATTCGTTTCGATGCGTCTCGTCCCTCTCGCCCGGCTCTCCCGCAAGGCCCTGGAGGAGGGTCACGCCTTCGTCCAGCTGGATGCCGTCTCCTCCACCGACGTCCTGAAGGGCCCCACCCTGCGGGCCCGCGGACGGCGCATCGAGTGGTCGAGGCACCTCGTCCAGGCCGGCTTCCTCCTGACCGTCCTCCTCATCGGATGGGAGTTCGTTCGCTGGGTGCACGGGATGGAGCAGGGCCTCGCGGTGGGCGAGCGCCCGCCGGGGGTGGAGGCATTCCTGCCGATCGCCGCGCTCCTCTCCCTCCGCCACCTCGCCACCACCGGGGAGGTCCACCCCGTCCACCCGGCCGGCCTCGCGATCCTGCTGCTCGTGGTCGGGGTCTCGATCCTCGCCAAGAAGGCCTTCTGCTCGTGGGTGTGCCCGGTCGGTACCCTCTCGGAGATGCTGGCCGGCCTGTCGCAGCGCCTCTTCCGCCGGAAGCTCGGCCTGCCGCGTCTCCTCGACCTGCCGCTGCGCTCGCTCAAGTACCTGCTCCTGGCCTTCTTCGTCTACGCCGTGTTCTTCCAGATGGGCCCGGCCGCCGTCGCGGACTTCCTCGACTCGCCCTACAACCGCGTGGCCGACGTGAAGATGCTGCACTTCTTCGAGCGGCTCTCGCCGTTCGCCCTGAAGGTGATCCTCGGTCTCGTCGCCTTCTCCGTCGTCGTCCCCTACGCCTGGTGCCGCTATCTCTGCCCCTACGGCGCCCTCCTCGGGGCGCTGTCGCTCGCTCTCCCCGCTCAAGGTCACGCGCCACGCCGCCTCGTGCATCGACTGCAACCTGTGCACGAAGGCCTGCCCCTCCCGCCTGCCGGTGGCGCGGCTCGCCCGCGTGAGCTCCGACGAGTGCTTCGGCTGCCTCTCCTGCGTCGCCGCCTGCCCCGTCCCGCGCGCTCTGCGCGTCGAGACGCCGGCGCCCTGGCGCCGCGCCGTCCGCCCCGTGGTCTTCGCCGCCCTCGTGGTGGGCGTCTTCGCGGGCGGCGTCCTCCTCGCGCGGGCGACCGGCCACTGGCGCAACGCGATCACCAACGACGAGTACGAGCAACGCATCCGGACCATCGACTCCCCGGCCTACGCGCACGACAAGGGGCGTGTGCCCACCCGCGAGGAGTGGGAGGCGGCCGAGGCCGGGAGCAAGTCCGCGCCGCGGCCGTAGCGGCTACAATCCTCCCGGGCCGTCCCTCCGGCACCTCCTCTGGCGCCGCCCGCCGGACCGAAAGGAGGCGAGAGCCTTGGCGCGCATCGTGGTCGTGGGCTCGGTCGCGCAGGACGACGTCGTCACGCTGCTCCAGCCCCTCTCGGCGGGTTGCCACCTCGATGCGGCGGCGCGGAAGCTCCGGCTCGGCGGGGGAGGCGCCAACACCGCGATCCCGCTGGGCCACGCCGGCCACGACGTCGTGCTGGTCGCCCCGGTCGGCGCGGATGCCGTGGCGGAGTGGCTGCTCGCGAAGCTGCAGGCAGCGGGAATCGACGTCTCGGCGGTCTCGCGGATGCCCGGGGACAGCACGCGCTCGATCGTCCTCGTGGACCCCGGGGGCGAGCGCACGATCGTGAACCTCCACCGCTGCCGCGAGGCCGGCCCGCCGCAGAGGCTCGCCTCGCTCGAGGCGGACGCCGTCTACGTGCGCAGCCGCGACCTCGACGTGACGGCGCTCCTGGCGGAGGCGGCGGCCCGCAGCCTCGTGGTCGCCCACGTGCCGCCGCTCGAGGCGGGGTCGCGGCCCGCGCACGTGCTCGTCGGGTCGGAGTCCGACCTCTCGCCCGCGTTCCTCGCCGACCCGTGGGCGGCGGGGCGGGAGATCGCCGGCCTCGCCCTGCGGCTCGTGGTGGTGACCCGCGGCGAGCGCGGCGCCGAGGCGTTCGGCGCGGCCGAGCACGCGTCGGTGTCGGCCCCTCACGTGACGGTCGTGGATTCCACCGCGGCCGGCGACGTGTTCGCCGCCGGTCTCGTGCACGCCCTCGTGGAAGGCCGTACCACGCGGGTGGCCCTCGAGACCGCGGTGGCGTGGGGGGCGGCGGCGGTCGCCTGCCCGGGCGTCCCCGGCCGGGAGACGATCCAGGGGCTGCTGTAGACTGGGCCCCATGGACACGGGTCTGCGCGGAAAGGTCGTGGTCGTGACCGGGGCCGCGGCCGGCATCGGCCGCGCGACCGCCCTGCGTTTCGCGCGCGAGGGCGGCAAGGTGGCGGGCTTCGACGTGAACGAGGCGGCGGGGCCGGGGCTCGTCGAGGAGATCGGCAAGGCGGGCGGGGAGGGGCTCTTCGTCCGGGTGGACGTGGCGGAGACGAGCTCCGTCGAGGCGGGAGTGAAGGTCGTCCTCGAGCGCTGGGGCCGCGTCGACGTCCTCGTCAACAATGCGGGCATCCTGCGCGACGCCCAGCTGGTGAAGTGGAAGGACGGGGCGGTCGCCGGGACGATGTCCGACGAGGCGTGGGACGTCGTCCTCGGCGTCAACCTCAAGGGCGTCTTCCACTGCACGCGCGCGGTCGTTCCCCACATGATCGCGGGCGGGGGCGGCGTCGTGCTGAGCGCCTCGTCGGTGGTGGGCCTCTACGGGAACTTCGGCCAGACGAACTACGTGGCCACGAAGGCAGGCGTCATCGGCATGACCCGGACGTGGGCCCGCGAGCTGGGGAAGCACAAGATCCGCGTGAACGCGGTCGCCCCCGGCTTCGTCGCCACCGAGATCCTGCGCGGGATGCCCCAGAAGATCCTCGACTCGATGGTCGAGCACACTCCCCTCGGGCGCATGGGCCAGCCCGAGGACATCGCGAACGCCTACGCCTGGCTCGCCTCGGACCAGGCCGGCTTCGTCACCGGCCACTGCCTGTCCGTCGACGGCGGTGTCGTCGTCGGCACGTGAGGGCCGCATGAAACCCATCTACATCGCCGCCTACCACCAGTCGGTCTTCGGCAAGCTCATGGGCATGACCGTGCCCGACATCGTGGCGAACGCGGTCACCGGCACCTGCGGGGAGATCGGGATCTCCGCCTCCGCCCTCGACGTCGCCTCGATCGGCGCGGTGTGCAACATCTCGCTCAACGAGCAGGGCCTCCTGGCCGGACTGGTGGCCCAGGTGCCCGGCCTCGGTGCGAAGCCCATCGAGTCGGTCGAGAACGCCTGCGCCTCGGGCGGGCAGGCCGTGCTCTCCGTCATCCAGAAGCTGCAGTGCGGCCTCGGCGAGACCGGCATCGCGGTCGGCTACGAGAAGATGCGGGACGCCGAGGGGAAGATGGACGGCAAGCTCGTGGGCAAGGTGCTCGGCTACTACTCGCACCCCGACGAGCGGCCGGGCAAGGTCTTCGTCTTCCCGCATCTCTTCGCCGAGGTGATGGACGTCTACCTGAAGACCCACGGCTACACGGAGGAGCACCTCGCCTCGATCGCCGTCCAGGAGTACGCGAACGCGAAGCACAACCCCTACGCCCAGATGCGCAACGTGGATCTCTCGGTCGAGAAGGCCTGCCAGATCGAGGGCATCAACCGCTACATCGCGGACGGGCTGCGGCTCAAGACCTTCGACTGCTCGCAGATCACCGACGGCTACGCGGGGATCGTCCTCGCGACCGAGGAGGGCCTGCGCCGCCTCGGCGTCTCGAAGAAGGACTGCGTGCGGATCGCCGGTTGGGGACAGGCCACCGACCCCCTGAAGAAGGAGGGACGCGACGTCCTGCGGCCGAAGGGGGCGTACGCCGCGATGAACGGGGCCTACGCGATGGCCGGGGTCTCCCCGAAGGACGTCAACATCGCCGAGCTCCACGACTGCTTCACCGTGATGGGAGCGATCGGCACCGAGGTCATCGGCAAGGCCGAGTACGGCAAGGGGGCGCAGTACTGGGTTGACGGCAAGGCGGCGCCAACCGGCGAGTGCGGCATCAACACCTCGGGCGGGCTCATCGCCAAGGGCCACCCCATCGGCGCCACCGGCATCGCCATGATCGGCTGGTGCGCCTGGCAGCTCCTGGGCAAGGTGCCCGCCGCGCTGCAGGTGAGAAGTGCCCGCGCCGCGGCCACCTTCAACATCGGCGGACCGATCTGCGCCTCCGTCTGCACCGTCCTCACCCCGGCATCCTGACATGTCACTCCGAGGAGCCTCGTCCGGCCGGGCGACGAGGAATCCACCGTCCCTCTCACCCTGGAGAACCCACGCATGAGACCCATCGCTGCCGTGCTCGCCCTTGCGCTACTCGCGGCCCCCGCCGTCGCGAGGGGCGCCGAGGGCCTCGACAAGGCCCTGCCTTTCGTCGTCGACGACTACGCGAAGGCGCTCTCCGAGGCGCGGGCGCAGAAGCTCCCGCTCTTCATCGAGGCCTGGGCCCCCTGGTGACACACCTGTCGCTCGATGAGGGCCTTCGTCTTCACGGACCCCGCCCTCACGAGCCGCGCCGGACAGTTTGTCTGGCTGGAGCTGAACGTCGACGACGAGAGAAACGCCGCCCACCGCGAGCGGCTGTCGCTCGAGGCGCTGCCCACCTTTTACGTGCTGAACCCCACCGACGAGTCGGTGGTGATGAGGCGGGTGGACGGCATGACGGTCGCCGAGATGGGCGCCTTCCTCGACGAGGCGCGCGTGGCCGCCACCGGCGCCACGGCTTCGTCTCCGCTGGAGGCCGCGCTGCTGCGGGCCGATCGCCTGAGCGGCGAGGGCAAGAAGGCCGAGGCGGTGGCGGCTTACCGCGAGGCCCTCGACCAGGCCCCGGCCGGCTGGCCGCCGTACGGCCGCGCGGTCGGGGCCCTGCTCTTCCTGCAGCAGTCGCTCAACGAAGAGGCGAAGTGCCTGGCACTCGCCCGCCAGGCGCTGCCTCGCCTCGGCGGCGCATCCGCCTCGGTCATGGTCGCGCGGAGCGGCCTCGACTGTGCGCTCGGCCTGCCGAAGGAGGACGGTGGCCGCAACGCGGCGGTCGCCGAGATGGAGGCGGCCACCCGGAAGACGCTCGCCCCGCCGGGGGTGGGCGCTGCGGCCGACGACGTCTCGACGAGCTACCTCTCGCTCATCCAATCCCGCAAGGACGCGGGCGACGCCACGGGCGCTCGCAAGGACGCCGAGGCGTGGGCGGCCTTCCTCGAAGGGCAGGCCGCGGCGGCAAAGACGCCGGAGCAGCGCGCGGTGTTCGACTCGCATCGGCTCTCGGCCTACATGGAGCTTCAGCAGCCGGAGCGGGCCATCCCGATGCTCCAGGCGTCGGAGAAGGACCTGCCCGACGACTACAACCCGCCGTCTCGGCTGGCGGTCGCGTACATGGCGATGAAGAAGCCCGACGAGGCGCTCGCCGCCTCGAACCGCGCGCTGCCGAAGGTCGCCGGGCCGCGGCGCGTCCAGGTCCTGCAGAGGCGATCGGACATCTTCGCCGCGAAGGGCGACGCGGCGGCCTCGCGCGAGGCCCTGGAGCAGGCGCTGGCGTGCGCCGAGGCCCTGCCGGCGGGCCAGCGCTCCGAGGGCCAGATCAAGGCCCTCAAGAAGAAGCTGGAGGCGCCGCTCGCGCCGGCCCGCCTACAGGTTCAGTGACTTCAGGTACTCGCGGAAGGGGCCGCCCAGGTCCTCGCGCTTGAGGGCGAACTCGACGGTCGCCTTCAGGAAGCCGAGCTTGTTGCCGGCGTCGTGGCGCACGCCCTCGAACTGGTAGCCGTAGAGCGTCCGCCGCTGCTTCAGCCGGCGGAGCCCGTCGGTGAGCTGGATCTCGCCGCCCGCGCCGCGGGGCGTGCTCTCGAGCTCGTCGAAGATGTCGGGGGTGAGGATGTAGCGGCCGATGATGGCGAGGTCGCTCGGGGCGTCCTCGGCCTTCGGCTTCTCCACCATGTCCCGGATGCGGAAGAGCCGCCCGCTATCGCCCTCCGGGATGCCGTCGATGACGCCGTACGCGGAGATCTCGCTCCGCGGGACCTGCTGCACGGCGATGACGGGGCCGCCGTAGCTCTCGTACACGTCCACCATCTGCTTCATGCAGGGGGTGATGCCGTCGATGATGTCGTCGCCGAGCATCACCGCGAAGGGCTCGTCGCCCACGAGGTCGCGCGCCTGGAGGACGGCGTGGCCGAGGCCGAGCTGCTCGCCCTGCCGCACGTAGGACACGCTGATCATGGTGGAGATCGCCCGCACCTGCTCGAGGACGTCGGTCTGCCCGCGCTGGGCGAGGTGCCGCTCGAGCTCGTAGGACACGTCGAAGTGGTCCTCGATCGCGTTCTTGCCCTTGCCGGTGACGATGATGATGCGGGTGAGGCCCGAGGCCACCGCCTCCTCGATCACGTACTGGATGATCGGCTTGTCCACGAGGGGCAGCATCTCCTTGGGCTGCGCCTTCGTGGCGGGGAGGAAGCGCGTCCCGAGGCCGGCGGCCGGGAACACCGCCTTGCGGATCTTCTGATGGGACATCATGCGGAGAAATGCTACCACGTGCCCCCCGGGCGGCGCGGGGCCTCCGTGCTATCCTGCCCGGCCATGCTGGACCTCAAGTACGTCGTGGAGAACCGCGAGGCCCTCCTCGCCATGCTCGCGAGCCGTGGGCAGTCCCTGGAAGACGTGCAGGCCTTCCCCGGCCTCGCCGGGGTGGACCCCTGGGCCCTCGACACCGAGCGCCGCGCCCTCATCCTGGAGGTGGAGCAGGCTGCGCCACCGCCAGCGCGTGGCCGGAGAGGAGATCGCCCGGCGCGGCAAGGCGAAGGAGGACGCCTCGGACCTCAAGGCCGAGATGAAGGGCGTCGCCGACCGCATCAAGTCGGGCGACGCGCGGCTCGAGGAGGTGAAGGCGGCGATCGAGCGTTTCCTGCTCGTCGTGCCCAACGTTCCCGACGCCAGCGTGCCCGCGGGCAAGGACGCCTCGGCGAACGTCGAGGTGCGGCGGGTGGGCACGCCGCGCGCCTTCGACTTCGAGCCGAAGTCGCACTGGGACATCGGGCCCGAGCTCGGCATTCTCGACTTCGAGCGCGCGGCCCGGATCTCGGGGGCGCGCTTCACCGTCTACTGGGACCTGGGGGCGCGCCTCGAGCGGGCGCTCATCCAGTTCATGCTGGACCTGCACGGCTCGCGGGGCTACCGGGAGATCATCCCGCCCTACCTCGTCACCGCGGACACGCTCACCGGGACGGGCCAGCTGCCCAAGTTCGAGGGCGACCTCTTCAAGACCACCGCCGGCGACCGCGACCTGTACCTGATCCCGACCGCCGAGGTGCCGCTCACCATCCTCCACCGCGACGAGATCCTCACGGCGGAGGAGCTGCCGAAGAAGTACGTCGCCTTCACGCCCTGCTTCCGCTCGGAGGCGGGCTCGTACGGGAAGGACGTGCGGGGGCTCATCCGCCAGCACCAGTTCCACAAGGTGGAGCTCGTCAAGCTGACCACCGCCGAGTCGTCGATGGACGAGCTCGAGGGGATGGTCCAGGACGCCGAGGAGGTCCTGAAGCGGCTGGGCCTGCCCTACCGCGTGGTCGCCCTCTCGACCGGCGACATGGGCTTCGCGGCGGCGAAAACCTACGACATCGAGGTCTGGCTGCCGGGACAGCAGGCCTACCGCGAGATCTCGTCCTGCTCGAACTGCACCGACTTCCAGGCGCGGCGGGCGAGCCTGCGCTACCGGCCGGAGCCGCAGACGAAGCCCCGCTTCCTGCACACGCTCAACGGCAGCGGCCTTGCGGTGGGCCGGACCTTCGTCGCCGTGCTCGAGAACTACCAGCAGCCGGACGGCTCGGTCGTCGTCCCGGAGGCCCTCCGCCCGTACATGGGCGGCACGGAGCGCATCGCGCGGCGCTAGAGCCGGACGGCCGGGCCGTGGTGCAGCGCGGCGTGGCGCCAGGCGGCGGCCGCGCGCGAGGCGTAGGCCTCGAGGAGCCGGTCCTCGGGGGACTCCCCGTTCGGGTCGAGCAGAGCGAGACACCCCACCCAGCCCTCGGTCGTCGCGAGGGGCACGAGAAAGACCTGCTCGGCGGGCAGCTCCATGCCCAGCGACTCGGCGACGTCCAGCATCCGGGCGGGAGGCAAGCGACGTGCCCCCGCCGACGCGAGGTCCACGGGCGCATTGCGCCCGACGGCCCCGGCCAGGGCGTCGCCCGAGCTCGCGGCCACCACCGGCCCCCGCGGCGTCTGCAGGACGAGCAACCCCCCGCGGTAGCCTCCGATGCGGCACGCCCCCTCGAGGATCGCGGGGGAGAGCGCGTCGGGGCCCTCGCCGCGGAAGACCCGCTGGTCGACCTCCACCACCTGCTCGAGCAGCGTCGCGTAACGGCGCACCTGGTCCTGCAGCTGGACGCGGCGCAGCGCCGCCGCGGCCCAGAAGGCCACCGCCTTGGCGCGCAGCAGGTCCTCGTCGGTGAAGGTGTCGAGGGCCAGGCGGCCGGCGACCAGCATCCCCACCACGTCGCCCTCCAGGAGGAGCGGAAGCGCCACCCACGAGCGCAGGGGCGGCGCACCGGCGAGCGCCAGCGGCCCCTCGGCCTCGGCGTCGCGCACGCGCAGCGCCCGGCGCTCCTCGCCCGCCGCGTCGAGGCGGGGGTCGGCGAGGATCGTGCCCACGAGGCGGGCGGCCTCGGCTCCGCTCACGGCCGCGACGCGCAGGCCGGTCCCCGGCTCCGCGACCGCCACGAGGGAGAAGTCCGCGTGCACCACCCGGCCGAGCTGCTTCAGCACCTCGTCGAGCGCCTCGTCCGGGCGCACGGAGCCGTGGATGGCCTCGAGGGCGCCTCGCAGCTGCTCGGCGCTCTGGCGGCGCTCGCGCTCCCACTCCACCGTGAAGGACGGGTCGAGCCCCCGCCGCTCGCGGGCGATCGCCTCGCGCAGGACGTCCATGACCTCGAGGCGCAGCCCTGCGTCCCGACCGGCCGCGCCCTCCAGGGCGGCGAGCCGGCTCTCGACGTCGCGCAGAAGGCGGTCGATGTTCAACTCGGCGTGAGTGTACAACGGCGGGGCCTTACAATGAGCGGTGGTGGCCACCTATCCCGCTCCCCGAGAACGCATCCTCTTCGTCTGCACCGCCAACGTCGACCGCAGCCGCACCGCCGAGGACCTCTACCGCGCCGACGAGCGCTACGAAGTCCGCTCCGCGGGCGTCGCGGACTTCGCCACGGTGCGTCTCACCCGGGACCTGCTCCTCTGGGCCGACCGGGTCTTCGTGATGAACGAGTCCGAGGACCGGCACCGCACGCTCATCCGGGTGAAGTTCCCCGACGTGGACCGGCCGCTCGCCGACCTCGACATCGAGGACCGCTGGCCGCGGGGCGACCCGGAGCTCGTGGCCCTCATCCTGCGGCGCCTCCGCTCGCACCTCGGGCCGCCGCGAGGGGGCCGGGGAGGCGCATAATGGCGGACAGGCCGACCGCGGAGGGCTAGTCCTAACTGGTAAGGCAGGAGCCTTGAAAGCTCCCGGGCCTCACGGCCCATGGGGGTTCGAGTCCCCCGCCCTCCGCCACGGCCGCTCTCGGGACGGAGCCCTGTCGCATCCAGGATCTTGTAGTAGACTCCGCGCATTCCGGACCGCCCGGCGGTGTGCTCCCACTCTCAGACGACGCTCTTCGCCCTGAAGCAGCCGCCTCATCGCGTTTTCGACGGCTCGTATTCGCAGAAATCGAGGAGGTCAGAATGTCGTCGGCCCCGAACAGGCTCCTTCGCGTGCTTCTCCTGCCGGCCTTGCTGCTGGCCGCCACCCCGCTCGTCGCCCAGCAGACCGGCGAGATCGTCGGGACGGTCAAGGACACCGCCGGCGCCGTGCTGCCGGGCGTGACCGTTCAGGCCACGTCCAACGTGCTCCCGAGGGCCCGCGAGACGGTGTCCAGCGCGGGCGGCGAGTACCGCCTCCCGGCGCTGCCGCCGGGGACGTACACCCTCACCTTTGGCCTCTCCGGCATGCAGACGGTGACCCGCACGGCCCAGGTCCTGCTCGCCCAGCAGACGCGCGCCGACGCGACGCTCGGCGTCGCCGGCATCACCGAGGCGGTGACGGTGACCGCCGAGGTCTCGCTGATCGACAAGGACTCGGCCACCATCAAGAGCAGCATCGCCAGCCAGGAGATCATGGGCCTCCCGGTCGGCCAGGAGTACCGCGACCTGCAGAAGCTGATCCCCGGCGTGCAGTACAGCCAGGACCAGACCGCGCGGGCCGAGCGCGCGGCGGCAGCGGCCAGGACAACGTCTACCAGTTCGACGGCGTCAACGTGAACCTGCCGCTGTTCGGCACGCTCTCCGCCGAGCCCGCCTCCCACGACATCGCCGAGGTCACGGTGGTGAAGGGCGGCGCGCGCGCCGTGGACTTCGACCGCTCCGGCGGGTTCTCGATCGACACGGTGAGCCGCTCGGGCACGAGCGACTTCCACGGCCAGGTGGGCTACCAGTTCCAGAGCGACGCCATGTCGGCGGACCTCGACAGCGGCAGCCTGTCGCGCTACGAGCGGAACCTCGGCTGGCTGACCGCCAACCTCGGCGGCCCGGTCCTCAAGGACACCCTCTACTTCTACGGCTCCTACTACCGCCCGACCCAGAACCGGGACAACCGGTCCAACCTCTACGGAGAGCTGCCCGACTACGAGAGCACGCGCAACGAGTACTTCGGGAAGCTGACCTTCACCCCGACCCAGACGCTCCTCCTCAACGCGAGCTACCGGGACTCGAAGCGCGTCGACAAGAGCGACCTCTTCGCCTCGAACGCCTCGGCCACCACCGGCACGGGCAACGACTCGCGGCTCAAGATCTTCACCGGCGACGGCTCCTGGGTCGTCAACCCGTCGAGCTTCGTCACCTTCAAGTACACCCACTTCGAGAACCTGACCTCGGGCACCCCGGACTTCGTCGCGGGCGTCGACCCCAACCTCACCCCGGGGACGGCGCTCGACGTCAACAGCCTGGACACCCTCGGGCGTCTGACCGTGCCGACCCCGGTGTCCGGCCAGACCGCGTACAACGCGTTCGTCCAGCCCCTCATCGATCGGTACGGCTACAGCGTGAACGGGGTGCAGACGGGTGGCGGCGTCGTGGGCTATGGCTCGGAGTTCAACGACCAGGACTTCTTCCGCGACGCCGCGCAGATCGCCTACAACCTCACCCTCGGCTCGAGCGTCCGGCACGAGCTGCACGCGGGCTACCAGTGGTACCAGGACGAGGAGGAGCTCGTCCGCAGCTCGAACGGCTGGGGCCTCATCTCGGTGCCCGGCGGGCGGCTCACCGCCCCGATCGCGGGGAACCCCCAGAGGGCGTACTACACCGCGCGCATCCAGCAGCAGTCGACCGGCCAGGCGGTGCCGATCAAGTCGCGGTACCGCTCCCAGAGCATCGAGCTCAACGACACCATCAAGTGGAGCAACTGGACGTTCAACGTCGGTGTCCTCTTCAGCAACGACACCCTCTACGGGCAGGGCCTGCGCGAAGACTCGTCCACCCTCTCCGGGTACGTCGCGGCTCCCGGCAACCGCTACAAGATGTACGAGCTCGGCTGGGGCGACATGATCCAGCCCCGCGTCTCCGCCACCTGGGCCTACAACAGCAAGGACACCGTCTACGGCGGCTGGGCGCGCTACAACCCCGCCGCGAGCTCGCTGCCCCGCGCGGCGTCCTGGGACCGGAACCTGACCGGCCTCTTCGTCGACGCCCACTTCGACCAGAACGGCGCGCTCTTCGGCTCCGTGCCGGTGGGCTCGTCCTCGGGCAAGCTCTTCGTCGACGACATGACGCCGCGCACCACCGACGAGTTCCTCCTCGGCACCGCGAAGCAGCTCGGCTCGCGCTGGTCGGCCCGCCTGTACGGCCGGTACCGCGAGAGCCGCCACTTCTGGGAGGACACGAACAACAACGCCCGGGTCGCCTACGAGCCGCCGCCCGACATCCCCCGCGAGCTCTACATCCCCAACCTCACGGAACAGCTCGCGCAGATCGGCAGCGGGTCCTCCTACGTGATCGCCGAGCTCGACGGCGCCTACACGAAGTTCTGGGAGGCGACGCTCGAGACCGAGTACCGGAGCGACAAGACCTACGTGCGGGCGTCCTACACCTGGAGCAAGTACTACGGCAACTTCGACCAGGACAACTCCACGACCGCGAACGACGCGAACGTCTTCATCGGGTCGTCGTTCATCGCGCGACGCCGCGGGCCGCCAGCTCTGGAACTTCCGGGACGGGACGCTGCGCGGCGACCGGCCGCACCTGCTGAAGGTGTACGGCATCCGCCAGCTGCCGTGGAAGGCGACGCGTGGGCGCCTACTTCGTCGCCCAGTCCGGCCAGCCCTGGGAGACCTGGAGCTACGAGCCCTACATCGCCCTGACCACGTCCACCAGCGACGCGAGCCGCTACGCGGAGGAGGCCGGCTCGCGCCGCTCCGACTCCCACTGGCAGCTCGACCTCAACTACACGCAGAACTTCCGCTTCGGCAAGCGCCTCAACCTGCAGCTCCTCGGAGACGTCTACAACGTCTTCGACAACCAGACCGGCTACAACATCGACCCGGCCTTCCACAGCTCGACCTTCGGCACCCCGCGGTCCTACTACACCCCGCTGAGGTTGCAGCTGGCGGCCCGCCTGCAGTTCTGACGCACGCCTGACGCCGCGAAGGCCCGGCGGGATCCCCGCCGGGCCTTTCCATTTGGGGTCAGGTCTTGAATCTTGACTTTTGCGACCCGCTCAGGGCCTTCCGTGCGGCCTGGAACAGCCGCTCTCGGGCGATGAGCTCGCGGGTCGTCGCATCGGCCCGTCGCCGCGCCGCGTCGATGCGCGCGGCCTGGTCGGGCTCGCCGAGCAGCACGCTCACCTGCGCCCGCTTGAAGAGCGCCATCGGGTACCCGGGGTGCGAGGAGGGCACCCGGTCGAGAGCGTCGCGCGCCTCCGCGAAGCGCCGCTCGGCGAGGTAGAGCACCCCGAGCTCCAGGTCGTGACGGAAGGCGTCGCCGAGGGCCGGCCCGCGCGGCTCTCGAAGCGACTCGAGCGGCGAGCCGGGGTCTTGCCTGCGCCCATCGCGAGCTCGCCGAGGTGGACGAGCTCCGTCGGCGAGGGCCTTCCGGCTCGCGTAGACCTGCTGGCCGAGCGCGATCGCCTCCTCGACTCGGCCCTGCCGCTCCCGGACGCGCGCCAGGGCCTCGACCGCGGGGAGGCGGTCGGGCGACTCGGCCACCACCTGCTCGAGCAGCGGCGCCGCGCGCGCCCAGTCCTTCCCCCGCGCGTAGTGGAGCGCGAGGTAGGTCCTGACGTCCTGCGACCCCGGGGCGATTGCGCCCGCTCTCTCGAACTCGCGCAGCGCGAGCGCCTCGTGCCCGAGCATGGAGTGGGCGGTGGCGAGGCGCAGTGCCGCGTCGAGGTTGCCGGGGTCCTCCGCCCGGATCCTCGTCCAGAAGCGGGACGGCCCGCGCGTACTCCTCGCGGACGAAGAGCCCCGAGGCCTTGTCGATCGTGTCGAAGAGGCGGGTCATGTCGGCCGGGCGCGGCGCGTCCTTCCGCACGACGGGCGCCGACCCGGCGGAGACGTAGCCGAGGCTCGCCAGCTGGCGCCGCTCCTCCTCCCCCAGCGTCTCCGAGGCGGGCCGGCCCCCGGGGGAGGGGACGGGGTACTCGCGCAGGGCCGTGCGCAGGGGCCTCGACACCGGCGCCTTCTCCCCGAGGTCCCGGGACTCGGACGGGTCGGCGACCACGTCGTAGACCTCCAGCCTCCCGGAGAGGATCGCCTTCGTCCTGCCCTCGACGGCCATCACCTGGGGCTGCCAGCCGTAGGAGAGGAAGGGCTTCATCGCCTCCCCGAGGACGATCTCCGTCCCGGGGCCGCGGAGGCTGTGCTCATCGCCGAGCGCAGCCCAGTCGAGGATCGTGTGGAAGATGCGGCGGGCGCTGACCGGCGCGTCGCTCACGCCCGGCGCGACGCCGGGGCCGACGATGACGAGGGGGACGTGCATCGTCGACTGGTAGACGAGGTTGCCGTGCTGGGCCTCGCCGTGGTCGCCGAGGCCCTCCCCGTGATCGGCCGCGAGCACCACCGCGACCGGCCCCGGCGCCCGCTGCTCGAAGGCCGCGACGAGGCGCCCCAGCTGCTCATCCATGGCCGCCACCTCGCCCAGGTAGGGCGCCTTCGCGTAGCGGGTACGGAAGGGCTCCGGCGGCTCGTAGGGGGCGTGCGGGTCGAAATAGTGCACCCAGGCGAACCGGGGCTCCGAGGATCGCCGGTCGAGCCAGGCGAGGGCCCGGTCGGTCGTCTCCCGGGCGCTCCGCTCGGACCTCCCGGCCGGGAGGTCGTCGTCGTAGTGCTCGAACCCCCGGGCGAGGCCGAAGCGGCGCGCCAGAACGAAGCTCGAGACGAAGGCGGCGGTGTCGTACCCGGAGGCCCCGAGCCGCTCCGCGAGAAGGGGGTGCTCCGGGCCGAGGTAGCGGGCGTTCTCGTGGACACCGTGCCCCGCCGGGAGGAGGCCGGTGAGCAAGGAGGCGTGGGAGGGCAGCGTCTCGGGAACCGTCGCGTAGGACTGGCGGAAACGGAGGCCCCGCGCCGCGAGCGCATTGAAGGCCGGCGTCTCGACCCCTCGCGCCTCGGGGCCGATCGCATCGGCACGCGTGGTGTCGAGCGTGACGAGCAGGATCGAGGGGCGGGCGGATGGGGAGTCGGCGGTCGCCGGCGCCGGCGCCTCCGCGCCGGCCACAGGCCGCCGCCACGACCGCCGCGGCGAGCGCGAAGAGCGAGCGATGCGCGAGGGGGCGGCCGGTCACCCGAGAATCGTAGCCGAGGCCGGGGGGCCCGCGCAGCCTCGGCTCCCCGCGCCGCTTTCGTGCTAGTCTTGGCAACTCGGGCCCTCCTCCAGACGGTCCCCTGAGGGGAAGATGCCTCGCGCGGAGAGGTGCTGGAGTGGCTGAACAGGACAGATTGCTAATCTGTTGTAGGGGGTAAACCTCTACCGGGGGTTCGAATCCCCCCCTCTCCGCCAGTCTCTCGCCGCCTCGGATCGGTTCCATTCCCACCCGGCACTCTGGCGCCGCCTGATGCGCGCCCGCCCTCCTCCGAGAACTCCGCGGCAAATACTGTATACTAAGAATACGCATTATTTGCACCACGTGGGCGCGTCAGATGGAGCTATTCATATCCGATACTCTTGACATCGAGATCTATTAGCGTATATTAGTAGCGACTGAAAGGGGTGGGTGATGGCGCGGCGAGTGGACCTGATCGACCAGTTCACGGAGCTGGTGGTGGGTGCCGACGACCCCCGCCGCCTCGCCGAGCGGACGCTCGAGGTCGTGATGTCGCTCCTCAACGGCCGCGCCGGCGCCGTCTTCACCTGCGACGGCGACGACGTGACGCTCTTCGCCTCGCGCGGGATCGACCAGGCCGTGCTCGACATCGTCCCCGTCGTCCTGGGCGGCGCAGAAGGACGCGCTTCCGGCGGGGCGAGACGTTCTACGTGCCCGACCGCGCGACGCGAGCGCCGCCTTCCCGCCGCGGTCGCCGAGCGCCCGGGCCCGGCGAGCTTCGCGATCGTGCCGGTGCTCGAGGAGGAGGCGCTCCTCGCCCTGCTCTACGTCGACAGCCAGGAGCCGCACTTCTGCGACGCCCACGACCTCGACCGCCTCTCGAAGTTCTCGCGCATCGTCGCCAAGTCGGTGACACGACACCGCCTCGCCCGCGCCGCGGGGCGGCGCGGCGACTCGTGGGAGGCCTACCTCGAGCGCACGCCGGTCGAGGACATGGAGCGCGAGAAGCTGCTCCTGCTGCTGAACCGCAACGAGTGGAACATCGCCCGCGTGGCCCGCATGATGGGCGTCACGCGCCGCACCGTGTACCTGCGGCTGCAGCGCTACAACATCCCGCGCGAGCGCGTGCCCAAGTCCCGCGCTGAAGTCGATCTCCTGAGCCCGGCGCGCGGACGCTACAATCCGCGCTGAGCGCCGCCGCGCGCGCGGCGGCTCAGCGGAGGTGCGCGATGAAGGGAGCGGGCGGGACCGAGGGCGGCGTCGCCCCGTTCTTCGTCGGCCTCGCGATGGCGGTGGGCGGCGCGTACCTGCTCACGCAGCGCGTGACCGTCACCTCGGGCTTCTGGAGCTTCTTCGGCGGCCACACGTTCGGCCTGTCGCTCCTGCCGCTCGTCGTGGGCGCGGGGGTGCTCTTCTACGACGGCAAGAGCCGGCTCGGCTGGATCCTCACGGCCGGCGGGGTCGTGATCGTCTTCCTGGGGATCCTGCTGAACCTGCGGATCTACTTCGAGCCGACGAGCCTCTTCGACACGCTCGTCATGCTCGTCCTCCTCGCCGGCGGTATCGGCCTCGTCGCGCGATCGCTGAAGGCGCAGCGAACCGGCGGACAGCTCGAGAGCTCAGCCGTTCGAGACAGTCACCGGCGCATCGATGTCGGCGCTCGTGCGCAGCTGCGCAGTGACCGCGGCCCTACTCGTCCTGCTGGCCCTTGGCCTGGATCCTGACCCAGGTGTCCTTGAGGGTCAGGGTGCGGTTGAAGACGGGGCGGCCGGGCTTGCGAGTCGGGGTCGGCGCAGAAGTAGCCGAGCCGCTCGAACTGGACCGTCTCGCCGACCGGCGAGCCTCGGCGAGGGCCGGCTCGACGAGGCAGCCCGTCGAGCACCTCCTCCGACTGCGGGTTGAGGTCGGCGAGGAGGTCGCCGTCGGCGCCCGGGGTCCGGCGCGCGTGAAGAGGTGGTCGTAGAGGCGCACCTCGGCGGGCACGGCGTGGGCGGCCGAGACCCAGTGGAGGGTCGCCTTCGGCCGCCGGCCGTCGGGCGCGTCGCCGCCGCGCGTCGCCGGGTCGTAGGTGCAGCGCAGCTCGACGACCTCGCCCGCGCGCGTCCTTCACCGACCTCGCGGCAGGTCACGAAGTAGGCGTAGCGCAGGCGCACCTCGCGGCCGGGGGCGAGGCGGAAGAACTTCTTCGGCGGGTCCTCCATGAAGTCCTCGCGCTCGATCCAGAGCTCGCGCGAGAAGCGGCACCTTGCGGGTGCCCGGCCGCGGGGTCCTCGGGGTTGTTGACCGCGTCGAGCTCCTCGACCTGGCCCTCGGGGTAGTTCTCGATCACGACCTTGAGCGGGCGCAGCACGGCGATGCGCGCGCGGCGCCTCGCGGTTCAGGACGTCGCGCACGCAGTGCTCGAGCATCGCGCACGTCGACGATGCTGTCGCGCTTGGCGACGCCGATCATCGCCGCGAAGTCGCGGATCGCCTCGGCGGGGTAGCCGCGCCGGCGGATGCCGCGAGATCGTGGGCATGCGCGGGTCGTCCCAGCCGCGCACGCGCCCGTCGTTGCACGAGCTTCAGCAGGATGCGCTTGGACAGGACGGTGTAGGTGAGGTTGAGCCGGGCGAACTCGTTCTGGCGCGGGCCGCGACGGGCACCGGGCAGGTTCTCGATGAACCAGTCGTAGAGCGGGCGGTGGTCCTCGAACTCGAGCGTGCAGATCGAGTGGGTGATGCCCTCGATCGCGTCCGACTGGCCGTGGGCGAAGTCGTACATCGGGTAGATGCACCACGCGTCGCCGGTGCGGGGGTGCGTCGCGTGCAGGATCCGGTAGAGCACCGGGTCGCGCAGGTTGATGTTGCGCGAGGCCATGTCGATCTTCGCGCGCAGGACGCGGGCGCCGTCCGGGAACTCGCCCTTGCGCATGCGCGCGAAGAGGTCGAGGTTCTCCTCGACCGAGCGGTCGCGGTACGGGCTCTCCTGCCCGGGCTCGGTCAGCGTGCCGCGGTGCTCGCGGATCTCGTCCGCCGAGAGGTCGTCGACGTAGGCCTTGCCCGCCCGGACGAGGTGCACCGCCCAGTCGTAGAGCTGCTCGAAGTAGTCGGAGGCGTAGTAGAGGTGCTCGCCCCAGTCGAAGCCGAGCCAGCGCACGTCCGCCTTGATCGCGTCGATGTACTCCTGCTCCTCCTTCGTCGGGTTCGTGTCGTCGAAGCGCAGGTGGCAGCGGCCGCCGAACTCGCGGGCGATGCCGAAGTTCAGGCAGATCGACTTGGCGTGGCCGATGTGGAGGTAGCCGTTCGGCTCGGGCGGGAAGCGGGTGACGACGGTCGCGTGCTTGCCGCTCCGCAGGTCCTCGGCGACGATCTCGCGGATGAAGTCGGCCCGCTCGCGCTCGCCGGCGGCGGGCGCTGTCGGTCGCTCATTGGGCCGCGGCTCCAGTCTTCAGCGACGTCGGCGGCGCGGCGCAGGCGGCGGCGGCAGGTCTCCTTGCCGAGCACGGCGAGCGTCTCGAAGAGCGGCGGCGAGGCGGCCCGGCCGGTGACGGCCACGCGCACGGCCATGAAGAGCTCGTTCGGCGGCCCAGCCCGCTCTTCTCGGCGAAGCGCGCGGAGCGCCGCCTCGACGCGTCGCCTGCGTTCCAGTCGAGGAGCGGGTCGACCTCCTCCTCGAGCAGCGCCCGCAGCGCCTTCGCGGTCTCGGCCGGCGGTGCGCCCCTTCGGGACCATGGCCTTCGACGCGCCGCCTCGTCGTAGGCGACCTCGCCGACGAAGAAGAAGGACGCGTACTCGAAGAAGCCCTCGAGCGTGTCGATCCGCTCCTGCACGAGCGGCAGCACCTCGAGGAGGTGCTCGTCGGAGAGCAGCTCGCACGCGCAGCCGCGCCGAGCAGCTCCGCGCGGCGAGAGCCGCCGCAGGTACTTGCCGTTCAGCCACGTCAGCTTCTCGAGGTCGAAGACCGGCCCGCCGAGCGAGATGCGCTCGAGCGTGAACGCCTGCGACGAACTCCTCGAGCGTGAACTCCTCGCGCTCGTCGGGCATCGCCCAGCCCATGAGCGCGAGGTAGTTGAGCATCGCCTCGGGCAGGAAGCCGGCGCGGCGGTAGAAGTTGAGGCTCACCGGGTTCTTGCGCTTCGAGATCTTCGACCGGTCGGCGTTGCGCAGCAGCGGCAGGTGGCAGAAGACGGGCTGCTCCCAGCCGAAGCCGCGGTAGAGCTCGCACGTGCTTGGGCAGCGAGGAGAGCCACTCCTCGGCGCGGATCACGTGGGTGATCCCCATCAGGTGGTCGTCGACGACGTTGGCGAGGTGGTAGGTCGGGAAGCCGTCGCTCTTGAGCAGGACCTGGTCGTCGACCTGCGCGTTGTCGAAGCGGACCTCGCCGCGCAGCAGGTCGCGGACGACGCGTCTCGCCCTCGCGCGGCATCGCGCAGGCGGACGACGTGCGGCTCGCCCGCCGCGCGGCGCCGCGCCGGCCTCGTCCGCGCGGCGAGCGCGCGGCAGTGGCCGTCGTAGCCGAAGTTCGCCTTCCGCGCCTTCTGCTCCTCGCGCAGGGCGTCGAGCCGCTCGCGCGTGCAGAAGCAGGGGTAGGCGGCGCCGCGCGCGACGAGCTCGCTCGGCGTGCTCGCGGTAGATCGCCGTCGCGCTCGCTCTGGCGGTAGGGCCCGTGCGGGCCCGCCGACGTCCGGGCCCTCGTCCCACCGCAGGCCGAGCCAGCGCAGGGCCTCGAAGATCATCGCCTCGCTCGCCGGCGAGCTGCGCTCGCGGTCGGTGTCCTCGATGCGCAGGATGAACTGCCCGCCGTGCTTCCGGGCGAAGGCGTAGTTGAAGAGCGCGACGTAGGCCGTGCCGACGTGGGGGTCGCCGGTCGGGCTCGGTGCGATGCGGGTCCTGACCGTCATGGCAAACGCCGAGGCTATCACAGGGCGGCCGGGGCGGCGCCCGGAGCGGCTCAGCGCGCGACCTTCACCCTCGGCAGCTCCACGAAGCGCGTGCCGTCCCAGCGCAGCACCGGGAACATGTCGGCGTCGTCCCGCGGGCCGAAGGGTGGTCGAGGGCCCCCTGCTGCTCGAGCCAGCGCGTGCAGGCCTGGAACTCGCGGGAGATCTCGGCCTGGCAGCAGCTCGCCGTCGGGGCCCAGCGACGTAGTAGCTCGCCACGAGCGCGCCCGTGCAGTGTCCACGCCGTCACCCGGCACGACGCTCGCCCTTCTCCACCCAGGCGCTCGTGGACGCCGGCCTGCCCGCCTCGCCGGGCGAGGCACAGGGTCGGGAAGACGAAGAGGGCCTCGGGCCCGCCGGGGGGGCAGTTGCGACAGGCGTAGCCGGGCCGACCGCCGGCGTCGAGCCCGCGACGCCGTCCGGCCGGAAGACCGCGAGGCTCGCCGCGCGGAAGTCGTTGTTCGTGCCGCCGACGAGGACGACCGGCCGCCCCGCCCAGGTTTCCTCGCGCACCGTCTCGATGTAGCCGTTGCTCCAGTACTCCTGCCGCACCGTTCCGTCGCGCGGGTCGAGCTCCCGGAGGACCGAGGGAAAGAGCAGGTTGTGGGTGAAGACGGCCCACAGCCGCCGCGCGCCCTCCGGCCCCCGCGTCACGAAGGCCCGGTGGGCGAGCCACGGCTCGGCGTACTCGTCGTCCCCGAACCGGCGGGTGCCGGTCGGCTGGTGGACGAACCGCACCCGGCCGTCCGCCTCGAAGCAGTAGAGCCTCCGGTTCGCCCGGATCCTCCGCGTTCGGTCTGACCAGGACCTCGCTCCGGCCGTCGCCGTCGATGTCGGCGATCAGCGACTGGCACCGGCCACAGCGGGGCGCCGGGACTCCGACGAGACGGCTGGCGAGGAGCGGGAAGCCGAACCGGTGCTCGAACAGCGAGCGCGCCGGTCGCGTCGAAGACGGCGAGGCTCTCGTTCGCCAGGCGCCAGGCCGCCGGCTGGCGGCTCGCGTCGGCCGCGGCCTCGGCGCCCGACCGGAAGGCGCAGCACGGACAGCGTCGCGAGCGCGGCCGCGACGACGCAGCAGCAGCCCGCCGGCCACGGCCCACCGGCGCCGGGACGGGACGGAGACGGGCTCCACGCCTTTCGGGGCCGGGCCGGCAGGCCCGGCCTGTCGCCGCCGGCCTCGGCCTCCGGGTCCCCGGGCGGCTCGTCGCCGTTCGCCGCGCGCTCGCGCTCCGTGCGGGCCACCCAGCGGTCGATCTCGTCGCGGAAGGCGAAGACGATCTCGCCCCCTTCCCGGCCGAGGCGGTGGACGGGCAGGCCGTAGAGCTTCTCCCACCGCTGGACGGTGCGCGCGCCCTTCCCCAGGTGGAGGGCGATCTCCTTCCAGCCGTTCAGTCGCCCCGGCTCGGCCTCGAAGGTGGCGCTCATCGACGAGGGCGGAGTATAGCCCGGCGGGCACCCGCGCCACATGACGCCATTCTGCCCGTGGCGCGGGATGTCGCTTGCAGCCGCGGCCCGCCGGCCACAGATCCTTGGTAGGAGGCTGGTAGCGTGAGCGTCGAGACGGACTGAGCACCAGGATGCGAGGACAGGAACTTCACCACCGGAGGCTGCTCACCCCGAGCCTCACCCCGGCCGTGGTCACGACGCGGGGCCGCCGCGAGACCAACCAGGACCGTGTCTGTGCGCTGCGGACGCTGGTCGGCGGGGAGCCGGCCGTCCTCCTGGCCGTGGCCGACGGCATCGGCGGCCTGCCCGCGGGCGAGCAGGCGGCCGACCTGGCACTCCAGGTGGTGAGCCACTACGCGCATTACGTTCTCCCGGAGTCCGAGAGCCGACGCCGCCGGCCTCCGGCGGCGCTCTCGGCGAGATGCTCCACGCCGCCGGCCGTCGGATCTGGCTCTGGTCGCGCGACCACGGCCTCGGAGGCGCCGCCGGCAGCACGCTCGTGTGCGCCCTCGTCTGGGGCCACCACTACCTGGTCGCTCACGCCGGCGACAGCCGCTGCTACTACGTGAACCGCCGGGGGGCGAGCCCCCTCACCCTCGACCACACCGAAGCCGCGCGCCTCGTCCGGGAAGGCGCGCTGGCGCCGGGGAAGCGCAGCCGCAGCCCGCTCAACCACCGGCTCACCAACGCGCTCGGTCTGGCCGACCGACCTCGTCGTCGACCTCGTGCCCGGCGTCCGACGAGCTGGGCGCCCTCGACGAGGACTGCGCCCTTGCTCGTGTGCTCCGACGGCCTCCACACGATGGTGACCGAGACCGACATCCACGCGGTGCTGCACGAGACGCGGGGCGTGGAGGAGGCCTGCCGGCGGCTCGTCGCCCTGGCCCTCGACCGAGGCTCGAGCGACAACGTCAGCGTGGCCGCGGTCGAGGTGGGACGCCTCCGCCGGTCGGCTTGACTTGTCCCCGGACCCCTTCGTAGACTGGCGGACGGCGCTATCGTCTAGGGGTTAGGACGGATGGTTCTCAGCCATCAAACCGGGGTTCGAATCCCCGTAGCGCTACCAGCGCCTAGCGCCCCCGAAGTCCCCGGACACCGGGCCTCGCCGTCCTCCGGCCCTGCCCGCAGCCGAGCCGCTGACAGCGCGGCCGCGCGCGGGTACACTCGCCAGCGACCCGGGGCCCCCATGGTCGAGCTGAATCACCGCGACCGGACGATCAAGGTCAAGCTGGTCTACTACGGCCCGCCGGTCGGAGGGAAGACCACCAACCTGCAGATCCTGCACCGCTGCGCCGACGCGAAGCGCCGCGGCGAGCTGATCTCGATCAACTCCGCCCAGGACCGCACGATCCTCTTCGACCTGCTCCCCCTGAAGACGCCCGGCTTCCGCGGCTTCGACCTGCGCCTGCAGGTCCTCGCCGTTCCCGGCCAGGCCATGTACTCGGCCACCCGCCGGCTGGTGCTCAAGGGCGCCGACGCGCTCGTGTTCGTCGCGAACTCCGCCCTCGACCGCTGGGAGGAGAACATCCAGAGCTACCGGGAGATGACGCAGAACCTGCTCTCCCACCACCTGGACCCGACGTCGATGCCCCTCGTCTTCCAGTACAACAAGCGCGACCTGCCGCAGGTCCTGGAGATCGAGGCGCTCGACCGCGCCCTCAACGGCCGGCGGGCCGAGGTGATCCCGGCCGTGGCCGTGCGAGGGGAGGGTGTGCTCGAGACCTTCGGCATCGTCCTCGCCCGCACCGTCCAGGACCTGGCCAGCCGCTACGCGATCCTCGACGTGAAGGAAGGGCGCGCCGGCCCGACAGTGGGCGGAGCAGGCCCTCATGGAGCTCTTCGGCCGGACGCGCCTCGCCTTCGACGCCCAAGCCTCGCCCGTCACGCGGCCGATGCCGAGGGCCGAGCCCGGCGACGTGCCCGTGCGCCGCCGACACCCCGCCGCCCGCTCCCGTCGGCCACACCGTCATCCGGGTGGCGCCGCCGCCCTCCCGGCCCGAGGAAGGCCCTCGCGCCGCGAGCCCCGACGCCAAGGCGAGCGATCTCGTCGAGACCTACGCCGAGGCCTCCGCCCAGCTGGGCTCCGCTCTCACCGAGCTGCGCGAGGAACGCGACGTCGCGCGCCAGCGCCTCGAGGACCTTCGGAAGACCATGGTGGCCGCGCAGGAGCTGCTCGCCGGCACGCCGCTCGAAGCGGCACTCGGTCCCGTGCTCGCGCGCATGGCCCGCATCGCGGGCGCCGGGCACGCGGCCTTCTGGGTGCCGCAGGCCGGCCAGCCGCCGCGAGCGGCCACGCTCCTCGCGCTGCGACTCCGACCCCGTGCTCGCCGTCCCCGCGGCCCTGCGCCACGTGCTCGGAGAGCGCCATGCGGGGAGTGAAGCCGGCCTTCGCCTTCGCCGCGGAGAACCTCGACCTCGGCCACGCGCTCGAGCGCGACGGCAACCGCTTCGCGGCGCTGCTCGTCGTGCCCTTCCGGACCCCGGGCGGGCTGCAGGGGCTGGGCGTCTTCTACTACGGGCCGGACACCGCGCGGCCGGGCCCGGAGGCGATCGACCACCTCGCCGAGATCCCGCGTGCCCTGTCCGTCGCCCTCGAGCTGGCGGCGACGCTCGGCACCGTGAAGGCCGCCGAGCGGGCGCTCGAGCTCGCCCTCGCCGGGACGGCGTCGCTCCGCGGCCTCGAGCACCTCGTGGGGTCGATCGAGACGCTGCGGGACCGGCTGGGGGAGATCCGCAACCGCACCGACGCCCCGCCGTGGTTCACGGAGCAGTACGTCCGGCTCGCCCCCGCCCTCCTCTCCGCCCTGGACGACGCGCGGTCGCTCCTGTCGTTCGGCCGCGGAGAGATCCGGCGCGAGGCCGTCTTCCTGGAGGACCTGCTCGCGGAGCTGCGCACGCCCGAGGTCACGGTGGAGCTCGACCCCGCGGCGGAGACGGTCCAGGCGGACGGCGCGCTGCTCCGGGTCGCGCTGCGCGCGATCGTCGACGAGGTGCGCTCGCGCTCGGGCGCCAACACCGCGCCGCTGTGCATACGCGCCGGCGCCTGGTCCGACGGCGTGCGGGTCAGCGTGAGCTCGCCGTCGCGTGGTCGCGGACGCGACGCCGGGGACGCTCACCGCCGGCCTGGGCCTCAGCCTCGCCCGGCGCATCGCCGAGATGCACGGCGGCTCGCTCGACGACGACGGGGCCGCGGGCGAGGTGGTTCTCACCCTGCCCGCGGCCTGACGCCCTACGTCTGTTTCTTGTCCTCGCCGTCCCGCTTGAGCCAGGCGAAGAGCGAGAAGGGGGGGCGATCCGTGGGCGCCGCCGCGACCCGGGGCCTCGCGCGGCTCGGCGGCGGTCACGGTGTCCTCGGTGTCGTCGTCCCCGTCGTCGTCCCCGTCGTCCGCCCCGGCAGAGCCGCTCTCGGGCGCCGCTCCCGGCGCCGCCGGCACGCCCGTGCGCCGCCCGCGGCCCCCGCGCCCACGCCGTCGCCGCGGCGTGCGCGTGCCGTTGGCGCTCTCGCCGTCGGCCTCGGCCGCGGGCGGCCTCGGCCTTGTGCTCGACCGCCGGCTCCGCGGAGCTCGTCGCGTCCGTCTTCGCCGCCGCCGCCGCCCCGAGGTCCTCGATGATGTAGCTGCCGGACTTCTGGTCGCGGCGCAGGGTCACGATGCCCCGGCGCTGAGCGTCCTCCAGCAGGTGCGAGAAGGAGCGGAAGCCGTAGTAGGTCTCGTTGAAGGACGGCTTCTTGCGCTTCATGGTCTCCTTGACCATGGAGCCCCACAGGACCTCCTTGTTCTCGCGCTGGAGCGCGGAAACGGAGTCCACCAGGATGTTGAAGCAGTCCTGCAGCTTCTCGGGCATCGTCCCCGAGATGGCCGGCATCGGGCGCTGCTGCACCCGGACGAGGTCCTCGTAGAAGATGAACTCGTCGCAGTTCTCGATCAGCAGCTCGGAGGTGGAGTTCTTCACCCCGAGCCCGATCACGTACTTGTTGTTCTCCTTGAGCTTCGAGACGAGCGGCGAGAAATCAGAGTCCCCCGAGCAGACCACGAAGCAGTTGATGTGCTCTTTCTGGAAGGACATGTCCATCGCGTCCACGACGAGCCGGATGTCCGCGGAGTTCTTCCCCCCGACGGACTTCTGCGGCACCTCGATGAGCTCGATCGCGGCCTCGTGGAAGGAGCGCTTGTAGTCGGAATAGCGGCTCCAGTCGGCGTAGGCCTTCTTGCTGAGCAGCTTTCCCTTGTCGAGCAAGCGCTCGAGCACGAGGTTGATGTCGAACTTGCGGTAGTGGGCGTCACGGACGCCGATGGCGATGTTCTCGAAATCGATGAAGAGGGCGAGCCGCTGCTCGTCCTGGGTGCTGACTGCCAAGAACTTCCTCCTGTGCGGGGGGGGCCCTGGCTGACGGCTCCCCCCTCCCGGATCGGGGTCCCGGGCGGGATCGCCCGGGCGGCGCACCCGAGCCTCGGGGATGGGTCAGAGTAACACACAGGGCTCATGGCGAAAAGGACGGAACCAGTGTACCGTCCGGTACGTATAGGTCCACGGTGGCAACAGAGGCTCTCCGCAGCAACGATCGCATCCTCCAGAAGGCGCTGGGTTTGTTCTCCGAGAAGGGCTACGACGCCACCTCGGTGCGCGAGATCTGCGAGGCCGCGGGAATCACGAAGCCCACCCTGTACCACTTCTATGGCAGCAAGGAGGGCGTCTACCGGGCGATTGTCGAGGGGGCTCTCGAGCGTTTCCGGACCGACATGGTCCGGGCCCTGGTGGGCGAGGGCACCCTGCGCAACCGTCTCGTCCGCATGGCCTCTGCCTACGTGGACGCCACGGTCCGGGAGCCGGACCTCGCGCGCTTCATCATGGCGCTCATCCACAACCCGCCACGGTCGGCGCCCGCGACGGACTTCGTCGGCTTCTACGAGAGCATCCTCTCCGAGGCCGCGCGCGCGGTGGAGGAAGGAGTCCGGCGGGGGGAGGTGGCCCCGGGGCCGACCGACGTGCGCCTCCTCGTCTTCATGGGCGCCCTGGGCGAGGCGATGCACGGGCACCTGCTGGTGGGACGCCCGGAGCTGACGCCCGGCGCTCGCGCAGACGCTCGTGGACACCGTCCTCGGGGGCTGGACCGCCCCGCCGCCCCACTGATCCCAGGAAAGCCGAGATGAACCGACCCCCTTTCTTCGCCCTGCTGGTCGTCCTCGCCGCCGCCTCCTCCTCCGCCGAGCCGCTGTCGCGGGCCCAGGCCGTCGCCCGGGCGCTCGAGCGCAACCCGACCGTCGTGCGCAGCCTCGCCGACCGCGACGGCCTGCGGGGCCGCGCGAAGCAGGCCCGGGCCGACGCGCTGCCCGAGGTGAGCGTCTACGGCACCTTCCTGCGCTACCAGGACCCGGGCTTCTTCAACAGCCCCAACATCGACGAGTTCCCCCCCGAGATCCTGCAGGCCTTCCGGCCGATCGCCTCGAACCTGTGGGACGGCTACGCGAGCGTGCGCCAGACGCTGTGGAGCTTCAGCCTCGGCAAGGCCATCCGGGCCGCCGGCTACGCCGAGCACCTCGGCGAGGAGAACGTCCGCTCCGCCCGCCAGGACACGGCGCTGCGGGCGGTCTTCGCCTACAACGCCTACCTCCTCGCCCTCGAGCAGGTGGAGGTCGCGGAGAAGGTCGTCCGCCAGAAGGAGAGGCAGCTCGAGATGTCCCGGAACCGGCGCGGGGCCGGTGTCGCCACCGACCTCGAGGTCCTGCGCTTCGAGGTGGACCTCGCGAACGCCCGCACCACCCTCCTGCGCCTGCACGGGGCGGCCGACCTCGCCCGCGGGGACCTCAACGCGGTCATGGTCGAGCCGACCGACAACGCGATCGAGCCCGTCGACACCCTCGAGTTCGTGGAAGCCGGGGCCGAGCAGCAGGAGGTCGTCCGCGAGGCCATCGCCAGCCGGCCCGAGGTGAAGGCGGTGTCCTGGAACGAGAAGATCTACGACGAGGCGATCGGCATCTACAAGGCCGACATGCAGCCCCGTCTCGACTTCAACGGCGCCTACGGGTGGTCGGTGCGGGACACCGCGAACTTCTTCGAGCCCAACTACAAGAAGTGGAGCCTCGCCGTGACCCTGAAGGTCCCGGTCTTCGACGGCTGGCGCACCGCGGGCAAGGTCGCGCAGGCCCGCGCCGACCGCGCGAAGGTGGGGCAGGACCGCGTGGCCCTCCAGACCCTCATCGACCTCGAGGCGAAGCAGGCGGTCGACCGCCTCCGGGTCGCCGCGAGCGTCTACCGCTCGACCGAGCTCAACGTGACGCAGGCGAGGAGGGCCCTCGAGATGACCGAGGCGAACTTCCGGCTCGGCGCCGCCACCACCCTCGACGTGCTCGACGCGCAGGCGGCGCTCACCCAGGCCGAGTTCTCCCGGGTGGAGGCGCTGCACGCGCACGCGAACGCGCGGGCGGGGCTGCGCTACGTGGTGGGCCAGGACCCGCTGGCCGAGGGCCCCCTCGCGCTTCCACCGCCACCACCACCGCCGCCGGCGACGACCACCGACCTCCTGCCGGCCGCCGCCCCGGGTGACACCGGGACGGCACCGGCCGGCCGGGATTGAGACAGAGGCACGTGATGACGAACCGAACCCCGCTGCTCCTCGCCGCTCTTCCCCTCCTGCTTTCCGCGTGCTCCGGCGGCCGCACCGCCGAGAGCGCGGCCGCGGCCCCGCGCGGGCTCGCCGTCCGCACCGCCGCCGTCGAGCGGCGGGACCTGCCCGAGGACGTGGTCCTCACGGGCACCCTCAAGCCGCGCGCCCAGGTGCAGGTGGTGGCCGAGGTGCAGGCGCGCCTGCTCCGCGTGCTGCGCGAGGAGGGCGCGCGCGTCGCGAAGGGCGACGTCCTCGCCGTCCTCGACGAGACCGACTACCGTCTCGGAAACGACCGCGCCCGCGCCGCCCTGGCCGTGGCCGAGGCGAACCGCGCGCACGCGCAGACCGAGAAGGAGCGAGCGGAGAGCCTGCTCAAGACCGGCGGGATCACCGACCGCGACCACCTCGCGGCCCAGGTCGCGCTGCAGGTGGCGGACGCCGGGCTCGCCCAGGCCCGGGCCGACGCCGCGATCTCCGGCCAGCAGCTCTCCCGCACCCAGGTGAGGGCCCCGTTCGCGGGCCGGGTCGCGAAGCGCTTCCCGGACGCGGGCTCCATGCTCGCCCCGGGAGCGCCGCTGTTCACGCTGGTGGACGACTCCGTCCTGGAGTTCGAGGCGCAGGTGGCCTCGCGGGACCTCGCCAAGGTGAGGATCGGCGCCCCGGTCCGGCTCTCGATCGACGCCCTGCCCGACGCTCGGGTCGAGGGGCGCGTGGCGCGGGTCGAGCCGCTCGTGGACGAGCGCACCCGCTCGTTCCGGGTCGTGGTCGAGGTGCCGGGGCGGCCCGGCCTCGTCGGCGGGCTCTTCGCCCGCGCGTCCGTGCGCGTGGGCGAGGTGGAGGGGGCCCTCGTCGTCCCGCCGGCGGCGCTCGTGCGCGACGGCTCCGACCCGGAGCGGGCCGAGGTCTTCGTGGTGCGCCAGGGCAAGGCCGAGAAGCAGGCGATCCGGGTCGGGGTCGAGACCGCGGACGGGGTGCAGGCGCGCGACGGCCTCGCGCCGGGCGACGTGGTCGTGCTCGACCCGCCCACCGCCCTCTCCTCGGGGGCGCCGGTCGAGCCGCAGAACGGCCGGCCCGCGCCCGCGAAGCCGAGCGGCAAGTAGGGGAAGCCCATGTTCCTGAGCAACCTCTCGATCAAGCACCCGGTCTTCGCGACCATGATGATGGCCGCCCTGGCCGTCCTCGGGATCGCCTCCTACCGCCAGCTCAAGGTCGACTTCTTCCCGAAGGTCGAGATCCCCGTCGTCACCGTGACCACGATCTACCCCGGCGCGGGCCCGGAGACGGTCGAGCGCGAGGTCACGAAGAAGATCGAGGAGGAGATCAACACCGTCGAGGGCGTGAAGCACATCGAGTCGATCTCCCAGGAAGGCCTCTCGAACATCGTGGTCGAGTTCCAGCTCGAGGTCTCGGCCATCAACGCCTCGCAGGACGTGCGGGGCAAGATCTCGGCGATCCGCGGGAACCTGCCCCGCGAGATCGAGGAGCCGATCGTCCAGCGGATCGACTTCGGCCTGATGCCGATCCTCTCCGTGGGCGTCGACGCGCCCGGGCTCTCGCCCCAGGCCGCCACCACCTTCGCGGACAAGGTGGTGAAGCGCCGGCTCGAGAACGTCCGCGGCGTCGGCTCGGTGGCGCTGGTCGGCGAGTCGACCCGCGAGATCCAGGTCGTGGTCGACCGGCTCAAGCTCGAGGCGTACCACGTCTCGCTCGCCGAGGTGGTGACCGCCCTGCAGCGGGAGAACGTCGACGTGCCGGCCGGCACCGCCGACCGCGGCGCGACCGAGACGCTCGTGCGCGTGGCGGCGCGGGGGGCGACCGCCGCCGCCATCGCCGAGATCCCCATCAAGCGCTCGGACGGGAGGGCCGTCTACGTGCGCGACGTCGCGCAGGTGATCGACGGCATCGAGGAGCCGAAGAACGCGGCCTTCCTCGACGAGCGGCCGGCGCTCGCGCTCGAGATCCAGAAGCAGTCCGGGGCCAACACCGTCGCGGTCGCGGACGGTGTCCTCGACGCCGTCGAGAAGATGAAGAAGGACCTGCCCCCGGGCGTCAACCTCTCGATCATCAAGGACGACTCGACCTTCATCCGCGAGTCGATCGAGGACGTGAACGTCACGATGCTGATCGGCGGCCTGCTCACCGTCTTCATCGTCTACCTGTTCCTCAACTCGTGGCGCTCGACCGTCATCACCGGCATCACCCTGCCCATCTCCGTGGTCGCCGGCTTCATCGCCATGCGGGTCTTCGGCTTCACCCTCAACGTGCTGACCCTCATGGGCCTCTCCCTCGCGATCGGCATGCTGATCGACGACGCGATCGTCGTGCGCGAGAACATCGTGCGCCACCTGCAGCGCGGCAAGGACCACTTCGACGCCGCCCGCGACGGCACGGCCGAGATCGGCCTCGCGGTCATGGCCACCACCTTCACGATCATCGCGGTCTTCGTCCCGGTGTCGTTCATGGGCGGCATGGTCGGCCGCTTCTTCTACGAGTTCGGCATCACCGTCGCCGCCGCGGTGGTGGCCTCCCTGTTCGTCAGCTTCACCCTCGACCCGATGCTCTCCTCGCGCTGGGTGGACCCCGACATCGAGCGTGGCTACCACCCGCACTTCGTGGGCCGCACCCTGCAGCGCTTCAACGAGTGGTTC
Source organism: uncultured Acidobacteriota bacterium (assembly GCA_963818355.1). Classification (GTDB taxonomy): domain Bacteria; phylum Acidobacteriota; class Vicinamibacteria; order Fen-336; family Fen-336; genus DATBSL01. The sequence continues at coordinate 19,616 of CAWFSB010000018.1, read as the reverse complement.
GACGACCTGCACCTCAAGTACGAGCGCCTGCTGGGCTGGTGCCTGAGGCACCGCCCGGCCGTCCTCCTCGTCGCGCTGGTGGCCTTCCTCGCCAGCTTCCCGATCCTCGCCATCCTCGGCGGCGACTTCATGCCCGACTTCAACCGCGGCGAGTACCAGGTGTCCTTCAAGGCGACGCCGGGCGCGACGCTCGCCGAGACGAAGGAGCGCGGGCTCGAGGTGGTGCGGCGCCTCAAGGCCCTGCCCGACGTCGACTACACCTACACGACGATCGGCGAGGCCGGCATCACCCGCCGGCCCTCGACCGAGGGCGTCGTCTACGTGAAGCTGAAGCCGACCCACGGCAAGACCTTCAGCCAGGTGCTCGACGACGCCCGCCGCGCGGTCGCCGCCGTCCCGGGGCTCACCTACGGCTTCACCGAAGCCGGGCCGTTCGGCCAGAAGCCGCTGCAGTACAGCGTGCGCGGGCCCGAGGTGGACGAGCTCGACCGCATCTCGCGCGAGCTCGTCCTGGCGATGGGGAAGATCCCGGGGCTCGTCGACGTGGAGACCAGTCTCGAGAAGAGCAAGCCGGAGCTGCGCGTCGAGTTCGACCGCGAGCGCGCCGGCGACCTCGGCCTCAGCGTGGCGCCGGTCGCGATGACGCTGCGTGCGGCGATCACCGGCGACGTCGCCACGACCATCGAGGACGCGGCCGGCGACAGCCACGACGTGCGGGTGCGGCTGCGCGCCGACCAGCGCCGCTACGCCGACGACCTTCTCGGGCTGCGGGTGCCGACCGACAAGGACGACGACCGCGGCGACAAGGTCCTCGTCCCGCTCAGCGAGGTGGCGAGGGCGCTGCCGGCCACCGGCCCCTCGACGATCCGCCGCAAGGACCTGCAGCGCGAGGTGCGCATCTCGGCCATGAACTCGGGCCGCAGCCTGGGCGAGGTCTCGGGCGACATCGAGCGGGTGGCGGCGGCGCTCCAGCTGCCCCCGGGCTACGACGTCCTGCCGGGCGGCGACGCCGAGGAGCTCAAGACCATGTTCTCGAACATGCTCCAGACCCTCGGCCTCGCCATCATCTTCATCTACCTGATCCTGGCCTCGCAGTTCGGGTCGTTCCTCCACCCGTTCGCGATCATGCTGTCCTTGCCGCTGTCGCTCGTCGGGGTCGCCCTCGCCCTCCTCGCCACCGGCGACACCCTCAACATGATGAGCATGATCGGCCTCATCATGCTGATGGGCCTCGTGACCAAGAACGCGATCCTGCTCGATCGATTTCGCGAACCAGGCCCGCGCCGCCGGCACCCCTCGCGACGAGGCCCTCATCAAGGCCGGCTCGACCCGCCTGCGGCCCATCGTCATGACGACGCTCGCCATGATCTTCGGGATGCTGCCGCTCGCCTTCGCGATCGGCGCCGGGGCCGAGATGCGGGCGCCCATGGCCCGCGCCGTCATCGGCGGGCTCATCACCTCGACGCTCCTCACCCTCGTCGTGGTGCCGGTCGTCTACACCTACCTCGACGGGCTGCGCCCGGAGACGGTGCGGGAGTGGCTCTCGTTCCGCCGCCGCCGCCGCGCGCGATCGGACGCCACCGTTCCCGCGGGAGCCGTTCCGACCGGGGACTGAGGCGTGCGCGGCGTCGAGCAGATCCCGTGGCTGTACGACGCGGGGATGGTGCTGCTCGAGAAGACCGGCCTCGGGCGCTGGCGATCGTGGCTGGCGGGCGGCGTGCGCGCGGGTCGCGTGCTCGACCTCGGCTGCGGCACCGGCCGCAACCTCCCGCTCTACGGCGAAGGCGTGCGCGCGGTCGGCCTCGACCCCTGCCACGAGTCGCTCCTCGCGGCGCGTCGCCGCGCCCCCGGCGTCCCGCTCGTTCAGGCCCGTGCCGAGGCGCTGCCCTTCCGCGACGGGGCCTTCGACAGCGTGGTGAGCGGCCTCGTCTTCTGCAGCGTCGGCGACGTGCCGCGCGGCCTCGGCGAGGTGAGGCGGGTGCTGCGGCCGGGAGGTGCGCTGCGGATGCTGGAGCACGTTCGCGCCCGCGGCCCCTTCGCGGCCCGGATGCAGGACCTGACGCAGCCGGCCTGGACGTGGTTCACCGGCGGCTGCCACCCCAACCGCGACACCGAGGCCGCGGTCGCGGCCGCGGGCTTCGTCCTCGATCCGGACACCTATCGGGCCCAGGGCGACATGCGGCGGTTCGTCTCCCGAGCGTGCCGCGATCCCCACGAGGCACGCGAGGGCTCTTGATCAACGGCTTGGGGTCGTCGTCGTCACGACCCCAAGGTTTTCGGGATTGACGGGCGCCGGCTCACGACCGATCATTAAGGCGAAGAAAAAGCGAAAGCCATGAGCGCCGTCTCTCTCCCCGCCGTCACGCTTCCGACCGTCCCTGGCCGAGCGCAAGCGCGCCCTCGAGGACCTGCTCCGCGCTCGCCGTCTCCAGGCCGACGAGCCGCCGCTGCGGGGCGAGCAGCGTCGGCGGCCGCTCTCGACCGGCATCGGAGACCTGGATGCCTTGCTCGACGGCGGCTTCCCGCGGGGCCATCTCTCCGAGATCCACGGCCCCGCCTCCTCGGGCCGCACCGGCGTTCTCCAGGCACTCCTCGCCCGCACGACGCGCGCGGGCGCCCTCGCCGCGCTCGTGGACCCGCTCGACCGCTTCGACCCCGGCTCGGCCGCCGCCGCGGGCGCGGACCTCTCGCGTCTCCTGTGGCTGCGCGGCCCGCGCTGCGCGCCGGAGGAGGCGGGAGCGAAGACGCTCGCCGACGCCACGGCGGCGGTGGCGACGCTCGCCGGCTCGCTCCTCTTCGACGTGGTGGCGTTCGATCTCGCCGGCGCCGACCACGAGCGCCGCCGCCTGCCCTCCACGACCTGGCTGCGCCTGCAGCACCTCGTGGAGGGCGCGCCGACGGCCGTCGTGCTCGTGGCCGACGGCCACGTGGCCTGCGGCCCCGGGGGCAAGGCGCTCGCCCTCGAGCCGGCCGGCCTGCGCTGGTCGGGGCCGCCCGGCCCCGCGCGGCTCCTCGCCTCGCTCGCCGCGCGGGCGCGGGCGGGACGCCACGGCCTGCGCACGGCCGAGCTCGCCTTCGCGGCTCTCTGACGGGCGGAGGCGACTCGTGTTCGGCGGGCTGCACTCTCCCCGACCCCTTCCCGAGGAAGGATCGCTCCTCGCCCTCGCGCGGGAGTTCACGCCGCGCGTCGAGGCCCAAGCGCCGACGCCCGTCCTCCTCGACCTCTCCGGCCTCGGCCGCCTGTGGCCGACGCCGCAGGAGCTCGGGCAGGCCCTTCTCGACGCGGCCGCGTCCCGCGCGATCGAGGCCCAGGCGGCCCTCGCGTTCACGCGGGGGGCGGCGCTCGTCCTCGCGCGGGCGTGCCCGGGGCTCACCGTCGTGCCCGCGGGGCGGGAAGCGGCCGCCCTCGCGCCCCTGCCGCTCGCTCGCCTGGGCCTGCCGGCGGAGCGGCAGGAGATCCTCCACCGCTGGGGCCTGCGCACGATCGGCGACCTCGCGCGACTGCCGCCCGTCGCCCTCGCCGAGCGCTTCGGCCCCGACGGCCCGCGCCTCGCCCGCCTCGCCCGCGGCGAGGACGAGGGCCTCCTCGTCCCCGCGCCGCTGCCCGAGCGCTTCGAGACGACGCTCGAGCTGGATTGGCCGGTGGACGGCCTCGAGCCGCTCGCGTTCCTCCTCTCCCGCGTGCTCGAGCCGCTCTGCGCCACCCTCGCCGCGCGCGGGGCGAAAGCGGCCTCCCTCGCGATCGAGCTGGGTCTCGTGGACGGAACCGCGCACGCGCGCGTGCTGAAGCCGGCCGCGCCCTCGGGGGAGGCCCGCACCTGGCGCACGCTCGTCCTCCTCGACCTCGAGGCGCACCCACCGCGCGACGCCATCGCCCGGATCACGGCGCGTGCCGAGCCCACGCCCTCGCGGCCGGCGCAGTTCTCGCTCCTCGACCCCGCGCTGCCCTCGCCGGAGCGGCTCGCGGAGACGATGGCGCGTCTCAACGCCTGGACGGCCGCGGGTCGCGGTGGATCGCCGCAGCTCGTGGACACCCACCGCCCCGGGGCCTTCGCCGTCTCGACGTTCGCGCCGGGGCCGCTCCCGCGGGGGAGGCGGGAGGAGGCGCCCCCGGCGCCTCGCGTGGCCCTGCGCGCCTACCGCCCTGCGCGCCTCGCGCACGTCGTGCTGAGAAGCGGCACGCCTTCCTTCGTGTCGGCCCCCGGCGTGCGCGGCGCGGTCGCGGCCTGCGCCGGGCCGTGGCGCGCCTCCGGGGACTGGTGGGACGTCGCCTGGAGCCGCGAGGAGTGGGACGTCTTCCTGGCTCTCCCGTCCGGGCAGGCCCCGGCCGGGGGCGGGCTCTACCGGATCTTCCTCGACCGGCTGCGCGAGGAGTGGTTCGTGGAGGGTGAGCTCGACTGATCCGGTCAGCCGACCCTCAGCACGCGCGTCTCGTGCGGGGCGAGCTCCAGCCGGCGGACGTCCGCGTCCGGGAGGGCTGCGCCGCGCCAGGGGTCGAGCCACTGCCGCGGTCCCCGGGCGGCGACCTCGAGGCCGCCGCGAACCTCCGCCTCGCCCTCGTTGAAGAACAGGTAGTGGTGGAGGCCCTCGCGCGCCACGTGGCGGAAGCGGATCGCGGCCTGCGCCGGTGCCAGGCGCACGTCGCGTGCCACGAGCCGGTCGATCGCGCCGAGGCCGTCCTCGGGCCAGCGCACGAGGCGCCCCGCGCGACCCAGCGTCGCGATCGCCGCCGCGGCCCGCGGGGGCGGCTCGATCCCGTCGAGGACGAGGGCACGGTAGCGCATCCCGGCGATGCGAATCCCCTCGCCGTCCACCGTCGCGTCCTCCCACAGGTGGCGCGCCTCGAGGTAGTTGAAGTCGACCTGGCTCTCGAAGAGGGCCTTCGCGGCTCGCCAGGGCAGCTCGTCGGCGAGGCCGAGCACCGCCACCTCGCACGCGTGAGCGCCCTCGGCGTTGAGCGCGCACAGGCGCGCGGCGTAGTCGGCGAAGGCGCCGAAGCGGCCCCACCACGGGCGGTGCGGTCCCACGTCGGGCGGCCGCTCGTCCACGCGCGGGCCCCGCACCGAGTAGTAGAAGGCGTGGGGGATGAGGAGATCCACGCCCCGCACGAGCAGCCAGTCGGCGAGCCACTTCATCTCGTCGAACGTGAGCTGGGGACCGAACGCGCCGCAGAACTCGTTCGCGTTGCGCCGCCTCCCGAGGTGGATCCTGGCCGAGGACGAGCACTTGGCCTGGGTGGACTCGGCTCCCTCGAGGGCCGAGGGCGATCCCGGCACGATCCGCCGCCAGACGACGTCCTGCCCGGGGATCTGGAAGTGCCGCAGGTGGCCGATGTCCCCGGGCTCCGCCGGGTGCCCGGTCAGGGCCACGCCGTGCGCCTCGCACCAGCGGTGCAGGGGCTCGTAGTAAGTCGTCTCCAGGCGCGCCTGCACCGCGCGGTGCCAGCTCCGGCGGTGGCGCAGCGCGTCGGGCTCGTCGTCGTCCCACAGGGCCGGGAGGTGAGGGGTGAAGTCGTAGCCGAGGTGGGCGCTCACGTGGGCGAGGATGCCGGTCGTCCCCGGCACGAGCGCCGCCTTCTCGCGCAGCCGGCCCAGCAGCGCCGGCTCGTCGGTGAAGACCGCCTGGACGGTGCGGCCGAAGTGCGCGCCGAAGGCGTCGTGGTAGCGGTCGTAGACGAGGCGGATGAAGCACGCCACCGCGTCGGGGTTGAGGAGGTCGGCGGCGGGCGGCGTGTCCTCCGGGGGGTCCGGGCGCGGGGAGCCGGGGCGCGAGAGGTCGTCCGGCCCCGGCCGCCGCGGCGGGTCGTCCTCGACGTAGTGGAGGCCGCGGATGACCGAGTCGACGGGCCGGTCGAAGACGGCGACCCGCCGCCCGTCGCGGCGCGGGACGACCGCCACGAGCTGCTCGCCGGCGCCGAGCTCCGGCGGCCCCTCGCCCTCGAGGAGGCGGTGGTCGAGGCCGCGGCAGCGGAAGCGCGGGTCGGTCGCCACCACCTGCCCGCTCGACGAGCCGCTCGGGTACATGCCCTCGTCGTAGAGGAACACCGTCATGCGGCGCCGCGCGGCCTCCTCGATCGCCACCCGCATGAAGCCGAGGAGCCGGGGCGACATCCAGCCGGTGTCGCGCGGCAGCCCCACCCGCGGGTGCAGGACGAAGCCGTGGACGCCGTGCGCCTCGAAATCGGCGATCTGCCGGAGGAGCTCCGCCTCCTCCAGGCGGTCGTTCCAGAACCAGAACGGGACGAGCGTGTACTCGCGCCGAGGCTCGAGGACCGGGTCCGGTGCCCCGGCGGAGACGTCGCCCGCGCGGACAGAGCGATGCGACCCCGCGGCGGCGGCGCCCGCGACGGCCAGGAAGCGCCGCCGGCTGAGTCGCCCGGTCCTCACCCCCCGCTCCGGATGTAGCCCTCGAGCTGGCGGATCGTGAAGCGCATGTCCTCGATGACGGCGCGCACGACGTCGCCGATCGAGATGACGCCCACCACGCGCCCGCCCTCGAGGACCGGCAGGTGGCGGATGTGGCGGTCGGTCATGTGCACCATGCACTCGCCCGCGGTGGTCTCCGGCGCGATCGTGAAGACCTCGGTGGTCATGACCTCGCGCACGGCCGTCTCCTTCGACGAGCGCCCGTGGAGGACCATCCGCCGCGCGTAGTCGCGCTCGGAGAAGATGCCCACGAGCGACGGGCCCTTCATGACGAGCAGGGCTCCCACGTTCTTCTCCTCGAGGAGCCGCAGGGCGTCGAGCACGGTCGCCTCCGGATCGACCGTGTAGATGTCGGGCTTCCCGGTCAGCATCTGCCGAATGGTCGTCATCGCTCCTCCTCCCCGGGCGGCGATCGGGCGAGTTGCGGTCAGGCTGTCCGGGCGATGTCGGTCATTCTACCCCGCGCCTTCGCGGAGGAGTATCGTGAGGGCGCCCATGGGCCAGCGCTACCCCGACGCCTTCTGTACGAGCTCTCCGGCGACTGGCTCTACGAGATCGGGCTGCCCGGCAAGAGCGGGGTCAGCGGGGGGATCGTCATCGTCTCGCCGGGAAAGGGCGGACTGGGCACTTTCTCCCCGGCGCTCGACGAGGCCGGGAACAGCGTCCGGGGCCAGCGCGTCTCGAAGTACCTGTCCGAGCGAATGGGCCTGAACTTGTCCGTGGCATCCCCGCCGTGCCCTCGCGACTCGTCGGCCGGATCCGAATGCGGGCCCAGCGCGTTTCGAAGTGCCTGTCCGAGCGAATGCGCCTGACCTGTCGCGTCCAAGCCTGACCATTGACCCGTCGTGGACCCAGGCGAGGGGCGGACCGCAGGCCCCGGCGTCCTCGGTGCGCGGCGCGCTGTGCCGGGCGCGCCGCGCGGTAGGGTTCGCGCCCGAGGTCTGGCACAATCGCAGCCGTGATCTCGGAAACCAGCGAGCGCGTGGCCGGCCGGGACGGCGTCGTCGCCAGGATCCTCCGGTGGGCCTCCGACCGGAAGGGCGAGCTCATGGCCCTGGTCGATTTCCTCGGAGCCACCCTCGTCGGCCTCTTCCGCCTGATGCGCGACCGCCGGCCGGAGGGCCGGGCGGCCTTCGCGCGGGCCTTCGAGCGGTACGGCCTGGACTCGCTGCCCATCGTCGGGCTGATCGCCTTCACGGGCGGTGTCGTCCTGACCCTCCTCGGCCTCAAGGAGCTCGGGAAGGTGGGCGTCGAGGGCGTGGCGCCGCGGCTGGTCGGGATCGTGCTGCGAGAGATCAGCCCGCTCATCGTCGGCGTCGCCCTGGCCGGCCGGGTCGCCTCCTCGGTGGCCGCCGAGGCCGCCGTGGGCCGCGGCGCCGCGGCGCCTCGCATCCTCGCGCTGCTGCTGGCGGGACCGCTCCTCGTCGCCTACGCGGGCGCGTTCGCCCTGGCGGGGAGCGGGGCCTACGCCGTCCTCTCCCTGGAGCGTCCCACCGGGCTTCACCTCGCGGAGGTCTGGTCGGGTTTCAACATGAGAAACGCCGTCGCCTCCCTGGTCAAGGGAGCCGGCTTCGGCTTCGTGGTCGGCCTCGCCGGCGCGTGGCACGGGCTGCGCGCCGGCGGCACGCGGGACGTCGGCGCCCGGGTGCGGGCCGCCGTCGTCTCCGCCGTGATCGGGGTGGGGGTCACGGAGGTCCTCGTCATCTTCGTCTTCAAGTGGATCAGGTCCTGAGCATGCAAGACACGGATGTCGGAACGCAGGCCCCGCACGTGGACGCGCCCCCCTCGGCGAACCGGTCGCGGATGGTGGGCGCCTTCGCCCTCCTCGGCCTCCTGCTCGTCGTCGGCGGCCTGGCGCTTCTGAGCTCCAGCCGGGGCTTCGGCCAGCGGCGCACGTTCATCGTCTTCTTTCCGAACCCCGTCGGCCTCAGGGCCGGCGCGCCCGTCACCTTCCGGCAGGCGCCCCTCGGCGAGGTGCGCGAGGTGGAGCTGGTGTTCACGGGTCGCGGGTTCGAGTCCGAGACCATGGTCGTGTTCGACATCCGGCGGGGGGGGCTGCGCCGCCTGAAGGGGGGGGACTTCGCTCTCCACGCGCTCGACGACCGGGCGTTCGCGGCGACGCTCACCGAGGCCGGCCTTCGCGGCACGGTTCGCTCCTCGAGCCCGGTGGGCGGGTCGAGGTCGCTCGACTTCGACTTCCACCCCGAGGTCGAGGCACGGCTCACCGGCCTCGACTCGCCCTACCCGGAGCTCGCGACGGGCACCCTCTCGCGGCTCGACATCCTGCAAGGCAAGCTGGAGAGGGTGCTGGAGAAGGTCGCCGACGTGCCGATCGAGGAGACGGTCGAGCAGGTGCGGGCGACGCTGGCGAGCGCGCAGACCCTGCTCGACAACGGCGACCTGAAGGGCGCCTTCGCCAACCTGCGCCGGGTGCTCGAGACCGCGGACCGGGCGCTGGCCCGGTCGGAGCGGACGATGGACAGGGTCGACGGCCTGGTGGGCGACGTCGGGACCACGCTGTCGAGCGCCAGGGACACGATGAAGACCGTCGATGCCACGCTGAAGCGGCTCGACGGCACGATGGCGACGGTCGACCGCAACGTCGAGCGAACCGCCGAGACGCAGTACCAGGCCGTCCGCAGCATCGACGAGCTCAACGAGCTGCTGCGCACGGTGCGCCTGCTGGTCGACACGCTGCAGCGGCACCCCGAGGCGCTGCTGCAGGGCAAGCCCGAGCCGAAGAAGGAGAACGACTGATGCGCGCCCGCCGCCTCGCCGCCCTCGCCCTGCTCGTCGCCGCGGGGCCCGCCGCCGGCTGCCTGAAGCGCTCGGCCGTGGCCCGCACCTTCATCCTCGACCCGCTGCCGGCCGCCGCGGCCGAGACGCCCCCGCCCGCGCCCGTGGCGCTCATCGGCGTGGAGCGGGTCGACGTGCCCGACTGGCTCGACCGGCCGCAGGTCACCGGCCGGGCCCCGAGCGGCGAGGTGGTGGCCGACGAGTTCTCGCGCTGGGGCGAGCCGCTGCCGCGCGGCGTGCAGCGCGTGGTGGCGGAGAACCTCGTCGTCCTGCTCCCGGACCGGCGCGTCGTCTCGGCGCCGTTCTCGCCGCGCGACCGCGTCGACCACTTCGTCCACATCTCGGTCCTCGAGGCGGCGCGCCAGGCGGACGGCTCCGTCCTGCTCGAGTGCCGGTGGGCGGTGCTGGCGACGGACGGCTCGGTCCTCGCCCGGCGGCGCTCGTCGTACCGGGCGAAACCGACCGCGCCCGGGCCGGCGGGCGCCGTGGCCGGCATCAACGACGCCCTGGCGAGCCTCAGCCGGGAGCTGGCCGACGTCCTGCGCGCTCAGCCGCTCCCGGCGCGGTAGGGAACTCGGTCGCCGGCCGGGCTGCCGGCGCCCGGACTCTGCTTGCCGAGTGCGCCCCGATCCACCTAGACTGAAAAGATGATCAGGCGCATTCCGGCTCTGGCCCTCGTGGCGGCGGTGGCTCTCGCGATCGCCTGCACGGCGAAGGTGCCGCGGGACGTCGCCGCGACGATCTACACCGGCGGCACCCTCGTCACCGTCGACGACGCACATCCGACCGCAGGGGCGATCGCCGTGAAGGACGGCAAGATCCTGGCCGTCGGCGCTCCGGACGAGATCCTGAGGCTGAAGGGCGCTGCGACCCAGGTCGTGGACCTGGGCGGCAAGACGATGCTCCCCGGGTTCATCGACGCGCACGGCCACGTCTTCAACGTCGGCGTGCAGGCCGCCGCGGCGAATCTCCTGGCGCCGCCGGACGGCCAGGTCACCGACGTGGCCTCCCTGCAGGCGACGCTCCGCGCCTGGGCCGAGAAGTCCCCCGCCGTCGTGGCCCGGACGGGCTGGATCATCGGCATGGGCTACGACGACTCGCAGCTGCGCGAGCAGCGCCACCCCACGCGCGACGATCTCGACGCGGTCTCGAAGGTCACGCCGGTGCTCGTGGTGCACCAGTCCGGCCACCTCGCCGTGCTGAACAGCAAGGGCCTCGAGGCCGTCGGGTACTCGGCGAAGACCGTCGAGCCGCCGGGTGGAACGATCCGCCGGCGGCCCGGCAGCCGCGAGCCGGACGGCCTCATCGGAGGCACGGCCTGGTGGCCGCAGCTGTTCAGCAAGCTCGGCCGGCTCGGCAGCGAGGACAACGAGGCGCTCCTGCTGGCCGGCATCGATCGCTACGCCGAGTTCGGCTTCACGACCGCCCAGGAAGGACGCGCCACCGCGGAAGCGGTCGCCACCGAGGCCGCGCTCGCCGAGCAAGGCAAGCTCAAGCTCGACGTCGTCGCGTACCCCGACATCCAGGGGGCCGCTTCCGCGATCGCCGGGCCGTTCCTGTCGAAGAGCTACACGGGGCGCTTCCGCATCGGCGGGGCCAAGCTCACGCTCGACGGCTCGCCCCAGGGCAAGACCGCCTGGCTCACGAAGCCGTACTTCGGTCCCGCCCGCGGGCCGGGGCAAGGACTACGCGGGCTCTCCGGCGATGACGGACGACGAGGCGAACGCCTTCGTCGAGGAGGCGTTCCGGAAGGGCTGGCAGATCCACGTCCACTGCAATGGCGATGCGGCGGCCGACCAGTTCATCCGCGCCGTGCGTCTCGCCGTCGCCAAGCTCGGTCCCGGCGATCGGCGGCCGGTGATGATCCACGCGCAGACGGTCCGCGAGGATCAGCTCGACGCGATGAAGGAGCTGGGGATCATCCCCTCGTTCTTCGGCATGCACACCTACTACTGGGGCGACTGGCATCGCGACTCGGTGCTGGGCCCGGAGCGTGCCTCGCGCATCTCGCCCGCCGCCTCGGCGCTCGAGAGGGGGATCCCGTTCACCCAGCACCACGACGCCCCCGTGGCGCTGCCCAGCTCGATCATGGTCCTCTTCAGCCAGGTCAACCGGGTCACGCGCAGCGGCCAGGTCCTCGGCCCCGAGCAGCGGGTGTCGGCGCTGGACGCGATCAAGTCCATCACGATCAACGCGGCCTATCAGTCCTTCGAGGAGCGGACCAAGGGCTCGCTCGAGCCCGGGAAGCTCGCGGACTTCGTGATCCTCGACCGGAACCCCCTGACCGTGGATCCGATGGCCATCAAGGACATCAAGGTGGTCGAGACCATCAAGGAGGGGCAGACGGTCTACAAGGCCGTGAGCGGGCTTCCGCGGCCCTGACGGCATCGTCGGGGATCGCGGCTCAGGTGCGCCCGTCTCCAGGCCCCGCGTCGGGCAAGCGGCCCGGGAGACGTCCCGCCGGCACGATCGCCAGCAGGCTCAGCGCGGCGAGCAGCAGGAACGCGGCCTTGAGCGCGGTGAGCCGCGCGGCTCTCGTTGATCGCGAGGGCCTCGCGCGCCTGCTCGGGCGGCACCGCGGCCGAGGCGAGGGCCTCGCCGAGCCGCTCGTTGCTCACGAAGCCGACCTCGTCGATGTTCGCCTGCTGGAGGAACGCCGGCGTGAGCGTGGGGCTCGCCTCGAGCGCGCGGTGGATCCGGGCCTCCAGCACCGTCACCACGAGCGCGGCCACGAGCGCCGTCCCCACCGCCGCCCCCAGGTTGTTGGCGGTGCCCCGCAGCGAGCCCGCGTCGCCGGCGAGCTCCGGGGGCGAGCCGCTCACCAGCACGTCGAAGAGCAGCGTGGCGAGCGAGCCGACCCCGAGGCCGGTCACGACGAGGCCCAGCACGACGGGTGGCGTGCTCCAGTCGTTGCGCACCACCGCCGCGAGGAACGCGAGGCCCGCCGCCATCACCACGAACGCCGCGCGCGCGATGCGGCGCGGCGGGTGGCGCTCGAACAGCCGCACGACGAGGACGGCAGAGGCGAGCATCGAGAGGCTGAACGGCATCATCGCGAAGGCGGTCACGAGGCTGCTCCGGCCCTGGACGATCTGAACGTAGAGCGGCACCAGGAAGGCGGCGGCCGACTCGAGCGTCACGATCCCGAGCATCGCGCCCACGGCCACCCGACTCGCCTCTGGGTCGAGCACCTCGAGCGCCACGAGCGGCGCGCGCCCGGCCGCCCGCCGCCGCGCGGCCCGCGCGAAGAAGGCCTGGCCGAGGACGACGCCGAGCAGGACGAGGAACGGCGCGGGAGAAAGCGAGAAGACGTCGAACGGCGCCGCGGGCCGGGCGAGGCCGATCCCCCAGTGGTTGAGCTTGTCGAAGCCCACGCTGATCGAGCCGACCGCGCCGGCCACGAGCAGCGCGCCGGGGACGTCGATCGCGGTGTCGCGACGGGCCGGGACGTTCGCCAGCGAGGGGCTGAGGGCGAGCGTCGCGAGCGCCAGCAGCACCACGAGGCCGAAGGCGTAGCGCCAGCCGACCGTGGCGCCGAGCGATCCGGCGATCAGGAAGGCGAGAACGCCCGCGAGCGCCTGGGCGCCGCCGAGGTAGCCGAGCGCCTGCGCGCGCTGGCGGCCCTCGTAGTGCGCGGCGATCAGCACCACGAGCGAGGGCACGAGTACGGCCGCCGCGAGGCCGGCGAGGCCCTGGGCGGCGATCAGCACCCGGACGTCCGGGGCGAGAGCCACGAGGGCCATCGCGGCGCCGAAGAGAGCGGTGGAGGCCACGAACGCGCGCCTCGGCCCGACGCGCTGGCCGAGCCGGGCCCCGAGCATGATGAACCCGGCCACCGCGAGCGAGTAGACGACGATCGCGGTGCCGACGCTCGTCGCCGGCGTGCCGAAGGTCTCCACGATGCCGCCGATCGACACCACGAGGGCGTTGAAGCCGAAGGCCATCAGCATCTGGGCCGCGGCGACCGCCGCCATCGGCCGCCACGGGGCGCGCAGGCTCACCGCGGCGCCTGGTGGAAGCCCTCGCAGAGGTCCACGAGCGTCCTGACCCCGAAGCCGCTCGACCCGGCGTCGAAGTACTTCCACTCCTTGTCGCGGAAGCCTCCCGCGCCGGCGATGTCGAGGTGCGCCCAGCCGACGCCGTCGGGCACGAACTCGCGCAGGAAGAGCCCCGCGGTGATGGCGCCGGCGAGCCCGCCCGCCGAGAGGTTGTTGAGGTCGGCGTAGGGCGTCTTGAGCGACTCCTTGTACTCCTCGACGAGCGGCAGCTCCCAGATCGCCTCGCCGTGGCTCTCGCCGGAGCGGATCACGCGGCGCACCAGCTCGCGGTCGCTGCCCAGGATGCCGGCGACGCTCGGCCCGAGCGCGCGGACGACCGCGCCGGTCAGGGTGCCGACGTCGACCATGTGCGTCGCGCCCTCCTCCCCGGCGCGGTAGAAGCCGTCCATCAGCGCGAGGCGGCCCTCCGCGTCGGTGTTGTCGACCATCACCGACTTCCCGTTCTTGCCGACGTAGATGTCGCCGGGGCGCTGCGCTCGCGCGTCCGGCATGTTCTCGGCGCAGCACAGGATGCCCACCACCTTGACCTCGGGCTTCAGGCGGCCGAGCGCGCGCATGGCGTAGAGCACCGCCGCCGCTCCCGCCATGTCGCCCTTCATCTCCCACATCTTGTCGGCCGGCTTGAGGCTGATGCCGCCGCTGTCGAAGGTGATGCCCTTGCCCACGAGGGCCACCGTCTGCGGGGAGGGCTTCGCCGGCAGGCAGCGCAGCGTCACCAGCCGGCCCGCGTTCTCGCTGCCCGCGCCCACCTGGGCGATGCCGTGCAGGCCCTGCGCGCGCAGCGTCGCCACGTCGAGCTCCTCGAACTCGAGGCCCACCTCGCGCGCCAGCTCGCTCGCGCGCGCCGCCACGTACTCGGGCGTCGCCACGTTGGCGGGCTCGTCGACGAGGTCGCGCGCCAGGTTGACGTTCTCCGCCACCCAGGCGTAACGCTCGCGGCGGGCCTCGGCGTCGGCCCTGCTCTCGGGGTGGGTCAGGATGGTCAGCGAAGCGTGCTTCGGGAAGAAGTCGTCCTTCTCCTGCTTGTACTTGTCGAAGAGGCGCGTGCCGATCACGGCGCCCTCGACGGCCTCGCCCACGAGCGCGGCGCCGTCTCTTCGTGTTGACGACGAGCCCGACGCGCGGGAGGCGGTAGTCGCGCGCCAGCCGCAAGGCCCGCGCGGTGAACGTCTTGAGGTTCTCGCGCAGGTTCCACGCGGGCAGCTGCGGGCTCCAGTACGACGACCACCGACCTCGCGACGGCGCCCTCGGGCAGCGTCGCGTAGTACTCGCGCTTCAGCGTCTTCGCGCGGAAGGCCGGCGGCGGCGCGCTCGACGTGCGCGCGCACGACGGGATCGTCGACCTCGTGGAGCGTCTTCTCCTCGTCGAGGACGACGGCCAGCAGGTCGACGGGGTTCTGCGAGACGGGCGTGAAGGACAGGTCTACTCTCATCTCGACCTCCAGCGGAGCGTCAGCGGCGAGGGCCCTCGCCAGGGTTTCGAGGACAACGGGAGCGTCACTCCGGGAGGATCATGTTCAGCTCGGCCCAGCCGGTCCACATGATCTGCAGGCCGACGCAGAGCAGGATGAAGGCGATGAGGCGCATCATCACGAGGGCGCCCATCTCCCCGAGCCAGGTGAGCACCACCCCGGCATTGCTGAAGAACACGTAGAGGACGAAGGCGGTCACGGCCACCCCCGCGGCCGCCACGACGGCGGCCAGCAGGTAGGGGACCACCGAGCGCGGGAACTGGGCCCCCAGCGCGATCGCCACCGCGATCGTGCCCGGGCCCGTGGTGAGCGGGAAGGTGAGGGGGAAGAAGCTGCGGCGGACGACCTCCGCCTCCGGCATCTCGCTGGCCGCCCGCACCGCCTTCTCCTGGACGTCGTCGCCCTCGGCCCGGCTGAGCATGCGCCACGCGGTGGCGCAGACGAGGAGCCCGCCCCCCACGCGGAGGATCGGCAGCGAGATCCCGAAGATCGCCAGCACGTTGGTCCCCACCAGCATGGAGGCGATGATCACGTAGAAGGAGTTGAGCGAGACCTGGCGCGCGAGGCGCCTCACCAGCTCCCGGTCGCGGCCCGCGTTCGCGATCAGCACCGGCGCGCTGCTGAAGGGGTTGATGATGGGCAGCAGGGTGAGCGGTATCAGGACCAGCTCCTTGAGGAACGGGACGATCGCATCCAGCACGCTTGACCTCCTCGTCGAGAACGGGCCCTAGAACGTGTAGTTGAGGCCGGTGGCGAAGGCGCTGTTGAGGCGCTTCGACCCGTCGGAGTCGCGGCTGTCCTCGAGCTTGAAGCCGCCGAACAGCCGGCTGCCGGCCCCGAAGTTGTACACCACGTAGCCGACCCCGAAGCGGGTCCGGAACTCGCCCGGGTGGCCCGAGTCGGGCCGCAGGTCGTTGTACCCGGCCTCCAGCCAGAGCGCGTCGGTCGCGTGGTAGCGCAGCGCGAGCTCGAAGCCCGTGGCGTCGAAGCGGCGGCCGAGGTCGTCCACCTCGTGCTGCTCGCTGATCGCGAGTGTCGTCGCCGCGTAGAAGCGGTCGGCCCGGTAGCGCAAGCCGAAGATGGCGGCCTTGTCGCCGAGCTGCGGCTGGTTGGGGTTCGGGCTCGCGACCCCGTCGCGCACCTCGTTGTAGGCCGCCCCCAGGCTGAGCCCCTGGGCTTTCCCGACGACACCGGACGCTCCCCACACGTCGACCCAGGAACGGTCGTTGGGCGAGCTGGCGCGGCTCTGCATCTGCACGGCCACGCTCACCGGGCCCCGCGCCTCGCGGTACTGCGAGCGCCTGCTCCGACCGCCCGGTTCCCGAGACGCCCCCGTCCGTGCCCGCCGCGAAGGCGCCCGCCGCGGCGCCGCTCCAGAGCGGGAACTGGTCCGTGAACACCGCGACGTCGTAGTAGGCCGACCACTGCTTGCCCCAGGCGAAGCTGCCGATGCCGGTGTCGAGCCCGACGTACCCGAGGCGCGAGAACACGGCCTGGCTGCCCTGTCCGATCGGCGCGCCGGGATCTCCGCCCGACAGGATGACCCGGTCGGTCGCCACCATGTTGACCCCGAACTCGAGGCGACCGAAGGCCTCGATACCGTCGGTCAGCCGCTTCGACCCGCGCAGGCCGACGCGCGACGAGTTGTTGCGGATCTCACGGTTGCCTTCCGAGTCGAGGGCCGCCGCCACCCGCAGGCTGCCGTAGCCGTCGACGACCCGGGCGCGCGGCAGGTCGGCCTGGGGACCTTCCGGCGTCGCGTCCCCCGGCGCCTCGCCCGCGACCGCGTGATCGACGAGGTCGTCCTGGGCCTCGCGGTCGTCGTCGGCTTGAACGGCGGGCGGCCCGGCAGGCGGGACGGCGGGCGTCACGGGCGGCTGCCGCAGCTGCGCCACCTCCTGCTGCAGGGCCGCCAGGCGAGCCTCGAGGGCTTCGATGCGGCGCGCCTGGCCCTCGACGAGGGCGAGAAGCGCATCCGGCGGGTCGGCAGCCTGCCCCGCGACGGCGGCGCTCGACGACAGCGCCAGGGTCATGACGAGCGGCGCGAGCATCCTCAATCCAGGCCTCCTTCGAAAGCGCCGGCGGGCGCGGGGTGCGGATCTTTTCCTCGCCCGACCGGCGCGTCAAGCCTTCTTGGGCTGACCTCCCGTCACCTCGCCGGGCCGGTAGTCCGGCAGACTGCGGGACGGAAAGATCGCCAGGAGGGCCACGCACGCCAGCGCGAAGAAGGCGATCTTGAGTGCCCGCAGGCGCGCATCCTCGTTGATCCGCATCGCCTCCCCGATCTGTTCGGGTGTCGCAGGACCGGGAAGGTGCTCCAGGCCACCTCTCGATGTTCAGACGTGCGGCTGCGAAGCGAACAGATCCATTCCCAACTCCTGAGACAGGTACTTGGCTGCGAGCTGCCCCTTGACGCTGTTTCCGGCCGCATCGAGCGGCGGCGCGAACGTCCCCAGGCCGCCCTTTCCGGGAGACACCGTGACGATTCCCCCGCCGATTCCGCTCTTTCCGGGAAGGCCGATGTCGAAGAGCCAGTCCCCCGATGTCTCGTAGAGGCCGGCGGTCGTCATGACGGCCAGCGCGTAATGGCAGACGGACGAGTCCACCACGCGCTCCTTGGTGATCGGATTGACTCCGCCGTCGGCCAGCGTGGCGCCCATCACCGCCAGGTCCTTCGCGGACACGTTCAGGGCGCACTGCTTCGTGTACAAATCCACGGCGTCGGCCGGGTCGATATAGATCCGTCCATAGCTCTGGAGCATGCGGGCGATGGCCTGATTGCGGAAGTTGGTGGCCGACGCCGAGGCGTACACCTCGTCGTTGAGCGGCAGTCTCCGGCCGGCGAACCGGGACAACCCGTCGTGAATGAACTTCCACCGGGCCTCCAGGTTGCCGCCCGGCACGAGGCTGGTCGTGGCGATGGCCCCGGAGTTGACCATCGGGTTCGACCGCCCGTCGGGGCTGCGCTCGATGCCTGCCAGTGAGTTGAAGGCCATTCCCGTCGCGTTCACGCCGAGCTTCTGGCGGGCCTCCTCGACGCCAATCTCCTCGCAGACCAAAGCGAAGATGAAGGGCTTGGAGACGCTCATGATCGTGAACTCGTAGTCCGAATCGCCGATCGCGTAGACGTTGCCGCTCGTTCCGACGATGCATATGCCAAAGAGCTCGCTCGGCACCTTGGCCAGCGCCGGGTAGACCTGCGAGTTCTTCCCGTCCTTGTTCGACTTCAAGCGCGCGTACGCCTCTTCGACGAGTTCCTCGATCTCCTGCTGAGGCGGGAGGTGACCGGTCGACACATAGGCCTTGTGGTTCTTTACGTCCATGGTGCGAGGAGCCTACTTTCGGCCTGTTCCTGTTTCAAGTGGAGTTGACCCTGTTCCGTAGACAGGTCCGCCCTGCTGCCACCGTTTCGGCAGCGTGTTGTCGTTCGAAGTCCATCGTCGGAGCCGCGAGGGGGGGCGTCCCGGCCCCCTGTGGTAGGCTCCGGCTGTTTCTCGTGGAGAGCGGCATGGGCAGAAGAACGGCGGGACGGGCGCTTCTCGTCGGGGTGTTCGCGGCGGTCTGGCCCGCCCTGGCCGCCGCTCAGGCACCCCAGCAGATCCGCTGTGGCAGCCGGAACTTCGAGTACAACTTCTGCCGGGTGGGAGGGATCACGATCCGACAGGTCGAGATCGCCCGCAGGATCTCGAGGAGCGCCTGCGACTACGGCCGCTCGTGGGGATTCCAGCGCAACGGCGTCTGGGTGAGCCACGGCTGCGAGGCCCTGTTCGCCCTCAACCCCCGCACCGGAGGGTCCGGCGGGTGGGGCGGCGGATGGGGCGGTGGCCCCTGGAGCCCGCCCGGCTGGGCCGTTGGGCGCTGGCAGGGCCACGACCGCTGGCAGGGTCGCCCGGTGCTCCTCACGATCTACCCCGGGGGCGCGGTGCGCTGGGTGGCCGCCGGCTGGGGCAACCAGGGGATCCGCGGCCAGTGGCGGGCCGGCGACACCATCATCCTCGACGACGGCATTCGGCTCGACGTCGATCGCACCAGCTTCGACGCACGGACGATACGCCTGGGATGGCGCGCCGGCCCGAGCATGCACTTCCGGCGGATCGGCTAGGAGAACGGCCGTGAAGAGGTCACTTCTCGTCCCGCTCGTCGTCGCCCTCGCCTCATCCGGCGCCAACGCGCGGGGCGGGGCCGCGTCGGCGCCGCCGGCGGTCGGAGCCCCGCACCGCCCGCGGCGAAGCCGGGCCGCGACAGCCTCACCCTCGTTCGCGCGCGCGGCAAGCTCCTCGCCTGTGTGGCGCCCCAGGCGCCCTGGGCCATCCACGGCCCCGAGGCCGTCGCCGAGGGCGAGTGCGATGTCGTCGCCGGGGGGCTCTCGCCCACTCCGAGCGCGCCCTCTTCGCCCACTTCTCCGACTCGATCGCGCACCACGGGATCGCCGTCCTGGCGGACAAGCAGGCGGCGGCGGGATGGAAGGCGCCGGCGGACCTCGACAAGCGCGAAGTCACGATCGGGGCCGTCGCGGGGACCGCCGAGCTCCTGGACGCGGGGCGCGCCTTCCCGAGAGCCACACTCCTGGAGGTGCCGAGCTGGACCGCGCTCGGGGAAGCCCTGCTCGCCGCGAAGATCCAGGCGGCCGTGGCCTCGGAGCCGCTGCCACAGGTGGCCGTCAAGCTGGCCCCGGAACGGATCGTCACGCCGTTCGCGGAGCCCATCGGCCGGCGTGGGGAGGCGCTCGCGGTCCGTCGCGGAGACCTGGAGTTCCTGGCCTACCTGAACGTCTGGGTGGACGCCCGCCGCTCCGACGGCTGGCTCGACGCCCGCGCCTCGGAGTGGTTCGGAAGGCTCGACTGGGCCGAGGCCGAGCCGAAGCC